>JAKSDI010000045.1 GCA_022360175.1 Chitinophagales bacterium
GTATGAGCTCCATAGTCCACATCCAAAGGGTTCATGGCTATACCCATATAACAACATGCTGCCAATATCCCAAAAAGCGCTGCTAAGAGGCTCAGTGTTCGAGCGGCCCTTGTCCGGAAAATAGTAGGTAGAATGCCAAAGAAAGCAATCAAACTACCGCTTACCAGAAAGAGGCTACTCTTAAAGAGCATATTACTCATGGTATTTCGAGCACCACTCCAACTCCTGGTACGCCCAAGATCACTGAAGTAATTATGCCAAAAGGTATAACCACTTGTTCCTCTGTTGTGTATGGTACCTCCTGGATAGTAGTGCATGGCCAGGCTACTAAGCACAAAAAAAGCCAGTGCACTAAATATGCTTATCCAGATTATCTTCTTTTGCAAATGCATCGTTTTGTACAGTTTCGCAGTGTAGCAGTCGAAGTGTAGCTTGAAACCAGAGCATTATATTATCCTCCATCTCTCACCTTTTTACCCAACACAAGCCTCCTTCAGGACTATGGCTGTCGGAAAAAACTGATAGTAATAGTGATAAAAATATACGACCCTCTAGCCGGATAGCAAATAAACCTTCTGGCATGACTACATCACCACATAGTCATATCACAATGCGATAAATTCCGAAAACTGCTAAAACGTTTACCTACTAAACCTTTTAAGCCCTTCTAAACGCTCTCCTCAAACCCGAAATACCACATCCTCCTCTGGTCATATAACTCTCTGGCTACACACCTTACTCATCCTCCTTCACCTGTACTTTAATGGCATCTGTAGTATCTAAACCTTCTTGTACTTCTACAAGAATACCATCAGCCAGGCCTAGGTCAATCATTCGTTTTTCAAACTGGCGATCACCAGTTTTTATCTCAACATAAGCAGTGTCTCCTTCCATTATAACATCTCGTTCTTTGACAGCTATAACAGATTGAGCACGTTCTAGTATGATATCAGCATTAGCACTATAGCCAGCCCTGAGGAAGATATCTTCAGAAGGTTTAACAGCAGCTCGAACTTCAAATTTGACAGTGCCTTCTTCTTCTTCACCTTTAGGTGAAATAAATTCTAGCGTGGCATCAAACTTAGCATTTTCAATAGCACCTACCGTCAGTACTAATGGCATTCCTTCCTTCAATTTACCTACATCAGATTCATCTACCTGGCCTTCAAATATTAGCTCGTTCATATCTGCGATGATGGCGATGCTGGTACCTTCATTAAAGTTGTTGCGCTCAATAACAGAAGAGCCTTCTTCTACTGGCAGGTCCAATACCATCCCATCCAATGTAGCAGTTACTATATTGGCAACTTGTCGGGAGTTACGACTTGCACCTTCGCGTAATAATTGTAGATTATTGATCGAAGCGTCTAGTTCTTGTTGGCGAATATCTACCTCTGTTTCAAAGGCTTTGATACTGTTTTTAGCACCAATTTTGGCATTTTCGAAAGCAGCTTTGCTTAGTTCAAAATCTAGTTTGAAGCGATTGTATTCTTGTTGAGAAATGACCCCTTCTTCCATCAAATCACGTTGACGGGCTTCTTCCTGTTTCGAATTTTCGAAACTAGCACGAGCTTCTTCTACATCGAGATTTTGTTGATTGAGGGTTTGCTGGCGTTCCAGCTCACGGCGGGCTTCCTGCAATCGAATACGGGCCAACTCAACATTAGACTGAGCGTTATTGATATTTACTTCGCTAGGCACCAATTTAATGCGAGCAAGTTGTTGCCCTTTTTTTACAATTGCCCCTTCTTCTACATATAGTTCATCTACTACACCTGATACCTGAGGTTTGACCATTACTTCTTTTCTGGGACGGATAGCACCAGTAGCAATTGCCTTTTTTATAATATCAGATATTATAGGGCTTTCAGTTTCAAAATTTTCAGGGGCCCGTTTGTTTTGATTGTAAAAATAAATGCTTAAGCCAATGGTGGCAATTAGGAGAAAGACTCCTAAGCCAATGAGACAGCCTCTATTCATGATGATTTCTTAGTTGGTAATTTAATGTTATTCGTCTTTAAGGGCAACTACCGGATTGACACGGGCAGCTTGCCGAGCAGGAATAAGCCCTGCAATTAAGCCAGCCGTTATTAATAACAGGATGGCTCCAACACCTACTGAAAGGTTGACTTGTGGGTTATAGAAGTTATCAATTTCAATATTATTTGCAACCATGATATAATTGGCCCCTCCTATGATTAGTGTGCCAACAACCAGGCCCAGATAACCTGAAATAGAAGTAATAAGTACGGATTCTGTAAGGACCATTCCCACTATAGAAGAAGGAGTAGCTCCTAAGGCTTTGCGAATACCAATTTCTTTAGTCCTTTCCTTGACCGTTATCAGCATGATATTACTCACACCTACGATGCCTGCCAATAAAGTACCAATGCCAACAAACCATAGGAATGCCTGAATACCATTGAATACATTTTTGATACTCTGGAACTCCTCTTGCAGGTTAAACCCTCCAATTCCTCGAGGGTCATCAGGAGCTACTTTATGGCGCTGCTTTAACAATGCCCTTACCTTTGGTTCTATTTGGCTCACTTTTACGTTTGGAGCGGAGGAACAAACAAAATAATCAACTCGTTCACCAGTTCCATAGGTACGATACATAGTGGGGAGCGGAATGACAACAGCTTCCAGGTCACTTTCTGTCCAGGGCTTGACTTGTGTAGGCCCAAATATTCCCACTACTCTAAATTCAACTCCACCAATTCGTACAAATTTGCCGATACTTTCCTCTTCGCCAAATAAAACCTCAGCTGTTCGTTTCCCTAAGACTGCTACTTTGCGGCTTTCATCAATGTCTAGTTGATTGATATATCTGCCTTTATGAAGTTTTAAGGCTTCAATATTAATCATGTCCTGTAATTCTCCTCTGATTTCTCTACGGTCACCAATATCTTTATAATACACAGGAATATTCTCCATTGAAAGGCGAGGAGCAATATATTCTACTTCAGGTATATTCTGTTTAATTGCTACAATATCATCTAGCCTTAAGCGGGGGCGTCGGCCAGGTTGTAAGCCTTTATATGGTTGGGTAGTACGACTAGCCCATACATACATCACATTTTTAGCTCGGTCGCCAAAATCACGTAATACACTATTTTCAAGCCCTTTCCCCATACCCAATACAAAAATGAGCATGAAAATCCCCCAGAAAACACCTAGCGCAGTAAGTGCTGTCCGTAGCTTGTGCTTTTGTATAGTAGCCAGAATTTCTTGCCATGTATCTCTGTCAAACATAGGCTATGTATATCAGAAGGTTATTAAAAAATTTAGTTTTGCTAACTGCTAACTGCTAACTGCTAACTGCTAACTGCTAACTGCTAACTGCTAACTGCTAACTGCTAACTGCTAACTGCTAACTGCTAACTGCTAACTGCTAACTGCTAACTAAACTAAGTTCTCATCGCTTCAATCGGATGGATACGAGCTGCTTTCATCGCGGGCATCAAGCCAGCAAGTGCACCAGCAATAACAAGTACGATGGTTGCAACAACACCTACCCATATATCTACTCTGGGGTTTCTGAAAAAATCTACTTCCATTGAACTGAGTAAGCTGATAACACCAACTCCTGCCAGCAAACCAAAATAACCAGCTACTGCGGTAATAACAATCGCTTCTTGTAGAATCATGGAAACGATAGAGTAGGGGGTAGCCCCAAGTGCTTTGCGAATACCAATCTCTCGTGTGCGGTCTTTTACTACGATTAGCATGATATTACTTACTCCAATGATTCCAGCAAAAATACTTCCAATACCAACAAACCAGACGAAGCCTCGTATGCTGGCAAAAAGCTGATTAAATCGTTGAAATTCTTCTATAGCACTGGAAAGATAGATCGCACGTCGATCTTCTACATCAAATTCATGTCGGCGGGCAAAAGCAGCTCTTACTTCATGCTCTAGTTGTTTAACCTCCTCTATACTAAGATCACCAGTGGTAAACATGATCTGATGTACTTCATTGGTCCCCGCATAAACCCTTTGTGCTGTAGATATTGGGATATAAATAGTACGCATTTCATTTTCTCCACCTGTATCACGATACGTACCCACTACTTTGTAGACTATGCCGCCAATCGCGATCTCTTTTCCAAGAGGATCTTCTTCTCCGAAAAGATCCTGCTGCACGATTTTACCAATAACGGCTACCTTACGAAATTCTTCTATATCTGTATCGTTAATATAGCGGCCGCTCATCATAATGGTGTTTTCCAGATATTGATGGCCAGGGTGGACAGACCGGGTATTGAAAGAAAGCTGTTTGTCACCATAACTAGCAGTCTGATCTCCTGAGAGGTAGTACCGGCCTGTTAAATGCTCAACGCCATCAAAGCTTTCTGCCAGCATATTGTAGTCCTCGTTAGAAAAAGATATAGAGCGTCCCTTTGGTAAGCCATTATAGGGTATAGATGTAACTCCGCGGCGAATCCAGATACTATTAATAGCATCATCTCTGAATTCATACTCTACTCCGTTTTGCAAACCTTTACCTGCTCCAAGTAGAATGATCAGCATAAAAATTCCCCAAAAAACGCCAAGAGCTGTTAATGCTGTGCGCATGGGGTGGCGCCTGATAGAGCTCAATATTTCCTGCCATTTGTCAAAATCAATCATAAGCTGGCTGGTATAGAGGGTGATTAATTAGGAAGAACATGCGTTATTGCGACTTCTTCATTTTTTGCTTCACAAGTAAAAAAGGTAATGAATTATCTACTGGCTACCGCACTAGCTGTAAGCCCTTCTGATTCTATAATGCCATCTCGAAGCCTGATGATACGCTTCGTCATAGCTGCAATATCATTTTCATGTGTTACTATGAGCACGGTGATACCTTCCTGGTTAACTTTTTGAAAGAGTTCCATTACTTCATGAGAAGTTTTAGAATCCAAAGCCCCTGTAGGTTCATCGGCTAAAATGATTTTAGGCTTGGTAATCAGTGATCTTGCAATAGCTACTCTCTGTTGTTGCCCTCCAGACAATTGAGTAGGAAGATGATCTGCCCAATCAGCCAGGCCTACATTAGCGAGATATTCAATTGCCATTTCTTTACGAAGCTGGCGGTCTACCTTTTGATAATAAAGAGGAAGAGCTACATTTTCCCAGGCAGATTTGAAAGGAAGGAGGTTGAAGGATTGAAAAACAAATCCTATGAATTGATTGCGATAGCGGGCCGCATCAGTTTGAGTGAGGTCTTTGATAAGTACATCATTGAGATAATAATCTCCGCTATCGTATTCATCTAAAATACCAAGGATATTCAACAGGGTGGACTTTCCAGAGCCAGAAGATCCCATGATAGAGACAAAATCTCCATCTTGTATTGATAAGTCAATCCCTTTTAGTACCTCAAGATGGTTATAGCCAGTTTGATAGGATTTTTTGATGTTGTTGAGTCGGATCATTAGTCAGTCGGGTATCAAAATTTGAGGCAAAACTACCAATCAAAGGTAATTTGAAGCCAATTATTTGGATCAAGATAAGAATCTCTTAGACTAAGAACAAACTACTTAGGTAACTATTTATGAGGTTTACGTTATAGCATATATATGTTATAGTTTTGCTTTTCCTTTATTGGGAGGCAGCATTTAATTGGTAATGACGTTATATTCGAAAAGGAAAGAAGGAATTGTGCTCTTTTAGCGATATTTGCACTTCCGTTAAAAATTAAGACTAATGCATAGAATTCTACTCTGCTGCTTTATAGGTTCCATTATCCTGATAGCAGGAGCTTGCAACCTGAGCTCATTGGATGACCCAATCGTTGTGACGGATTTGGAGAATGAATTTTATCTGGATTTATGGGAACACCTGGAGCCAGAGGGCCGTTTTCTGGAGTGGCGACTTAGGACAATTGAAAATGCAGAATGTGAGGATGCTTCTATAGATTATTTTTATCGAAATAGTGGAGGAACGATAGGATTGAATATTAATGCAATTATCAATCCGGCAGATTGCACTCCTTCCGAACAACCCCTTTCGGTTTATTTTGCAGGAGGGCAGTTAAACAATGATGTATACCCAATTTCTATTGGTGTAAGAGATGCTGTTGTGAATGAAGGAAGCCTTATTGTTAGTGATGACTCATACCGCCTTTCTTTTTCTAGCCTTACAGGAGTTGTTTTATTAAAACGAGTTTTACGACGCATCCCTGATCCTGTTATTTGGGGGTACATTCATACTCAGCACGATTCTTTACAGGTGGCAGCTGATGAGTTCATGAATAATCTGGAAACTAAAACGCTACCAGTATCTCTTAAAGAAGGGAACTATGGTTACTTTTCTGTAGATAATGAAGCTGTTATAATAAAACATATTCATGTACCTGAAGGTGCAACTATGTTTGCTTATGAATATATCCAGGACGATGATGTCTTAGAAGGAATGATTACCTCCTTAAAAGAAGAACATCCAAATGGAATAGAAGTGCGTATTTTTAATACTAAAGGAGGAGAATTTTACTAAGAGTATGTTTGGGAATTTGTTCTTTGAGACGATTTTGTGACTAATTGGCTTAGATGAGGCGGGAGGTTGCGATTTTAGCCAAAGCTAAATGAGCGTTCTTTCAACAAAATATAAGCCGATTAGTAATGAAATAAGTCCGATTAATAAATCCCAAACATGCTCTAAGCAACTGATTCTTCCTTACCTTTTTTATTCTTCTTTTTATTTTCCTTTAATTCAAAACTGAATCCTTCAGAAAGGAACTGTTCATATTTATTACGGTCAAACTGATACAAACGAGCTGGGCGGTGAGCTACTCCTTCCTGAGTCTCGTCTAGGTCGATCAATAAGTCCATAGAAAGGATTTTTTTCCTGAAGTTGCGCTTATCCAACTTGGTTTCTAAAATAGCTTCATATAGATGCTGCAATTCAGTAAGCGTAAATTTTCGGGGAAGTAATTCAAATCCTACAGGGCGTGTCCTGACTAACCACTTTAGGCGATCAAAACATGCCGATAATATTTCATCATGATCAAACGACAAGCCCCGAACCTCTGAAATGGAACGCCATTGAACGCTCTCTGCAATAGAAGCAGGTTGTAATGTGAAATGGCTGATCTTGATAAGAGAA
This sequence comes from Chitinophagales bacterium, assembly GCA_022360175.1. Lineage (GTDB taxonomy): Bacteria > Bacteroidota > Bacteroidia > Chitinophagales > Saprospiraceae > JAKSDI01. The sequence goes on from JAKSDI010000045.1 coordinate 7,092, forward strand.
AAGTAAGCAATTGTTATAACTCGACCAGCAGGATGACGATCTACCGTACCAAATGTTTTTACTTGTTCGAGAAATACATTTCTTAGGCCTGTGAGTTGTTCTAAAACACGTTTGGCTGCTGCATCCAAATCCTCATTAGGATTAACAAAGTAACCTGGTAAAGCAAATTTATCTTTATAGGGTTCTTCCCCTCTTTTCATCAGCAATACCTTGAGATCTCCTTCATCGAAACCAAAAATTACATTATCAACCGTAAATGCTGACTTGAAATATTCGTTGAAATCCGTCATGTAACATTCGGGAAAGTGTCCCTCTTTATGTGCAAATCAATTGGAAATTCTTGTAAAAGAGAACTTTGAGTTCAAAATAGAGTATGAAATTAGATAAATATTTACGTATTACCAATAGTATGGCATAGGAATAGTGTAAAATATACACTAGGCTCCTTTATCTTCATAAGGCTTCAAAGCTTTATTTAGACTTATGTGATTTTTACGTACTGTATCCCTTAAAATATTTTGATTGTTGATAAAAAAATTGTATTCTTATGAGGAATGATTAATTACTAACGCGTGAAAAAGCAGATCAACTGGCGTATCCTTCCTATGGTCCGTTTGCTGCTACCTCTTATTGCAGGCATCTATTTAGGGACTAAAGGCGATTCTCTTTTAATCTATTGGAGAGTAGGGGGGCTGCTATTATTACTAGTATGCTTGATTTTACTATTGCCCAGGACTCCTTTTCATAAAAGATGGTGGTATGGATTGGTGATAAATGCCTTTTTCCTACTGTTTGGTTATAGCTTGATGCAAGCAAAGTTAGACAATCAAGCAGTAAGGATTAATGCAATTCACTCACCTGTTATTGCTACTGTTATAAGTAATGTGCCTACAGCCCAAAAGCAGCGCCTTTTAGTAAGCATAAACGAAATAATATCAGATTCTTTAATAGAAAGAACAACTGCTGATAAGTTATTAGCCTATCTGGAGAAAGACACAAACAGCCTGAATCTCATGCCAGGAGATGTTATTGCACTTGAAGGGCAAATACATCTGATCAATCCGCCTATGAATCCAAATGCATTTAATTATCAACAATATATGTTGAGGCGCGGAGTGTATCATCAAGTGTATATAAAAGAAGGTAATTGGGTATATCTAGGATACCAATCCGGAATTAGAAGAACATCCGCTATTTGGCGTCGATATTTTCTGAATATACTTCAAAAACATATTCCAGAAGAAAATGAATATGCAGTTGCGGCTGCTCTTAGTCTTGGATATAAATCAGGAATAAATGAAAAGATACGAAATGCATATGCCGATACAGGAGCTATGCATGTCTTAGCTGTCTCAGGCCTTCATGTGGGCTTGGTCCAATTAATAATAGGGTATCTATTGAGTTTTATACGCCCTAAATGGCGAGCTTGGAAGTATTTTAAAACGATATTAATAATATTATCTATTTGGGCATTTGCAGTACTGACAGGAAGCTCTCCTTCGGTACTGCGAGCAGCTACTATGTTCTCTTTTCTTGCAGTGGGGATAGCTTTGCAACGAGTCGTCAATATTTATAATACATTGGCAGCTTCGGCTTTTTTGTTATTGTGTATTAATCCCTTTTTTCTGTTTGAGATAGGATTTCAATTATCTTATCTGGCAGTAATTGGTATCGTATATTTCCAACCTAAAATATATCGCTCCTGGTATATCGGCAATACTTTTGGAAGATATTTGTGGAAATTAGGAGCGGTGTCTTTAGCGGCACAGATAACTACATTGCCCATTAGTTTGTACTATTTTCATCAGCTTCCTCTTTATTTTATACTCTCGGGTTTAGTAGTGGTTCCTGCTGCTGCCTTGATATTGTCCCTGTGTATCTTATTGTTTATGTTGCAGAGCATCCCATTGATAGCTCTTTTGATTGGTAAGGCTCTGTTTGGTGTATTATACGCAACTAATGCACTTATATTTTTGATACAGCAAATGCCAGGAAGCTTACTGGAAGGTATTTGGATCAATGCTTTGATTGTTATTTTACTATATGCCATGATTATTTGCATAGTAATATCTATTGAAGCTAGATCTTACCGATACATCTTATACGGTTTATTCTTTTTGTTGTCCCTTTCGGTAAATAATGCCTTTCGGCAATGGAAAGTACAGCATCAACAAGCATTAGTAATATACCAAATTCATTCGGGAAGCCTGCTTGATTATTTCTCAGGGAAAGATAGACTAAGCTTGGTAAATCGGACAGTTTCGATAGGTGCTATTAAGCATGTAGCTACGCTTCACCGTTGGTATCGGGGAAATAAAAAAGGAGAAAAGCATTCATTTGGAGATGAAGCTAATAGCAATGATTATTATTTGGGTAAGGACTTTGCTCAGCTTGGGCCTTATCGTATACTAATGCCGGGTAGTGAGCCTCCACAAATCACGGATAGCTTATGCCTTGATGTACTTTTTCTCAAAGGCAAGGAGTCTATTCCGCTAGAAGACTACTTGTCTTGTATCTACCCAAAACACATAGTAATTGACGGATCAGCTGGTTGGAGAAATGAATTCCAATGGCAAAAGATCTGTAATAAAGCTGGCTATTCTCCACATATAACCAGCAAAGAAGGCGCTTTTATTTTAGAGTTTAATTAGAATATTATGAATACCCCTTTTACCGAATACTTTTATTATACCCGTCAGGAAAGGCGAGGTACCTTGATTTTGATAATCTTGACACTGATACTCAATTTTTTACCTTATTTCTACCAATTTTTAAAGACTCCTCCAGCAGTTGATTCTGCTTACATTGAAAAAGCTAGCCTTATGATGGCGTCAAGCAAAACAGATCTGAGTACCCATTCTATATTGTTTTCTTTTGATCCAAATAATATCTCTGAAGACAGCCTCTTATTATTAGGATTATCCCCTAAAGTGGCTCAAAATATTATCAACTACAGAAAGAAAATACAGCCCTTTAAAAGAAAAGAAGATTTGAAAAAAATCTATACGCTAAGTGATGAAGATTATCAACGCTTATTTCCCTATGTTGAGATAGCAAAAGAAAGGAAAAATAAAAACTTTGAATACCCTGCAAGAAAAGTGAAGAAAGCGGCCTATTCGTCCTTTCCTTTTGATCCCAATACCGTTGATTATACATCACTCCTTCAATTGGGATTTTCAACCTACGCTGCTGATAACCTCTTGAATTATCGGGAGAAAGGAGGGCAGTTTAAAAAGATTTCTGATGTAAAGAAAATATATGGTGTAGAGGATACTCTCTTTGACCGCATAAAACCATTTATCATCTTTGAGCAAGATGAAATAGAGATAGAAACTTCTATTTCTGAAGATATACCGACTTCATATAAAGCCACTCCAATTATTCTGGATATCAATCAGGCAGGCATAGAAGAATGGCAACAGATTTATGGGATTGGCCCTGCTTATGCGAAACGGATCGTTCGCTTTCGAGAAGCGCTAGGCGGTTTTGTTTCCATTGATCAGATAAAGGAAGTATATGGATTGCCAGATAGTACCTTTCAACAAATCAAGCCTTTTTTGCAACCCTCACCATTATTCAAGAAAATAAATATCAATACAGCTACGGAAGAAGAACTAAAAAAACATCCTTATATAAACTGGAAACAAGCGCGCGTTTTATATAACTATAAAATACAGCACCCTCCTTTTGAGAATATCCAGGATTTGGAGAAGGTGAAGGCTTTGCCTAAAGATGTAATAGCGAAATTGGAGCCTTATTTGGAGTTTTAAGATTTATTAATAAAAGGGAGGTGAAAAATGTTAATCTATAAATAGAAAAAGCCCCCATCAGCGTTTTTTCTGATGAGGGCTTGCTCTGATAATCTAGAATAATTATCTCGCAATAATGAGTTTCTCAGTATACTGCTCATCACCTGCGCGCAGGCGAATCATATAAGTACCTTCTGGTAATTCATTTAATTGCAGGCGGAAGGCATTAGGCCCTTCATTTACTTCTTTTGTTAGCAATTGTAGTTGCTGCCCCATGAGATTGATTACTTCAATGCTTATCGTTTCACTGATACGAGAGTGGTAATTGAGATTCAATAAGCTTTGAGCTGGATTAGGGAATAACTCCATTGCACTACGATATACTGGCGATCCCGTAATTGGGCTGATTTCTGCTTGAGTAGCCGTGCCGCCATCTCTCTGACCACCGCTGAACACAACAGTATAATCTTCTACTTCGCCATATGTAAAGGAACCACAAGATGAAGCATAACCATTATATTTCATTGCTACACGTAGGCGAGTAGCACCAGACAGTGCAGAAGATGATAAGTTGACAGTGCCACTTAGCGTACTATTGCCCGTACTTTGTGAAACGAGTTCACCATTATCATCAAAGTCTCCATCCTGGTTGTAGTCAATCCAAATGCTCCAGTATTCTGTGTAAGAGGAGCTAGTGAAACCAGGAACCATCGTTACGGAAGCTGTTCCACCAGCTGTAAGAGTGGTAGAAGTGCCTGTAAAGTCAGCATAACCTCCATTGGAGCCAGATGTATTATCGATACCTCCGAATTGGAAACGCTCAATCCATTCGTAGTTTACATTATTACCATTAGCATCACAGTAGTTTGGCGTTGGATTTCCACCACCATTGCTGCTCAGACAGAAATTGGTGTTTTCACTAGAACCAAAATTCCCGCCAGAAGCTAATGTATTGCCATTGGCGTCTGTTACCGTATAGGAGCCATTGCCATAACCGCAGCAAATGCCATCACCATAGCTATCAGAGATAGTGAAATCATAGCATCCATCTGCTAAACATTCAGTCGCAGTTACAGTAGAACCATCGGGCTGGCTGCCATAAGTGCCACCAGAAGCAACTACTGCGCCATTTGCATCAGTGATTGTCCAACTGGTTTCTTCAGGATAGTTGTCTAGATTTATAGTTACAGTTACATCTGTACAACCACCTGTATTACATGGATCACAATCAGGGCCTCCACAGTCAACACCTGTTTCATCACCATTTTGGATGCCATCATCACAGGTAGGACAAGCAGGGCAATCAGAACCACCACAGTCAACACCCGTTTCATCACCATTTTGGATACCATCGTCACAAGTAGGGCAAGCAGGGCAGTTAGAGCCGCCACAGTCGACACCTGTTTCGTCACCATTCTGAATGCCGTCATCACAAGTAGGTGTAGGGCCGCCACCCAGACAGAAGTTGGTAGTTTCACTAGAACCAAAACTTCCACCAGAAGCTAGTGTATTGCCATTAGGATCTGTTACTGTGTAAGAACCATTACCATAACTACAGCAAATACCATCACCATAGCTATCGGAAATATTGAAATCGTAGCAACCGTCATCAAGGCATTCGGTAATGGTTACTGTAGAGCCATCAGGCTGGCTACCATAAGTACCGCCAGAAGCAACTACTGCACCATTCGCATTAGTGATTGTCCAGCTAGTTTCTTCAGGATAGTTGTCCAGGTTGATAGTTATAGTTACATTATTGCAATTGGTATTACATGGATCACAATCAGGGCCGCCACAGTCGACACCCGTTTCGTCACCATTCTGGATACCATCGTCACAGGTAGGTGTTGGTGCAGAACCGCAGGCGCCTGAATTTAAAAGGCTTTCACGAGCACCACCGGTATCAAATAGTGCACGCATACGTGTTTTTTGTCCTTGTGTGAACAGGTTCATACAAGCATCATCAGAATAGTCCATGTAATTCTGAACCATATCAGTACTACTACAAGATACATGGCCTGTAGTACAACCGTAGTTTGCAGCATCAGATGTTGGAGTATCGCCAACAAAATCATCTACACTACAACCTCCATCGCCCCAGATGTGGCGCAAGTTTAGCCAGTGTCCTACTTCATGAGTAGCTGTACGGCCAAGGTCAAAAGGAGCAGTAGCAGTGCCTATAGTACCAAAGTATTGATAGTCCATTACAACCCCATCAGTAGCAGGGCTACCACCTGGGAATTGGGCATATCCCAAAATGCCACCTGAGATATCGCAAACCCACATGTTCAAATAATCACCGGCAGGCCAGGCATCTTTTCCTCCGGAAGAATTAAATTTCATATTATCATTCGTGCTAAAAGCTGTAACGGAAGTCTGTGTGCGTGTAATACCATTGGTAGCATTACCATTGGGATCAACAGTCGCCATACAGAATTCGATTTCAACATCTGCTGCTTGTGACCAGGTATTATCTGCATCACTGTTTAGGCGGCGAAAATCTTCGTTTAGTACATCAATCTGTGTCTGAATTTGGGCATCGCTGATATTCTCTGTTGAATTGTTGTATACTATGTGTACAACTACAGGAATAGTGATCACACCATTGACCGCCCTGTTTTCCGCGTTTTCAAGGAATTTTTGAGTGTGCCTTTCTATTTGTTGCATCTTCTGGGCACGCTTGGGGTCTTTTTGGAACTCCATTTCAAGATGATCCATAGTGCTACAATTGCGCTGAGCAAATATTGGAGATGTGCATAAAAAGCATAGCAGTAGCAGTGCTACACTCAGTGAGTTGTAGATAGATTTCATGAAAAATCCAAGTTTGGTTATTTAATTAAAAATTGAGCAATAAATTAACTTTTAAATCTTGTCGTTTGATTTTATGAAAAATGATTTAACACAAAGGAAGTGTAGTTAAATGTACAGTACATATAACTGATCTAATTTATTTAGGATCACAAAATCCTCTAAATAATTATTATTAATAATTTATACTCATAATTACAATAAGCTGCTTAGTTACAGCGCTCGTTGCAATTGTTTTGTATAATTACTTTTACTAAAGGTTTAGTTAATTGTTGAAAGGGGCGTGCTTTGAATAAAGTGTTAAAGGTACAAGGTGTTGGATAATAGTGGTTTATATCACTATTTTTAAATCAAAACACAATAGAGTAGTTCGTTATTTGCCTATCAAGTGCTAAGTAAATAAAAATATTTTAAAATTGAATGCTTGCAGGCAAAAAATATAGATTTTTTATAGATAAGAAAAGAAAATTGGTGAGTTTTGGGTGAAGATAGGATGATTGTTCTCTATTGAAATCTATGCTCAATATATTGGCAATACAAATCTAAGTAAGCGCCAAACTCAAATTCGAGTGGCAAGTTCAAGTTGATTTTCTTATAACTGTGCTTATACCCTGAACTTGCCTTAATCTTGTAGCTGCGCTTAAACTTTACTTAATTCTATTACCGTCACTTCAGGTAATATCCCCACTCTACCAGGGTAGCCCAAATAGCCTAACCCCCGGTTTACATACAAAAATTGTTCATTACGCTTGTATAAGCCAGCCCATTGTTTGTAAACATACTTGATCGGGCTCCATTTTATCCATCCAGGAATTTCAATGCCAAACTGCATACCATGAGTATGCCCTGAAAAAGTAAGAGCTATGTCTTTAAATTTTTCAGTTACCTCTTCTTCCCAATGAGAGGGATCGTGAGAAAGCAATAATTTCAAACTAGTATTTTCAGTACCACTTTGTGCTTTGCCCAGGTCTCCATATTTTGGAAAACGGAGATGAGCGGAATAGTTTTCAACACCAATAACCGCTACGTTTTCTCCTTTGATATCGATAATTCGGTTTTCATTCCTTAATAAATCCCACCCCATTTTTCGGTGTGTATTTTCCAACTCAAGCATGTTTTCGCGTTTAGCCTGTTCATCAGGCCAATCTGCATAATCACCATAGTCATGGTTGCCAAGAACAGAGTAAACACCATGGCGAGCTTCTATTTTATCAAATACATCTACAAAAGGAGCAGCCTCTTTAGCTTTGCTATTTACAAGATCACCTGTAAAGAAGACTAAATCAGCCTCTTCCTTATTAATAATATCTACCGCATTTCTTACAGGTTCTTTAAGCAAGAAGCTACCACTATGTATATCTGATATTTGTACAATTTTTAATCCTTGTAATGCGTCGGGCAGATTCTTGATGCTTACCTTTTCCCTGAAAACCCGATATCTATATGGATTGCGCACCATGCCGTACAGTAAGGAAACGAAAGGAATACCTGCTATCAATAAGCCCATTTGAGCCATAAACTTGGAGCGTCCAGGGCGAAGTGCTTTGTCGCCTGCCATTTGATGATAAGCCAGCGTTACTAATCGCCTGAGATCATCAATTAAAAGAACACCAACAATTAGTAGTTTGGAAGCATAGGCAATAAAAAAAATCGTGCGGATAACCGTATGAGTGTTTTTATCTAAGTTGTCAGCACTACCAGATGTATTAGCAATGATCCATACTATTAAGGCAACAGGTACCGCCCAATATATAGTATATAATATGTTTTTAAGTAATGGTTGCCAATCCTGTGCAATTGATCGAATGGCCTGAAAGGCATATAAATCAAAAGCAAGTAAGAGGGCTATCATAATCACCAGGCGCATGACATAGGTATTTTATTATCTACAAATGATTACTATAAAATGATTACCTATGAAATAGGTTGTGATTATTGGACGAAATGCTATGCTTTTCACTATAAATGATGTTACTTTTTTGATAAATAGCTGTCAAAAGAGAGAAAATAATTTGGCTACCTGATAATAATTGTAAAAGTCGTACCGTTGTAGCTGTGAAATTATTTCAACCCCCTGCATTTTTTTTATTTTTCATAAGCCTGATGCGGCAATATGAAATCTTGAAAAGACAAATGATATGAATTTTTATTTTTTAAAATCACTTTATCTGTCTTTTTGTTTTGCTGTGATTGATTTTTGATTTTGATTTCAGAATAAAATTTTGCGTATAAGCTTGACTACTACTCTTAATCCATGTACATTTGCACTGCCTTTTAACAAAGGCTGCTATGAGCTTAAATCAAATTTTTGATCAATCAAAATCAGACGAGAACCCATGAGAAATTTTATAATCCTCGCCGCCCTTTTTGTATTGGGCATGACAACGACTCAGGCACAAGTTACATTTAAGAAAGGAACGGTTGAATTTGCCACTGGTATAGGTGTATTCTCTACCTTTGCTAAAGATGGTGCTACTACTGTTATACCTCCTGTGAGTGCTCGATTAGGAGTTCGTCTATCTCCAAATTTTAGTCTGTCGGCTTATGCTGCTCGCTCGGTTTCTCAACTAAATAATGAAAAACTATCTGATGGAAGTATCAGAGACCTGGAGAATGAATATACCATTCTAGGACTTCGTGCAGCCGCGCATGCTAGCCCTGGTGAAAAAGTGGACTTCTATGGAGGTGCTATGCTAGGATACAATATTCCAAATATTGATGAAAGCATCAATAACCAGCCAAAATCAGATGGTGAAGATGTTCCTTCGTTTAGCCGCCCGGCTGAAAACGAATTTACATATAGTGCTTTTATTGGTGCAGCATATTACCCGCTTCAACGCGTTGGTTTATTTGCGGAAGTAGGATATGGCATCTCTATTCTCAGCACTGGCCTAACGTTAAAGTTTTAAGTGAAGCTATATTGGGTATATGAGTGTACAGATTGTAGCGCAAGGAAATTTTAGTTTAATATATTGATTTCGAAACGCTTCAGGTTTTACAACCATATCCCCAAAAGCATTACATTATTACATCCATCTTCTGATTCCGTATCTTTCCAGGCAAAAACTTATGCTTCCACAACTTCCGAAGTTAAAACATCTAGACAGTGGCAATTTTTTTCTAATTGCTGGGCCATGTGCTATTGAAAGCAAAGAAATGGCTTTCGAGATAGCAGAAAAGGTAAGTGCTATATGTAATCGCCTTGAAATACCTTATGTATTCAAGGGATCATATCGTAAGGCTAATCGTTCTCGTTTGGATTCATTTACAGGAATAGGAGATGAAAAGGCACTTGAAATTCTCGCTGGAGTAGGAGAACATTTTGACCTTCCAGTGACAACAGATATACATACTGATGAAGAAGCTGCTTTGGCAGCAAATTACGTAGATCTTTTACAGATTCCGGCTTTTTTATGTAGGCAAACTAAACTGTTGGTGGCCGCTGCAAATACAGGCAAAGCAGTAAGCATTAAAAAAGGGCAGTTTATGAGCCCCCAATCCATGCAGTTTGCTCGTGATAAAGTCGTAGAATCTGGTAATGATAGAGTTATGCTGATAGAACGAGGCAATACCTTCGGCTATCAGGATTTAGTAATTGATTATCGCGGGATTCCAGTAATGAAATCTTTTGGAAGCCCGGTTATATTAGATTGTACTCATTCATTGCAACAACCCAATCAGCCTAGTGGTGTAACAGGAGGTAAACCTGGTTTGATCGCTACTGTGGCTAAAGCGGGAATTGCAGTAGGTGCTGACGGCTTATTTATAGAAACACATCCTAATCCAGCAGTTGCTAAGTCTGATGGTGCTAATATGCTTCCACTGGACAAGCTAGAGCCAATGTTGGAGAGACTGATTCGCATTCGAAAAGCCATCGTTGCAGACTAAAAAATATCCTCTTTTGCAAAGGAACCTAAATAGTGACAAATCTATTTTTTAGATGATTCATAAATATTTGGTTTTCAGGCAGCGTTTTTGAATTTAAAGGAATCTTTTGTATAGGAACAGCGTTGATAAATAAAATAGCAGCAGCAGCTACAGAATTCTAACACAATTGAAATTAATTTATTTACCCATAAAAGGAGGAAACTATGGAAAACAAAACACTTTTTAGCACAGCAATGACCGTCCTCCTATTGTTCGCTTCTTTGATAACATACGGACAACAGGCAGAAAAGACTTTAGTGAAGTCATTCAATCTAAATGGCTACGAAAGCGTCGCTATTGGAATGGATGCTCCGGTTGAAGTAAGAACCTGGAACAATCCTTTTCTACGCGTTCAGATTCAAATTTCTATTGAAAATGGCAGCGATGCACTACTTAAGTCATTAGTGCAGGCAGGCCGGTACAACTTGCGTTATGAAATTATAGATGGGGAATATAATGTTTACGCTCCCTCTCTCGACAGAATTGTGAAAATAGGAGGTAAGCCTCTAAATGATCAAGTGCAGTTTGTAGTATTTGCACCTGAAGGGGTAACCGTTATGCTGCCAGAAAATGCAGAAGAACCAACAGAAGTAATTACAGAATCTGTTAACAAATAAACTAAGACTGGGAATACCCGGTTTTTAGTATGGCAGAGGCTCAAAGGTGATCTTACCTTGGGCCTCTGTCTATTTAAGGGACAACTTTAGATTACAAGAATCGTTATATTCGTGTTTCTATTTTAGTACTCAAGCATAGACATGAATAAATACCTATTGATAAGCGGCTTATTATTATTATTAACAGTAAGTACGTCTTATGGGCAATTGCAGAAGACATTGCATCAGTCATTTGAAATGCCGGATAGTACCCGTACACTGCTTATTAAATTCCCTGAGATGGATAGCTGGGAAATAGTATCCTGGGCAGGAAATAGTATTATGACAGAAAGTAATATAAAAATGTATTCTGCCAATAAAGGGATATTCAATTTTTTCCTGGACAAAGGACGCTACAACTATATGACCTATGAGAAGGGAGATAGCCTTTTAATGACAGGACAAGATCAAAAAAGAGATGTAATAAGAGCAGGAGATATGGAGTGTTCAGAAATAGTGGACGTACGTATCTTTATTCCAGATGCTTTCCAGGAAGTTAGCCCTGGCATATGGGCAAGGGAGATTAAGAAGCGTACAGATAAAAATGGGAAAGAAATTGTACGAAAGAAACTGGAACGAGAAAAAATTAATGTAGGTGAAAACTTACAAAAAGAAGTTCGGCCGGAAGATGAAGTATCTGATAGCCTTTCCAATGGAATAATTCGCCCGGAAGCTCTGCCAGATTCTATTAGATTGAATAAGGGGAATGATTAAAGAACTAGAAATTAAACTGCTGCCCTCTGAGGTAGAAAATGATAGCCTGATTCGCCAGAGGGCTATTCAAAAAAGCAGGCTGAAAGATGTTAGTGATGTAAGAATAATTCGTCGGTCGATCGATGCGAGGGGAAACCGGCCATTTTTCAGAATTAGAGTTGCAGTATATGCAGGAGAGCAATACCAGGCAGAAGCAGCTATATTAGAACAATTTGAACCGGTAGATGAGGCTCGCCCTGTAATAATAGTAGGAGCGGGGCCTGCCGGATATTTTGCGGCTTTAGAACTGATAGAACTAGGGCTTAAGCCAATTATTTTTGACAGAGGAAAAGATGTGCGTACTCGCCGCCGTGATTTGAGAGCAATACAGCAATTTGGAGAGGTAAACCCTCATTCTAACTATTGCTTTGGAGAAGGAGGGGCCGGTACTTATTCTGATGGTAAATTGTATACGCGTTCACACAAAAGAGGAAACATATACAAAGCATTAAAATTATTAGTCGAACATGGAGCTGTATCAGATATCCTGGTAGATGCCCATCCTCATATCGGTTCTAATAAATTACCTAAAGTAGTTGCCAATATCAGGGAGACAATCCTTAAGTATGGCGGGGAAATTCACTTTGATAGCCAGGTTACAGATTTTATACTTCAAGATAGTGAAATAAAAGGTGTTATTGTAAATGATAGAGACGAGCACATGGCTGATGCAGTAATTTTAGCTACTGGACATTCAGCCCGTGATATCTATTATTTATTACATCAGAAACACCTAAAAATTGAAGCAAAACCATTTGCATTGGGTGTTCGTATAGAACATCCTCAGCCACTTATTGATAAGATTCAATACAATCAATCTCCAAGAGAGGCTGCCTTGCCTGCTTCTAGCTATAAATTAGCTTGCCAGGTAAAAGGCAGAGGTGTTTTTTCATTTTGTATGTGCCCGGGAGGATTGGTAGTGCCTGCTGCAACAGCTCCTGGTGAGATAGTAGTGAATGGTATGTCTATGTCTAGGAGAGATTCTCCATATGCAAATTCAGGCACTGTAGTAAGTGTTGAACTGGAAGACTTACAGCCTTATCAGAAGCATGGTGTTTTTGCCGGGTTGATCTTTCAGCAATCGGTAGAACAGGCAATGTTCAGCTTTGGCGATGGTAGCCAAAAAGCCCCTGCTCAACGCTTACCTGATTTTGTCAATAAAAAAATATCAAATACATTACCAGGAACTTCCTATATTCCCGGTTTAATAGCTGCCCCATTACACGAATTACTCCCCAAAGGTATCTATATGCGATTACAGGAAGGAGTCAGGGAATTTGGTAAAAAAATGAAGGGCTATTATACGGAAGAAGCTAATGTAATTGGGACTGAGAGCCGTACGAGTGCGCCTGTTCGAATTCCCCGTGATCGGGAAACCTATATGCATGAAGATGCAAAGGGATTGTTCCCTGCTGGAGAAGGCGCTGGTTATGCTGGAGGTATTATTTCTGCTGCTATGGATGGGCAAAATGTAGCTAGAGCCGTTGCTCGTTATTATCAAAACAAAAGCGCGGTTATTTAAGGCTTGAGCGAAGAGTTCTTAATTACTGCCAATCGAAGTGAATCAAAACAATGAAAGACATTATAGATTTGTTGGGTAGGGTATTACTCTCATTTATTTTTCTATATGAAGCTTATGACTCTATTTTTTACTACCAACAAACCCTTGATAAAATGACTTATTATGGGCTTGAATGGCAGCAAGATTTACTTTTAATATCTGCAATTATATTATTACTTCTGGGTGGCACTTTATTATTGATTGGCTATCGTACCGGCTTTGCTATGTTTATCTTACTTTGCTATTGGATTCCAGTTACCTTCATTGTCCATTCCTTTTGGGAATTTGCTGAACCAGAGCGTCGCATGCAATCCATTCTTTTTATGAAAAATATAGCTATTGTAGGAGGAATGCTAATGGTCTGGGCGAATGGTACGGGCAAGTATAGTATTCGTAGATTATTTGCAACCACCCGTGTTCCAGGAACATAAAAATACGCTATATAAGACATCTCAGGCAAACTTTAGGAGCCATTCCAGAAGTGGAAAATTAAAATGAATGTGCAATTTCACTAGGAAACGGTATGTTTTTTTGGGTAAACGGTAAAATGGCTTCTTTTTTTCATAGAAAAGGTTTATATTTGTTCAACATTACTGCTGTTCTTATTACCATTAAACTCGCCCCCCTCGCCTAAAGGTGTAGCTTCATTTATTGAAGGAGTTCCCCATTTATTTTTAGCAACAACTTACTTGTCAATTATTGTACTGTCTGAAATAGGAGTAGTCAACTTCTAGGTGTTGACAGATTTTTGGCAAATTGATATACTATGAAGTGTTTTTAAACACTGTTATAATTTCGTGGACATGATGTTTTCATGCCGCTTATACTATGAGAAGTACATCAGCTAGTGAAAAAACTAACTGGTGGCAATAGGCCCAGAAGAGAAAAGAGAAAACATATTTTAAAACGGCCTATGCAAACATACTTACTATGATGAAAACTATTTACACACTGTTAGTGGCAGTGCTGTGCATGTGCAGCATATTGCCAGCCCAAAACTTGGCTGTCTGGAGCCTGACCTCTGATGAGTTTCCTACCTTTGAAGACGGCAATGTAACAGCAGAAGATATGACTCGAGGAAATGGGGTTGCCAGCCCCGAGTTTGATGCTTCTGGTGCTTCTGCTTATGCCTGGGAGGTAGGAGGGACGATCAATTCTATGGACTATTACGAATTCTGTATAACCCCACTTCCAGGAAAAAGCCTTCATATTACAGGGCTCAATTTCACAGAACAACGTACTCATGATGGCATTCTTTCTTATCAAGTGATGTGGTCAAAAGATGGGTTTGAAACTGCACAAACCCTGGTTGATAACACCGTGCCTGATGATGAATTATCCCGCACCGAGCAAATCAATGGATTGGACATTCGAGTATGTGATGAAGAGGAAATCTGTTTCCGATGGTATGGCTATAATGCCGAAAGTTATGATGGCGAATGGACCATTTCCAATGTGGAAATGGAAGGTTCTTCAGCTGCTAGCTGTACTCCACCTTCACTGGAAGCTACCAATCTAGTTGTTACTAGTGCTGCTATTACAAGCCTTAGTTTGAGCTGGTCTAATGGTAATGGAGATGGTACAATCATCATAGCTCAGGAAGGAAAAGCAGTTGCTTCTAATCCATGCGGTGGCGAAACTTATACTGCAAATAGCAATTTTGGTACTGGTGATGAAATTGGTGCAGGATCCTATGTTGTTTATATCGGCAATGCAGGACAAGCCACAATAACAGGCCTTACACCTGGTGAAACCTATTTCTTCAAGGCATTTGAATACGATATTTTAGACAACTGCTATCAGATAGATAATGCTCCATTGGCAGCAGCTACTACACTTTGCCATAATGCTGGCGCAGCCCCAACTCTTAAGTATAGTGCATTAAATAATGAAGCCTATTTAGCATGGAAGGAACCATTGTGTTATGATGAGATATTGATTGTGGGAAGCGAGTCTTCTATTGCTTCTGTTCCAACCTCTACAGATGGTAGTGACTATAGTGCTAATGCTAACTTTGGAGATGGTGAGGATTATAGTAGTGACTTCCTTTCTACAGAATATCCTGTTTACCAGGGAGCCGATAATCAATTAACAGTTACGGGACTTGATAATGATGATACTTATTACTTCCGCATATATACACGCTGGGGTAATACCTGGTCAGTAGGTGATGAAATAGTACTTACTCCTAAATTAGGCTGTGCTGAATTGAATGGAGATGTGGTGTTTATTAATGAAATCCATTATAGTAATGTTGGAGGAGAAATGGATGAAGGAGTTGAAATAGCAGGACCCTCCGGAATCAATCTCGAAAACTATGTTCTTACTTTTTATAGTGCAGATGGCCATATTGATACAGATATTGGTAGTAATGGAAATATATACTTGAATGGCATGATTGATAATGAAGATGATGGTCTCGGTGCTATCTGGTTTCCAATAGCAGACTTGCGCTATTTTGGTGGAGTCGTATTATGGAACGAATTATCAGGGGAAGTCATTGAATTTATTTCCTACCGCATTGGCGCATTTCCTGCTTACGAAGGGATTGCTGACGATATGACCTCTAATCCTATTCCTTATCCATATAATGAAACGCTATCAACTCCAACCAACTTGTCTATACAACGCACAGGTGTAGGCTTATGCCCTGGCGACTTAGTATGGCAAGGGCCGATACTGGCCAGCCGGGGCAACATTAATGACGGACAGGAAAGTATACTGCCTATTACCTTGAATTATTTTGTAGGAGACCTGAAAGGAGAAAGCGTATTGCTTAACTGGCAAACTGCTACGGAGATCAATAATGATTATATGGTAGTAGAGCATAGTATGGATGCGCGCCATTTTGAAGAAATTGGCCGTGTTTATGGGAAAGGGAACAGTGAGGAAGCTGTTGATTATCATCTATGGCATGATTATCCACAGGAAGGCACCAATTATTATCGTTTGCGCCAGGTAGATTTTGATGGAACATATGCTTATCACGGACTCGTTGCTGTAGAATATCAAAGAGGGCAAGTGGAGTTGGAAGCTTACCCAACAGTAACCCAAGGCAATGTAACTGTACGTTTGCAGGGAGTAAGTACGCCTCATGGCAGCATATCTTTAGTAGATGCCTTTGGGCGCGTACTACTACAATACGCTGTAGACGAAGAAACTCAACATGGCCTGGAGTTGTATGGTTTACCTGCGGGCCAATACTGCCTGGTATGGCAATCTGAAGATGGAACCAGATTAACGAATCGGATTATCAAGCAATAATAAAAGCCAATGCTGGTGATTTTTTAAATCACCAGCATTTTAAAATCACTAGCAATGATTATAATGGCGGATTCCAACTGGAATCCGCTTTTTTTATATATAATTTGTAAATATTTAAAATACAGATAACATACTATTTTCCTGAATCTCCAGTTTAATCTCTTATTTTTGAGCAGTTGGCGGGATTTTCATCCACCTAAGTGCCCATTATATCCCTGCCATTCACAATAGGTACAATTTCTTGAATATTTATTTTCGCTGGTATGCGGTCTATAGGAGCGCAGGTGTATTCCTTTTTCTTAAAAAATAAAATAAGAATGAAGCAGGTATACTTATTATTGATTTTTTGCTTGATGAGTGTTGTGGGATGGGGGCAAACAACTATAGATTTTGACAACAATAGTAATTGGACTTCAGGATCTGGAACAATTAATAGTTACCAAACAGATCATGTTTTTTCAGAAAGTAATATGGTCTTTACAGGAGGAGATGCCTTGCGACAAACAGCCTCTAATCAAGATGGTGTAGCTGGAGCATTAGGTACTTATTCATGGAGATTGAGAGATAATAGCTCTGTTTCATGGACGGCAACTTATTCTGCAGCACTTAATGCGAACGAATCCTTTTCTGCTTTTGGTTTTGACGTTCGTAGATGGGACAGTTCACCTTCTTCAGATTTTTTGGTAGAATATAGCACTGATGGAGGAACAGGTTGGACAACGGCTTCAAATATTGGAACTTCAGGAGTAATAGATAATACAGCTCTCGGAAATTCTTCAAATTGGTCAACTTTTTCTCAAACGATAAGTACAGTACAGGGGCTTGCTGCTAATCAGTTTATAGTTCGTATTTCAGCTCAAGGTACTACAGAGCGAATTATGATAGATAATTTTTCTTACACAGTTTCAGTAGCTTTGCCTATTACACTTTCTTCTTTTGTTGCTGATAAGCAAAATAATACCACTCACCTCCACTGGCGCACCTCTACCGAAGTCAACAACGACTATATGGCAATAGAACGCAGTAGTGATGGCCGTACTTTCGAAGAAATAGGGCGAGTACAAGGAAGGGGGACTACTCAAATAGAGCAGTCTTACAGTTTTGTGGATGAATGGCCATTACCAGGGATTAATTATTATCGCTTACGCCAGGTAGATTTTGATGGTAGATACGAATATCACGAGACCGTGGCAGTGGATTTTTCTGATAAAACTACTGGCAAGCTATTAGTATATCCAACCCAGGTTGATAGTCACTTAAAAATTGTAGCAGACTCAGAAATGAATAAAGATGCTCAAGTACAAGTGTTGAGCACCGATGGGAAAATATGGAAAACAACTCATTGGTTGGAAAAATCTACTTTAATGGAATTATCAGTAGATAAACTCCCTGCAGGTAGCTATTGGCTACGTGTGTTGGATGGAGAAAGAGTAGATCAAGCTTATTTCCAGAAAATATAAGAACCTTTTATGGTTCTGAGTGGCGAACAACTGTATATAAAACAGGCAATAAAAGGTCATCTATTTATTGCCTGTTTTGTTTTTGTAAATACGATACATTGTATTTATCACTTGCTTAAGTGCGCCGATAACGCTAAATTGGAGGATTATTAAAATCCCATAAATCGAATTTAAAATGTATAAATCGCTATTCGTCGCTATTGTCGCCTTACTATTGTCTTGTACTACTAGTTTTGCTCAGCGTAGTTCTGAAGCAGGACTGTTTATAGGAGTAGTAAACTATATGGGAGATTTTTCTCCATCTCCTATTGCCGCCAATGAAACAAATCTAGCTTTTGGAGGCCAATATCGATACATGCTCAACCCTAAATTGGGATTAAAAGGCTCTGTCTCTTTTGGAAAGATAAGTGGCAATTATCTCAATAAGCCACAGTCTACCAGAGAATTATCTATGGAAACTGGCTTGTTAGAAATAGCATTACAGGCAGAATGGCACTTCCTGGCTACTTCGCGTTTCAATAATGCTGGAGTATATACCCGTCAGGCTTCACCTTTTATTGGTGGAGGGCTGGGAGTCGCTTTTGGCGAATCTAAAATAACTACAGCGGATGATGATAAAACGCGTTATCCGGAAGTAGATGATAAGTCAACTCATATTATTTTTCCTATTACCCTGGGTATGCGCTTTGATGTTAGTGAATCAATAATCCTAACTGGCGAGTTTGGCTTACGAGCAACTGTCTCCGATTATTTAGATGGTGTCAGTGCAACGGGTAATCCCGATGCTAATGATCATTATTTCTTTGGAGGAATTTCAATTCTTTATCTGATAGAGGCAGACTATGGCCCTTCATACAGTAATTAATTAGGAAAGGTGCACAATTGAAATGACGATGCACTATCCTGTTAGAAGAACCTCTTTTTTATTTATATTGCAAAATGAAATATATATTAATAGTTGTTGCGTTGATTGCAATATCCGTATCGCTTACGTCTTACAAAGCCTCTTCTATCTTTTCACCAGATGAAGGCCTCGTTGCTTATTATTCCTTTAATTATTGTGATGCACGTGATGAAAGTGGTAATGATTCTCATGGTAAATTATACGGGAGTATCAATTGTTGGTGTGGAATAGAAGATGATGGCTTATTATTAGATGGGATTAATGATTATATTATTTATCCGGGTAAAGTAAACAACTATTTCACGACTTCAGATTTTACCATTAGTTTTTATGTGAAAGCAGAGCAGTATATGGTCTTCCAGCAAAGCTTACTTTCCAAGCGAGCGGAATGTGAAGAAAATAATATGATGGATATATTACTGGACATGCACAGCCGGAGACTTGTTCCAGAGATATACGAATCACCCAATAAATATTATCCAAACCTCCAAACGAATCTTGATAGTACTTCTTGGTTCCATTTCGCTTTAGTTCGAGAAGGAACCCAGGCGACGACTTACATTAATGGAGAGCAAATGCAAAAAGGGTTTCGCTGTAGTGGCGTAGATATTTCTAACGATGCTGTATTATCTTTTTCTAACAGTCCCTGTATCCAAAGTGGTTCTGCTCGCCGATTCAGGGGAGTTATTGATGAATTGAGAGTTTACAATCGAGCTTTAACACCAGAAGAAATGCGCGAACTCTATAAACTTTATCCTGTAGAGAACGCCAATATGGACTGTGTAACATGATAGAGAATTAGAGCGTTATACGGTGAGAAGAAAATGCTATTCGGAATGGACCGGCACTTGAAATGAGGAGCTAAAAATTGAAAATATTGCGAATGATGTTCAAAAACGCATCATAAAATTGCACATATTACAGATGATTATGATCCGAAAATCGGACATCCGAAATCAATAGCCATTATTTCTACTACTTAATATTGATATATTACACCCCACACCCCACACCCCACACCCCACACCCCACACCCCACACCCCACACCCCACACCCCA
>JAKSDI010000210.1 GCA_022360175.1 Chitinophagales bacterium
GGCATAATTGGAAATATTCCATCGCCTTTTTCTGATCGGACAAATGATCCCGATAATAACTTACCAATTTTGAGTAAGAAACTGCCAGGCAATTCTTATAATTTACATTCGTCGGATAGCTTTCGTTTAAGTCTTTTGTCAGTTCTACATCATCTTCAAAATAGCTCAACGCTTTTTCTAGATTCCCCAATGAACTATGGACCTCACCTAGCTTTTCATACGAGATCGCAAGGCCATTCTTATAATCTGCATCATCCGGATCATTTTTCAATAGAGCTATACTAGCTTGTTTTCTTTTAAGGTAGTATCCCAGCCCTTGCTCTAGATAACCTGTAGCTATATGATAATTAGCGATTCGCTCTAAAAGCACACACACAGACCAATCTGCTATGTCAATACAATCTATAATGACAGCGGCAATACGTACATATTCTTCTGCTTCTTCATAACTGGAGCCTATAATATGGTTCACACCAGCTTCATAATCTAACTTATTATTTAATAGACTTATCAATGCTTTGCAATCTTCCCTTAGTTCTTCATTTTGTCTACGTACTACTTCCTGCACAACCGGGCTACATTTAAACTCCTGATCTACTTCATTATACTCTATCCATCCTTTTTGAGCAAGAGGCAATAGGGTATCTTCCAGTTCTTGAAAGTCGGGGAGTAGATTCTTCAATTTTTGAAAAGTAAAACCTTCCGCGGGGAGTACTGCAAAATTGGAAAGCAGGATCACTTCTGCCCTACTCAAATCTCCCAACTCATACATTGCCTGGATGATTTCTTCCGGCCTGGCATGATTGAGATTGCCATAATCTGTTTTTACTGCTTTAGACTGAGAAAGCTGCAACAAACCTTTATCCTGCAAATCACTCAGTATTTCTTTCAAACTATAGTGATTTTCAATGCGATTGAGGCGGTTTATATTTTTAGCAAGAAGCTCCAGTACCAGTGTATTATGATATACTGCATCTCTTATAGCATATAAAATTGGCTCCTCCTCTTTTTTCATATCAGGATAGTAGCTTTTAAACAACTCCAAAGCTTCCTCCTTCGGTAAACCTTTTATTTCATGGGTAGCTGCAAGCCGAAAATTACTTATACGGGTTGTAAGTAGTAAATGAAAATTAGTACACTGTCGTAAACGCTTATAGTTTATCTCCAGGTCATCCAGTTCATTGGCATTATCAATTACCAATAAGCAGGGATCTGGCAAAGCTGTCATTCTGGCTAAAAGCAATTTCAGGCGTTGCTCCATATTGGCATCAGGCTCAAATGATACTTTTAAAGGAGTAGCCAACTGCAAAATGGCCTGAGCAATGCTTTTTTCACTTAATACCCATGCTACATGCTTGTATTCCGTTTTAAATTGATGATAATACCTTGATGCCAGGGTAGTTTTTCCTATGCCCCCGCTGCCATTGACAAGCAGAAGCATATTTTCCTCTTCAAACAATGCCTGATGAATGGCTTCTAGTTCTTTTGTCCGCCCCAGAAATAATTCTGGCATAAAAGGAGAGGCTGTCAAATCGCGTAGAATAAGAGAAGGTTGCTTTACATACGTTTTTATCTTTTCAAATATAGTATCAAAGGCTTCGCCAAAAGCTTTATGTAATTCTTCCAGCTGTTCCCTATTATCAGGATTGACAATTGTGACTTTATCAGCATCTATGATCTTGATCTCCCCTGTGTTTTCATTCACAAACACCGACTTATCGCCATACTGAGTGACTTGCTTAAAGGCATCTCTCATCTTAATGTATGTTTACTCCTCCTTCATTTTTATTGATAAATACAGACTTTGCACCATGTTGTTCAACTTGTATTCCATTAGCTGGTGGTGTATCTAATGATTCTTTATGATCACTTTTATATACATCCCTACAAACCCATGCCAAAGTGAGCAGTGTCACAATACCAACACCTATAGCCCATACCAGGACATAAGACAAACCCAAAGTATCGATAGCAAAGCTTTCTATTTTTGTCTTTACTGTATCGGGCATTAGCTCTCCTAAAAAGCCAATAGCTATACCTAACGCACTAATGATGATAGCCCGAACAGCAGCATTTCGAGTAATGGGGTTCATTGCGTAGCATTTTGCATTATAAACGAAATCACATTTACAACAATGTACGTTTTTTTGAGTAAAATAGTATCCCCCTCCCTATAACAAAATGTAATAATGGATCAGATTATGGTGCGACTTCATCCGAAGTCAAAACTCCCAGCATAAACATTTTCAATAATCTTTTGACTTCTCTGAAATCTTTACCCTTCATTTAAATACTTTACTGAGCAATTAGCGGATATTATCCTACATTAAATTAATCTAGTTTAGTATCACCCCACCAAT
Organism: Chitinophagales bacterium; assembly: GCA_022360175.1. Lineage (GTDB taxonomy): Bacteria > Bacteroidota > Bacteroidia > Chitinophagales > Saprospiraceae > JAKSDI01. Next base: position 2,361 of record JAKSDI010000210.1, read on the forward strand.
TGAAAAGCAGGCTCCCTTTTCAGGTAATAATCCGTATTTTCTTTTACCACTATATCCAATGGCAAATACTGAACAGGTTTTACTTTTTCCTTCAGAATAAGATGTTTGAACAAACTCACTATTCCCTGAAACCCTTGTTCCATAGGGTTTTGGTTGATCAAGAAGTCGATTTTATTTGCTCTGAGGTAGTTGATATTTTTATCGATCAGGTCAAAACCAACCAGTTTTACCTGAGTGGCACCAATTTGAGAAAGCGCATCTATTGCCTTATGTGCTCTTGAGTTGGTAATGAAGAAACCGGAAAGAGAGGGATGTTGACGAAGCAAATCGTTTAAAAAATCTGCTAATTGTTGATCATCGTCAAAAGCTTCAAAGTTGTGTCGTATGATTTGGACTTCTTTATTTCCTATTTCTTCAAAATAAGATCGGAAGCCCTGCTCTTTATCTTTAAGGTGCTGTGCCGCTTTGGTACTATAATCCAGGCTCAGAATACATGCAGTTTGACCAGGAGACAAACCAAAATCAAGTAAACGTGCTCCCAATACACCACTTTGCATTGAGTCCTGTCCTATATAGGATAATGGTGTGCCTGTTGCAAAATTGGTATTAATAAATACATAAGGCGTCCCTCCTTCATCACAGACACGGATGACTTTGTTGGCTTCCTGAGCAAACATAGGTGGAAACAACATGCCTGCAGGTTGGGTAGCCAATGCTTCTTCAGCTACACGTTCAAAGCTTTTTGGCTCTGAATAATCAAAATAGTAAAAGCTAACAGACATCCCGTAATGCTTCACTACCTTTAAACCATGCTCTACCCCTTTATTTAACTGCTCCCAGTAAGGATCTTTAGTAGGATCTGGCAGTACCGCAACTATTGGTATAATACGATTGTAGGCCAAAGCACTGGCCAGTAAATTGCGTTCATATCCCAACTCTTCTACTACTTCCAATACTCGTTTTCTAACTGCCTCAGATACATTTCCCCTCTTGTGGAGCACCCGATCTACCGTACCCGTTGACACTCCAGCTTTATCTGCTATATCCTTAATTCGTACTTTCCTTTTCATACCAGCAAAAATTATAAAATAATCCGGAAAAGTCCCTGCAATAATAAATAAAATATATCACTTTATGTGTGCGCACACATAAATATAAAATAATTCCGTGTGCGCACACAGTTTTATGTATCTTTCACTATCTTTGTAAAAAGGAATAAATATTTTGCTATGTCACCTACTATAACTACCAATGAGGGCCACCTCAAATATCAGTTCCGCAGCTTAGAAAAACTACCAGTAAAAATCTGGGAAGATTCAGTAGCAGCTTCTGCTCATGTTGCTAAATCTATCGCTCTAGCCATACGCCAAAAGCAACAAGAAGGAGAACACATTGTACTTGGCTTAGCTACAGGCTCCTCTCCTATTGGAGTATACAAAGAATTGGTACGGATGCATCGAGAGGAAGCACTCAGTTTTGCAAATGTGATTACTTTCAACCTAGATGAATATTTCCCTATGCCCCCCAACGCACAACAGAGCTATGTGCGCTTCATGCATGAATATCTCTTTGACCATGTAGACATTCCTCCTAAAAATATCAATATCCCTGATGGTACAATTAGCATGGAAGAAGCAGAAGCTTACTGCGAAGCTTATGAGAAAAAGATAAAGCTTGTAGGAGGAATAGATATACAACTTTTAGGTATTGGCCGTACAGGGCATATTGGATTTAATGAACCAGGTTCCTGGCAGGATTCTCAAACCAGGTTGGTACGCCTGGATAATATGACCCGTACAGATGCTATCAAGGATTTTCTGAAAGCAGATGCTGTCCCCTATCGAGCAATCACAATGGGAATTGGTAGCATAATGCAGGCTCGTACGATCTATTTATTGGCCTGGGGGCATCACAAAGCAGCTATTTTACGCAAAGCAGTAGAAGGTGCGGTCTCTTCTTCTGTTCCTGCTACTTTCCTTCAGAAACATCCAAACGCAAAAGTAGTAGTTGATAAAGCTGCCTCAGTAGAACTGTCCAGAATTAAAACTCCCTGGAACGTAGGCATGTGTGAATGGGACGATGAGCTCATTTCGAAAGCGGTTATCTGGTTGTCTCAAAAGCTTCAAAAACCAATCTTAAAGCTTACTGATAATGACTACAACGACAACAATCTTAGCGAGCTCATTATAGAGTATACCACTTCATACGATCTAAATATCAAGGTACATAATCGCTTACAACATACCATTACTGGCTGGCCCGGAGGAAAACCCAATGTTGATGATAGCCGCCGGCCAGAACGAGCACAACCTGCCAAAAAGAAGGTAATCATTTTCAGCCCTCATCCCGATGATGATGTAATTTCAATGGGGGGTACTTTTCTACGCCTGGTAGAGCAAGGACACGAAGTACATGTAGCCTACCAAACATCTGGCAATATTGCTGTGCATGATTATGATGCAGGCCGTTTCATCGAGTTTATGAGAGAATTTGGGGCCTCGTCTGATATCTTAAAAGACGATGCAGAACAATTCATATCAAAAGCAGAGCAATCACTACGGAAGAAGACACTCGGACAGCCTGATATTCCGGCAGTAAGAAAAATCAAAGGTATCATCCGACGTGGAGAAGCCAGAGCCGGTGCTCGTTTGTGTGGACTCAGTGATGATAAAATACATTTTCTGGATTTGCCTTTTTACGAAACTGGTTCGACGAGAAAGAAACCTCTATCAAAAAAAGATATCAATATCATAGCAGCACTAATGGAAGATATACAACCTCATCAGGTTTTTGCTGCTGGAGATTTAGCTGACCCACATGGTACCCATCGCGTATGCCTTAATGCCATCTTTGGTGCCTTCAACCAACTCAAGGAAAAAGACTGGATGAAAAACTGCTGGTTATGGCTATACCGAGGAGCTTGGCACGAATGGCCTATCCATGAAATCGAAATGGCAGTTCCACTGAGTCCTGCAGAACTCTATAAAAAGAGAAGAGCTATATTCATGCATCAGTCGCAAAAAGATACGCCTCCTTTCCCAGGTGATGACGAAAGAGAATTTTGGCAAAGAGCAGAAGATCGCAATCGCGGTACTGCTGCCAGCTATAGAGCCTTGGGCCTTGCTGAATATGAAGCCATTGAAGCTTTCCGGAGGTGGAAGTTTTAATATGTGGTGATGTGGTTAGTTATATGGTCAGAGGGTTATGTAGTTATGGGCCTTTCAGGGTTTTGGTTTTGTGGTGATCCGTGATATGAAGAGGATATTAGGGAGGGGTGATTTGTCACATATCTTATTTAGGGCTTATGGTATATCTGTTATATAGTGATGTGGCTAGAGGATTCTTTAGCGGTGGCATTTCGATTTGGGGTGATTGGTGAACGGTGATTAGGGTGATTGGTGATTCTCTCCTACTATACTGTCAACTGATAACTAAACACAACAAACTGAATACTGGCAACTGCCTACTGACCCACTGAACACTGAAACGCATATTTTCCTATTAGAAAAACCGACCTTATGCATAAGTATTTTTTACTTGTTCCACTAGCATTAATGCTATTTGCTTGTCAATCTACAACAGAAACTTCTGTGACATTTGAAAACAGTTATAACGTAATTCCCAAGCCTGCTTCATTACAAGCGAAAGAGGGTCATTTTACCATCGACAAAAATACTACGCTTGTATACAAAGGCGATCAATCCGCCATTCAGCAAGCAGCAGCTAAGTGGCTTGATCAATTAAAAAGTCATACTGGTTTTGAGTTGGCTACATCAGATGACGCTACTACCAATGCAATCATTTTTGAATTAAACGACCGTATCAATACTGATGAGGGATATGAGCTGTCTGTAACAGCCGAACAGATACAAATAACAGCCAAAAAGCCGGCAGGTATTTTTTATGCTATACAGACCATTCGTCAGCTTATCAATAATGGAGCTGCTTCTGAAGACAAAAACATCATTCCCGCTGTTGAAATTAGCGATAGCCCTCGTTTTTCCTATAGAGGAATGCATATGGATGTATCCCGCCATTTTTTTGGTGTAGAAACGGTGAAAAAGTTTATTGATCAATTAGCCTATCACAAAATGAACCGCTTCCACTGGCATTTAACAGATGATCAGGGATGGCGGATTGAGATCAAACAATATCCAAAACTAACGGAGGTAGGAGCTTATAGAAATGGTACTTTAATTGGCCATTATAGTGATCAGCCACACCAATTTGATGGAAAGCGTTATGGCGGCTTTTACACACAGGAAGAAGTAAAAGAAATAGTAACCTATGCATCAGATCGCTTTATTACGGTGATCCCTGAAATCGAAATGCCCGGACATGCTCAGGCAGCTCTGGCTTCCTATCCCGAATTGGGCTGTGCAGGTGAATCTTTTGAGGTATGGCAAAAATGGGGTGTTTCCGAAAACGTATACTGCCCTGAAGAAGGAACTTTTGAATTTCTTGAAAATGTGTTGGATGAAGTGATGGTTCTTTTCCCTTCTGAATACATCCATATTGGTGGAGATGAATGCCCAAAAACACGCTGGGAAAACAGTAAATATTGTCAAGATCTGATCAGTGAACTCGGGCTTAAAGATGAACATGAGCTACAAAGCTATTTCATCACACGAATGGAGCAATATATCAATTCAAAAGGTAAAAATATTATTGGATGGGATGAAATTCTTGAAGGCGGATTAGCCCCCAATGCTACAGTGATGTCATGGCGTGGCATGGCCGGAGGGATAGAAGCAGCCAAATCCGGGCATGATGTGATTATGACTCCAACTTCTCACTGTTACTACGATTATTATCAAAGTGACCATCCTGATGAACCAGTAGCTATAGGTGGATTGATTACGCTTGAAAAGGCATATAGCCTGGAGCCAGTGCCCGAGGAATTATCGGCTGAGGAAAGCAAGCATGTGTTAGGAGCACAGTGCAACCTATGGACAGAATATATCCCTACTGAAGAGAAACTGGAATATATGACCTTTCCTCGTTTATGTGCCCTTTCTGAAGTTGTTTGGTCTTCTAAGGAAAATCGGGATTTTGAAGACTTTACTCATAGAATATCCCCTCATATCAATTACTTACAAAGTACAGGCATCAATACTGCCAACCACTTTTATGACCTTAATGCCGGCATTTTACCTAAAGACGGAAAGGTAGCGGTTACTCTGTACACGCTTGCGAAAGATGCGGTCATCCGCTATACGACAGATGGTACTGCACCTAGTATTAATTCTGAAGTATATCAATCTCCCATATTGCTGGATTCAGATGCAAACATTGCTGCTCAAGCATACCAAAATGGAAAAGAAAAAGGACGTCCTATCGCTCAAAAAGTGCATATGCATTTGGCTGCAGCCAAAACGATTACACTAAAAAATGAACCGCATAAAAAATACAGCGCACAAGGCCCTGAGTCTATCATTAATGGAGTGCTTGGTAGCGATAAGCGTTATGGCGATAACGAATGGCTCGGTTTTGAAGGAACCAACTTTGAAGCCATTATCGATCTAGGTGAGGTTCAAGACTTATCAGAAGTGAAGTTTCGTTGCTATAAAGGCGAAGGGCAATGGATCTATCTTCCCACAAAAATTACAGTCTATTTATCTGAAGATGGAGAAGAGTATGAATTAGCCACTTCAATAGAAAACATAAAGTCCGATAACAAAGTTGCTGAACTGACAGCCAGCCTGACGGAAATTAATAAAGGCAGATTCCTAAAAATAGTAGCTGACAATTTTGGTGAAATTCCTGAGGGCAGACAAGGAGCAGGGCATCGTGCATGGTTATTTATAGACGAAATTGTTGTACATTAACCTAAAGTACTTCAAGATGAAACCAACTCAACGCCTTATAGCCCTGGATGTATTTCGTGGGTTTGCCATTGCAGGTATGATTTTGGTAAACACACCTGGTAGCTGGAGCCACGTTTATCCTCCACTACTCCATGCAAAATGGGCAGGACTGACTTTTGCAGACATTGTATTTCCCTTTTTCCTATTTGCAGTTGGGGTCGCTATGTATTTTTCTTTGCGAAAAAAAGGGCTTAAACCAGATGCTCCTACCCTCAAAAAGATTGGTAAAAGAACAGCCATACTGTTTTTCATAGGTTTGTTATTGAATGCCTTCCCTTTTTATGGCCTTAACATCTTCGAGCTTCGAATACCTGGTGTGCTACAGCGTATTGCTCTAGCCTATGGCATAGCTGCCGTTATCGTACTTTATATCAAGCAATTAAAGCAACTCGCCATTTTATCTGTAGCAACTTTAATTGCCTACTGGCTGCTACTTTATTTTAGTGTGGCAAATGGTCCTTTTGAGTTGGAGACTAATCTTGTCAGAAAAATCGACCTTGCCATCTTTGGTACCGGGCATGTATGGGATGGTTTTGGCATCCCATTTGATCCAGAAGGTTTATTGAGTACGGTGCCTGCTGTCATTTCCGTGATCATTGGCTTTATCACAGGAGCCTCCTTACCTGAGAAGCTGGAAACCAAGTACATCACTCAATATGCAGGAATTGGAATTGCTTTGATCATCCTCAGCTTAATATGGGGGCTGCATTTCCCAATTATTAAAGCCATCTGGACGAGTACGTTTGTGTTGCTTACTTCGGGCATCGCACTTGTTACCTTAAGTACTTTCCTCTGGCTAATCGATTTGCGAAAGCAACAAAAATGGGCTTTCCCTTTGATTGTATTTGGCATGAATTCACTCTTTGCTTATGTACTTTCCAGTGTTTGGGCTACCTTACTCTGGACAATTCAAATCCCAACAGGAGAAGGAGATAAGATAAGCGCTTATACCTGGATATACGAACACTGGATGGTTCCGATTGCAGGGCAATTAAATGGTTCTTTGCTTTTTGCCGTATTGCACATTATCCTTTTCTATCTGGTATTACTTTGGCTATACAGAAAACGTATCTTTATCCGAATTTAGAATCCCCAATTATAAAACACATACTAGTATGCAACTCGAAATATTGGACTGGTCATTTATTATTGCCTTTTTCATCATTTCCTTATTGATAGGCATTATGGTCGCTCGGAAGAGCGGGAAAAGCAGTTCTGAATTTTTTCTTTCCGGAAGGAATATGCCCTGGTGGTTATTAGGCGTCTCCATGGTCGCCACCACCTTTTCTGCCGATACTCCCAACCTGGTTACCGACCTTGTTCGTAAAGATGGAGTTGCAGGAAACTGGGTGTGGTGGGCGTTTTTAATCACCGGTATGCTCACGGTATTTGTATATGCTAAACTATGGCGGCGTTCTGGTGTCCTAACTGACCTGGAATTTTACGAATTGAGATATAGTGGAAAAGAAGCTGCTTTTTTAAGAGGTTTTCGAGCTATCTATCTTGGAGTTGTCTTTAACATCCTGATCATGGCTACGGTCTGCCTGGCAGCAATAAAGATTGCAGGCACCTTGTTAGGTATTAGCCCTATGCAAACTCTATTAATTGCCTCCGTTGTTACGGTTGCCTATTCTGCCATTGGTGGTTTAAGAGGCATTATTTTAACCGACTTTTTTCAGTTTGCTATAGCAATGATTGGAACAATTTGGGCAGCTGCTATCATTGTCAATTTACCGCAGGTCGGGGGATTGGAGCAGCTGGTCCAGCATGAAAATGTTGCAGGAAAGCTCAGCTTACTGCCTGATTTCAACAATAAAGAAGCGCTAATCTCTTTACTTATTATTCCTTTAGCAGTGCAATGGTGGGCCGCTTATTATCCAGGTTCTGAACCTGGAGGCGGTGGTTATATTGCGCAACGTATGCTAGCGGCTAAAGATGAGAAAAATGCAATTGGAGCTACCCTATTATACAATATAGCACATTATGCATTACGCCCCTGGCCCTGGATACTAATCGCCTTGGCATCGCTTGTTGTTTTTCCTGATCTCGATTCTCTAAAAGCTGCTTTCCCAAATATTCCGGGCAATGTGATCGATGATGACCTGGCTTATTCTGCTATGCTTACATTTCTGCCATCGGGCTTACTGGGAATTGTTATTGCTTCTTTGATTGCTGCTTTTATGTCGACCATTTCCACCCACTTAAACTGGGGATCTTCCTACATTATCAATGATGTATACAAACGGTTTGTAAACAAAGAAGCCAGTGAAAAGGAGTTAGTTACCGCAGGACGTATTTCAACGGTTGTCCTAATGATTTTTGCTGCTATTTCCGCACTATACCTGAAGAGTGCCAAAGAAGCATTCGGTATTATTGTATTAATGGGAGCAGGAACAGGCCTATTGTTTATTCTTCGCTGGTTTTGGTGGCGAATTAATGCTTATAGTGAGCTGGCTGCTATGATCATTTCTTTTATCGTAGCCATTACTTTCAAGTTTATAATACCAGGAGTATTTGCTGGGCATGTTGAGCTAATATTGAGTGTACTGATTACTACTGTTGGCTGGCTGGCAGTAACCTATCTCACTCCCCCTGTAAAAAGAGAAACCCTTTACAGTTTTTACAAACTGATTAAACCTCACAGCATAGGCTGGAAAAAGGTAATACAAACTGGTATTGAAGAACAAAAAATCACGGAAGAAGAAGTTACTACCGGACAGCTTCCTATGGAATTATTAGCTATGTTTGCTGCCATCTTTATGGTGTATGGCGTACTGGCAGCCACCGGTTTCTGGCTCTATGGTAATACCTCTTACGGTGCTGCTTTGACCATACTTTCACTATTATGGGCTTTAATACTTTTCCGCACCTGGAAAAGGCTGAATATCCGTAGTAATTAAGAGTTAACAGCCAACTTTTTTTGTCTATAGTTTAGACTACTTAATTGAAAAAAAGATACCCTCAAGTATTAAGCACTTGAGGGTATCAAAGTTTACCACAGAAGTTCATATTATTGGCATACGTTATTTATTCTGATTCAACCAGTTTTCGTAGCACTTCACTAAAAAATTAGAGTCTCCCTGTAAAATCTAACCACTTAGTAATCATTAAATTGCTTTCTTGAAAAAAGAAAAAAGAGCCCCGAAAGAAGGCAAAAAGGCCTAAATTCGGGGCAACAACTTTTTTCGTAACATCAAGCAAACAAATTTTGTATGGAAAACCAAATTTTCTGTACACAAGATGGCCGAGATTTTCGTTGGCAGATATTTCTCTCCATGCCTCTAGGCCATCTGTATGAGTCTATTCCTTTTGAAGAGTTAGCCAGGCTATTTCCATCGA
>JAKSDI010000043.1 GCA_022360175.1 Chitinophagales bacterium
CTGTGACGGTACATGTTATTACCTGTCCACCATTAGAAGGGAAAGGGTACACACTAAGCGTGACAGGTATTTCACCTATATCTGCACAAGTCACTTTTTGAGGAGAAGCTGTTAGGCTATACGAGATTACAGGACAATTATCAATCCCTCCTTCAAAAATTTCAAAGACATCTATGTTAGTGCCTACTCCATCCATTATATATACCGTAATATCATTGCAGGTGATTTCTGGCAGGATATTGTCTTCTACGGTGACAGTGGAAGTGCAAGTTGATGTATTACCATCTCCATCCTGTGCAGTTACTGTTACTTGTACTGGATTACCAACGTCTTCGCAATCTACACTTGCGGGGCTGGCACTTATAAAGGATATATCCGTATTGATGTCAATACCCCTTTGAAGCAACTCATTACCAGTGAAGGTATACTGTCCATCAGCATCTACTTCCACGGTAGGGTCTGCACAAAGAACGGTTGCAGGGCTAATGGAAAGTATATTGATAGAAGGACTTGCATTAATCATCGTACTTATGAATAAGATGATTAATAGTAGTACGTTTTGTTTTTTGACAAAAGAAATGTTTACTATGCTTGACTTTTTCATATGATCTAATATTAGGTTTTACTGCTTGCAAAAGTGAGTGTTAATACTCATCATTGCGCCGCCTATTGTTTCAATTTTAATTCTTATTGTTGCAGTTAAGAGGCTATTCTTATTGTTGCATTAAGAAGAGCCTATTGTGGTTAAGTGCTTGTTTGTTAGGTATCTGGTTGCGCTTTTTGAAAAAGCGATGGATTTTGATACTATGAAGTCAAAATCATGGCCATTTAGAAGGGGGAATATTCCATATTAGGCTTTGGAATACCTAGAGAAACTATAAAGTGATTTAAAGGGCCATCCACCTCAGGCGGCAGATGGCAATAATTATTCAAATACAATAACAGAATCTTTACATGGCTTAATTATTTATTGTTGTATAAGGCTACATCAGCGATTTATTGACTGACAGTGAATCTTTTTACTATCGGCTGAGCGGCTTCTCCTCGAAGTTCTAATAGATACATTCCAGAAGGAATCTGTCCTAGATCCAGCTCTATTTGCGATGAACCAGCATCCACCAACTGCTGATATACTTGCTGTCCATAGTGATTGTATATTGTTAGTGTACCGGCTTCTTTTATGGGCTCATTCATTTGTAGGGAGAATTGGCCCTGGTTGGGGTTGGGGAAGAGGTTTAGGTTATTTGGTGTTATGATATTATGGTTTTGGGGTATTCCGGCTGTATGGTTTTGCGGTGTTGAGATGTTGTCATTGTTTTGGCTGAAGCCTCCATTGTTTCCACTTACAGAAACATTGCTAAATACCACTTCTGCCTGAACATTTGGGAGGTAAGAAAAGCTAGCCAAACCAACTTCTACACAGGATTGCATGGGTACGTATACGGCATGGATGTATTGGAAGTTGTTGCCATCAAAACTATAGTAGCTAAATATCCAGTCTCCCTGGCGCTGTAGTTGCAACCACACAGGATTAGGCTTGAAGAAAGATTGCACTACTTTATTTGCATTAGCAAAATAGCGCGTTTCATGGCGCAGAATATTGGTCATATTTGAGAAAACGGATACTTGCTTACTCCCTGCATCGGTTGTTTCCCTGATCATCAATCCACCATAACCACTTGCACTTACACTTTCTATTTTAGCAGTAATACTGCCATCACCACAAAGTTGAGTGCTGGTAAAAGCTACATTATCCGTTGTCGTACTGGTAGCATTATTTCCACCTCCACTTACCGTAAATTCAGGTACCTGACCACATGGCCCATAGAAGTAATCATTGCCCATTCCCGTTTGTCCGATGTCATTAGATTCCCAGCCATTAGGTAAACTAGCGCCTTCTGTTACTGTTACATTGGCTACGCAAGTTGGAGCATTGCCTGAAGGGTCTGTTACGGTTAAAGTTACGGGATTGAGACCCAGATTCGAACAATCAAAAGAATTAACATCAATACTAAGACTTACACTACAATTGTCAAAAGAATTAAAGAAAGAACCAGATTCCCATATCCCGTCCACATCTTCAGGTGTGATTGTTGCCTGTCCATTGGCATCTAATTCAACAGTGATATCGTGGCATAATGCATATGGATCCATTTCATCAAGTACGGTAACCATCGCTATACAGTTTCCTGTTTGATTGCTGCCAGAGACGGTAGATTTTGCTGTGAGTGTGACAGGAGTTACACCAAGATGTGCACAAGTCATCTTATTGGGAGAAGCGGTTAGTGACCAGCCTTCACCACAATTGTCTACACCGCTTTCAAAAATCTCAAAGAGGCTTAACTGGAAAAACCCAGCATCATTTAAAACTACTGTAATATCATTACAAGTTATCTGTGGCAGGATATTGTCTTCTACCGTCACAGAAGCGGTACAAGTAGCAGTATTACCAGCTTCATCCTGAGCGGTTACAATTACCTGAACGGTACCTACGTCATAGCAGTCTACACTTGCCGGATTGGCGCTTGAAAAACTTACCGTACTGCAAGCATCCGTACCACTTAGGAAAACCTCACTACCAGTAAAGATATACTGGCCATCCTGGTCTAATTCTACTGCAGGGTTATTACACAGCACTTCTGATGGTGCTATTATGTCTACAAAATTGGGGTCTTGCTCATCGATGATCCCGTTGCAGTTATTGTCCTCACCATTGCAGGATTCTGGAGCACCAGGAAAAATATCGGCATTGCCATCATTACAGTCGCAATCGCTGACAAAGCCATCCATATCACCGTCGGTATCACTGCTGCAAGCTTTGAAGAGTATTACACCACCTGCTTTGCCCCCAATAATATCTGTATCTCCATCACCATCAATATCTATGGGGCGAGCATCTTTACCAGGAAAATTGTTTACAATATTATTACGAGTAAAACTTTCATTACCATCATTTTCCCAAATCGTAATCACTCTATCATTAGTGAGACTTGTGGTGATGAAATCTATATCTCCGTCTCCTTCCCAATCCAATGTATAGATAGAATGGGGACTCCAGTAGTTCGAAGAAAGGATAAAACCTGTAAAAGTGCCATTACCATTATTTCTATACCATGCGAGTTTATTATTTAAAAAACTTGTCATCATGATATCTAAAAAACCATCTCCATTTACATCATCTACATAAATATCCTGAGTATAATTATAACTGAAACTAAACAATGACATTTTTGTGAAATTCTCCATGCCATCGTTTTTAAACCAGAATACATCATCAAAAGAGCTATTTGTTATAACCAAATCATTATCCCCATCATTATCTAAATCCGCTGCATGGATCGAATTTACACCCTTCACAGTAGTACTTACTGCTTTTTTGATAAAATTGCCACTACCATCATTATCATACCAATCAAAACCAGTTTCATTAATTCCTGAAGCAATAACATCCATTGTACCATTTCCATCCAAATCTATTGCAAAAAGGCCAAAAGCAAATTTTACATTGCTATTTATGATATGTTTAGTAAAGTTTTCATTACCATCATTTTCATACCAGGCTACCTGATTACCATTTAATGCAAAGGTGGCGACAATATCCATTGCACCATCATTGTTCAAATCTGCAAATGTTGCATTAGACGCATTTCCTGAAGTATTATCTACTAAATGGGTTGTGAAATTTTCATTGCCATCATTTTCCAGCCAATATAAATTTCCATTTGCCAGCAATATATCTATAATACCATCTTGATTAATATCTGCGGGTTTGGAGGTCTCTGTGCCTCCTCCTGTAAATACGGTATTGGAATAATAACTTGGTTGTGCATAGCTCATCATATAGGAACACATAATCAGAGAGAGTAGAACATTTGGTTTCTTGATAGAAAGAAAATACGTTTTGGTTAGCTCTTTCATGTTTTTAATATTTTAGGTTTTACTTGTGCACAAAGGTGCAGGCTAAAACCAATGAGTGCGCGACCTATTGTTTCAATCTTGATTCTTATTGTTGCAAGAGCTAAATAGGCTGTACTTATTGTTGCATGTAGTAATAGGGTGGGAGGGGTAAGGTGTTGTCTATCAGTTACTTATTTGTTTCACTTGGAGTGTGCCCAAATTCCTCTGTAAATAATCGTGCAAAGTAACTTGGATTGTTAATGCCTACATTATAGCTTACCTGAGAGATATTTTGATCAGTCGTTTTTAATAATTCTTTGGCTTTGTGTAGTCGAATACGTCGTAAAAAAATCGAAGTCGACTGTCCGGTGAGGGCTTTGATTTTTCGATGCATTTGAGATCTGCTCATTCCTGCATCCCGGCAGATTTCAATTATCCCATAATCAACATCATCCAGTTTATTAATTAACAGCGTGCGAATTTTTTGCAAGAACTCATCTTCTTGTTGGGGGGCAATAGGCTTCGTCTCACTTGTTGGGGAAGCATAAATTTGTTGGTAGTATAGTTGGGTTTTTCTACGGCTTTCAATGATGTTGTTGAGGCGAATCAGCAACTCTTCTTCTTTAAACGGTTTGGTGAGGTATACATCTGCTCCTTTTTGCAGCCCTTCCATTTTAGAATGATCGCTTGCTTTTGCTGTCAATAATATAATTGGAATATGACTCGTCTTTTCATTGGTTTTGAGTTCGTCACATACTTCATAGCCATTTTTTCTGGGCATCATCACATCACTAACTATCACATCTGGAATTAACTCTAAAGCCTTGTTTATCCCTTCCTGCCCATCTCTGGCAATTGCTAGTTGGTATTTATCTTCTAAGCAGGCTATAACATACTGAAGTACATCCCGATTGTCATCTATCAATAAAACGAGGGGAGCATCAGATGTTTCATCCACTGTTTCTACTAATTCATTGGCTACATCCTTAGTAATTTCATTCGTATAGGAGGTGTCTATTTTAGGTAAGTCAGCTTCTACGACTTCTTTTAAGCGGGCATTATTGCGTATAGGTAAATTGATGGTAAAAGTACTTCCCTTGTTGAGTTCGCTGCTTACTTTGATGGCCCCTTCCATTAGCAAGACGATCTCCTTGCTTAGAGCGAGTCCGATACCTGTACCATGCCCGGCCCATTTTGCTGTATTTTCCAATTGATAAAATTGGTCGAAAATCTTTTCTCGTTTTTCAGCAGGAATGCCAATTCCCGTATCTTTTACCTGGATAATTAATTGATCAGCGGTTCTTTTTACAATCAGATATACATGCCCGTTTTCAGGAGTAAACTTAATCGCATTGGAAAGCAAATTTGAAACGACCCTCAGTAGTTTTTCCGGATCATAATCCATGATGACCGACTTTTCTTCGCAAATGAAGTGCGCTCGTACAGATTTGCTCTCTCCTAATGAATCAAAAGATTCAAGAATGTATTGAAGATGGGGGATTACATCAGCCTGAAAAAGGTTGAGCTCGAGTTTTCCGGATTCTAATTTTCGGAGGTCTAATATTTGATTTACCAGATTGAGCAGGTTTTCGGTATTGCGCTCAATCATTATCCCTCCTTCATTTACCCATTTTCCTGGTTGTTTCTTTATCTTTCTTATCATGCCCAGGATGACGGTCAGGGGAGTTCTAAACTCATGGGAAATATTTGTGAAAAAGCGAGATTTTGCTTTATCCAGTTCTAATAGTTGTTTGGCTTGTTCTTCAATTACCTTTTTATCATTTCTAATCTCCTGTGTAGCTAGTCGTACCTGCTTTCTCAACTGATTAATCCAAACCCAGGCGATGCCTACTAATATGCCAATAAGCAGAAAAGCGACCAATAGGATAAACCAGCTTTGTTTATAAAAATATTCTTTAGCATGTATCGGAATAGAGATAGGGGTATTCGTCCAATTGCCAATAGCATTACTGCCTTTGATGAGCAGCTTATATTTGCCAACAGGCAGATTCTGTAAGTTTAATGAATGTTGATTTCCAATGTCTATCCAGTCCTCATTTAATCCTTCCAGTTTATAGGCATACTGATTAGCCTTGGGAGTGAAATAATTGGAAAGCGCAAATTTTAGTTGGATGTTTCGTTCAGAAGCTGGTAGTTCTATCGCTTCTAAATGCTGAAGATGATACAGTTGCTGAATATTTTCACCTTTATTTATATCATAATACGATAATGAAGTCAGGTAAATTTTTAAATCTTTCTCCTCTAAAAGACGGTTTTTAATCTTACGAGGATTAATCCAGTTGAGGCCTTTAATCGTGCCGATCAGTAAATTTCCGTCACTCGTTTTCAGGTGTGCATAGCGATTAGCTTCTTTATTTACCAGGCCATCTTCAATATTAAGATTTGCAATGAGTTTTCCTTCGGGAGAAACGATGGAAATGCCATTATAAGTCCCCAGCCAGCGATCACCATCTTCATCCTCCTGAATAGAGGCTATTGTATTATTTCTCAGGCCGTCTTCACTATTTAAGGTTTGTACATCACCAGTGGCAGGATCATAAATATGCAGGCCTCCCAAAGGTGATCCTAACCAGATTTTCCCATTTTTATCTTGATCTATACATAAAAACCGATTATCTAAAAAGCCCTCCTGTTGACTAATTTCCGTCAGTTCATAAGTTTGCATATCCAATTTAAAGAATCCATTATTGGTGGCCAGCCATAAGAATCCATCCTCACTGTAGACCATATTTTGGATAAACCGGTCAATATTTCCTGTTTCTGTATTAAGCCTGATTATTTTTTGAGTTTGCGTAGATAAATCATAAATCGAAAGGGCTGAAGAACGATGGGATAAAACCAATTGATTAGGCTTAGTAAACACCATGTTATACAGATCACTTTCCTCCAGATTATTATATTCCACGCAAGTGTTTTCCAGATAATCATATCGTACAATACGATCTGGATAACACGTCCAAATATATCTATCTTCTTTTTTGATGAAAGCAACTCTCAATCCAGGCTCCTCAAAGAAACAGCCAGGCACCGTAAAGCGGCTATAGGTTTTGTCTTTTAGCTGAAGCAATAAATCACCTCCACTTTGTGTGCCAATAATGAAATGCTGATCAGGTAATTCTACCATAGCTCTGATGCTATAATCAGAGAAGACGGTTTGTATCGCTTCCTCCAATTTTATTCGCTGAAGTAAAATACCTTTACCATTACAGATAATGAGCTCTTTTTTAAAATCCCTGCTATAAATATTCCTAACTAAGGTGCCTTCTAATTTTTCAAACAAATCAGTGTAATCAAAATACTTTCCTTCCTGATCAATTAATATACTTTTAAGCTGATTCTGCTCATCCTTAAATACATATATGGTATTGCCTGATTCATCCCTGGCTATTTTCAACAGCCACCACTCGTTGGGAATGTTTTCTATTTTTTCATAGGTCTCATTGCCAGGGTTTAGATGATAAAGGAGCCGCTCATTTTTCCCTTTTTGATCAAAGAAAAAGCCATCTTGTTCCATCCCTTTGATGATCGTATTTTCATACTGTTTTCTCCGTACAGTATCTAGAGGAATGTCACCAACTGGAAGTGTATTGAGATCAAAGGCTTTCGTTGTACCCGTTTTTTTATTTACACTAAAAAGGGTATGTCCTTTACTCGTTTTTAGGATCAATTTTTCTTCATTTAAGAAGGTATTATGACCAACATAATCAAACGTATATCCTTTGGGGATACTCACTTTACTTTCCTGGACTAATCCTTCATCAACCCATTTGTAAAATACCCAACTGCCTTCCTTTTCCATAAATAGAAATAACTGACCACCCTCAATTATCCTGACTTGTTTGATATAGCCATGCGCTGCGAGGTCATGAATTTTAACCTCTCCTGTTTGAAGATTGAAAAAGAATAAGTGGGTAGAATGGGATTCTCCCAATGATCCAGCCAGCCAGTGTTTTTTATAGATACCTTTGAAATTGGCTCCATAAGGTATTTGCTCCCAATCGCCCTCTACAACACGGAAGTCGTAGCCATCAAATTGAAATAAGTTGATATTGCCAGTATGTCGTAATCCAGAGCAGGGCACCAGCCACATTTTGCCACTTTCATCCCATAGTGCTTGTTCGAAACAGATAGAAGGGAAACTATTATAATCACTAAAATCTTCACTAAAAGAAGAATAGAGCTTAGGCCACTCATCAGGAATCTGGGCAATACCAGAAATGGTAAGTGAGAAGAATAAAAAAATACAAACGATAAATGGCTTTAAACACTGCATTGCTAATACGACATAGGATGAAGAGGATTAAAGATATAAACAATAATCTTTAGAAGGGAGAAAAAGTAGATGCTTTAGAGTGACATAAACTATCTTCAAGTGATCATTTTTTTTCGTTAATTTGATCATCTTATTAAACTCCATATTGTACAAGCATTGATAAAACCTATAGCTTCCGTATTTTTTTTTATTGTCCTTCTCCAGTGGGGAGGTGCTCAGGCTATCCTGAAGTTTGATCATTTGACTATAGAAAACGGATTGTCTAATTCAAGGGTGCGTTCTTTTTTACAAGACCAGTATGGTTTTATTTGGATTGGTACTGCTTCTGGTTTAAATCGTTACGACGGCTATGAATTGGTGAATTATCATTCTGATAGAGATGATTCTAATAGTTTACAGCATAACGGAGTTCCTGCATTACTTGAAGATAGTAAAGGCCACTTTTGGATTGGTACGAAAGGAGGTTTACAGCTAATGGATCGTTCTAAGAACACCTTTTATCCCGCTACTGACTGGGTAGAAAATCCATTACAGCTTATAGGCCATGTGATTGTATTAAAAGAGGGTGAAAATGGAGATATATGGGTAGGAGCTGTGAATGGCCTTTTTCGAATTCGACTGGACGAACCCATTCCTAATGCAGCGGCATTCAAAGCGATTAGTAAAAGGCCTGGGCTGAATGTGGAAGTTTTTAGGCCATGGCCCCAGGGTGAAGGAAACAGCAACTGGATTTGGAGTTTGTCAGAAGACAAATTAGGACATATGTGGGTAGGAACTAATCGCGGAATTACAAAATTCAATAGCCAAACCAATCAGTTTGAAGTACCTGTTTTTCCGAATATTGAACAAGCATCCAGTTTGTATACCAGTGCTATACATGATATTGAATGTACGAAGGCGGGGCAACTATGGATAGGATCTGAAGATGGGCTCTTTTTAATCACAGATGATTTAAAAAAATGCCATGAGTTTACACTTGATCCTGCCAATCCGAATGGTTTGCACAATGAGTTTATTACAGAAATAGAAGAAGATGAATACGGTTATATCTGGATAGGTTCTGATGGGGGAGGACTGACAAAGTGGGACCCTGTTGAAAAACGGTTTACTCATTATAAAAACGCTTTATCTGATCCCAATAGCTTATCAGATAATAATATTGAAGCCCTTTATATAGATCAAAAAGGAGATTTATGGATTGGCAATCATAAAGGGATTAGCTACCTCAATCACTATCGAAAACCCTTTAGGATCATACGAGCAGGAGTAAAAACAAACCAGCTCAGCCAGGGGACTATTGAATCCATCTTTTCTTCTATAGATGGTACCTTATGGCTTGGCATAGATGATGGTGGCTTGAATCAGTATTATCCAAAAGCAGATGTATTTACTCAATATCGATTTTCATCTAGTCAACAAAGTGGGTTATTAAACGATGATGTAGTTACATTAATAGAAGATCAGCAAAAACGATTATGGATTGGTAGCTGGGGAGGAGGTCTGAGTTGGCGCTATGCTGATGGTCGCTTCTATCATTTTATGAAAGATGAAACTCGGGCAGCACCATTGAGAGATGCTTTTATATGGACTCTCTTTAAAGATCAACAAGGGGATATCTGGATTGGTACCGTTAATAATGGATTAATCCAGTACCAGCAAGGGCTTCAACAGTTCGTATTTCATGGGAAAGGTGCTGAAGCAAAAAATAGAATCCAAGGTACGTGGGTTATTAGTATAGAGCAGGATAAGCAACAAAATATCTGGATTTATACAAATGCAGGCTTATATCGTTATCAAAAAGCAACACAAAAGATAGACACTTTTGATTTAGCATTTCTTGGCAAAGAAGAACGTATAAGTGCTATATGCCCAAATGACGATGGTAGTCTGTGGCTCGGGACAGAAAAAGGACTGGTTCATTTTTATCCGGATCAGAAAGAGTATACTATTATTGATTTGGGAGAAGACATTTCTAATAAATGGGTCAGGAGTATCCAAAAAGATCAAAAAGGGAATTTATGGTTAGGAGTAGGACGAACACTTAGCAAATTTGATCCCAAATCAAGACAACTGATCCATCATGAAATCAAAGATGGTTTAACAGTAGGCGAGTTTACTCGTGCATCAGCGATTAGTGAAGATGGATATATTTATATGGGAAATATCGAAGGTTTGGTCGTATTTCAACCTGATAGCATTAGAACCTATCCAACTGCGCCCAAAACAGTCATTACAGATTTTCTTTTGTTTAATGAATCGGTTCCTCTGGCAAGTACGAAAGCAGATACTATGCCTACCCCTTCGCCTTTAAAATTAGCTCCTTTTATTTCCCAAAAATTACATTTGGATCATTGGCAAAACGATATTGCTTTTGAATTTGCAGCCTTGGATTATTTGAATCCAGACAAAAATAAGTATCAGTATCGGCTGAAAGGAATGCAAGAAAACTGGATTGATGCCAGCGCAAAGATCAGGTTGGCAAGTTATACCAATTTGTCTCCAGGAAACTATCAATTTCAAGTCAGAGCTGCTAATCCTGATGGGATATGGAGCCAGGAAGTAGCTAAAATGGATATTCAGATAGCTTATCCCTGGTGGAGGGCCTGGTGGGCTTATATGATTTACTTTTTCATTTTAGTGCTTATCATATACATCGGTATTTTTTACCTCAAGAAGAGGATGGAGTTGCAGGCACAATTATCACAAAAACAATTAGAAGCAGATCGATTAAAAGAACTGGACAACTTCAAAGGCAAACTGTATACCAATCTAACACACGAATTTCGTACTCCTCTTACTGTGATACTAGGTATGGTTCAGCAGATAAAAGCTGCTCCGAATAAATATTTAGAACAAGGGCTACCATTAATAGAATCTAATGGGAAAAATTTACTGCGCCTGATCAACCAACTACTCGATCTTTCTAAACTTGAAAATAATGCCCTACACCTAAATTTGATACAGGGAGATATTATCCCTTATCTAAGTTATCTCACAGCATCTCTTAAAACGATTGCAGACCATAAAAATATAGATTTAGATTTCTACGCTGAGGAGCCTTCTGTCTTAATGGATTATGATCCGGAACAGCTTAAGCATATTGTATATAATCTGCTTTCTAATGCAATCAAATTTACCCCTGCTAATGGAAAAGTAAATCTTAATGTGAGCAGTGCATCCAATCAACTTTTTATTCAGGTGCAAGACTCAGGGATAGGTATGACACCTGAAGAGCTTAATCATATTTTTGATCGTTTTTACCAGGCAGATAACGAGCTGACTAGAGAGGTGGAAGGTACGGGTATAGGATTAGCCTACACCAGAGAGTTGGTCAAATTGATGCAGGGTGAAATAAAAGCAGTGAGCCAGGTCGGTAAAGGAACAACGATAAGTGTAGTCATACCCATTACTCAAAATGCTTCTCCTATCCAGCAGAATCATACTGTAGAAGTTTCTTCTTCCGGTATTACATCATCTGCTAAAGCAAATAATCCTGTAAGCAATGATTTGCCTCTAGTATTGATTGTAGAGGATAATCCAGATGTCGTTTTTTATATAAAAAGCTGTTTAGATGAACATTATCAGGTGGAAATGGCTTATGACGGGCAAGCTGGTATCGATCTTGCGCTGGAAAAGATTCCTGATTTGATCATTAGTGATGTGATGATGCCAGAAAAAGACGGATTCATGGTGTGTGATACTTTGAAAAATGATGAACGAACGAGTCATATACCTATTATTCTATTGACGGCTAAAGCGGATGTCGGCTCCCGAATTAAAGGGCTTAGAAGAGGAGCCGATGCATATCTGGCCAAACCATTTGATGAGGAAGAACTCTTAGTCCGGATTGAGCAATTGGTAGAAAAACAAGAGCGTATTGCAAAATACTTCCATGCTCAACAACACTCACACGAAACCACTTCTACTCCTGATACGCTGGATAAGGAAGCTATCCAGATAGAAGATGCTTTTCTCCAAAAAGTTAATGACATCATTAGTAAGCATTATCATCAGGAAGAATTTGCTTTACCAGAGTTATGTCAAATGATAGGTATGAGCCGCTCTCAATTGTATCGCAAGATGAAAGCAATTGCCGATACTTCCCCTTCTGCATTCATTCGGAATTATCGATTGGCTGAAGCCAAAAAACTTCTTGAAAGGGGAGAGCATACCGTCTCTGAAGTAGCCTGGAAGGTTGGCTTTAAGGATTTAGCCCATTTTTCTAAATCTTTCCTGTCTAATTTTGGCCGTTCTCCAAGTGATTTTTTAAAAGGCTGAAAATCTTGTAGTTAGAAAAAGTCCTGATGGTTGGGGTGCAGCGTCTTCTTGTTGCATGCAACGATTTGACAAAGGATTGAACCCTATTGACAAAGCATTTTGAGTGTAAGCCTTTACATTTGGTTTATAATACCTACACCATTATCAAGCTTTTCAAAACGGCTTGGCATTCTATCAATGACTCATTAGCGAAATGTGAATAATAATTCCAAAACACCTAAAACTGTTTTCTGGATTTACTTACAAAATGAATTGTTTCTCAGCGGATTCCCGATAGTATAAACAGCGGCCTAGCTAACATTAAATAAATATTCTCTTTGGAGGTGACCCAATAAATGGAGCCACCTATTACTGTAATGGTAAAAGCACCACTTTATACAGATTGCGAAAGTGGTGCCCTTTGCTATAATTGACCATAACCGGATTATTAAACAAGAATACGAATGTCCAATACCACCTTAGTCCCTATACATCTGGATGGAATATATGTGCCTTCTGAAGGCATTGAAACAACAGCCCCTCCTGTAGATTTCAAAAAATTGGATGCCATTATTCAACAAAAAGAAAAGGCATATCTGGGGGGGAATGTCACCAATCAGGCGTTTGATATTGCCCAGGGAGATAATCTTTTGAGTGAAGGGGTTCACCTGCACTGGTCTCTGCCTGATGCTTTGACAAAATCTATGAGTTTACCATTGGTAAGCCTGCAATCTTTCAACAATATTTTTGGCGTTTCTTTGGCTACTTCCATTTGGAAAGCTTTACAAACGGCAGGGTGGATTAGTCCATTGCCCCATTATTCCAATACGGCTAAGATTATTGAGTCATCAGGCCGAAAAGTAGGAGAACTAACACAGTTTAATACACAGCAAATAAATGCAATCAATGCACTTTTGAATCGACATTTATATCCTGCGGCTCCAAATCGATGGCTTGTTACCCGATTTAAATCCGGTAGTACGGCACCAGATAAGCAATGGATCTTAGAAAGTGATTACGTCTGGGAAGATAAATTCAAAGATGATAAGGGGACGATGCTATCTGAGCGTTATACCCCATTTCCGATCCTACCTGAAAATGGTGATGATGTTATAGATTATTGTTTCATTGGAAGATGGTATGAATTAGGACAAACAGTAAGCAAGCCTGGTAAAACATTGGCAGAGCCACTCACGGCTGTTGGGTTTGGAGAGCCCACCTTTGCTGCTCTGTATAGTAATTGCAGGAGTGTATTCGGTTTTCAGGATCCTGATCCTGTTCAGGATGGTACTTATGAGGTTATTGGATGGTTTAGTGATGCAACTCTTGATTATTTCAACCTTTTTGCGGATGATTTTCTGGAAAACCATACTGGTGCCTATCCATATACTCAATTATTAGGTGCTGTAAAATCAGAGTTTCAGTGGTTGGTTCCTATCCACGTAAAAAAGGAAGATTTTTCTGATGCGAACTATTGGGGCCTGATCGGAAAACATAACTGGCTGGAAAGCATTGATGGCGATAGTGCTATACTAAGCCCTGCGGTACAGGAATTGGCCAATACACTGGGAGTAGATAATAATGCTTCTGAAAAAAAGATTCGCCAAACCATAGAGAGCCTGGTCAAGCAACAACTGCCTTCGCAATCATTATATTATGCTCAATGCAAAGTTGAAGGAACGGCAACCGCTTTGCCTCCTACAGATCAGCTTACTTTAGCTATAGGCAATACAGGATCGGAGGCACTTTCTGCTCTGATAGGTCATCAGATAAGCCCAGCTAAGGATAAGAAACGTATTGTAGAAGATTACCTGGAAGCGCAATTGTTAAGCACCAGTCTCAGGGATAAAAAAACAGATCTGGGGCCAAAGTTTGAAGAAGCCCGGCATCAAAAAGGCTTTACGGCGGTTCCGGGAGGTACGATCTGGACTATTCGCAACCAGTCTTCTTCCAACAAAAAAGCTGGGCAATCAAAGACTGGGGAAGAAATTACGCTGCCCAATGTGTTGGCCAATATTCTCAATGAATTAAATAGTGTCCAACAGGAATATGATCAGCTTCATTTTGAAATCGAATCACTGCAACAACAAATTTTTGCAGATTGGTCGACCTACCTAAAATTGGAAAACGCCAATAATAATGCTGCCAGCGGAGGCCCTGATGGACCCAGCAATCAGGACGGTCCCGGAGGTCAAAATGGTTTTGGTGGTGGTGGCTTTGGCCCCGGTGGACAGGGCGGGCCTGGTGGTGGTGATCAGGATGGCCCCGGTAATCAAAACAACCAGAACATTGATACGCATTTACCGGAAACACTAAAGAAACTTCGCCAATATATCAACTGGGAAATTGATGTTGTACTGAAAGCTAAAATTGATCGGTTAAATAATACAACTATCCCGAAGCTGAACGAGCTAAATCAAGAACTAGATGAAGGATTAGCCTTGTTTCAACTGGATGATCAATACCTTCAGACATCAGACATTAACGACTGGGCAAGTTTCGAACTGGCTGTAAAGGGTTTATCCTTAGCTACTTTTAAAGCTTTAGATTTTGATCATTCTCAAACAGTCATACTTCACACCATCAATGAGAAAGTGCTCAATGATCCTGATTTATGGAACCAATTAAATGCTAATAGTCAAAAAAATGCCCCTGAAGCACTGGAGCTTCTAAAACTCAAAAATACAGCTCAATGGTTGCCTGAAGTATATGTACGTTACAACAGGCTATTACTGGAATCATTATTGCCCATCATACATCAGCCTAGATATACCAAACAAACCACTTCTGCTCCCCGCTATTGGTTGCCTAATGAACCTTCTCTACTGATCTCTGGTGTCAAACCAAGCCTCCGCCATGGGCAGGATGGCAGGTTGAGAAGTGATCGATTGTTGTCTTGTTCTTCTATTGAGCTAACAGGCACTCCGGCAGATAGTGGCAATTATGCTAAAATTGCCCAGTCTTTAGCCGCGATCAAGCAAGCCGAGCCTGATAATTTTGCTTTACATCCTTCAGGCAATGACTGGCATCCTATTCTGATGGATTGGAGTATCAATTTTTCTCCTGCACAGATTGATGCCAATCAGTCGAAACCTGAAGATTATCAATATTCAGCAGACTATTTGGCAAAGCATTATGAGCTTCCTGTCAATGCAGTTGATTTTACCAAACAATTGCAGGGGCTCGATAAAATTAGTATCCCTTTTAGCAGTCGTAGTATACTCACCCCTTCAGGGAGTCAGTTGCAGAAAAACAAGGTGGTACAAAATCTGGTAGGTGATATACTGAAAGCGATAAAAAGAAAGCTGAACACCTCATCTATAAGCAGGCAGGTTTTCGTTGATTGGGTCAATAAAGGAGCGCCTAATGATGCCGCATTAAAGGCACTAATAGCCCAACCCATTTACACGGAAACTACCGATAACCAGCAAATTATCAATTGGCTGACAGCCCACCTACAAAAAAATACTGATGGAAAGGGTTTATTAAACTGGTACTGGAATCAATTAAAAACAGTCATTTACCCAAGCCCATATATATTGCCGGATGCTCCTGGGACAGCTATGGACAATTTCATCAATTGGGTCAAAGGCCGAATCCAGTTAAAGCGCACTTTTTATGCCGATAAGCAAGTGCCCGAAGAGAAGCAATCAGATTTTGAGCTTCAATACGATAAAACGCTTAATTTTCCTGGCTGGTTAAGATCCGTTATATTTTATGAGATCAGCAATTACTTTAAGAGTGTTAATCTCGCCGTCCCTTCAAAAGATGCAGAAGTGGAGGCTTACCTGGCCCGTCATTTTAATCAGGTCATCCAATGGTATCAGGCTTTTGTAAGGGGAATGATGCACAATGTATTTAACTATCATGCCTATAAAACAGCTTATCAACTCAATGGCCTATCACAGGCGTTTGGCGGTTTTAATAAAGCCCTGAGCAATTTATCACAAAGCTATCAGCTGAATATCGCTGATCCGCAGGCTTCCGAGCAGGCTGATAAAGATTTTACTGCAAAGGTAAGAGGAGTCATACAGCAGGAAAATGGCTATTCTGTTATTTCTTCAGGAGATTATGCGCCTTACAGAGCGGGCAAAATGACGCTGGACAGGGTAAGGATAATAGATACTTTCGGACGGTATTGGCCATCGGGAAATGAGAAGCTGCTAAAGCCAGCTTCATTAATAAGTACGGAATTAATGGCTGGAGATGACGGCACCAACGATATTTACTTATCTCCTCGCTTCATTCAGCCCATGCGTTTGAATTTCCGCTGGTTGTCTGCTCATGCTTCCTTGCTGAATGATGATACTATCGGACAGGATTTAGTAGAGATGAACAGCCACCCAGCTACCAGCCCTATTTGCGGATGGGTACTGCCTAATAATCTCGATAATAGCCTGATGATCTATCATCATGATGGACAGGCATTGGGATACATCGATCAAGCCGGACACTGGCGAACCTTCCCTAGCCATGCCGGGCCAGTCACTCCCGAAGATATTGACAATCCTCACTTATCCGCGATGGTGCAGCGGCTTTGTCGTATCACTCAAACACAAACCAGCAGCGCTACTTCATTTATCGAAGATTTTATCAATGTGCTGGATACTGCTGCGGATAGTATCGCTCCGGATAATAGTGCTCAGCATGATGCATTATCCTTGCTGATTGGAAAGCCATTTGCCCTGGTTCGTGCAGTAGTGAGTATGGCTCAAAAAGGATTAAGCACTCCTTTCAAGCGTTCGGACTATAACGATCTGTTATTCAGGCACGAGTTAGATCGATTTGCAGATATAGCAAAGAAAGGGCCGGTTCCGGCTGATGGATTCAAGTGGAATACCTATGAGTACGAGCAAGTACGGATACCACTCAGAATAGGAGAATACAGACAGCTAAATGATGGACTTGCTGGCTATTGGATAGATGAAGCCCCTGATGACGCAGTAACATCCCCTTTGAATTCGGATGTGTTTTATGCTCCTCAAAGTTTTAATCCTGATAATGCTCAACCACTGCTTAAGACACATGATGCAAAAGGCAATCCTTTCCTGATGCAGCTCGCTTTGACACAGGACCAACCAATTCAGCTCAGCATGTTAGTTGATCCAAGTGCTAAGGTACATGCGACTTGTGGGATACTACCCGTAAAGGATATTCATATCCCACCCGATCAGTATCGCCCTGCTTTAAACCGTATGGAAGTTGCTTTCCTAACAGCTCCTCTGCTGACTTTACCAGAACGGATACATATATCACTGCCTACAGAACCCGGTTATGGCTGGTCATGGATAGAGAAAGAAGGGCAGGGGTGGAAAGTCATCAACTCAACAGGAAGTATTAGTCTTGCGGATTTTGCCAGGGTATTCCCTTCACAGGCTAGTGAAATCTGGGGGCAATTGCAATCTAAAGGATGGCTGAGGAATATCATTAATGGACATGCTGAAATTGCCCCCAGAGATCAGCGTACTGAAAATCTGGACAAGGAGTTTGAACCTCTATTATCTGTTATTGAAATGATGCTGGAAAGCACCCAGATTAATTCCTTTGATAATAATGCATCCTTCTCTGGTACTCCTGTGATACGGGAAGGATGGCTAAAATTATCGAAATCAATTTCATCAACAGTTGACGAGTGAACATCTGCTATTTATACCGATCAGATGTCATCACTACATAAAAAAACAATCTTATGACAGCCTTACACGTAGAACTCATCAGCGCCCCAAATATTGTCAATAATGGCAGCTCCGAAAATTCATTAACCATTGGTGTTTCTAATCCACAATTGGAAGGGAATTTTGTATTTGAAGCAGGGGATGAAATGCACTTTTGGTTTATCATCTCCGATCGGCCATCTAATCGACCACCTGACCGCCCCTGGGGACTGACATCCAAAGATTTCCTTTTTGATGAAAAGGTATCTAAAAAAATAGATCAGGGAGACTGGACTATAACGAATGAAGAAAACATTAGTCAATACACGGCCTATCGTCCTGATCTAAAAGGCTATAAAGCAGTATTAAATTCCGGTAGTGTCACTCTTCAGCCAGGCAATCACTTGTTTTTTACCATTGCTGGTTTGAAATCTGCCTTACCGGATGGTTATACATCCCCTCAGTTTGCCTTTATTACTAAAAAATATCCACGGCTTACTGGCAGCAACTGGCTGATGTATGGCCCGATTCTTAAATCTCCTATGGCCTCCAACAATCAACGTGTTGGAATAGGAACAGATCACCCAAATGTAAATTTCCAGGTAATAGGAGGAGGTGCTACAGACATGGTCCTCGAAACTACTGGCGGTGTAAATTCCTGGGCTCAGTATCACCTGAAAACCCAGACCTCAGAATGGGGTATTGGTACTTCGAATGATTACATGAATAATATGCTTTATATCAGTGGTCAAAATATTGACCCAAAGACTGACAAACGAACGGATGGGAAAAATCCTTTTTGCATTTACCCCAATGGTAATGCAAGTATTGGGGTAAATGCTATCAACGATTTTCGGCTTAATCTCATGCAAAGTGATAGCTATACGGCTAAAGGAGGCTGGAATATTAATGGCTTAAAAATAGCGCCAGCATTACCACTTAATGGTAATAAATTAACCGCATACAACTTGATTAAATTTGGTGACGATGGTAATTATTCCTTCCAGCACCTGCCTTCAGGCCATCATAAAAAACCTACATTATCCTTAACGGGAAATAATAATACAGCCCTTGCTTTCAATAACGGCTCTTACACTCAGTTTGAAGTAGACTCCCAAACCGGGCATACCTATATTAACGGGCAACTGGAGGTGCCGCAAGGCATTGATGGCAACCTTAAAATCTACAATAAAAATGTACTAGAATTTGGAGCGGGAGAACAAAAACAGGGGGATGCAGGAAAAATTGGTTATCAAACCTGGTCCGACGGACTGGATATAATTGGTGCTGGTACAGACGGGAATAATCGTAAGATTACGCTCTTTTCTGAAGGAGGATTGGATATTCGTGGCCCGATCAAATGTAGTGGTAATCCTGGTATCATCAGTAAAACCTTCACCTTCAATATCCATCAGGGGGTAGCCAACTTCTACAAGAAAGGCAATGATAACCATGATGTAGCCTATACTTATTTTTCAACAGGTATTAGTGAAAAAGACTATACCGGCGTAGTTGCAGGATTTGCTATTACCAACTGGGATGTTTACGAAGATGACAAAACACATGCTATTGTCAGAATCATCAAATGGCCTGCCAATTTTTCAAATTGGAATGATGGAAATCTATGTATCAATATAGAACTGGGGGATCAGCAATACAATAATCAACCCTATACAGCAATCACAATTGAAGCGCTATTCTTTCATAATACCTTAATCACCAAGCAATAAATTTTTTATTCATGAGAAGTCCTTTACATGCAGAATTGCTTACAGCTCCTAATATCATCAATGACGGTAATACGCCCAATACATTTACAATTGGGGTCAGCAATGCCAGCTTGGATGCAGATTTTGCATTGGAAGCAGGAGATGAACTTCACTTTTGGTTCATTATTTCCGACAATCCTTCCAATCAGATTCCAGATCGCCCCTGGGGGTTAACTTCCGAAGATTTTCTATTTGAAAATACCGTCATTAAGACAATGGATAAAGGTAATTGGGAGATAAGTAATGAACATGATATAGGCCATTATGGTATCAATCGACCTGATCTCAGAGGTTATAAGGCAGTCCTTCAAGCCGGAATGGTCATACTTCAGCCAGGGGAGTATCTTTCTTTTACCATCGAAGGGTTAAAATCGGCACTGCCAGATGGTTATACTTCTCCTCAGTTTGCCATCATTAGCAGACATTTTCCACACTTAAATGTTCGTGCCTATAATAATTGGGTGACAATCAGCCCGATATTGAAGTCTCCTATTATCATTAAAAAGCATGCAGTAGGAATAGGGACAGACGACCCAGGCACTCAATTTCATGTAGTATCGCCACATTCTACAGATATGGTACTGGAAACCACTGGAGGAGATGATTCCTGGTCCAATTTCAACCTGCGGACTAAAATCGCCAATTGGCAGCTTGGTACGGCATATTGGCAAAATGCACTTTTATATCTGCGGGAAACAAGGTCATCAAAAACTTACTGGTCAGCATTAAAACTGGCGGTTAGTACAGATGGAAAATTCGGAATGGGAGAAGGGGAAGATGAAGAAATTCTGCCTACCAACTTTCGCCTCCACTTATTAGCACAATCGGATGCCCATTTGCACATAGCTTCCAATGTCGGATTAATAGAGCAGGCTAAAGAGGAACGCAACCTGATTAAATTTGGCAAGGACGGAGATTTTCAACTGATGTATAAAGACAGTGGCTATTTCGGCCATTCAAGCCTGGGAATGGCCTCTTCTAAGCACTCAGTCGGATTCTATTATATCGATGGAGCAGAAAGTATGCCTGCTTTGGAAGTGGAATGTGCAACAGGGAATACCTATATCAAAGGTGCACTCAGGATAGATGGCCTGACATCATCACAGGAAAGGCCGGCACTTGAAATAGGAGGCTATGGTCAATTTGCAATTGATGCTCCGGGTAAAACTGCTCAACGATTTGTGGTACAAAACAATGGAAATGTAGGAATCAATAATCCTCATCCTTCCCATCAGCTGGACGTAGCTGGTGATATTAATCTTTCTGGTAAACCATTGATTAATGGGGATAATCTATTCACCTATAAGTCCTTTAAAATTACGATTCCGGCAGCGGGAGGTACTGGCAATCGCAAGGAATTTTGGGAGGCGAGTGGCTACGGCTATGACGATTATATAGGAATCATAGCGGGTTATGAGTTGAAAAATGCTCAAATAGATTCTAATCGGGTGATTAACTCAATCTGCTTCAGAGAAGATACTGCTGGTGCCGGAGGTTTGTGGCTTTTTGTTGATATCTATTATGATAGAGAACCTGATATGGAGCTTACTGTAAATGCTGTTTTTATCAAAAAAGGAGCTTTAGGAGGATTGGATTAAAATGAATTTTGAGCTACACACCGTATCTTTTTTACATTAAGAGTTGGTCGCATCTCCAGTTGGAAAATCAACAACCTCTTAGTTGCTGCACTTAAATTTAAGGACTCTAAAACCATCAAAGTATGCCATCAAATAAAGATTCTAACAAAGCTCGCGAAGCCTTACAAAAAGACCTGAGCACTGGTGCTCGTCAGTCAGGTGATACAAGGGGCATCGTCATCGGACGGCGTACCGATAAAACACTGGAGGGAAATGTCGCTATTGTACCATCTCAGTTTAAGCGATATAATGCAACAGAGCTATACCAGCGCTTCCTGATCAATTCGGTTGATCACAAAGGCAATTACTCCTGTGGTTTTGGACAGTATGGACGAAGCCTGAGTGTAGCAGCTAGTTATGACTTTGGAGATTTGATTTTACCAGGGGTGGTTTCTGCTCCTGTAGGAGCTGAAGTAAAAGGAGGCTTGGGCAAGGAGGTGTTATTTATGATACATCGTTCTGCTCCTAATACACTTTATACGCTTTCTGCTAATGGGCAAGTGAATGCCATTTGGAAAACGCCCAAATCAGTATGCTTTACAGTACTTTCTGGAAAAGCTTATGCGCTTTCTGCCAAGGTTGATGCCTCCATAGAAGCGGGCACGGGTTTTACCACATCAATAGGCAATACCGATAGCAGCCAACCTGAAACAACTGCACTTGGACTGGATGTTGAATTAAAAGCAGCCTTGTCGGCTAAAGCAGGCCTGGCAGGTGAAGTATATCGTTTATCAGCAGATCAAATTGGCTTTTATGCAGATGGTACGGGGGATGATATCGTTGCTGCTTTTGCAGATGCTATTGGTGGCCCTTCAAATAAAAGTCTGGAGGCTGAAATTGTCGAATGGTGCACTTATATTTTTGAATATGTCAATGCGCAGCAAGCCCAAACGGTTGATCAACTCCTCAATGAACTGAACAAACAATTAAGCATTACAGACAAAATCAAGGAATTGGTGAAGGAAAAAGTAATGGAAACCATCCTGGGAAAAATTCAGGATGCCAACTTGAAATCTCTTGCCCAGCAGCTAATAGAATTTTTACATGGCAAGTTTACATTCAACAATCAAAATGTACTCCATCTGCTTAATGAGGTAGATACGTTTTATAAAACCAAACTGATCGCTCAAAACTCTACACCTGCCCAGCCTGCTACCCAAAGCTGGGTACGTACTGCTCCTCAAAAAGTACTTGTAGAATACAAAGCTTTACAGAAGCAGATAGAGTGGTACAAGCAACAAATCAATAAGAATACCGGCAGCAATACTGGTACTTCCGCAGGCCCCAAACCGCTGGAGCAATTATTGTGTTATGCCGACTTGTATTCTTTTGCTGCTAATGCCCAAATTGGAGGTTCCGCTTCTGGTAAAGGGGGGGGCTCTACCGGCAATGGCGGTGTAAGTGGTGGTGGTAGTGGAAGTGCAACGGTGGGCGGAGATGCTAAATTTAGTTCTTCCCGTTATCAAAGCTGTGTGCCCAGTAAATCACCTGTACTGCCTAGATTAGTATTTACCCAGGATACGATGACTACCTATAGGCGCATACAAGGGAAAGCCACCTGGTCAGCAACTGCAGGCGTCAACTTTATGGACTATGGCATCGAAAAAGGAAAAGAAGGAGAAATATCCAAACTATTTTTTGATCTGATTACTTATGAATCGATAACGGCTTATTGGTCGCACCCCAAGACTAATGAAGCTGCTACTGCTTCTTTACGATTGGGAAGTGGTGTTAGTTTTGGATGCTCCATCAACTTTGGACGCTTGCAAAATATTGCACTTTCAGCTAGTCCTACACAGGCTGATCAAAAACTATTGCAGGATATAGCCAGGGCGCTACATGTAAGAGTGCAGAATCTCAACGATTTTCTGACTAAGGCTTTTGCTCCAAGTCCAAATGCACAGGTAGCAGCAGATGACCCTCTAAGTATCCTGAATAATTATCGCACCATTATTTTGGAAGCCAATTATGCTTTTACACAGTCAACTACCCTCAACTTAAAAAAGGACTCAAAGAAAAATGTATACAATATTGAAGACCTGAGTAAAGCAGCAGCTGTGAAAAGTATTATCAGCAAGATTAGCCAGGATGTTAAATCACCAACACCTCCTGCAACACCCCCTGCCGAATATCGCCTGGATAGTATCCGGCTACGTGTTCGTAATGAAGACAACCTCGGCAATTACGATAACTCCAAACCCATATTTGAATTAGGATTTGATTTCCGGGCAGCAATCAAACTTACCTATGCCAAAACAGAAAAAGCATCCGGCAATGAAGGAATCTGGGATGTATATACTGGATGGATGAACCCTGCTTATGAAACCAAACCCAGAGACGGTTTCGAACGCTCTGTACCACCAACTATCTTATTGCCTCATAGCCTTTTTGAAAAGAGCAATACCGAACCCATTTCCTAAGCACCGTCCAAATTAACGATCATGGCAAATGATATTCAATCCATAATAGATAAGATAAATAATAAAAAAGGGCTTGGCCTCAAAGATCTTTCTGAGCTGTTTAAAGCGGTAGAAACATTTTTTGGCATACAGACTTCTCAGGGAGATATTCTTTCCGGCCTTTTCCCAAAAGATGTACTCGATATTCTGGAAAGTATCACGGTTGCTGTTCCTGTTTTTAATAGTGGTAGTGATGGCAGTCCCCGAAATATAAAATGCATTATTAAGTGTGAGAATAGTGGATCAGGATGGAGTGTTATTCCCGATGTATTTGTCATTGATCAAATATCATTGACTATAGAGATTGTAGAGCAATCTATTTCCGCGGTATTAAACGGTAATCTGGAATTGGAAGGGATTCCATTAATGGTAGAAGCCGATTTCCCTTCTATGTTTGTTAAGGCAGAGATGATTGATGAAAATCCAGACGCTGCCAACAAACTTTTGAAAAAATTCAATGCAGCTCCAAGCGCCAATAAAGATTTGAAAGGGCTCACGCTTACCCAATTATTCCTTTTGGCTGATCCAGCTAATAGAAAAGCAATTATCCGGCTTGGATTGGGGGGCATTGAATTGGGGCCTGGGGTTTTAGCATTGCAAGGGGCATTGAATTACACAGGAAAACCAAGCAGCCAAATTACAGGTTATTTCTGGGGGGAATATGATATACAACCCAAAGGCTGTCAGCCGTATGCCCTTACTCTAATGGCAGAATTTGATGGGCCAGGCCAGGGCTGGAAACTGGAAGGAGGTGCAGGTACAGACCCCAGTGATACTTCTAAACCAGTAGCAGGCATTGCCGATATCATTGAGGTTTTTGATAAAAATATTAAAGATGTTCCTTCCTTTCTGCACGATCTTAAAGTGATTAACCTGGATATCGCTTATGAAACGGAAACTAAAAATTGCTCTTTCTCCTGTGATGTAGAAGTAGATGATTTGTTTGGCAAGGATTCCTCCGCTGAAATGATCGTCAGTATTGAGATGAAGCGCAACAATCCTGGAGAAACTCCTGCTCAATATGAAAAAACATTCACCGGACAACTGATCTTTAAGCTGGAGAATGGTATGCAAATGGAATTTGATATTCTATTTGATACAAATCAATCTGCAACAGGCACAGATACCGTTTTTATTGCAGCATATAAAAATCTGGCAGGTGGTAGAATCAGTATTGGGGCTTTGACCAGCCAGATTGATCCCGGACTCAATATCCCCCTGACGATCAATCTAAAGGATGCTTTCTTCGTATACGACAAAAAATCAACGGCTACTACTTCTAATATCCTTTTTGGATTAGACATTGGCACCGGAATTAATCTTTCTAACCTACCATTAATTGGTGAATTATTACATGATGGACAGGCCCTGAAAATAGGTGTTCAACCGCTGATTGCATCTGGAGGAACAGCAGGGCAGGCAATTTTTTCAAAGGATGAACTGGATCGGGTAGAATCTCTGATCCCGGGAGGAGGAATCAATTTACCAAAGTCTGATATTAAAGCCACCGTCAGCCTAGGGATTAATTTACAGGCTGGAGGCGTCAACAAACAGTTGACTTTACCGATTGTGCTCAATAAGGCAAAAGCAAAGCCGATACCCCAGGGACAAAACCCTCCTAAAGATCAACCTCCAATTGGTGATGCCTTAGAGGAAGGGCAGTCAGCGCAAAATCCACCTGCTGAAGGAGGTGCTAATGCTCCTGTAGAGGCGCCTTCAGCAAATGGAGATATTACCTGGATTAACTTGCAAAAAGCTTTTGGCCCGGTACAATTCAATCGGGCAGGCTTTGCTTTTAAGGATAGCAAAATACACGGCTATCTGGATGCAGCACTTGGGATTGGAGGCTTGACTTTATCTCTGGATGGGCTTGGAGTCAGTACGCCTATTAATAAGTTTGACCCATCATTTTCATTGATGGGTATTGGCCTGGATTTCAAGGAAGGTGCCATAGAAATTGGAGGCTCCTTTCTCCGTACAAAAGTTACAGAAGGGGAAGGTGCACCTTATGACGAATATGATGGAATCGCTACTATAAAAGCAGAAATATTAGATATTTCGGCTATTGGTTCTTATGCCAGAGTCAATGGACATAATTCACTCTTTATCTATGCTATTCTCAACTACCCGATTGGTGGCCCACAATTTTTCTTTGTGACCGGCCTGGCAGCAGGCTTTGGATATAACAGAGCGATCAGGATGCCGGATATTACCCAGGTGGCAACCTTTCCATTAGTCAATGAGGCAGTGAATGGTGCTGGTTCAGGTCCTCCGGGTGACAGTGCAGGAAGAAGGAACTATTTGCAGACTGAAATTACAAAGCTTCGCACGAGTATCTACCCTAAAATAGGAGAATATTTCCTGGCGGCAGGAATCAAATTCACTTCCTATGAAATGATTGATTCCTTTGTGATGGTAGCTGTTCAGTTTGGAAAACATTTTGAAATTGACCTCCTTGGGTTATCTACAATGGCAGTGCCTACCCCTGAGGCTGCGCAAACCGTGACTCCTATCGCTGAAATCCAAATGGCACTCAAAGCCGTATTTGATCCTTCAGCAGGAGTATTAGGAGTGGAGGCGCAGTTGACCAACAATTCCTTCCTTTTCTCCAGAGCTTGCCATTTGACTGGAGGTTTTGCCTTTTATGTTTGGTTTGGTGGGCCACATGAAGGAGATTTTGTGATTACTATTGGCGGGTATCACCCACTCTTTAATGTACCGGCTTATTATCCGGTTGTTCCTCGCCTCGGCTTCAATTGGGTGATTAGCAGTATACTGAGTTTAAAGGGAGAGGCCTATTTTGCGCTGACTGCACATGCATTGATGGCAGGTGGTAAGCTGGAAGCATTATTCCATACGGGCCCGGTAAAAGCCTGGTTTATTATTGGAGCAGACTTTATCATTTCCTGGAAGCCTTATTTTTATGATGCTCATATTTATCTGGATATGGGTGTTTCAGTGACTTTCTGGTTGTTTGGAAAGCATACTATTACGGTACATATAGGAGCGGATTTACATGTCTGGGGACCAGATTTCTCCGGTATTGCCAAGGTGCACCTATGGATCATCACATTTACCGTTAAGTTTGGAGATGCTGCACCCAAACCACGGCCTATTGACTGGGCTACTTTCAAGAGCAGTTTCCTGCCAAAACCGGAGAAAGTTCTTAAAGCATTGGCTGCCGGAGGTGTGCTTAAGCAAAAAGATAATCGAACCCTGATGAATCCTAAAGAATTGTTGCTCACCATCAATTCAATAGTGCCAATAATGACCTATGAGTTGCATCAGCAAAAGGGGCCAGCGAGTACTACTAAAGACAAAATTTACTTTGCAGATCCTACACATCAGCATTTGTTGCCAATTTCTGAAAAAAGCCTCGCAATCAATGAGCAAAATACTTCTGCTTTTGGAATTGCCCCAATGGCAGTTGATAAGGTTAGCAGTAGTAACCTGGAAATAATCATCACAAGAGATCAATCTACTGTTCCTGAAAATTATGACTTTGCATTCAAGCCGATTTTAAAAAGGGTACCAAAAGCGATGTGGGGAGATAAACTGACTCCTGAAACAAATCAGCCTCAGTTTATTAAAAATGCCTTATGTGGTTTTGAGATTCGACCAGCCAGCCCTGACATACCGGGAGAAACCCACCCGGTACTGAAGCAGGAGTTACAATATGAGATTGATGCCAATGATAATGCCTACGAAAATCCAGTACTTGGCTCATTTAATGATGCAGGTAAGCAGGCCAATTTTGATAATATACAAAGCCTGGGGGCAAAAAGGTTATCAATGATGCGTGCACTGGGTCTCAATCCGGATGCCTTAAACCTGGATATTCCTGATGACATTGAATCGATGTTTGTGCAACAACCGATAGCAGCAACATTCTCCTAAACTCCAAAACAAAAAGCATGTCCAATATTATTGAAATATATGTAGACTTTGTTGAGAATCATCTCCCTGGATTGAAGAGTGGAGATTATAAAGTAGTAACGAAACAAAGCTTTGGCGCGGCTGGTGTTTCCACTCAAACCTACAATAGTGAGCTGGACTTTTCGGTCTATGGAGAACGTTATAATCTCAAACCTACTGACATCGCCTCTGTTTTTCCTCCTGCTAATAGCCTTGGAGAACACTCTAGTGTGTTTCCACAAATTGTTTTCGAAAGAAATACTTTGCCCTGGGAGCGTACGATTGCACTGCCTAAGCAGGGAGGTGGAGAAGCCGAACAAAAGAAAATTGACAAGATGCCATGGATGGCCTTATTAGTTTTCAACGAAGGAGAATTGCAGCCTAATCCTAAAAAAACGGGCCAGACAACCGCAGAAATTGAACAAGGAGCTATTATGACACTGGCTGACTTCAAGAAGACCGGAGCCCGACCGACAACGGAAACCGGAGATGAAGAAGACGAAAAACTAAAAGTCATTTATGTAAAAACAGACTTGTTGCAAGCGCTTTTACCAACTGCGGGTGACCTGACTTATTTATCCCATGCCCGAGCGGCTTCCCTCCGACTAGTAAGAGATAATGCGGATATAGGTACTAATCTATATGTAGAAGTATGGGACAGCAAAAATAAATTAGTACATGCCTCGCATCAGACTTTTGTGAAAGGAGAGAAGGCTACCCTACTAGAGGTAGGAAAATTGATGCCTGGTACCTATACCATCAAATATAGCATTGATAAAGGGGAGAAGGCTTCACAAAATATAAAACTAGGCCCCAATGATGAAATAGGCAGGAAAACAGCGGTAGTAGTAGCCAATCGCCTTCCTAAAGCAGGTGCACGTTCCATTGTACATCTGGTATCATTAGAAGAACAGTATGCCTGGAATGGTAAGAATTACACCTTCAGCTACAATGGAAAAGAGGATAATGGAGTGATACCTCTCGTCAGCTTAAAGAGTTGGAGTTTTTCCTGTATTAGTGAAGGGCATAATCTGGATAAAATACTAAAAGGGCTTATTACGGCTAGTGCAGGGGATACAAAGAATATGCTCCGCTTGCCATTGAGTAAAGCAAATATTGCGGATCAAACAACATTGGGCAGAGCCAATCAATTGTTACAAAATGGCTATGTCCCAATGCCTCATTTCTTCCGTCGCGGTGGAAAAAATTTATCCTGGTACCGAGGGCCCCTTGTGCCGGGACAGAAAAATCAATCTTCTTTATCAGCAAAAGCTCCATTGCCAGCAAGTTGTGCAGATGAACTTTTGATGTATGATGAAGAATATGGAATGTTTGATGCTTCTATGGCAGCAGCCTGGGAGTTGGGGCGTTTGCTATCTCTTCGAAATAAGAAATTTTCTACCGGGCTTTATCGCTGGAAGAGACTACATAGCCAACAGGTACTGCTGGCAGAACAACAGGAGCTTCATCCTCATCTGCCTTTTCATGATGTACCCAATACCAATATCGAAATGCCGGATGCTTTGAATCAATGGTTGAGTGATACCAGCCTCTTAAAAGGTTTACCATTTAATTATCTGGTTCCTGATGAGCAAATGCTTCCGGTAGAATCTATCCGCTTCTTCAGTCTTGATTTTGATTGGATTGCTTGTTTGCTGGATGGAGCATTTAGTATAGGAAGAATCAGCCCAAATGACTTTAAGAGAGATCAGGCACTTCATGCTTTACATCTTGAAGGTTTTAAAGACAAGCCAATAAGTGGGTTCCTGCTTCGATCAAGTGCAGTAGCTGGCTGGCCTGACTTACAGGTAGATGGCTACTGCAAAATGAATGCTGCTGATGAGGATAAAGAAACCCCTCAGATGGATGAAGATAAATTACCTCTTTTAAGAAAAGAACGCCTTTCACCAAATGTAATGATTTGCCTCTTTGAAGGTGAAGTTGCAGCAGTAGATATTCATGAAAAACCGGAAATGCTTCATCTGGGATTTGATATTCCAAAAGAGCCAGGAAAAGCAACCGATTATTCCAAGAATCTCCGCAATGCACAAGGGATTGATAAAGTTAATCATCAGCCTATTGCTACCCAGCACTTAGCACCAGATTGGGATGCTAATAATCGAGTAGTAGATGTTGGAGGATTATTTAGCAGTATTGAGCAGAAAAAAGGCACACTTGAATTTAATAATGGATTTACCTCCGCACAATTTGCGCTATCTTTGATTGAAGGAGTGCAAAAAGTACGATTGGTACGTAACAGATAATTATACCTATGATAGATCAACTAAATAAAAGGCTTTACGAACTACAGCAGGAACACGAAAAAGGGCAAACTCAGCTCGAACAATTAGATCTGGAGCGCAAACAATTGTATGAAACCCTGCTTCGTATTAGCGGTGCTATACAAGTATTGCAGGAAGAAATTAACAGGATGAGTGGATCGGTGCAAAGTGATGCTGTTGAAATAAATGAATAATTAGCGCGAGTTGCGATGCAACCAACTGAATGGAAAATGCCGAAGGCTCGTCAGGTAAAAAAAATACTGCCAAGCTTGCTCCCGCTTTTACATTTTACATTAAGCGTTTATCATTTTTCAGTTTCAAGTTGCAGGCATCACAACTTAGATCAATTAGTTAATTCAGGAGAATAGGTGGAGTTGGCATAGCATTTCTAAACAAAAGCCACCCGTCATAGACAGGTGGCCAATAAGATATACATAACCATTAAAAGGCGGTCACTTATTTACTCTATATCAATCTCATCATTGACCACAAAGACAATACGCCATGGCTGGGCTCCCGGATCAATCTGCTTCGCATGTATTCCTTCTATTGAATTAGGATTTGAAAAAGCTATTAATTCATCTGTCCATTGCTGGCTGGCTTTCAAAAAGTATAACCTCCAGCTATAGCCAAGTACTTCCCCTGATTTGGGGTTGGCACTGGGACTCTGTAGCTGGCTGTTTAATGAAATACCCCAACTGGCTCCATGCGCATTTTTTAAATTACTCTGCATCGAGTAAGATCCTCCTGCCAGGAACTCTGAAGTCATTTTTTCTCCTATGCCAAAAAAGCTTACGCCTACACCAACACTTACACCTGCATAAGCACTGGAATTAAAATTCCAACCATGTTCCTTAAAACTGCTGGTCATATCCTGATACTTCTGAGACGTACTTCCCGATGTACCCCAACTAAACTCCAGGTAAAGAGATGCTCCTTCTGAGGTTTTGAAAGAGACGGCATTTTTAGGATTATTGATTACATTTTCAAAATAGTTCTCATAATCAGATTCCTCAAATTGGATATTGCCCTTATTACCGTATTCTTTGAATTTTTGAAGCATCCTTTTATTTATTCCTGCCTTGGTATAGCTTTTCAAGTCTCCAACATCTATACTAAAAGGCAGAAACGCCCCCGTGACGAAATCTTCATTAAATTGAGTCCAGACACGTGTCACTTCAGGTGCATTTTTTATAATGGTAGGTGTTGGACTGTTTAAAGGGTAATCATAAAAATAGAAGGCATCTCGGTGTATGGTAATCTGATTGGCAAAGAATGTTCCCTGAGGATTTAATTTTTTGCTTGTCAGGCCAACCTTCGTATCGGCTTTCATTTCTGTGAATATCTGATCTTTCTGGCTATTGCCATTTAACTTCCCCTGTCCGTAATTGATGGCGACATTCCAGGCTGGGCCTACTCCGTTGGTTGCTTTACCCGAAGATTTAAAGCCTACTGACCAATTATGCGATGCAGAATGTGTTTTGGAATTGCTATCAGAAGTACCATAAATTACACTGCCCAGCGTCTGGTTGGGATAGTTGGTCGTACGGCTTTCTACATTAATGGCGGGCAGTGGAATCGGAGCATCCACAATCCCCA
>JAKSDI010000194.1 GCA_022360175.1 Chitinophagales bacterium
CCTGAAAATTATAATGATGGATATGCTTTTACTGCACCAGTGGGGAAATTCCGTGCCAATAACCTCGGCCTACACGATATGAGTGGCAATGTCTGGGAATGGTGCTGGGATTGGTACGATAGCAAGTATTACCAATCGTCACCAGTGCGCAACCCAAGTGGTCCCAGTACGGGCTCCAACCGGGTTCTACGGGGCGGCTCATGGTACAACGGACCAGCCAACCTGCGTTGCGCCGGTCGCGTCAACGGCAGCCCGCACGGCAGGAACGTTAACATAGGGATCCGTCTTAGCAGGGCGGTACGTTAGATTTTCCTGTCCGCCGTAGCTTTAGCGCAGGTGGATTACCCTTATACTAACTAATAAAGGAGAGGGAGGGTATATATAATCAGCATATATAGAATTAAGAATCTTCCTCCCCAAGCTCCTTCTGTTTTTCCTATATTTGGACAATATCTCAATGACAAAATGATATGCGATTATTGTTTCTACTTCTGATAATAGCTGGGGCTATACAGCCTGCAAGTAGCCAGGTGAAAAGACAGGGCAAAGACCGGGCCCTCCTCTTCGCTGTCAATGACTACCGGCACATGAAGGACTTGCAAAATCCGGTAAAGAATGCAAGGAATATTGCTCAAGAGCTGAACAACCGTTATGGTTTTGTTACGGAAGTGGTTGACAACCCCACCTTTGAGCAGATCGAACAGAAGATACTTGACTACCAGCAAGCCTACCGCAAGGGCGCCTATGCCCAGGATGGGCAACTGCTTATATTCTTTAGTGGGCATGGAGTACGCCGAGGTAAAAACGGCTACTACATGCCCGCCGATGGCAACCCGGACCGCCCCTATGACAAAGGCATGGAGTATGACTTTTGGCGTTCCGAAATCGATGCGATCGATTGCAAGCATATCCTCGTTGCGATTGATGCCTGTCATTCGATCACCTTCGATCCCAACTGGGAAAATAAACCCGACCGGCTTTTCAAGCGGCCGGGTGAGCAGTTTGTAGATCAAACCTTACTCAATCACGAATCCTACCGTGCCCGCTTATTTTACACTTCGGATGCAACGGGCAATGAGACTCCCGATCGCTCTACCTTTGCCCGTCAATTACTGGAAGGTTTGCGGACACATCAATCGACTACGGGTTATTTGACTTCTAGCGAGCTGTTCGCCAGCTACATGCTCAAAGCGGCTCCCACTCCAGGTGGTGGTGACTTCGGTCATGATGAACCCGGTTCCTGCTTTCTTTTCTTTGGAAAGCGTAGCGGTATAGATCTAGAAGAACAGCGCTTCTGGGAGCTGGCTGTACAGAATAACACCCGGGAAGCCTATGCCTTTTACCTGCAATTGTATCCTGATGGACACTATAAAAATGAGGCTGCAAAAGCAATTCAGGAGCTTCCGGTATCTGAAATCCGCCCAATTAAAAAACCAAAAGAGTTGCCACAAATGGTTTTCGTGCAGGGCGGCTCTTTCCAGATGGGTAGCGAAGATGGTGAAAGTGATGAAAAGCCAGTACATTCAGTAACAGTAAGCGATTTTTACATTGCCCGCTTCGAACTGACCATGGAGGAGTTTAGCGCATTTGTACGAGCCACCGGCTACCGTACAGATGCAGAAAAAGGGGATGGTAATTATATATTTAAAGATGGCAGCTATGAAAAGAAGAAAGGTATCAACTGGCGGCACGATACTACCGGAAAGCGTCGACCAGGCAGTGAATACAATCACCCGGTCATACATGTTAGTTGGAACGATGCGGTCGCTTACTGCAATTGGCGAAGTGAGCAGGAAGGCTATCAATCCGTATATACCATCACTGGCAATAAAGTAACTGCCAACTGGGGTGCCAATGGCTACCGCCTGCCTACAGAAGCGGAGTGGGAATTTGCTGCCCGTAGTCGTGGAGGCAGCGATAAAT
This sequence comes from Chitinophagales bacterium, assembly GCA_022360175.1. Taxonomy (GTDB): domain Bacteria; phylum Bacteroidota; class Bacteroidia; order Chitinophagales; family Saprospiraceae; genus JAKSDI01. The sequence continues at coordinate 1,924 of JAKSDI010000194.1, forward strand.
GGGCAGGTACTTCTTCAGAATCCAGTCTGCCTACTTATGGAAATTTCTGTGATGAAAAATGTGGGTTAAGCTGGAAGCCTGAAAATTATAATGATGGATATGCTTTTACTGCACCAGTGGGGAAATTCCGTGCCAATAACCTCGGCCTACACGATATGAGTGGCAATGTCTGGGAATGGTGCTGGGATTGGTACGATAGCAAGTATTACCAATCGTCA
>JAKSDI010000157.1 GCA_022360175.1 Chitinophagales bacterium
ATTCGCTTCCTATCGGAACAATAATACCACTATTCTTCAAATTGAAATCCCATAGAGAAACTGGATCATCAGCCACAGCTGTGCTTCGTTCAACAATGGCTGAAATAGCCAGTTGCACCAGGCTATTCAGCCTTTATTATTGTAGCCAGTTTCTATTACTTCGCAAGATAACTCATTATTAATTGAGTTCGTTCTCCAATAGTTAAATCAAAATCACGATAATCTGTCGCAACCTTCCACGCTGCGATCTTCTGTAATAGTTGATTCTCAATCAATCCCATCGCCACCAGTAATTTATCTTTATTCTGGATTATCCAAAAGTTCAACCCTTTTTTTAAGTATTCTTCAATCCCGAGAATAGCTTCATCATAATTGAATTTATAACACTCTTCCCTCCCTAATTCAGGATAAACACTATCTGAAATATAAGTAATAAAATAAAGACTATCATCAAGAATTGGTAATTCCCCTTCATTCCCACTCCCTATTACTTCAAATAAGTCTGATTTGAATCTACGTAGGCAATAGACTGCTTTTTGACCAACCTCATACTTACTCCAACGAACAGCGCAAGTCCAATTTCTAAATTGTCTAACAACAATAGTTCCTCCTTGAATCCTGCCCTTTAACTGGTGTTTTACTGCTATTTTAATCGTAGAATCTTCTATTTGTATGATTTCTCCTTCTATTACTAATTCTGCCAAATCAAGTAGTTGACCAATAAACAATCTATTGTAATCAGTTGCTCCATGAGCTCTTACAAACAAAAAACATAAGCTTATAATCAAGGACAATTTATACATTATGAAATTATTGATACTTAGTGTGTCTAATGCTCTTTCACGTATTTATTAAGGAATTATTCTTCTAAAACATTTAAGTAAGAGAGCACATTTAATTAATAGGCTTTATAATCTCACTTGTAACCATTTTGTCAGTTTTCCTCTCAAATAAAGAACTGCACAACTGAATAAATAATCGTCGGCAATACTTTACTCATTGCTTTTTTGCAATCAATCCTTGAATTTTTTTGACTCGCCATAAACTCTGATATAATCAAATTTATCAGTCCCATAAAGTTCTATGTATTTAGCATCTAATTCTTTTCTTTGTTTTTCGAGAGGAGTTTTTGTGTTATCTTCTCTCATTGGATCTCGCCATGTATAGATATATCGTCCCCGAACATTCTTTTCATCTAAATATCCAACTGCTGCATAAATTACAGATTCTATAGGTAGTTTGAAATAATTCATTCTTAGCTTGCCTGGTAGAATTATAACAATTCGTTCTTGCGAAAATACATCTTCAGATACATAGCTTCCTTTACCTAAATCCTCCGTAATCTTCACGATTCTCAATTCCACTTTATTTAACCCCATACCCTCGTTTGAATTTATTTGTTCGTCCTTCTTTAAAACAATTCATATTCTCTTTGTTTCAAAAATTCTTGGTTTTGCCTCAATTTGAATTGGCTACAGTTCCCGGCCTTCAATTAGGAAGCTATGTAATTAAAACGAAAAACGGTTCGAGTTTACCCCAAACCGCTATTACTTATACACCTTGTTGTAGTGCAGTTCTTAATTTTCAAGAGGCAAAGCAATATAGCTTGAAGAATATTTATTCAGATATAAAGCCCAAACCAAATTTTACTCCTCGTTACCGATCAAAATTACAGGATTTCCACCAGAAGAAATGCGGTGGGCATCTGCAGCAATATCCTGCATTTCCTGAGAAGCCATAGCAGCATGAAATGCTTCTTCATTTTCAAATGGCATTACGAACATTTGGTAAAATGGAGCAGGACCATTTTGGTTGGACATATATTTAATGACACTATATGGTTTTTGATCGGTCGGAATGCCTAATTTTTCGTGTAATAATTGAATATGAGTAGCATAATCTTTTTCAAATTGCTCTACACTTGCAGGTTGTGGGTAAAGAACATTTAGTTTGATCATAATGATTTTTTTATTGCCTACTCTTTGAGGTTTTCGGCTTTCCCCTTTTTTGTTTAGATCAAAATTAGCTTTAAAGAAAAGGGGATAAAAAAAAAGCGTTCTAAAACATGATTGCTATTTGATCAATGCAAGTTGCTGGTCAACATAACGTATCAAATCATTTTTGTCATTTACCTTGTGAAGTATATTTAAGGCAAATTGAATACCGATAATCAGCTCAACATAGGCTGGGATTTTTTCTTTGTATTCAATTTCTCCTAAGGTATAAGCTCTATACAAGGCAACTTCATATGCTTCGCGAAATCGTTTAAAGAAATCGAGATAAATTCCTTTGATGTTAGGAAGCGTATCTCTTAGCTCAATGATTGTATTTACAACCAGACATTTATCGGGTTGATTACCTTGGGTCAATGCCTCAATCATTAAGTACTGAATATCTCGAATGGCATTTAATCCTTCTTTTGAGTTATGCATTGTTTGAATGCAGTAGTCAGGCCCTCCTTTAATATAATGTGCTAAACTTTGAAGAAAAAGTTCTTCTTTGCCATATTTATTGTAAATAGTTGACACACTAACGTTTAATTCATTTGCAAGTTTTTTTGGAGTGGTTGCCCGGTATCCAGTACGCCAAAATACCCTCATTGCAGTATTAATTAATTCGGGTTCAGATATTCTTAATCGCCTCGGCATGAAAAATGAGATTTAAGTTACTCTTTAAATAATAATTTGTTTCAGCTTTTGACAAAACTAAGCATATGCCTATCGAGGAACAAAATAACCCTAACAATTGATTAAGAGTTAAGGCTGATATATGCTTTTCGGGATAGGTGTTTTTGAAATTTACGTGAATAGATTTTTTGATTTCGTCCAGTAAAAACATCAACTTTTCATTGACTTCATTCATTGCCTTTCCTACCTCTGTAGAAATGGCAATGGTATAACAACCCAATGGGAAGCCATCATTGATGGTACCGATAAAAAAAGATTTAAAAAATATAAATATGTCATATTCAAAAGTTTTACTCTCCTCTAACACCTTAAGTTTTGGTCTAATATATCGTTCAAAATACAGATCTAATGATGCTAATAGAATACCATTTTTGTTCTCAAACTCATTGAAAAGGGAAGCTCGATTTACCCCCGTACGGTTATAAATTGTTCCAAAGCTACTTGATTTAAACCCATTGTTCCAGAATAGAAGGATACACTTCTCTAAAACACGATTCCTACTAAATTCTTTGGGTCTCATCTTTTTAGTGCTTTTTGTAATTAATGCTCCACAACATTTGTATATCTCCTATTGTGTATATATCCCTTACCTCTACAACCTATTCTTTCTCAATATACACCGAATCATAAAAAATCTAAAGGGCTATGGACAAATTAGCATTGATGTTTAGTACATAAGTATCAACTTGCGTGGTTTAAAGAGAATGGTGCCCTGTTAATAATGAGCATCACTGTTTCACAAAAGTGGTGCTCAAAATTACTCCCCCCTCCCCTCTTACAATCAAACGATACGAGCCTACGGATAAAGCTGAAGACAACGATAGATTACGGACAGATGTTCCTGCAGGAAGTACTGTTTGTTGTACTATTTGTCCAATTGGATTATAAATTTCGATATCCCAATTCTGGTTTTCCAATGCCTCATCTTCTATAGCAATTTCCAGTTTATCCTTAGCTGGATTGGGATACAACGACCAATTTGTGCTTTCTTTCAAGGAAGCAAGGCCTGTACCTACTGGTGCAAAAGTGATCGTTTCACATGTAGTAGAAGATCCTGTGCTATGATCTGCGGTAAGACAAACCTCATAGGTTCCAGTTTGCTCGTAGGTATGCACTGGGCTAATGCTTGTACTAGACTGGCCATCGCCAAAATCCCAAAGAAAACGGGATGCATCTACTGATTGATTCTGAAACTGTACGCTTAAGTTGGACGAATCTATATTTTGGATAATGAATTCAGAAACAGGACCTGCCAACAAATCAATATCCTCGGCTATACAAGTGAGGTCAATAGCAGTCAGGTGAGATCGGTTTTGATTGAAGACTTGATGAAACTGCCCTCCTATCCACAATTGCCCATTATAGGTTTCCATATCCTCGGCATAGAGGAAATCGGAAACGGGTGTTGGCATCAAATCGTATGAGGCATTAGAAAGCGAAAGGTCCATTGCGCCTAATCCATAAGCTGGATTGTTGTTAATAGATGTGAATTGCCCTTGGGCAAATGCAGTGCCATACCCTAAAGCAATAGCAAATACTTCATCATCAATAGCATGTGACCAGTCGATGAAAGGAAATGTATCAGGATCCACAGCAGCTATGCGCGGCCGATTATTGCTGGAAATGCTAGTAAAACGACCTCCAATATAAGCCAAGCCATTGTAGTGTTTAAGATCATTAATAAACTGATTTTGTAAACTATAATTGCGTATTAAATCACTATCATCAGCACGAAGCACAGATAATCCATGTCCACCACAGAAATAAAGAGAATCTGTCAAAAAATACAAAATTTCGTACCTTCCTGAAGCTATAACTACAGAATCAATTACTACTAATTCGGATACATAATCATCGGGTTGAGGACGGAAGAGCGGTACAATCGCTCCTGTAGTTTTATCAAATGCTGCCAGGTTTTTGTGAGATGCTTCCAGTGCATTATAAGCACCTCCAACATACACAGCAGCATCATTGGAACTCAATACAAATACTTCGCCATTGATTTCGATACTCCAGGGATTAAGCTGTCCGTTTTCTGCGAAAGCAGCCACGCTGGCTCGTGCCTCACCATTTATCTCTGTAAATGTTCCTCCTACATATAGTTGTTCCAGATCGGTATGTATAGAACGAACCTTACCATTAGGATCAGGTGCCCAATCAGTAGGAATTCCCGTTGCCGCATTCACTACAAAGAGGTTTTTACGAGGCAAACCACCAACACCATCAAACAAGCCACTCATAATAATTCGCTCATCATCTACATACAGATGGTTCACATCAACTCCTGTATATCCAAAATTTATAGCGTAGGTTGTTAAAGGTAATTCTGTGTAGGTCGTAAGGTCAAATACTCTAAGTGCATCCAAATCATTATTACTGTTAATCTCTGTAAAGTTTCCTCCCAATATCAGTTGATTATCATGGACAGCGATGGAAGTAATGGCATCATACAATTCATCCACCTGCCAATTGGTAAAATCCTCTGTAATTAAATCGTATTCGTATACGCTAAAGGGATTATGGAGATATAATTTATCTGCATTTCGAGCTAAGCCTGTTGGGTTCCCTCCCAGCAAATAAGCGAATTGTGATGATTCGCCAGTATTTAAATCAAGAGAATAGCCACCATTTGAAGTACCCAGATATAGCTTGTTTTGATAGATTTCAATCTGATGAATGGCCGGTAGCTCGTAGGTTTGTAAATTATTATTCTGGTTAGGAAATTGTCCACTGGCAAAGTCAATTAAAAATAGGTTGTAACTTCCAAAAACAGGATTTGTTTGTGAAAATGCCCCCCCTACTACCAAATAATCTTCATACACATCCAATGCTCTTACTTGATCTCCTGCTTCAAACACCGGAGCTTCCCAATCCGTTGCATGTCCATATTCCGTACTCACTACAGCCAGAGCATCGCGATTTCTACCGCTAATCTCTGTAAAATCACCTCCTACAAATAAGTGGTTGCCTTCTAAATAAAGCGCATACACCAAGCCATTTGCATCAGCTCGCCAATTCGACACTTCCCCTTCTGCATTGATATGTGCCAGATTTTGTCGTGGTTTCCCACCAATCACTGCAAAATCTCCGCCCACATAATAACCTCCATTGCCATCAGAAACAATGGCATGCACTTCGTTGCCCAAATCTATAGAAGGAAAAGGAACATACATTCCATTATCACGCTCGATCGCTCCCAGACGAGGCTGATAGGGCGTGGTAACGCTAAATTCACCTCCCACATAAATTTGATCACCCCAAATTTCAACATCATGCACGATTCCATCCGTCATCCAGGTTTCCGGAACGATTATATCATTATCTCTCAACCAAACAGCAGCAGTGCCAGTACAGCTATTCGCATCCGTAACTGTTAATTCATAAATTCCGGCTTCGGCTTCAATTGCTGCACTAGTAGCTCCTGTAGACCAATTATAAGCTTCATAATCCAATTCTGTATAAAGGCTCACTTCAGATTGAGGGCAGATGAAATCAGGAGTAACAATAGCAACTTGAGGCTTAGGCAATACAGAAATATTAGCTGAAAGCGTATTATTAGAGGTAATTACGTCTACTCCGCCATTGGGTAAATTTGTATTAAAAACAATTTCATAGTTCTCATTCTGAATTAGATAAGTAGAATCCAGTGTAAGATTTATAGTTGCCCCTCCTTCTAGGGTATCGCTATAAATGAAGGTATTAGGTGTTGCTCCATTTATTGCCCAGCTGATTTCCAGATAGGTCATGATTTCATCACTATTATTCTGTATTTCCAATTGCACAGGAACAAGCCCATCGCATAATGCACCTTCCAGGTTAGTTGATAATGTGGCTACATCAATCCCTGTAACAGTGCCGCCAAATTCATCTGCACCAATATCAGGGGTTTGGCTATTTCGCAATTCTCCATCTATATCGGTTGTGATACCTGCTACTGGCACTCCCGTAGCATTCATAAATTGGTTATTGACAGCATCCGGATCAAGGTGCAAGTCTGTAGCGCTTGTAAAAACAGGTAATATCACTCTACTATTCCCATCCTGCTGAAAAGTTTCCTGCCATCCTTCCAGGCTATAAAGCTGAATATAACTATGCTGGATTGGCTCATTATTTGAATAATAAATATTGTGGTCAATGACGCTGCCAGTTGGAATTGTTTCAAAGCGGCAAGCGTGCCCTTCCTCTCCTTTATTAACGATAATATTATTTCGGAATAACAAATTATCGCTTGGGCCTAACTCGATAGCAGGAAAAGGAACTGCAGGCATATGTTCTTCCAATGCTATTGTATTAAAGTCCATCTGCACATTTTGTCCTCCAAATATGGTCACGGGAGTATATTGTGCGTATTGGTATGGAAATACGGAGAACATATTATTTGTTAATACTATATCACTACCATTAATAGCATTAATAGACAAGGCCGATCCATCTGAGATAATCTTATTGGCAATCAATTCAATATTACCTCCCTGAAAATAAAATCCGCGGTATTGCTCACCGGCATTTAAATCAACAGTAACTTCATTTTCCTGCACGACAACGCCATCCATCGCCAACAATTGCATTCCTGTATAAAGCTCGTCAAAATGATTATTCCGTATGGTCCAGTTTTCATTATTTTGGTTAAACGTAGCTCCATAAATCCCATAGGAAGCATCTTCAAACAAACAGTCTTCTATTAAAATATCTGATGTACTAAGCCCATACACCAGAGCATGACTTTCACTGAAATGTCCTCCATTTCCATTCCCTTCTAATACTAGATTACGCAAGCTAACATGGGTACTGGAATTGCGAATATTTACCCCAATCCCCATTGCTCCACTATTTTCAGAAGGGCGGAATGTTATATCTTCTATGGTAACATATTGTACGAAGTTGAGCGTAATCACGCCAGAATTGATACTATTAACGGGCGCATTGAGCATTACATCGGCAGGATTACCACTTTCAGACCGTATCGTTAAGGTATTAACAGATGAAGAACCCTGAATAGCCACCAATCCTAAATCTTCTGAATAAGTCCCAGATTGTATCAAAATCTCTACCGGGCCACAAAGTCCATCAGACTGTATTCTTTGTTCTAGCTGAAAAAAGGAATTAAAATCTGCATTATTAGGCCCAAACGTATAAGTTCCATTTAAGCATTGCGCTTTTGATAAGTTGGGCAAAAAGATAATGAATAAAGAGGCGAAAAGAATTCTTTGGATCATTGGGATTAGACTTGATTATCTAAATAAATATGGCTCGAAGCTAAGCCTTTATTTTCATAGAATAAAGAACATTAACAAAAAAAATATACTCATATAAATTACACAATTAAATTTTAACACTTTTTTATTTAAACAAAATCATTTAATTTATTATATTTGTAATCATAAAACGAACACAACCATGATTACTACCATTACCATCAAGGATACTTCCGCAACAGGAGCAATCCAACACCAGCGCCAAATCCAACTTCCATCCCCTACTCTAACTATAGAAGAAATTATTAAAGCAAGAGTCTATGAAGAAGTTAAAGCTTATAACGACAAAGCTCCTACCTACTTAAACTCTTTGGTCCAACCCACTGAAACTGAATCATTTTTAAATAAAAACAAGTTAAACAAGCGTAGGCAGATTGATGCTGAACAACAATATTATATAGCGCTTGATGCCTTTCAAAAAAATGGTTTCTTTGTGCTAGTTGACGATCGACAAATTAGTGAATTGGGAACAATGGTTTCTCTTAAGGATCATTCGGAAGTATCCTTCATTAAGTTAACTCCGCTAGTAGGTGGGTAAGCAAAAAAATTACAGTACTCTCCCCTCTTTTTTGCTTCTACATTCAAAAAATGGAAATATCATGCTTAGGAAAAGAATACGCAAGCTCTTTAATAGTAAAAAAACAGCCAGCACTACACTCCACCCAATAGATAGAATCAATATTGTCCTGAAAGAAATGGCTGCCCAGTCAAAACCTTATAGTTATTATACAGAACCCCATAATTCCAGGCAGTTTCAAGAAATTCTGGCATTAAATCCTACTGAAAAAATTAAGGTACTGCAATTTGCTTTCCAAGCATTGCCTCCGGCTGCTCAATACAGAGAGCAATGGGCTTATCAAAAGATAATAAACGCCTTATTAAAAAGTGGCATGGCTATTGGCTTCCATACGTTAATAGATATCACAAGTAATTTAGGGCAATCAATGCAAACGGAGCAAGATTTCCTTATACGGCAGGGCTTATTACAACGACTAGCCAGCTGTGTCGATCAGCAATTAAAAGATGATCAGCTTGAAATAGCTCTTGACCAGTTAAAAGTAGGTAACAAGTTTTATGGCCTTAATGCCAGGGATCGCCAGTTCAATGAACAAATTGAATCTCTAAGAAATAAATACAATAATAAATTTGCGCTGCTTGATCATGACGCACTAGGTGATGCTGTAGCAGCCTTCATTCAATTACAGGAAAAAGAAGACTGGCTACTGCTGATTACTCGGCTTTCTAGAGCCAGTAAAGGGAGTAAACCTAGTAAAAAATGGTGGTCAGAGATTCAAAAACTAATAAAACCTATTCCCAAAAAATATCTAACAGATACACTGCATCACTTTCTTCAAATTGCCATCGATGTATATAAAAACCACTTGAAAAACAACACAATCAGAAAAAAGAGTGAAGGTAATGAGCACTTTATCCGTTCTCTAATATGGTTATCCGGTTACCTCAATGTTTCTCAGCTCAATCAGGATTTGGTAGAGTTAGGTTTAATGTGTTATAAGAAAATACCAGGCTATGGACAATGCTCTAAAAGACTGGGCAATGCCTGTTTATTTGCATTTACTACATTACCCTATAAAACAGGGATCGCCTATCTAACGCAGTTTAGAGCAAAAGTCAAATATCCATCAGTCCGTAAAATCATTGAAAACCGCATCTATGATGTAGCCGAAAGAGAGGGTAAAACGAAGGACGAAATAGAAGAAATGGGGGTTCCGACATATGGATTAAATGAAAAGCAGCAGTTGGAGCAAATGCTTGGAGGTTTTAAAGCCGTTGTCACGATAGAAAGTATACAACAAGTTAGCCTGAAATGGCAAAAACCAGATGGAAAACTTCAAAAATCAGTCCCCGCTAATATTAAAAGTACTCATGCAGATGCCATCAAAGCTTTAAAAAAGGCAGTTAAAGAAATCAAAGAAGCACTACCTGCACAAGCTCACAGAATAGAACGAATCTTCATGAATCCCCGTGAGTGGAAATATTCCGACTGGATAGATTTATATATCCATCATCCTTTCATGGGATATATAGGCAAAAATCTGATCTGGCATTTTCAAAATGATACAAACAAAACAACTGCTTTCTTCCAGGAAGACCAATGGATTGACAATCAGGGGCGCTCTATTGACTGGATAAGCGATGATACTAAAGTACAGTTATGGCATCCTATCGGTTTTTCTGCCGATCATATAGAACGCTGGAGAGATTTTTTGATAGATCATCAAATTCAACAACCTATCAAACAAGCTTTCCGGGAAATATATATCCTCACGGACGCAGAAATCAATACCAATACTTATTCCAACCGATTTGCTGCGCATATTATTCGACAGCATCAGTTTTATGCCTTGTGCAAACTCAGAGACTGGCACTATACTTATCAGGGCAACTGGGATTCTCATAATATACCCTACAAGGAATTACCCAATTGGGGATTAAGTGTCAGATTTTTGGTAGATGCTGATTGGGAGAGTCAATACCTTAGTGCTGGTGGGATATTTGAGTATGTACATACAGACCAGGTTCAGTTTTATGATAATCATGGAAGAATGGAATTACAGGAAGTCCCAGCTCTTGTTTTTTCAGAAATCATGAGGGAAGTTGATCTTTTCGTAGGAGTATGCAGCATTGGAAATGATCCTTCCTGGACAGATCGCGGCAATGAAAGACTTTTCACTTACTGGCGTTCTTATTCTACCCAAAATCTCACCGAGAACGCAAAAACCAGAAAAGCCATTTTGGAGAAATTGATCCCCAGATTAAAAATAGCAGATCAGTGCTCCTTTACGGAAAAGCAACTGGTGGTAAAAGGCAAAATCAGGACTTACTATATCCATCTGGGAAGTGGCAATATACACATGAGCCCTAATAATCAGTACTTATGTATCGTACCTGGCGGGCGTAATACGGCCACTAAAGCTGTCTTCCTCCCGTTTGAAGGAGACAACCTACTATCTATTATCCTTAGTAAAGCTTTTTTATTAGCAGAGGATGAGAAAATTAAGGACCCGACCATAGTAAGTCAGTTGAAGAGGTAGAATAGCTTTTAACTAAAATCTACGACAAATTGTAAACACGTAAAAAATTACAAATCAATAGCTCCATTTACCGAGCTATTGACCTGCAATATAAAATGATATTAATTCAATCACCTAAACAGCATAAATCAAGCCCGTAAAGTTAGGGCCATCACAGGTAATCGTAAGATTTGCTAATAGTTGTTCCGATTCTGGCAAACGATCTAGATCCAGGAGCAAATCATTACACACTGAACTGAAAGGCCCCATATAGTCTGTCACGCGAGGTGCCAGATTTGGAATAGTGACAGGTATTATGCTAGAGACATTGTCTAAGGTATAGAAAATGCCCACTTCATAAGTACCTGCCATCTCATTGTATGCCACACAAATTTTGCATACAGCTTTTTGAGTATCCGAGAGGTGTAAGTCAGCAATTTTTCTATCGATGTCGCCAACAAGATAAGTTGCTGCAGGAACATTAAAGGTTTCTACTAAATACTTCATGTTTGCTTAATTTAAAAGGTGTTAGTTTATGGTTAAGTGCCAAGACAAATTAAATCACATATCATCTTGAGTCAATTTTCATCCTATGCAGCGTTAAATCCCGATAGCTATCGCATACGCGTCAACCTAAGGGATTGAAGATAAAATGTAAATGATTAATTCGCTTCCGTTTTTCATAAGTATGATAGTAAGCGACCAGAGGGACAAATTCCATCCATTTCTTAGGTTTTAAAAAAAAAAAAAAAAAATGTTCTTTGACAAAATCAGCGAACTTAAAAGGGCTCACGTGCTTACCAGTCTGTGTATAAACGGCTTTGATAAAATAATAATACCATCGCG
>JAKSDI010000186.1 GCA_022360175.1 Chitinophagales bacterium
AAATATAAGCCGATTAGCGACGAAATAAGTCCGATTAATAAATCCCAAACATGCTCTAAAACTTCAATTGCTCGTGTTTATCCCACAGTCCCCAATAAGCACCTACATCCCCTTCTGCTCCTACTTTCCAGGATTCATCAAAAGACGAAAAGTAAAACATTTCAATCTGCTCCTGTGTCGCCCATTGCTGCATATTCAGGAAATACCGCAGTGCATTTTCTTTAGAAGGATGGGCATCATCCAGAGCCGTTCCCTGACTGGGCCAGCCTGTTTCAGAAATGATCACTTTTTTACCCTTAGCAGCATGTAATGCCTGATAATACATCTGTTTGATGTGTATTAAGCTATAGTCAATATTACAACCTTCCCAGAATGGGTAACAGTTGGCTAAGACAATGTCGCAGGCAGCTGTTATATCTGGACGCTGGCTAAACTCATAATAAGCATCTACATAAGCCACCGGAATGCCTGGTAAAGCTTCTTTAACCCGGTAAATGTAATGGAGTAATTCATCTTCCTTTAGATCTTTCCTATACATCACCTCATTTCCTACTGCTGCAATATCTACATAGCCTTCCTTTGCCAATTTGATCAAGCTGGCTATTTCTTGTTCATTAAGTGCTTTGTCATCACCTAGCCAGGCACCAACTAGCGTTTTAATACCCAACTCACGGGCTACTACAGGCACTAATTCATTCCCCTCTATACAGGAAAAGGAACGAATCCATTTTATATATGGAGCGATGATGCTCATACGCCTTTGTATTTGTGATTTGGTCAGTATGGAACCAGGTTTTTGTCCTTCATCATAAGCACTGTAACACAAACCATGCATGCCTTGCTGGAGCACCTTTTCAAAAAGAGCCTGGCTTTCAAAGCTCTTCTGTGTCGGGTCTATACCTTTGATATTCCGTTTTTCACCACTGATATTTGAAGACATATTAAAAGTAATTTTTTAAATGGCATTTCTAAAGCTCCCCTCTGCGGGCAATTAGCTGTTCTTTTATTTCATGGGCACGCTCTTCAGTAAGGCTATAGCTCCGCATTACCCATATAGCAAGTGCCGCTGTAGCTGCTGGAACAATAATATCTGCTATGCGTAAATTGGTGAGTGTTTCTACAGTTTGAGTAGTCGTGTTTTGATCAAAACCAATTAGTTTCAAAACTAAACCGCCCAATACCAATGCAATTGCCTGGCCTAGTTTGACCATCCACCAATAGATTGCGCCAAATGTTCCTTCTTTTCTTGGCATTCCATTGTTCAATTCATCCAGGTCACATACATCAGCAGTCATACTCATCATTAATGTAAACAGGCCGCCAATACCAAAAGCCATAAGAGGTATGGGGATAAACATCAGCCAGGGGTTGCCTGGATTAAAGCCCCACCACTTCAGAATATAACCGATGATGGATATAAGTGTAGAATAAATGAATGCTCTACGTTTGCCAAACTTATTAGACATCCAAGAAATCACTGGAATGACAAGGAAGGCAGTGACAAATGCACTTATAGTAGAAAACCAGGCTGGCCAGTTTCCTGCTAATCCATAGTCGCCATTGAACATATAAAATACTATAATGAAATAGCTGAAAGAAGCGACCATTTGGAAGCCATTGAATACTAGGAATGTCGCTCCGCAAAGCTTCATGAAAGGCTTGTTTTTAGAAACCTGGATAATACCTTTCAAGAGGTCTTTCAGATTGGAAAATAAAGTTGAAAAAGTGATCTCTTTGCGGTTTTCCATATTGGCAGCATCTATACCCCTACAGAATATAGCAGGTAGAACACCTAGTACGATACAGCAAGCTCCAACAACAATGGATAGTTTGCGAACACCTTCAGCCTGGGTGTTAAAGAGGTCGGGATCAGCTATAAGTACCCAAAACCAGGGTACAATCATCCAGGCAATTTGTCCCATCGTTTGTGAAAAAGCCATCAGCCGAGTGCGCTCGTTGTAGTCAGAAGTCATCTCATAACCCAGCCCAATCAGGGGAGTGGAGAAGATGGTATTTCCGATAAGGTAAATCATAGAGAAAATCAGGAAATACCAGAAATTATAGGATTGTGAATTTTCAGCATCAAGCTGCCATAATACAGCAAATAGGATACCGCTCAGAATTGCTCCGGCAAAAATATATGGTCTTCTGCGCCCATATTTTGATTTAGTGTTGTCCGATATGAAACCCATGATTGGGTCTGTGATGGCATCAAATATTCTAGGCAGCCCCCCCAGAAGGCCTGCAAGGAAGGGGTCCATTCCAAAAGCAGTTAATAGGAAAAACATGAAAACCCCTAAAGCACCTGGAAGCAAATTATTGACCAGATGGCCTGCACCAAACGCAAATTTCTGAATAGGAGGTACTTTGTCTTTTGCAGCAGTTTTATACTTACTCATGATGTTGTCTTTCTATAGGTTATGAGTTAGAGATCATTGCAGTTTGAATGGCCTGGGCACTGATAGAGAAGCTTGTTGTTTTGTCCCCAATCGAAATGTTTAGTTTTCGATTTTCGTCACCTTGATTTAAGATTACTATGACGATAGAACCGTCTGGATTTTTGGCAGCAGTTGCCATGATTGCTTCATCAGAAAGTTCTATACCTATGCGCTGAGCACCGGGGCGTATGTATTTACTAAAATGAACAAGGGTATAATAAATTGGGGTGAAGTAAACTTCGTCTTGATCCGGATCGACAATTACGGGAGCTACACACCAGTTTTTAAACCAGTTGGGGCCTCCTTGTTTGTCCAGTACCATGTTCCAGTCTATCCAGCCGTCAACCCAGTTATTAAGGCATCCAATAATGTCTCGGGCATAACGATATACAGGGACGTATTTAGGGTGCAGGTATTTTTCCTCTTCTGAAGCCCAATCCCAACCCCAGTCTGTTGCCTCTTTTGACCAATACCATTGATCATCTTGCCATTTTGGTACTTCGGCATCTACACAAGCCTCCGATTGAATGAGGTATTTTTCAGGAGCAGCATTGTGAGCATATTGGAGTGATTCCGGAAACCAGTCATAAGTGCTGGCGTACCAGTGAACGGCCATTCCGTCAAAGTATTTGAAAGATGCTTCGTCTTTGTACATAGCATCTGCCCATTTTTTTAATTCTTCACCTCTGTTTTGGTCATAGCCAAAAATTTTCACGTTATGATTATCTGCTTCCAGTTTGGGGCCAAGATGATTTTTAACGAACAAACTCATCTCTTCTGGTGAATAATGCATACTCTCCCAGTTATTGTCGTTCCCCAATGGTTCGTTTTCTACGGTTACTGCCCAAATTGCTATATCTTCGGAGGCATAAGCATCCAAATATTTAGAAAAAAATAAAGCCCAGGTATCATAGTATTGAGGGAGTAATTTGCCACCTCGCCAGTCGTTATTGTCTTTCATCCAGGGAGGTGCCGTCCAGGGAGAGGCAATAATTTTAAATCCATCTTTGGAGATCTCCATTGCATCTTTAATCATCGGAATGATATCATCCCTGTCTTCTTCTATAGAGAAATGTTGTAAGCTGCTATCACCAGCTATTGGAGCATATGAATAATTGCTCAGGGAAAAATCACAGGAATTAATGTGCGTGCGGGTTAAAGTATAATTAGCTCCTTCTTCCCCAAAATAAGCTTGAAGTATTGCTGTACGCTTTTCCGGGCTCAATTGGTTAAGCAAGTAAGCGGATGCCTCGGTGAATGAGCCTCCAAAACCAGTGATCGTTTGAAATGTTTTATTAGGTAATAATTTGATATCTGATTGCTTTTCTGCAGAAGCAAATTCCGTTAGCTTTTTAAGCTGATGTCCTTGTGCTGAAGTTTCGTAAACTTCTATATTCAGGTCATTTTTATGAGTACATGCTTTTATCATAAGTATAAAAAATAGGCATATTGATAAGGATCGTATGGGTATCATTGGTTATGATTTTAGACTTCCTCGTTGGTATGACGAATGCATTTTTCTAATGAATAGCACAGATAAGATTGACAATATCCATCCCTGCATTGGTAAAACAAGAGCAGGGAAACTATTTGTTACTTCTTACCGAAAGTGTTAACAGAGTTAGTACTTAGCTCAAAATTCTCTTATTGCAGGCACGGCAACTTCTTCGAGCAGGGCCGCTTTATTTCCATTGTATGTTTTGGTGATGAGTTGTCCGTTTCTGCCTAAATCTTTAAAGGTGCCACGATCAACTAAGTCCCATAAAACATACTTTGCCTGTCCGTCTATGGTAAAAAGCCCGAAGTGATTTTCCGAACCATCAGGGTTTTGGGCATCTTTCCAGTTTTCGTTGAATGCTTCAAAATAAAAGCATGATACCTTGGCTTTATTAGACCATTCTCTGATACCCTGGTAATAAAGGGCTTGTTTATATTCATCTGTAGCTCTGGAACCAGTGGGGCCATAAAACTCTTTGGAAGTAGTGGCCCAGCCTGTTTCACCTATGTGGATGGGTTTGTCAGCCCCCAGGTTTTTGATGTAATCTGCAGTGTTCTGATATTGCTGTATTGCATAATCTCGGGCACGGTCCATTGCTGCTGCAATCTGTTCTTCTTTAGATAAATGTTCTTCTTCCTTAGAGATACCCCAAAAATCAGGATTATAATGGGTATCATGCATAGGGTAGGTGTGGAGCGAAATATAATCAACAGCTTGTATTAACTTATTCAAGTCTTCTGTATGATATTCTTCACCCCCTCCTCCCCAGGAAGCAAAATTATCTGAACTTGTTATCCAGAGATCCTTTGGCAATTCCTGAGCCTGTTTGAGTTTTTGCAAGTGGTTGACCCATCTGAGTATGACCTCTGCTTCTACGTAGTAGCTTGAGGCCCATTTTACCATAGCTTCATTTCCGACAGCAATGATTTTTACAATATCAGGATATTGATTTGCCAGGTCTACTGCTCTTTGAATTTCAGCCGTATTTTCTGTTTCATTTTCACCACTGTGATCTGGATTTGAAGTCCAGGCATCTTTACAGTCAATCCATGCTCCCAACATGACATACATCTCAAAACTACTATCCTCCTCCTTTAACTCCCGTATCGCGGCTAGTACGTTAGAGGCATGTTTCAGTTTGACATTATAAGTACGCAGCACTTTAATACCCATTGCAGCGAGTACCTTCATATCCTCTTTAAGCTGAGCTACACCAGGTTGTATCTCGCGACTATTTTTCCGGTATCCTCCATAAGAAATAGCCAGGTAATCAGGATTGCCCAAAATATCTTTAGCCGTCATTTCTTTACCAGTGGATTTATCTGCCTTTTGCTTTGTGCTTGTATTCTGCTGTTGATCACAAGCACTGCAAAAGGCCAGCAGCATTATTATGCTTAATATGTGCAGGATAGTCTTCAAGTTGATGGATTGAAGTCGTTAAAAATTAACCTAAAAAATAAAGGATAGCATGAAAATGAACAGCTGTTTATAGTCAGTTGCGATCTTCATACACGCGGACCCAATCGACCAGCATCGTTTGTGGGAAATTGGTATCACTGGTAGGAAAGCCTACATAATTTCCTCCTACAGCCAGATTTAAAATGATATGGAAGGTATGATCATAGACCCACTCACCATCTACATCTTCTGGTGTGATAACCTGATATAAATGATCATCCACAAAGAAATAAATGTAGTCTACGCCCCACTCAACAGCAAATATGTGGAAGTCTGTATCAAATCGGTTTTGCTCTAGTGCAAAGCTTTTAGTTACTGCATTGCCTCCCGAATACCCGGGGCCATGTACAGAACCGTGAATCAAGTGAGGTTCATTACCTCGATACTCCATAACATCAATTTCACCACACTGCGGCCAGCTTACCTCGTCGATATTAGAACCTAGCAGCCAGAAAGCAGGCCATATTCCGGGGCCCCAGGGCATTTTGATTCGAGCTTCATAACGACCGTAGGTGAAATCGAATTTACCTTTAGTAGTAATTCGGGCAGAGGTGAAAGGAGAACCTGCAAATGACTCCTTACGTGCAACAATAGCCAGGTTGCCATTTCCATCAAGGGATGCATTTTCTGGACGGTCTGTGTCGTATTCCAATTGTTGATTGCCCCAATCAGTACCTATATCAAAATTCCATTTAGCAGAATCTGGAAGTAGGCCTACCTCTCCTTCAAATTCATCTTCCCAAACGAGTTGCCAGTTGCCTTCTTTGATATCTGAAGATTTAGTACACCCCCATGATGTAAATAAAATGATAGGCAGGCAACAGCCCATTAGAATATATACTTTAGATACCGAAGCCATTTTTTTCTTCAGCAAAGCAACTTTTCTCACCAGGCCAGGCCTGGTGAAAAATGTAGCTATGGTGTTTAACACAACAGATGAGGAAAAATGCTTGAGATTTATGATAGATGCTTGTGAGCTGATATTGTTTGATAATTTCGAATTACGCCACTTCATTGGTTCTAGATTTTTTTGTTAAAGGGACTTCCTTTGAAGTATCCATTTTGATGACTATCATTTATTCCTGGAAGTAGATATTGTCTAAGTAAATGTTGCCATCCCCTTCAAACTTGAATTGGAAAACATCAGCTAAGTCTACTCCGCTAAATTCCGATAATGGAATATCAACACTGCTCCAGCCAGAGGTAGGAACCGTCAATGCATAAGGCGTTTCCATAGGGCCCGGGCTGATTAAAAAGACATTCAGGGATGTTGAGTTAGCTGTCCAAAAATCAATATGTAGCGTACTCATGCCCGAAACGTCTTGCGAACTTCCTAATTCTATACCCTGATAATTGAGTCCGGTATACAATAGAGTATTATTTCCATCAATAGGCACTTCGGTAACAATCGTAGCTTGTCCCCAGTCAGGATTTAGATTTGTATTTGCGATATTCGTATAAGCATCACTAAATACGGAGATAACGTCAGAAGCTGGAGCCACCGGGTCTGGTGCTGCTGTTTCGGGTTCTGTAGGGTTGCCACCACCATCTTCACGATAGAAATAGATATTATCGATATAAATGGTGTTAGGATCACCCGAGATAATAAGTTGAGCAAGGCTGCCGGTAGTAGTTAGGCCTGCAAAGGCAGACAATGGTAAATCTATCTCAACCCATGCTCCTGAAGTTAAGCCCGGTGTATTGGTATCATCAAGCGTGAGTTCATGCTCCACATCATCACCTCCTCCGAAGGCACCATCTGCACCAAAGTCAACAATTTTGATCCTAAATACAGCAGGAGGGTTTATGGCATCGGGAGTCCAGATATCCATATGGAAGCGTTCCATTGCGGAAGCATCTATTGTCTGACTTGTAAACTCAACTCCGGCGAAAACCAGGCCTGTATATAATTTCGCATCATCGCCAGCTATTTGCACATCTGCTACTTCAGCCTGATCCCATTCTGCCGACCAGGTATCTATCATTACATTAGTATAGGCATTGCTGTAAAGCGATATTACATCGGCAGGATCATTAGTTGGCGTAGGGGCTGCCGCAGTCGGGCCATTGCCAGTGGTCATACCACTATTGTAGTAATATACATTATCGACAAAGAGGTTGGGTAAATCACCAGACAGTACCAGTTGAGCAATTTGTGCCCGATTGGTCAATCCCGTAAAATCCGAAAGCGGAATATCAAGGCTAACCCATGATTCTGTACTAAGGACAGGAGCAGTGAAACTCAATTCATGGGAGGAATCATCTCCTCCACCAAAATTGCCATCTGCTCCGAAATCAACCAGTAACACCTTAAATGAAGCAGGAGCATCAGTAGGATCAGGTGTCCATATGTCAATATGGAAATGGGTCATTTGTGTAGCATCAATTGGCTCCGCTTCTGTCAAAATACCTACAAAATTGAGTTGTTTATAGCGTTTTACATCGTCATCTTCAATTTTTACGTCATCAACAAGTGCTGTAGAAAACTCCCAGAATGGATTCCATGTATCTACTAATACATCATCATATACATTGCTAAACATGGATATTACACTGTCAGGGTTTTCAGTTGGTGTGGGTGCTGGTGTAAGAGGGAGTAATGGGGCTCCGGTAGACTGAATCTTTAGTGAGCCGGTAGCTTCTATACCACCTACCTGGGCTGTAATGGTTGTCTCTCCAGCATCTAATACCGTCGCTATCCCATCACTACCTACAGTAGCTATAGACTGATCTGAGGAGATAAAACTAAAATAAGAAGGTGAAATATCTGTACGTTGATCTATGCCATTAGGTAAGTTATAAGTCATAGACAATCCACCGATTGTAAGCCGATCTCCAGTTTCGGCTGTGATTACCTGATTTTGCGATTCCAGAATGGCTGGACGGGGCTGGGAGAGTGTACCCAGTTTTTCAAATTGTACTTCGTCAATCCAAAAAGTATAGCCTCGTTCATCTTCAGGCCCTTCAGAATAGAAAAACATTCCTCGTTCCTGAGTAAGTATAGCAGGGTCAGGAATTGGGATATAATATTTCTCCCAATTGGTATTGACGGCTACATTGGAAATTGTTACCTGGTTTCGATTTGCTCCGAGGTCATTGCCAAAGCCGAGTATATCTATATTTGCTGCTTTAGATGCTTTTGCCCAAAATGTAAGTACATCATAGGCTCTGAGGTCCCGTCCAACAGCAGTGAAAAATGTTCCACCAGCATAAGCGCCTGCGGGGTCCTCAAAATCAGGTACTTCAAATCGCATAGATGAAGTGCCTTCAAATACTACCTCATTATCTACCTGAAAGGCAGTAACCTTTGAACCACCAAATGCAGCATAGTTTAATCCTGCACTAAAACCATCAATGAAGATCACTCCATTGGTTGGAAATTCGGCTGATTCCAGATCATCAATATCTCTGCTGCAACTAAAAGGTAGTGAGAGGAATAACAGAAGGGCAGAGTATAGTGAAATCTTATATGTATTAATGACGTTCATTTCCCTTGATTTTAGTTTGTTACCTGATATTAAAGTGTAAATACGTTCTGATTTCCCATTCTTGGCCATTGTCAAAACCAGGAGCTGTTGGATCACAAACATGTTGCCCCGCAGCATTGACGGTTTCTGTTGGACAGTAGCGTGGTGAATACTGGTCAAGTGATCGCCAGGTGCCCATGATACCTATTCTTGTATCAGGCAGATTAAACCATGAAGGCTTTCCAAGTGAAGTGGACAAGTCGGCTACAAGCTGTAATGGGAAAGTAAGGTTGAAGTCACGATGATAATCAAATGGCCCCCAATCATTAACTTTGACCATAGACGTGACCTTGACTTTTTTGAAGATCATTCTTAAATCAGCTCCAAATCGTTCGATGAGCCTGGGATCACTGCCATTGGCCTGGGCATTTCCTCCATAGGCATTTACAATAAATCCAAAATTTGGGCTTACTTTTGAAACGATACGTGCATGTGTTTCCCATAAATCCTGAGCAGGTGGAGCACCAGGGAATGCAAATATGGTACGACCATCAGCGAATATACCGATACCTGCATCCATAGTAGTAGGAAGGTGACGATAAACAAAGCCAACACTTGCCGCCAGAGGAGCATCTTCTTTCATATCATTATCCCATTCATACATCCAGGTGCCAGGAGTAGGGTCGTAGGTCAATAGTATTTCACCTGCTATAGTTTCTCTATTTGATCTTACTGCAAAAGGATCATCAAGTATATTTCTTGGCCGGCCTGGCGCAGGAACATCAAAAGGTATTGGATCAATGACAGGGCGTTGCCACAGGAAGTTAGGAGCAATTTGGAAATCTCCAATCAGATAGGTAAAGCCTGTGAGGAAGTTATATTGGTTGCCGCTACCACTGTCTTTCAGGCGCCATCCTGTG
Organism: Chitinophagales bacterium; assembly: GCA_022360175.1. Taxonomy (GTDB): domain Bacteria; phylum Bacteroidota; class Bacteroidia; order Chitinophagales; family Saprospiraceae; genus JAKSDI01. Next base: position 9,782 of record JAKSDI010000186.1, read on the forward strand.
AATGTCTGTGTATAATCTGCTCCACCATTGGCAACCAAGCCCATCGCGGCACCTTGTGCATACCAATTGATTGGGCCCGCAGAAAAAGTGAGTTTTACTTTTCCTCCCCAGGTATCTTCGTTTCTGATTTCATCCTGAAATACAGTTTCTTTACCTTCTAAGTCTTCCAGAATTTGGAAGGTACGCCCCACTAATGGCTGGCCACCCCAAATACCACCTACTTCGACCCCTAATGGGCCTAGTTGAGTCTCGACGTGTAAAGTTGCTCTTCGAGTCAGTGGCATTGGTACGGCAATAGAACTTACGGTAGGGCCTGGTTCATCTAAGTCTTCGTGGAAGATACCAGTAACGTCAAAAGCTCCAAAAGAACGGGTATATTTGGCAATAACAGCTGGATTCGCTCCCCACCATAACTGAGGGCCAAATGCTACTTTTAGTCCACTAAGTGCTTTTTTACCTTCAAATTCGAATCCAAAAGGAGCCAGTCCATTATAGATATCAATATTAGGGCCATAGTTGGCTTCCGGGTATAAACCGAAGAAGTCACCTTCATACCCCCAGTGGTAATGCCCTGTACGATAAAATCCGGTAAGATTATACCATTTATTATTCCAGCTAAAGTCCATTTGATAGAGGCTGACTCTATTCAGAGAATTGACTTGCTGTTGTCCCTGATTGGTATTGACGATAACTGGACGGCCTCGATTTTCGTAAAAAATTTCATTGATCGGGTTTTCAGCAACCTGTCCGAGCACATTAAAGGTCGTATTAATCAGGACGTTGCTGGTAGGTTGAGCTTCTATACCTACAAAAAACGATTGCATGTGGTCAAATCCTTGTTCATCAGGATAGCTCACCGTATTAGGAATAGGATCTTTAGGGGTTGATATGAGCTCGCCTCCAGTAGAGAAAGTGGTTATTTCACCTCTGAGGTTACTGATACGCACTTTTTTTAGCTGTTCGGTATTTAGAGCGGCTTTATCACCTCTGGCCTGTATCACGGCTTCCATCAGGTTGATATCTTCAAAATATGCCTGTATCGACTGAAGTGTTGTTTCCTTTGCATAAGGATTGAGCTGATGAGCTTCTTTTAAAGAATAGTAAGCAGCCCGAGGATATAATTTATACAAGCCCCGCTGATTGGTTGGGCCTTTTGCACAAACTCCAAACCACTCTTCATTCATATTGTTTTCACCTTCTTTAAAATCACTTGAGTAGCCACCGTTTGACCAGGAAGCATTATCGTCGTGTACTTCAAGGTTTTTAGTCTGGCCATATTTCCACCAACCATCACTAAATTGGAAAGTAAAGCCTCCAATTGAATTATTTGCTTTGCCCAGGCCCGCTGCGTTTTCATAAATTTCTTGCCAGTTGCCTACCATATAGTAAGCCTGAGACTTTTGATCTTCATCATTTTCAAGGGCATTAAAGGCGTCGGCACCAAATTCGGTAAATAGAATCGGTTTATTGAATTCATCTTTAACGCGTTGAAAAGCATCTCCAAAAGATACTCCCCGATACATATTGGTACCAAATATGTCAATATCCTGGCACTCTTCGACTATGAGTTCCATAAACAAAAGATCTCCATTACACATTGCTACCGGATGCGAAGAATCAATCCCTTTCATAGCAAGAGCGGCTTCATTAAAAAGCTTATACATAGCTCTAGCGCGAATAGTAGATTTACGATCTTCTATAGGAATATCTTCGGTCTCGGCACCTCCCCAAAAAAGGCCATAGTTGTTTTCATTGCCAAGCAAATACATGATAAGGCCAGGAGTATTTCTGTATTCGTTGGCAAGAGCCGATACTTCGGAAAGTAATAGCTCACGCACGCGAGGGTCTGCATATTCAGTATTGGCCACCCAGGAACCATCTATGGTCAGGCCGTACCTGCCAAATGAATGATTCAGCATGGTGTATATTCCATATTTTCTATAGATATATTCTATCCATTTGGGTTGTACTCCTGTGTACTGTCGAATGACGTTAACCCCCATATTTTTCAGCATAGACATTTCACTATCTAATGCTGCTTTAATGACATCATCTGGTTGATTCCATAAGCTATAGGAATAATTGGTCCCGATAGGAAAATAATCCCAGTTCATACCGTTGATCATGAAATCAGAACCATTGACGACTAGCCTGATGCCTTCGTTGTTTTGTACAACCTTAATTTGATCTGCCTGAGAAAATGCAGTAGTAGCCAGAATGGCGAACAAGAGTTGTATAAGAATTCGTTTCATATTATCCTGGGTTTATACAGAGTTGAAATCTAAGTGAATACTGGCGGTATTGCTAAGGATAGTTGTGCTCTACCATTGTTTGTTGATGATGCTATATTAATCATAAAAAATAGTATTTTGATCTTGTGTTAACTCATCAATTGTTTCATGATTGTTAAATTGTACTACTACATTTAGTTGCTTTATTTATTTTAAATAATTGATAATCAGATGTATAGTTTGTATGAAAAACTGCACAATTTACATTTTAAGTACAACGTCCTAGTTGTTTGTTACTTCGTGTTGTTTTTGCTGTCGGGACATTCACTTGAAGGATTTTATGGTAATTATCCAATAAGAAATTTTACTTCAGCAGAGTATCAGGCAGGAATACAAAACATAGATTTTGCTCAAAATCGGGACATGACTTTATTTGTGGCCAATAACTTGGGAGTACTTTCTTTCAATGGTGACAAATGGGAACGCTATGATTTTAGAACGGGTAAAAAAAAGCGTTCTCTGGCATTTGATCAGCAGCGCAATCGCTTATATGTGGGTTTGCAGGGAGAATTTGGTTACTTTTCAGAAGATTGGCAATATGTATCACTTATTGACTTGATACCTGAAAGTCAAATGGGATTTGATGAAGTCTGGGATGTCTTTCTGATTAATGATGATGTTTACTTTTGTACTTTCCAGGGAATATTCGTTTATGATGGTGTAACGATCGAAGTAATTGATCACGAAAAAGGTTTAGAGCGTTCGTTTCTGCTTAATGGCAAGCTGTTTACACAAAGTCAGGATGGGCAATTGTTTCGAGTAGAGCAACTTAAACTGATACCCATATACCCCAATGATAAAAATGAAGAAATTATCGCAGGGCTTATACCTTATGAGGATGGATATTTGCTGATTTACAATTCGGGTCAGATTGTATTTAAAAATGCTTTAATTCATGAGGCAAAGTATCCTGATTTAATTCAGGCTCTGAAAGGTACTTATGTCAATCATGTACTTCAGTTATCCGATACAAGATTAGCTATAGCTACACAGACTGCGGGCTTGTTTTTCTATGATTTACAGTCGGGTAATATTGAAAATATAACTACAGAAGATGGCCTGGCTACCAATGCTTGCTTGCGCTCTTTTCAGGATTATTATGGCAACTTATGGGTGGGAATGCAGAATGGTATTGCTCTTATTCGCATTAATTCCCCGATGCGCTTACTTGGGCAGGAAATTAATCTTCAAGGGAGTGGATATGAAGCCTATGAAACAGATTATGGAACCTATTTTACCACCTCAAGCGGAATTTATTTTTTAGCCAGACAAGCTCCCGAGTGCATTTTTATACAAGGAACAGAAGGCCCTGCATATGGCATTCAGGAAATAGCAGGCCAACTATATGCCGGACATCATACAGGCTTATTTTTACTTAATAGAGACAAGGCTAAACGCATTGCCAATATAGATGGAGTTTGGCAAGTCAAACAATTGCGCTCCCGGCCAGAATATGCAGTTGCAGGGACTTATTTTGGTTTGTATTTATTTCGTGTCAGTAATAACCAGAATTTAGAACCAGTTGGAAAAATTGATGGTTTTGGCTTGTCCAGCCGTTTTTTTGAAGAAGATCAACAAGGAAATATTTGGGTAGGGCAATATTACAAAGGATTATACCTGTTGTCTCTTTCGGAAGATATGAGACAAGTGGAAGCCAATAAAATCGCAACAGATGAAGGAGTATCAATTGATGAACAAATATTACTGAGTAAAGTAGATGGGAGGCTGTATCTTGCTACTTCATCGGGGCTATATGAATTAAATGCAGAAAATAGAACAGTGAGCAGAGCAGAGCTCTTTTCAAAAGAAATCGGAGAACAACCTATTTATTTGTTTGAACAAGATCGAAAAAACAACATCCATATACTTACTGAAAATGGTGTTGGCTATTTTAAAAAGATCAGTAACGATAATTATCAGTATTTATCTTCCTCTCTTTATCAATTGCGTTATCATTTGAATAACGACCTGTTGCATGTTTCAGTTTATAATAAAAAAGGCGTCTTGTTTGCAGCTAATGAAGGTTTTGTTCAATATTTTCCAGAGCTTGAGAATCCTCTGAAAGGAGGACAGCCTTTGATTATTCGTCAAGTCTTCAGTGCAACAGAAAATAAAATACTTTATAAGCAGAAGCCATTTGAGCAAAGAGGGGAGAGTGTTGCTGTTATAGAAGTAGGCCCTGCTGCCAGGGTATTAAAAATAGATGTAGAGTCTTTTCAATTCAATGATTTTAACAATACCCGCTTTCGGTACTTTTTAAAAGGCTTTGATGAAACTTTTGGAGCCTGGACAAATGCTACTACAAAAGAATATACCAATCTAAAGGAAGGAAATTACGAATTCATCGTTCAAACACGCAACTACCTTGGTGAGATTACAACTAGCCAGGTTTTACAGTTTAAAGTACAGCCACCATTTTACAGAAGTATGCCGGCGAAAATCTTATATGTCCTCGCTGGAATTATGGCTCTTTTTTTAGTATCGAGGCTGCAAAAACAAAGATATAAGCAAAAAGCCAGGAAGATTGAAGAGAATCGCCTGTTTGAAAAAGCAATGGAGCAGCAAAAACTGGCCAGGATAGAGCAGGAGAAAGAAAAAGAACTGCTGCGATTAAAGGAAGAAAAAATACAAAGCGAACTTCAGCATGTCAATAAACTTTTAGCGGCTTCAACGATGAACCTTGTAGTGAAAAACGAATTTATAGAATCTATTAAAAAAGACTTGCAGGAAGTTAAAAAAAGTGGAAAGCAACGGTCGGAAACCAAACGAGCACTGGAAAAAATTGTAAAGGGAATCGATATTACATTGAAATTACAGGAAGATTGGGAACAGTTTGAATACCATTTTGAAAAAGTGCACAGCGATTTCCTTAGTCGTTTGCAAACTCAATATCCTAACCTTTCTCCCAACGAACAGAAACTTTGTACCCTCTTGCGTCTCAATTTGAATACGAAAGAAATAGCTAACCTACTTAGTATATCACTGAGAGGAGTTGAAGTAGCCCGTTATCGACTTCGTAAAAAGCTGGAATTGGAGAAAGGAGAGAATTTATCAAAATTTATCCTGGAGTATTGATTTAAAATTGCTGTGGGCTTGTTTTATTACCCACAGCATTATACAGAACTCTGTGTTAACAGTCGAGGTTTTCTTTATGATTTTTAAATGCTTACCCTTCCTCTCCATTTTTCTTCTGCAAGAATTGCCCCACAGAAGGGGGAACAGCAATTCCTTCTCTCATTAATTCATCTGGGATTGGTGATTCCCAGCTTGTTTTGCAGGGGATAATGCCCGCCCAGATATCCAATTCATAATCCTCTTTATCGTCTTTCACTCCTTCTGCTCGAATTTTTGCGGAAGCTTCTTCAATGGGGATTTTTAATAGCATGGTGGCTTTTAGTTCATTGTCCTGTATGGGTCTGACTTCTTCCCATCTTCCGTCAATTATATGATCGGAAACCATTTTAAAACCATGAATTTTTTCTTCGCGATCTGTTACTTCAACAGCTTTGCCAAAAAGGACTACTGATTCGTAATTCATAGAATGATGAAAGCTCGATCTGGCCAAAACCAGGCCATTAAAACGACTGACTGTTAAGCATAGGTCAATTCCTTCCGACAGATTTTTCATCATGCGGCTAGCTATCGAACCATGAATATATAGATGATTACCATCACGGCCATACAAGGTCGGAATGACTACGGGATATCCTTCATGTATAAAGCCAATATTGCATACAAATTCTTTATCAAGGATGGCATAAATCGTTTCAGGATCGTAATGGCCCCGGCGGGGTATTCTTTTCACTTTTGTTTTATTCGTTGTCATACTTATAAACTTTTATGCGATAAGTAGAGATAAACATTGATTGACTTTCCAAAATTACTATTAAATTGGGCTACCTTTATCATCCAATTATGAATATATAAGTAGTCCAGTTGTGTTACCATATAAAACTTTACTTGCGATTAGTCGCAATTCTGAAATGCCCATCTATTTGCAAATATCCAAGGGGCTCATAGAACAGATTAGTAATGGGCTTCTTTTGCCAGGGAGCAAGCTGCCCAGTTCCAGAGAATTATCAAATTTACTGGAGGTTCACCGAAAAACAATTGTAGCGGCTTATCATGAGCTGGAAGCGCAGGGTTGGATAGACACTCGCAAAACGGCAGGCACTTATGTAAATGAAGATTTGCCTCTGCATAAACCGGTTTTGCTAGATCATTCAGCATCTGGTTTTGCATCTCCATCGCTTCGCAAATCAGTTGTCAGGCCTGGCGAGTGTAAATATCAGTTCGACGATGGTTCACCGGATATTCGTCTTGCACCGCTTCAGGCTTTAGGGCGCGAATACAGCAGCTTGTTAAAGAACAATCACTTCATTAAATCCCTCAATTATTCAGAAGAATTGAAAGGTGATCCTAAACTGAGAGATTCCCTCAGTAAATATTTGCATGACACCAGAGGGATACAAGTACATAGAGAAAATATACTCGTAACTCGGGGAAGTGTAATGGCTTTCTATTTATATCTGTCACATTTGCTAAATCCCGATGATCTGGTTGCTGTAGGGAAGCCTGGGTATTGGGCTTTTAATCGAATTGTAGGTTTGCAAAAAGGGCAGGTGCTATCGATCAGGGTAGACGAGCATGGTTTGGATGTGATGCGTCTCGAAGAACATTTAAAAAAGAGTCGTGTCCGACTGGTGTATGTTATTTCTCATCATCATCACCCTACCACCGTAACGCTTTCTCCAGAACGGAGAATTAAGTTGCTCCAATTGGCAGAGCAACATGACTTTATGATACTGGAAGACGATTATGACTATGACTTTCACTATAATAGTAGCCCTGTACTTCCGCTTGCCAGTCTAAACCATGGTGGGCGGGTTGTTTACGTTGGATCGTTTAGTAAGACGATTGCTCCCGGACTTCGGTTAGGTTTTTTGGTAGGAACAGAAGCCTTGATAGAGCAATTATCCCAAATCCGACGTTTTATAGATCGCATGGGAGATTTTACGATCGAAAGAGCGATCAGCCATCTTTTGGACAATGGAGAAATTCGCAGGCACTTACGTAAATCTTTACAAACCTATCGGAAACGAAGAGATTTTCTTTGCAGTAAGCTATCAACAGAATTAAGTGATTATGTAAGTTTTAGCGTACCTGAAGGAGGTATGGCTATCTGGGCTAAATTTGCGGCGGGCATTGATTTGGATGATTTAACAATTCGTGTAGCAAAAAAAGGTTTGCATATTCCAGGAACTAGTAGTTATGCTACCAGTCAGAAAAATTGCACAAGATTAGGTTTTGCCTGTATGAATGAAAAAGAAATAGAGCAAGGTTTTGAGATTTTGAAAGCCGGGATTTTGCATAATTCGTTTTAGCTTTTGGGCATTTAAATCAAAGGCATTTTTAAGTATGGGGAAAAAGTGATATATTTAAATGCGTTCTAATTCAAATAAACATTAATAGCTAAGCCAGGTTTATTCCGTCGCTTCATCATTTAAAAGCTTAGCTAATGAAAACGAAATTATTAATTTTACTAGCATTTTTATGCGCTCAATCAGGTTTTTCTTTCTCTAATCCTGCTCATCCAAATACGACAAAGTATAAAGCGCAGACAAATTTTAGAAACAATTGCGACCCTCCAAGGGCGCATAAGGATATGGCTGTAAATACCATTCGCGCCCGTTTATTATCTGGTGGTGATATGTGGTGGGACGGTGAAAATGCAGGCTTGGTCATTCCAAATGTAGCAGCAGGAGAAAAAGAAGTATCAGCTATTTATGCAGCAGCAGTATGGATGGGCGGCCTAGATGAAGGTGGAAATCTGAAAGTAGCTGCACAAACCTATGGTGGTCCTAATAGAAATGACTACTGGCCGGGGCCTTTAAGGTCTTCCCTTGATGAGGATCCAGGTACTACCGATCCGGAACAATGTAGAAATTGGGATCAAATATTTTCTGTTAGCAGAACAGAAATCGATGAGCATCTGAACCAATATGAACAAGCTGCACATAATGGAGTAGCCTATACAGTAGATCAGATTCCACAAAACGTATTGGGCTGGCCTGCTAAAGGGAATCCATTCTTTGGTTTGGTTCATGGTTTTGACCTGCCTTTATCAGATGCAGGCCTGGCGGGCTTTTGGGACGAAGATGGAGATGGCTTATATAATCCACTTAAAGGAGATTTTCCAACTCTGAGTTTGCGATCGTGTTTTAGGACACCCAGGCCAGATGAAATCAATTTCTGGATATTTAATGATAATGGTAATGTTCATTCTGGGTCACAAGGTGATCCTCTGCAAATGGAATTTCAGGTAGAAGCCTTTGCTTATGCTACCAATGATCAGTTAAATAGGACCATATTTCAAAAATACAAACTGATAAACAGAGCGGTTGAACCTCTTGATAGTACTCATTTTGCCCTATGGGTCGACCCTGATTTAGGCTGCCATACGGATGATTTTTTTGGTTGTGACCCTGATCGTTCTTTAGTTTACGTTTATAATGAAGATGCTTTGGATGGTATCTATAATGAAGATACTCCTGAAGGGCCTACCTATTGTTACTGTCCAAATGGTATAGCAACTTATTGTGATGAAATCCCGATTATAGGTATTGATTTATTAAGAGGGCCTTTAGGGCCTAAAAAGATTGGCCCAAATGGAGAATTACAAAATCCAGCATTAGGAGAATTGGCAGATACCATTGTGGAATTAGAAATGAGTTCATTTACTTATTTTAATGGAGGAGGGCTCGCTAGTACACCACCTGGAACAATGGCGCCTGTTAATGCTTTGGAATACTACCGTTATATGACGGGTAGTTGGAGAGATGGCAGCCCTTTTGAATATGGAGGAAATGGCTATCAGGAGGGAACCTACGAAATAAGTTACGCCTTTTCTGATCCTCCAAATGATACACTTGGCTGGTCTATGTGTACAGCATTGGCTGGTGGCCCTATTGCTACTGAAGTACAATATAATTTGCTCCAGTCCTCCGGTCCTTTCCAGCTCGACCCCGGTGCCGTTAATGAAGTGCTTATCGGCCTTACCTGGGTACCCGATCAGGTACTTCCCTGCCCTGATATAAGCGATATACAAGCGGCGAGTGATTATATTGAGAAAGCAGTTTCTAATTGTTTTGATTCGGATTATGTACCTGGGCCAGATGCACCAGATGTAGATATTGTAGAGCTAGACAGAGAGCTGGTACTTATCTTGTCTAATGATTCTGTTGTTACTTCGAGTAACAACGCAAAGGAGTTATACCAGGAAATAGGAGTACATCATCTCTGCCTGGATTCTACAGTGACAGATTCTTTCTATCGTTTTGAAGGCTATAAAATTTTTCAATTGGCAGGCCCTGATGTAGTTCTTATACCTAAAAATACAGAGAACCCAGATCTGGCAAGACTGGTGGCACAGGTAGATATTAAAAACGGGATAGGTAAAATTTTTAATTGGAAAAAAATAGAACCTGATGATCCTTTTTCAGGAGCATCTTATTATACTCCCGTATTAATGGTGGATGGTCAGGATGAAGGTATACGGCATACTTTTCGTATTACAGAAGATGCTTTCGCAAAGGGAGATCGCCGTCTCATTAATCACAAAAAATATTACTACGCAGCAGTTGCTTATGCTTATAATGAGTTCCAACCCTTTGATCCCCTTGCTACCGTGCCAGCAGGGCAAGATAAATCTTACCTTGAAGGCCGAAGAAATGTTGGTTATAAAGGATATGGGAAGCCCTATACTGCTATTCCCCGCCCAATTACAGATCAGATGCTAAATACCAATTTTGGAGAAGGAACTGTAATAACAAGATTGGATGGCCTTGGTACTGGCAATAATTTTTTGGATATTTCAAAGGATACAAGGCAATTAATAGAAGAGGCATTTACTGTTGACGAGCCATTTACGGGCAATTTGATATATGCTGATGGACAAGGGCCAATCGATGTTCAAGTATTCAACCCCCTGGATATTATTGATGCTACCTTTGAATTGAAATTTGTAGATAGCCAGCAGGATGATGAAGTCCTTCAAACCGGAGCCCATTGGGAATTGACACATATAGAAAATCCTGCTTTCAGGATCGCATCCGAAAAAAGTATAGAAGATTTCAATGAGCAACTCATTCGGAAATATGGTTTTTCTATTACAGTGGGGCAGGTATCCGAAACAGGATCAACAAAAGATCAACAAAATGGATTCATTGGCTATGATGTAGAAATTAGTGGGGAAGGCGAAAACTGGTTGTCCTTCATTCCTGAAGGTACTGATTTTTCTTCATTAGATACCGATGATTATCTTTTTGATTATTTAATGACCAGCCCAGGACAGATTGATGATGATCTTGACCCTAATGGTGGTTTGAGCCAGTTTGGCCAGTTTGCTTTCATGCCTTACTATCTGTTGGGTTTTGAACAAAGGGAATTTGGAGATGACCCTCCATTTCTGGGGCCAGTACATGCTCAAAGGTCAATTGGGACAATTAACAGACTGGCCAATTTACCCAAAGATTTAAATAATGTTGATATTGTATTTACTTCAAATAAAGATTTATGGAGTCGTTGTGTAGTCGTAGAAACTGCCAATCGCTTTTATGAAAGCCTGGAAGTAAATACTCAAGCCTATACTTTTAATGGCGAAGAGGTGGAGGCTACTCAATTTGATCTGAGGCCGATGCTTTCTGTAAGTAAAGAAATGGGTGCTGATGGATTGCCTGTGCCCGATGGTGCGATCGATGAGGCTGGAAATCCACTTTATGGGTTAGGCTGGTTTCCTGGCTATGCTATTGATGTGGAGACGGGGCAACGTTTGAATATCTTTTTTGGTGAAAACTCTATCTATGATGGAAGGGTATTGGCTAGCTCTTACATTCAAAAGCCAGTAGGAGGAGATATGATGTTTAATCCTACTAGTGAGGTATTTCTCAATGGCCTGGGTATTGATAATTTACCTTTGCCTTATGCTTTAGGAGGCCATCACTGTGTTTATGTTACCAAAGATCCTTATGATGGTTGCGCTCAATATGTTGAACGATTAAGGAGAAATAGTGCCAATGATAATGAATTGCGGAAATTGAAAGTTTTAAGCCAGATCAGTTGGGCAGGCCTGATATTGGCAGAATCAGGAACAAGCATGCTTTCCTATGATGAGGGCTTAATTTCTACTGAGACACGTGTGAAACTTCGGGTTAATAATCCCTATCAGGTGGAAACGGATAATAATGATATTGATGGAGATCAAAGAACGGGGACTGGAGAAAATAATTACCATCCAAAATATCAACTTTCGTTTAAAGGTAAAGCAGCTATACCTGTCGAAGAAGCTGCTCAAAATAAAATACTAGATGCTATTAATATTGTCCCGAATCCCTATTATGCTTATTCTGATTACGAAACTTCAGTAACAGAAGGGGCGGTGAGAATTACTAATCTACCCAATAAATGTATCGTAACTATCTACAGTTTGGATGGACGATTTGTAAGGCAGTTTAACCGTAATGAAGGGCTTAATTTACAATCTAAATACAGTGAAGTATTACGTTATAAGCAAGCTAATCCTGATTTAGAATGGGACTTGAAAAATGCAAATGGAACTGCAATTGGACCTGGCGTATATCTTATTCATGTCAAAGCAGATGGGGTAGGGGAGCGTACCTTAAAGTGGTTTGGAGTAGGCAGAAAAAAGAAAGATTTTTAAAAATCATCTAAAGTAACATACAGTGCAGGTTTTACTTTTGCTGTGAAGGATAAATATTCCTACCACACATGAAAAAAGTAAAACCCTGTGCTGTACATTTGAATAAAAAGCACCTTTGAGCACACTTGCAATTTGAACTTGTCCGATGGATTAGATGATTTAAAAGAATGGTACTCCCCACTTTCAATTTGCTGCTCATCGATATGAAATATTAATTTCCCTACACCCTACACCTCTTTTGCATGTCACAAAATCTACAAAAATAAACTTTTTCAAATTATTATTAACCGTAATATTGTTATCAGATAGAAGAGGATGTGTAATCAAATTATCTTTTATTCCCCCCCCAGTCCCAATACTTCTTGTAATGTATGATAATCTTTAAATTATCAGGAAGTACATAGTCACTTACATTAGTTTTTCAGTTCCTATTTAATAAATGTGGTTACTCCAGTAAGGAGTATGTAAAGCTGTATTCATACGTATGTGTTGAATCACTTTAGGCTTTAATAATTTAAATTACAATACAGTTTGAGAACGTATTTGAATTTTATTTAGTCATTTCCCGGATGCGGGTGCTGAAGTCGCCACAATTATTAAAACCAAATGGAGTGACCCCTTTAAATTACAATTTATAGGCTAATTAAAATTAATACTGTCTCTAAATACTTATTTCTAATTACAAAAAACGCTTGCATGAAATTATTTAGCTCTATCCTTTTATTATCCCTGTTTACGGCAACCTTATGGGGGCAAAGCCAAAACCGTATTTCAAACCCCTGGTCAGATGTCCCAAACACCTCTGTTGATTTCCGTGCTGAAAATCAACGCATTATCCCAGCTGCTTATCGAAGCCTGAATCTGGATGTAGTTGCTGCCCAGGCTATACTTGCTGAAGCACCACTTTGGAAAACAGATGAAGCAGATGAAGTTGAAGTAGAGATTCTTTTACCTATTCCAGATGGGAGCTTTCAGGCTTTTAGAGTAGTTTATGCACCTGTTATGGCACCAGAACTTGCCCGTAAGTTTCCGGAAATTAGAACCTATGCCGGCTATGGTATAGATGACCCAACCGCTTACGTACGATTTGACCTTACTCCACAAGGATTCCACGCATATATCAGATCAGGTAATCAACCAGATATCTTTATTGATCCCTATAATTCAGGATTTAATAATGTCTACCTTTCTTATTACAAAAAAGACTTTTTCAAAGATACTCACTGGGAGTGTACTATTGATGAGGTTCGTCAAACTTATGAATCACATGATCATAACCATGGTCGTTTTGCAGGCGATTGTACATTAAGAACTTATCGCCTGGCATTGGCCTGTACAGGAGAATATGCACAATTTCATGGCGGTACAGTCGCTTCTGCAATGGCTGCTATGAATACAACAATGGTAAGAGTAAATGGTATATTCGAAATCGATGCTTCTGTGACGATGGAGATGGTGCCTAATAATGATCAACTGGTTTTCCTTGATCCAAATACAGACCCGTATACCAATAGTAATGGTAGTGCAATGCTTAGTCAAAACCAAACAACTTGTGATAATACGATTGGTTCGAGCAATTATGATATAGGACACGTATTTTCTACTGGCGGTGGTGGCGTAGCCTATCTGGGTAGTGTTTGTAATAATTCTATCAAAGCAGGTGGTGTTACCGGCCAGCCGAATCCTGTAGGTGACCCTTTTGATGTGGATTATGTTTCTCACGAAATGGGGCACCAGTATGGAGCTAATCACACTCAAAATAATAGTTGTAATAGAAATAATTCTACTGCAATGGAGCCAGGTAGTGCCAGTACTATCATGGGCTATGCAGGGATTTGTTCACCAAATGTGCAAAACAATTCGGATGCCTATTTCCATGGCATTAGCCTTCAGGAAATGGGCAACTTTACAACTGGAAATGGCAACAGTTGTTCTGTAAATCAGACTATCAATGATGCACCAACCGCAAATGCCGGCGCAAATTATACCATTCCGGCTTCTACTTCTTTCGTTTTAGAAGGATCAGCTAGTGATCCTAATGGCGATCAGTTGACATATTGCTGGGAACAGTTTGATAATCAGGTTGCAAGCATGCCTCCTCAATCTACCAATACGAGTGGTCCTGCTTTCCGTTCGCTTGATCCAACAACTTCACCAGATCGTTATATGCCAACTTTATCGGCTATCGTTAATAATCAGTCTCCAACATGGGAGGTCTTACCTTCTGTAAGCAGAACAATGAATTTTAGGCTTACCGTTAGAGATAATAATCCTGGAGGAGGGTGTACAGAAGAAGATGACATGGTTGTTACTGTAGCAGGAGGTGCAGGGCCATTCCTTGTTACCGCTCCAAATACAGCAGTAAACTGGGCTGCTCTTAGTCAGCAAACAGTAACATGGGATGTAGCAAATACTACAAACTCACCCGTTAACTGTTCGACCGTAGATATCTACCTTTCAACAGATGGTGGCTTTACCTACCCAATCACTTTGGCTTCGGGAGTACCTAATGATGGCTCTCAAGCAGTGACGATTCCAAATAACCCAACTAGCCAGGCAAGAGTAATGGTAAGAGGTGGAGGTAATATCTTTTTTGATATTTCAAACCAAAACTTCACAATAGGAGCCCCCCAAAATGGCTTTACAGTTGATGTAAGCCCCGACAACCAAACCATCTGCCAACCGAATGATGCAGTATTTAGTGTAGATGTTAATGCAACAGGTTCGTTTAGCGGGAATGTCACATTATCTGCTAGTGGAGTACCTTCAGGAGCGAGTGCTTCTTTCTCTGTTAATCCAATTGCAACATCAGGAAATAGCCAAATGACAATTACAGGCTTGGGATCAGTTGCAGCAGGTAGTTATAATATCACTGTGACAGGTACTTCCGGATCTACTACTCAGAGCGAAACAGTTACATTGGTTGTAAGTGCAGCCCCTGGTGGAGTAACATTAGCCAGTCCTTCAGACGGAGCTATTGATGTATCTGCCAATCCTACTCTAAGCTGGAATGCGGCTGCTAATGCAGATAACTATGATTTGCAATTAGCTACAGATGCCGGGTTTAGCAATATTGTAGAGAATGCAACGGGCATTAACGGAACCAGCTATAACCCTAGCTCTTTAAGCCCAAATACCACTTACTTCTGGCGAGTGAGAAGTAATAATAGTTGTGGCACCAGTACTTATTCAACAGCATTTTCTTTTACTACGGCAAATATTTCTTGCGGTGTATTTGCTAGTACTGATGTGCCTGTTTCAATATCATCCAGTGGCACTCCAACGATTACATCTACTCTGAATATTAATGCAAGTGGTTCTATTCAGGATGTAAACGTGTTAAATCTTGATATTTCTCATACCTGGATTAATGATTTGATCATTACACTGACTAGCCCACAAGGCACCTCTGTTACCTTGATTAGTAGGATTTGTAATAGCCAAAATAATATTCTTACTAATCTGGATGACGAAGCGGGTAATTCTTACGCATCCATTCCTTGCCCTCCAACAAATAATGATACTTATCAACCATTTGAAGCCCTTTCTGCCTTTGACGGAGAAGACTTAAATGGTACCTGGACGTTAACCATTGAAGATGTATTTAATCAGGACGGAGGATCTTTAAATGCCTGGTCATTAGAAATTTGTTATGGTGTAACCTCTCAACCATTAACGGTTAGTACTTCTGGCACAGATGTAAGTTGTAATGGTGGTAATGATGGTACCGCTACAGCTACTGCTTCAGGTGGCAATGGTAGTTATTCCTACAATTGGAGTAATGGCGGGACTACTGCAACGATTACTGGCCTGAGTGCAGGCACTTACAATGTGACGGTTACTTCTGGTACCGAAACAGCCACAGGAAGTGTGACTGTCAATCAGCCTGCAAGCGCAGTGGCTGCTTCTGCCTCTTCTACAGATACTAACTGTGGTATTGATGACGGTACCGCTACAGTAAGTGCTTCAGGCGGTACAGCACCTTACACCTATAATTGGAATACTGGTGCAACAACAGCCACTATCACAGGCCTGGCTGCCGGTACTTATAACGCAACTGTTACCGATGCAAATGGCTGTACTGCTACTGCTTCTACTACAGTAGGTGCGTCAAGTGCTATTACTGCTTCTGCCTCCGCTACGGATGAAAACTGTAGTGGTGCCAATGATGGTACAGCAACAGCAAGTGGCTCAGGAGGTACATCCCCTTATAGCTACATATGGAGCAATGGTGGCAATACCGCTACGATTACAGGTCTTGGAGCAGGTACTTATAATGTTACTGTCACAGATGCGAATGGTTGTGTTGCTACTGCCTCGGCTACAGTAGGCAGTTTGAGTGGTATCACTGCTTCTGCGTCCAGTACAGATGAAAGCTGTAGTGGTGCCAATGATGGTAGTGCAACAGCAAGTGGCTCAGGAGGTACATCCCCTTATACCTATATCTGGAGTAACGGCGGTAACACGGCAACGATTACAGGCCTGGGTGCAGGCACTTATACGGCCACTGTTACCGATGCGAATGGCTGTGTTGCTACTGCTTCTACTACAGTAGGTATTGCAAGCAATATTTCAGTTGCTACTTCCAGCACAGATGAAAGCTGTAGTGGTGCTAATGATGGTAGTGCAACAGCAAGTGGCTCAGGAGGTACACCCCCTTATACTTATATCTGGAGCAATGGTGGTAATACAGCAACGATCACAGGCCTTGGAGCAGGCACTTATAATGTCACAGTTACCGATGCAAATGGTTGTACAGCTACCGCTTCAGCTACGGTAGGTAGTTCAAGTGGTATTACCGTCTCTGCTTCCGGTACAGATGTAAGCTGCAATGATGGTAGTGATGGTAGCGCAACAGCAAGCGGCTCAGGTGGTACAGCACCTTACACCTACATATGGAGTAATGGTGGTAACACAGCAACGATTACAGGCCTTAGTGCAGGTACTTATAGTGTCACAGCTACCGATGCAAATGGATGCGCTGCAACAGCGAGTGTTAGTATCACCCAGCCAGGTGCGTTGAATGTAAGTGCGTCGGGCACCGACCCTAGTGGAGGGAATAATGGATCTGCTACTGCTTCTGCTAGTGGAGGCACTAGCCCTTATGCTTATAACTGGAGTAATGGCGGTACTACAGCAACGATCACAGGCCTGGCAGAAGGAACCTATACCGTCACTGTAACGGATGCGAATGGATGTACTGCAACTGCTAGTGTAACACTTACGGATACAGGAGGCTGTACACAGCAAACAGTAGATTTTGAAAACTTTGACAGTGGCTGGGGAATTTGGAATGATGGTGGTTCGGATTGCCGTAGAAGCGCTAGAGATGCCGCATATGCGAATAGTGGTGATCGTTGTGTACGCCTTCGCGATAATACCAATACTTCTGTTACGACAACGGATGATCTGAACTTAAGCAATTACCAGGATATCACAGTAGACTTTACTTATATCGTTCGCAGTTTTGATAATTCTAATGAAGATTTTTGGTTACAAATTTCTACCAATGGAGGAGCTTCTTATCAAACTGTTGAAGAGTGGAACCTCAATGATGAGTTTGTAAATAATGTACGCTATTTTGATGCAGTAACCATTCAGGGACCATTTAGCTCGAATACCCGGATACGCTTCCGTTGTGATGCATCTGGCAATTCAGATTGGGTATATCTTGATGATGTTACGATTTCAGGATGTGCAAATGGAAGCCTTGTTCCAACACCGATTAGTGGACAGCCAACGGTAGAAGCTCCTGTACTGGAAAATACTGCGGAGCCAATAAAATCAAGTGATGAATTAGTGCTTTTCCCTAATCCTACTAATTCTTCTTTGGAGCTGGCATTTGAAAGCACTTCTGAAAGTAGGGCTACAGTTTATATTGTCGACTTATTCGGAAAAGTAGTATACAATAGAGCTATTGACAAGCAAGCAGAAGGTTTACAACAGATTGAATTATCTGTTGAGCAACTTGCTGCAGGAACTTATTTCCTTGTCCTTGTTGATGGAGAAACCCGCAGGACAGCGAGGTTTATCAAAATATAATCTAATTCCCTCATAATTAATTGATAGTGACTACTATCATAAGCATTGGCCATCCCGGACTTGATATTCGGGATGGCCTTTTAGATAAAGTTGATCTCACATTGTGGGAGTGGTTACCTCAATGGATCAAAAAAGCCTGCTTGTTTGAATTTTCTAGCCATGATGGCTATGTGATTTTAATATACATCTCAGTCGGGTGATAACCATGGCTTCTTATTTACAGCAGGTATAAAAAACTCTGTATCAGTACATCTTTACTATTTTTTGAGTCAGGATGTAGTCCTGAGTCTCTAAAATGGAATAATAAATACCAGGTGCCCAATCATTAGTATTGATTTGTTTGGTATAAATTCCTGCGGTTTTTTCTCCTTCTTCATAATTGGCGATTACTCTTTGCGATGCATCCGTAATTCTTAGCTTTACTATTTGAGGGATATTATGAATTTGATACCTTAATTCAGTTGATAAACCAGCAGGATTGGGTGTCGGAGAAAAGAGGGTAGCAAATTGATTTTGATTATTAGCTTCCTTTGTTGTTGATAGCAAAGGGCAATCTACGTCTTCGAGGGAGCAAACACCCGTTATCATTCTCACGAGGCCGGGATGCAACTCTAGATTATCTGCTCCTCCCCATGTAGGGACAGAGCAATTGACCCATAAGGTATCTCCGGTAGAACTTGCAGCTATTCCGTTGGGTTTTGAAAAGGTGGCTTGTAAAGCTGGCCCATCATTATTTGATAGGCCTTGGGCAATGCCTGCGATTAACTCTACTTCTCCACTTAAGCTAAGTTTCCAGATTTGACCAGTACCTATAGTAGCAACAAATAAGAATCCATTTGAATAGGTAATATGGCCATTGCCAGCAGCAAAGAAAGGCATGGTAGCGAGCAATTCTACAGCCCCATTTGAATCTATTTTCAGAATGTTTCCATCATT
This sequence comes from Chitinophagales bacterium, assembly GCA_022360175.1. Classification (GTDB taxonomy): domain Bacteria; phylum Bacteroidota; class Bacteroidia; order Chitinophagales; family Saprospiraceae; genus JAKSDI01. The sequence continues at coordinate 28,769 of JAKSDI010000186.1, forward strand.
GAAATTGCAGACATAAAAGTTGCCATCAGGATCTATTGTAATACCGTTTGGACAATTGAGCAGGCCACTAGATGCAAAAATACTCGTTGTTCCGTTTGGAGTGATTTTCTGGATTACATTATTTCCATGAATGCATACATAAAGATTATCTTCAGCATCGGATGTTATGCCAATAGGGCCTCCACTTGCGCTTGCCCAATTGAGGTTTACGTTACCATCAGGTGTTACCTTACTTACCCTCGCTCCTGAAGGATTGGATTGATAGAAATTTCCCTGGCTATCAAAACGCGCTCCTGATGCTCCAGAAAATCCACTTGCAAATTCGGTAACTTCCCAGGTCCCATATTCAACCCTGTACACCTTGGTGTTGACACTTGCAGTACCCAATGCGGGTCCAAAATCACTCACATAAACGTTACCATCTGGGCCAAAAGTAACCCCTCCGCTGGCATCAAGGTTTAAAATCGTTTCGACCTGGAGGTTTTGTGTAAAACCAGTTGAAGTAATTAAGATTGATAAAGAAGAAAATAAGAGTAGTAGTTTTTTATTCATTGTGAGACGTTTTAGTTTTTAATTGACTAGTACTTTGTTAATTGTGAAAAGCCGAGTGCTGTCAGAGTAATGATTTCGGAGAAATCACATCTTTTTTGCCTAGGCAAAAAAGCTTTCGACTTCATCCGAAGTCGAAATTTTCATCATAATCCTTTTCAACAAACTTCCGACTTCTCCGAAGTCTTTACCTGTCTTTTTAGTGTTAACAGAGCACTTGTGATTAGAAACTGATTACTGGCAATGTTTTAAAGGATGCCAGTAACCAGCTTCACATAAGTTTTTAATATTCTCGTGTTTCGAATGGAGTAGTGAAGGCATCTGCGTCTGGATAAATGTTATTGATTTGTGCCAAAGTGGTGGATAAAGAACTTGTTAGGAAGTGAAGGCAGACAATATTTTCAGGCTCGACATTTTCAATTAAAGCATCCCGATTAGCAGCGCTTACTAAATCTCCAAAGGTGGGAATAAAGACAACCGTAATATCATCAGATAATAAATCAAAACCTTCCAATTGAGAATCCAGATAGTCCAAATCTCCAACATGTAGGAATCGTTTTCCACCCAGATGAATGTTGTAAGCATAACTTTCATCATCGTCAAATATATTTCCAAACTGATCAAAATGCTCTACTTCTAAAACATCTATCGTGATTCCATTTTGAACGGTAGTAATCCGCTCAAATTTTTCAATTTCGAAATTGACAATTTGATCGGCAAAAGCACTAAAGTTAGGTTCTACATCGGAAGTCGCTATCAATTTGGTTTCAGGATGATTAGACAAATAGTTTGCAACAGCAGCCGTATGGTAATGGTCGCCATGATTGTGTGTAATCATAATTATATCAATGTCGTCGTAAGGAGGTTCGCCGTTTTCCAGTGCCATTAATTCACTGCTGGATGGACTTATCCAACCTCCCAGATTACTCACTCTGTTAATAGCATCGATGACTACTTTTTTATCTTCAAACTCAATCATAATACCATCATTGGCAATGAAAGTGACCTTCACTTTTTCTACGCTACTTAAGCTAATTTCCTCACTTGGATTACTCAATGCGTTCAGGTATTGATTGGCATCAGCTGCTACTGTCATTACAAAAACCTTGTAGGCAACATCTTCGGTGATTAATTCACCAGTAATCGTTTTAGAATCTGCTGCCAGATTAGTAGAAATATCGTTTCCTGTTTTAGCCACTGTCGTGAAATTTTCTGATGAAACACTTGCTGCTGCTTCAACATTAAAAGCATCACTTTCCTCACTATTAACCACCATGATTCGGTATTCCGAAATAATGGATTCATCTGTTGATCTGGAAAATGATACTTGCATATCTAAGCCACTGCCTTCATTCCCGGTATCTTGGACTAAAAGATTGGATACGCTTTCTACTGTAGGTGGGCCACTGTTATCAATCAGTGTAATTTCCTCACTCGCTACGCTTAATGCATTTGCGAAAAGCATGGGATCAACTGTAACAGACATCACAAAAACCCTGTACGGAATATCATTTGTAATGGATACTCCATTGACTGTTTTAGAACTTGCTAATAAATGGATAGAAATATCATTCCCTGTTTTTGTAGCAGTGAATAGATTGTCGGATGCAATGTTTTCTGCTTTCTCCAAATTGAAGTCAGCACTCTCTGCACTTTCGACTACAAAAATCTGGTATTCTTCTATCTGCGATTCATCCGCAATCCTGGAGAAACTAATTTGGAGGTCTGTACCATTTCCAGCATCACCAATGTCACTAACCGATAGACTGCTTATGCTTTCAATTTTTGTGGGTTCTAAATCGCTGCCTTCATCATCTTTACAATCACTAAATATTAATAATGTAAAAATCGAAGCTAGCAAGAATAGGACTGAGTTGTTGGATTTAATCATAACATATCTATTTAGTCGGATGAGATATTTTTAACAACTTCATTTTTGAAGAAAAGCGCATTAGCGAGTGATCACCATTGTTTTGGTGAATCTATTGGCTCCATTTTCTAAAACCATATAATAGTTTCCTGTAGGCCAATGGCTCACATCTAAACGATGTTCATAGAATCCTTTTTTCTGGATCCCTTTATGTAATGTGATAATTTCTTTACCAGAAATATCGAATACTCTTAATTGGATTTTCTGGTTTGGAGTATTGATTTTATAAGAGATATTTACCACTGAGTTGGATGGGGTAGGAGAGATATTTAGAAAAGAAATTTCCTTTTCTATTTTTGATATATTGGTCGTTTGGCCTTCAATGTATTCTAAAAATTGATTAACCGATATATCTGTATCTATTTCATTTAAGCCCAGGGGCCACTCGATAATTAAGGAGTCAATTACTTCTGCATCACCTAAACCAAAATGTACTCTTAAATCATCTTGAGAGTGATTGCCAGTGGGGCTTCCACTTATATGTCTCAATTGCCAGAGAGGGACACCATTTACGGTTGCTTTAATCCAAATCTTTGCCCCAATTGCAGCAGCATTCGAACTGGTTCCTTTTAATGTCAGCACTAAGAAATTGTTAGCGCCACCGTTATTCAAATACAAGAAATTTTGTGCATTCCCTCCAGAGAAATTATTGGCGACATATAGATCGAGATACCCATCATTGTTATAGTCTGCATTGGCACAAGCCTGCCCGTTTGAAATATTGGTAACAATTGTACCTACTTGAGAGGAACTAGCTATAGAGAAATTACCTAAGCCATCGTTTTGATAGTATCTACCTGCCTGGCCTGCTGTATTCAAAACAAATAGATCCAAATCACCATCATTGTCAAAATCACCCCAGGAAGAACCTAAAGTACTAGTGTTATCTGTTACGTGTGGCCCTGTAGTTATTCGAGTAAACAAGCTATCTCCCTCATTGCGATATAAGTAATTCCTATTGTCAAAATTGCCAAGGTATACATCCATGTCTCCATCATTGTCGTAATCACCCCAGCTTGCCTGGAAATCAAGGTCAAAATGTGTGGTCATCTCAGCGGTATAAACTCTCTCAAATGCTAGATTGCCAGTCTCGGTTAATGAATTATGGTAGATTCGGTTATCTTCTCCACCATCTGGATGTGTTCGACCACTCTTGATCATAAATAAATCTTGATCGCCATCGTGATCATAATCTATCCAGGAAGCGACACCGGTACTTTCCACATCTGGAGTTACAAATGAAGGAGAGATATTCGTAAAGGTTCCATCGCCATTATTTTCATAGAAGAAATCGGTACGCAAATGTTTATTATCTGGCATATGGAGATCGATATCTCCATCATTGTCATAATCCACCCAACTACTGCTCCATGTGTAATTTGCATCAGTTTGTGTAGCTGCTATATCTATTGTTGAGAAAGTATAATTTGGGGCACCATTATTCCTGTACAGAAAATTTAGTTCAGGAGGGAAGGCGTTTGACGGATTGTTGCTGACGAACAAATCAAGATTTCCATCATTATCATAATCTGCCCAGATAGATGCATTAGAAAAACCTAAGCTGTTTACAATTGCACCAGTGGTTATCTCCTGAAATGTTCCGTCACCATTATTTTTAAATAATTGGTTGTTAGAGTTTATATTAGAGATGTATAAATCTGGGAACCCATCCTGATTGTAATCTGCCCAACTACAACCAGTACTTGGCTTGTTGGCTGTTACAATGCTTCCTGTTAATATCTCCTGAAACTGTTGTGCATTTAAACACAAACAGGATAGTGAATAAATAAAGAGTATAAGTAATTTTAGTTTCATAGCTTTTGTCTTGAAGTTTATTTTAAATCATTACGATATTGCCTTAAGGGCAAAATTGTCAGAGCATTCATTGCTCATTATATTTTGTATAAAAAAGCAGCTTGGTTTCTTCCAACATCACATAATAATTCCACTACTTGAATGCTTGGCACGCGTTCAAATACATTTGAGGAAAACCTCATTGGAAAACTTAAGCAGGAAAAGGCTTTACATGATTACTTGATTTATGATCTGCCTAAAGGGATAAACGATTTACTCAATGGAGGATAATTAATTTTTTAGTGATTTCTATTCCTCCATTTTCACAAACCAAAAGATAAGAGCCTGTTGGCCAATCACTAGTATCTAATGTTAGGTGATGTGTGCCTTTGAATTGCACGCCATTATCAATTTCCTTTACAAATTGCATGGAAGCATCAAATAGCCTGAACCGAATAATCTGATTGGAATCTTTTATGCTATAGCTGATATTGACTTCGGAATTAGCCGGATTGGGAAAAACATTTAAGGAAAACGCTTCTTTTATTAATGGAGAAGTAGTTGTTATGGCTCCCTCCGTATAGTTCAGAAATTGATTGCTTGTAATATTGGTGTAGACTTCCTTTAGTCCCAAAGGCCATTCAATCAATATACTATCAATTATACTAGCGTCCCCTAAACCAAAATGCACCCGAAGGTCATTTTGCCCACAAAAGGCATTTTGAGAAGAGATATCCCGGCGTTGCCAGTGAGAGTGGCCATTTATAGTCGCTTTGATACGAACTTTTGCACCTATAGCCGAACGATTAGAGGCAGTACCTTCTAAGGAAATATTAATCCAATTTCCGTTATTCAACTCATTTCGATATAAGCCTCTTTGATTGCTATTTGTCCCATTGATGAATAAATCGAGGTCTCCGTCATTGTCGTAGTCTGCATTGGAAGTGCTGCGAGATCCTATAAGATTAGCGAAAGATGGAAAATGGTGTACAAAG
>JAKSDI010000042.1 GCA_022360175.1 Chitinophagales bacterium
AGAGGATTAGAGTTTGCAGGGATGCCCTACATCAGCATGAAATAATTTACAAACACTAATTTAAAGGAAAACGGATTCCCTCTTTAATAAATGTAAACATTTCAGTGTACCCCTACTTATACCCCTATTAAAATCGACCACTAAATGTTGAAAATCACATTTTACTTGTTCGTATATTCATTTACTCTTTTATGCTTTCTATTTTCAAATCAATTCTTACATACTTAGGCGAGTTCCGATAAGGCTCAGAAGTATAAATCAATTTTCCATTTGGATCTGAAATATAAAGAATGATATCTGCCCCTCCTGTTTCTTTGCCTTCAATAATGAAGTCTTCTGCTTTATAAGGAATGCGATAAAATCCCTTGGAATCAGTCGTTACTGCTTCACCTAGTGGATTTTCTCCGGTGAAGTCCTGATCAACGGCTCTTACACTTAAGCCATCAATAGGTTTGCCATTTTTATTCGTAATTGTGCCTTCTATTAGGTACTCCGGTTCTCCAGTATCAGGAATTTCATCTGGTGGTAAATCGCAATGAAAATCAGGGATCACAATTTCCCTGTTATCACTTCTGCTAGGGTCCAGATATACCGCATTATTATCTTTGTATAACACCTCTCTTTCTTTATCAGAAACCCCCATATACAAAGGCGTATCTTTATATTTTTCAGCAAGGCTTCCATCTTCATCTTTTACCCCAATCTTGTAAAAGCCTTTATCATTGGTACAATCATAACCTAAATCTTTCACTCTTTGGCCGTCTTCTCTATAAAAAGCAACAGTAGAGCCTCCAAAACGATTATAATTGGCATCCCGAACAGTGCCATATACCGTCCATGTATCGGATGGAGTATTGGTAGGTTTGGCTGAAATTCGGGCTTCTTGTTCATCCAAAGCTTTTATAATTAAAGGACCGTTGTTCAGTCTTTTATCAATAGCAACAACCCGGCTATCCTGTTCGCCATATTTAAGCGCCATCCGTTTTCTTTCCCTTGCTAAAGCGACTTGCTGATATTCCTGGTCTGCTTTTACATTTTGTACATTGTCCACCCGGAGCGCTTCTATTTGATCAAAAGAGGCTGATGTTTTTTGAGCTCTTTCTGTATTTGTTAATCTTTTATTTTCCATGGTTTTGGTTTTTTAATTCAATAATCAGATGAGCCCCATTATGGCATTATCAGAAACAAAACCTACAGGGATATTTGAACCCGGATTTGGATTTGAATTTGGATCCTCTTCCTCTCCTTTTAGACATTCTATGCCCGCTTCCTGCCCAAATTCATTCTTCGAAGGAGCACAAAGTTTTTCACTGATGCCAGGTATAAATGGCCGCAACATTTGTTCGAAATTGTTCCGTTCAATTGTTCCATAGCCGTAAGCAAAAATACAATTGGAAGCCTGATTCCCTAAAACAGTGCTATAAAAACCAACCGATAACAAAGAAACCGGGACAAATGAAAAACCTTCCTGGAAACGATTGTCAGAAGCTCTTACCGTATACCCGATCAATGCAGTACCAAATAATAGAATATCGATTGGTATAAACGGAGTAGTTCTAGGGCTTTCAGCATTGGGGTTAAAAAATGCTAAACCTTTGCATTCTACTTGATTGCTTACAAAACCAATATCATCCAAACTAATGCAGGCAATTGCGGATAAGCTTATATCTAAAGCTAAATTTCTTAGGTCCAAAACGATCTGGTTATTGGCAACCAAGGTATTGCCACTTGGCAGATATTGCAATATCAATAATAAAAGCTGGACGATAGCTATAGCTGTCTCATCGGTTTCTTCTTGTATGCTCACACAGGCCAGTTTCCGAAGTGGTGGTTCCACTAAAAAGCGGAGCATGTCTTTAGATACCCCTGTATTGAGGATAAATACGGCTCCTGAAATTAAAGAGGTAGGATTTCCAAAATCAATAGCATTAGAAGTAAATTGATTGCCTACGACTGAAACCGGACCCATTGCAACTTGATACAATGACTGTCCAAGCGGTTGTAATACAATATTATCATGAATCTTAGATGCTGGAATACCATCTGAGAATAACTCTCCTAATAATATTTCACCCAAATTCGTTTTTATGGTCGAACGAATAAAAATACCTCCTCGATTGCCATTTCTTGCTTGATTAGAGACTCCGATACTATCAAGGTCTATTGCTCTTCTTGGCCCATTATTGAGAATTCTATTTCTCGAAATTTCAATATCTTCTGCCTGATAAAAGAATATGCCACAGATTGGGTCAATAAAACTAAGGCCATTGTTTTCAATCCTGTTTTCCTCAATTCTCGCCAATTCACAACTTGTAATGGCGATACCTCCAAAACCAATTTCCTGCCGTAAATCGCCTCCTATTTCTTCTGGTATTTGCCTGCAACATTCTGTAATGTGGTTTCTGTAGATGGTCAAATCCTGGATGCTGATAAACAACCCTTCCCGTTTGCCTGCTATATCAAAATAAGCCAGCGTACCAATACCAGAAAGCCCTGAATTGCGTATGAGGTTTTCTTCAATGCTTATATTATAAATGTAGCTGTTAAAACGCCTGGCCATGCTGTTTCTGAATCCATTGGTATAATCTTCTGTAATATAATAGCCATTTCTAGCCACATTAGAACGAGCCTTATCATATTCATCCTTTAAAACTATACCATCATCCCCATTATCATCATCTTTTACTCGACCATAGGTCGGTAAATGCCCCAAAGTAATGCCATGGCCTCTACCACCGATAATCTTATTATCAATAATTTTCACACTTTCAGATCCTCCCCCAATTTGAACTCCCCCCCAGGTTTGGAAGCTCACTTTTGTTGAGACCCTTTGTAAACGGGTAATGTATTTAAAAAGAGAAAAGGTATAGTTTCTTAAAAAGAACCTATTGTTTAAAAACCCAACAGGGTCGCTACAAGGGTCAAATATACCTCCAGGTGGTTCTTCTTCATCCCTGGGGTCTTCGGGGTCTTCCGGAGCAGGAGCAGGCACTACAACCAGTTTGTTGCCTTTGATCAACACCTCATCCGCCAAGCAAAAAATGCCATTTTTACCATTTTCATTATCAAGTTGGGCAATCTGGTTGTCTATTATATAAATGTGGTTTTCTCCCTGAGCGACATCGTCAACCTCGATAAATATAGCATATTCGCTGGCAAAAATTTCATTATTCTCGATTGTGATTTTCGAGGATGGCGCCATATTTACCCTATCAAACAAACGAATAGCAGTACCTCCTGGTTGTACAAACTTTAGGCTCTCAATGGTAATATTTTGCACATTATGCAAACTAGCTATTGGCGCACTTACATTATCTTTTCGAGGAGAAATAATACTTCTCACTCCACAACCACTTATTTTGATGTTTTGCCGATTGCGGATGGAAAAGTTAGCCTCATGCTGACCCGGTAATACACAAATCTCTCCACCTGAAGCTGGTAAATTCAGTAAGGCTTCTTCAATAGAATCAAAATCACCAAAACTGGTGATTCCATCGCCTACATGAAATGTGCAACAGCTTTCTAAGTCTGTTAGCGGGCGAAATGTTTTTCGGCAATCTCTAATGATACGGCCTTTCACTTCCTGATCTTCCCAGTACCAACGTACAATTGCTAATGGTGCCCTATATTGCCGTACTCCATGAGGAACTACTCCTCCAGGATTTTCCAAAGACCATGGCAAAGCCTGATCTGGTGTTTCGGGCCGAGTACCAATAACCCAATAGTCATTAGGCTGATGATCATCACCAAAAATAGTAACTCTAATTCCAGTATTTCCCAGTACTACTGGTATACCCGGGGTATAGCTTTTTAAAATAGGTTCATCATCCGGAATACCTTGCCATACTCTTAAATAATAATATTCTGATGGGTCCTGATTTTCCAGGGCAGTACTATCTGAGCGGTCTTTCCAGTCCATACCAAAATCCGCTGGCAACATTCCATTTAATTTCAAAGTAGAAGCATCAGGGTCATATGACTCATTTACCCTCGAAAGGTGGCCACTCAAAGCAGCTACCTTTTCTCCATTCGCCAACACTGCTTGCCAGGGTAAAATTTCCACAATCTGCCCAGCTAATGGCCAGTGATGCTGATCCTTAGGCTCCGTCAGAAAATAAACCTGGTCGCCTGTCACTTGTACCCGGTATAGCGGTGCTGCGTTGTCTAAGCCCCAAATGAAATTATTCTCCCCTCTCAACTGCACTCTAATGGCTTGATTTTCCGCCCCTAAATACCCATTCACTGCATCAGGAGAACAAAGGTCTTCCGGGTCATCAATTTCTATATAATCTACCAATAAGCGAGTATCTGGAATCAACTCATAATCCGCATCAATGGTACCAAGTTGATTATCCTGCAATTTTTGACGGTAGGCTTGCCAGGCAGGTTCACATTCCTCATACCCAATATCAGGCTGAATTTTCACATGCCTCATATTTCGGATACGGGTTGTAGTATCTGGGCCTCCTAAAGCAGGTTCAAACAATTCCGCATCTTCTATTGCACTAACTGCTTGCTGCCAGGCTTCTAAATAAACCAGGTCGAACCGTTCCTGGCCTTCTTCCAAAGCAGGAACTGGCATATGGCCTTCCTGAGGCTGCTGCAGCCAGTCTTTTTGCAACCTATAGGCTTCATCATCAGGTGCCATTATTAAACGAAGCCCTCCCAGGTACATCGTACCATAATGGATGTCAAAATCTATGACTCCATCATCTGTTCTTAGATTATGGATATAAAAACCTTTATCAGGGCTTCCATAAGGACCAATTACATCTATCCTCGTCTCTTGTTCTTCTGCCTGTTGAATGTTTTGAGCAGCATTACCATCTGACTCCAGATGCACCCGACCCTGCTGCATCAATACACCGACATAATGTTGTTCTGTAGATTCATTGGAAATCCGAGAAATATCGTATCCGTCCATAATTTATATTTTAAACACTTAGGTTTCATTAATGAATATAGGCAGCAAACCAAAAGGCATATATTCCGCAACTTTTGCTCGCAGGCTATCTGATTTAATAGGGTTAATGAGGGTGCTGAATGCACCGAGTTCGGAACCGTTTTCTGCTCCTCTTTGCAAATCAAAAGGAGCCGTCTCACTCAATTGTCCGTATCCAGGATCGCCAAAACGGCGGGAAGTAAACCAGTGGGAAGAGGCTGTAAATGATATTGGAGCATAAGGATAAGGCCTGGGTAAGCGGCTGCCTGTTGGAGCGACACTAAACCGGAAACACCCATTTTGAGTATCTGTTACATCCGTTTCACCTGTAATGATGGTTTCATTAACCCATAAACGATGTACATCTACACTTCCAAAAACAGTCACTCTATCTGTTTTCAGATCACCTAAATTCTGTTGAATCGCGTCTACGGTATTATCTGTAGATTGTACGATAGAATCACAAATGACAAGTGATTCTACCAGACCATCGCCTTCAACTCTTATAGGCCCCATAATAGATTGATTAATGATCAATTGATCTATCCGGGCCTCAATAATCAATGCTGTAGGAAGTATTGGTTCCCCAAATAAGTCTACATCGCCTCCAGGGTCAAAGGTACAGTGTGAGAGCGTTACACATTCATAATCTCCTCTGAGTACAACTTTACGGCCAGGTTCAACAGCACCTATCCAAAGGCCATCCAGGGTGAGAAAGGATTCCGTATTCACCCCAGTATTCAATGACCAATCACCAGCAAAACGCAGATAAGGCCTGTTGAAGTTTTTAGCTTGTATAGTCAAATTTTTGACTTTTGTCTTACTCCCTATTGAGGTATAGGTTTTACTGTCGTTTATTTGAAGGATACCCTCATTTGGAATTTGAGCAGAAGGAATTCCATTATTATTCCCGTGTGCCCCTTCTATTTCATTATCAGGGATAATATTATCTACTTGAGGCCGATAATACCCTCCTGCTCCTATTTCACCAGAAAAACCATAATGATAATTGACAAATAGCCCATCTTCATTATTTAATGGATCTCCTAAGAATGAAAAAATGCCATTTTCTGGGTCAATTAGAAGTCTTTTGTCGGGAGAATCCGTTTTTGGCCCCATTTTTAAGTTTGCAGAATTGATCCTTGACGGAGAGATCCCCCCTTCTACTACTCCAGCATGTACCGATACGGCCAGTGAAAGCAGATGCGCCTTTCCACAATCCAGCATTAAAGCTTCGTCCAATAATGGTATATATATCGCCAAACTCAATAATTCACTCGCCTCATCAAAGCTGTTAAGTGTTTCTTTAAGCCGGGCTTCCGAACGAAATTCCTGGTTAAGTATTGTTTCAAGTGAAGTTGCAGCAGATTCGGTTAAACCATAATCATCCATGAGGCTTTGGATGGTAGCAAATTCCATAATATATTCAGCATGGCTGAGTAGGCGGCATCGGATTGGTTTTGGTAAATCCCATTCCCGGGTGGGGCGCCATTCATCCCAATCATCTGGCCGGTTGCGGGGCGAAAACAATGGTGTGAGCCGCCCAGAAGGATCAAAAGTAAATCTTTCACCATCAAACTGTGAATGGCTAGGAAACGGAAACGGAGTTACTTCCAGCAATTGATAGGCTTTGAGCCGATATAAATAAAATACCAGTTTATGTATACCAAACAATCCGTCTTTTCCTCTCGGCCGGCATAAGTCGGCCGTATGAGCAAACTCATTAAAGGGGCCATTTACCAATTCAGCGATTTGAGGAGAACGTAAATTAGCAGTCCCTCCCGGAGGCGTTTTAGAAAAGCGCCCTTCCAAACGGGTAGGATGAGGGTCAAGCCCATGCCGGTTGCGGCCTAAGCGTTTGAACTTTTCCACAACAACCCCATCCCAATCTGTAATACTACTGATTAGCTGTTCTAATAAACGCAGCGTACCACTTCTGCGGCGTTGATAAATGGTATTGGCAACATCTGCCCTCCTGCCTCGCTGATTAAGTGCAGATACCAGCCGAGTACCCAATAAATCAGCAATATAAGGTATCGCCCAATGGCTACAAAGTTCGATAAACTGGTCATCCCATAACCGATCCTGGCTTCGGCGTAAAATGGCTGCCTGTTCTGCAATAATCTCTACTATTGACCGCAAAACACCTAGGCTTTCGGCCAATCCATCTTCCGTGCGATAAAAAGCAGGGATCATCTCCCAAATCTTTTCAGTAAAATAGGCCTCAAATTGATCCTCTGCCACCGATTGATTTGTTTTTTCGATCATATAGCATCTGATTTATCATGAACAATATTTAAGCCTCCTTTTTCAAAATCATAATAATATCCAGCCTTGGGCTTTTTGGCATAAGCTTTTAATACCTTCTTATTCCAGAAAACCCCTGATACGGCAATAGTACCCGGTACTTTTAGGGCTTCTTTAAAAATTTGACTCCGGTAAAAAGGAGCTCCTATAGCCTGGTTTTCTGGCCGCAACAAGCCATTAGGCTGTTCAATTAATTGAGTACGAACATCCCTAATCACATCCTCTGGTATATAACGGCCATCCAACTTAAGATTGATCGTAAGTTGGGTTAATAAAGGCGTAGCATTGTTTACTTGTAATGGCGTATTGGGGTCACTCAAACGGCGTAAGCGTTCTGATATAGTGATTTCTAGCTGATCTTCCCCTATATACCATAAAGTCACTACGGGCCGTTGTTTGTACTTGTCCCACCTCCATTCAGCCTGTGCACGGCGTACCCCGGATATGGACATCGCTTCTGCCACCATATCCGATATCGAAACTATCCGGCCTAATACCAATGCAGAGGAAGGTGCATTTTCCCGCAAAGATTCTGCTGATTCCGCATCTGCGCCTCCTGAAGCCGCAATCGGGTTATGCACACTTCGCAACCCTTCAAGTGGGGTAGCAATTTGTGTGATTGAACCAGAAGGAGGGCTGGCAGCTCCTGCTCCAAAACGATACGAAGCTATCACCTGAACACCTGTATCTAAACGCTGGCCTCTTATGCCATCTCCAAAGGTGATATAAGAGTCACTGGCTTCATCCTGGCGTACGATGTAAACCTGATCCTGAGGGGACATACCAAAAAAGTTATTCACTTCTTTCCATAAAATACCATTTACATATACCGTTAAGGTATTTCTGATACCCTTCTCTGTAGTTGGTGCTTGAAAATAAGTAAGTGGTTTCTTTTGAAGTTTAAAGCGTTGATTAGCCATGCTCGCATCACCTATACCTATTATTTCATCTTTTACAGTTTCTCCACGAGAAGCTTCTACAATATTACCATAAGCATGAACAGGAAGGTAAAATGCAGGTTTCCAGTTCTCGCCCTGATTGAGCTTCAACTGATTATTTGATAATTTTAAACTCCCTGCTACAGCTGTACTATCTAAATTAAGATCTTCTAAAATAAAATTGCGTATGGCCTCTTCATTGAGTGTAGGTTCCAGTTTTTCTTTTAAAAGAATAGGATTTTTATAAGATAAACGGGTACTAGGCAGGTTCACCACATTACCCGCATTTTCCATCGCAAAATGCACCTGAATCTCTTCCCTATCATTATTTGTCCAATTGCCCGTACTGCCTGTGGGAGCAAGCCTCCATGGGTTGTTTAACGTAGTATCAAGACTGATTTGAGTAACAGGAATACTGATAGAAGGGATGTCATAACTAGTACCATTTATAGAGGCTCTATTCAGTGGATTAGGTTCACGCATCACTTGTCTCACCTGCTTGACTTTGAATACCCGATATTCATTAGGCCGGCTTACCAGAATATCTTGCCCAGGTTTAATTTGCTCATAAAGCTTATCCAGGGTAAGTACAGATAAAACACGACCATTGACTACAGAAGGATTTGTGATATTTCCACTCTCATTGACCTTCATGATGGTCCAGAGTGATGCTGTTTGTTTGGGAAGGAATAGTTTCAGTTTAGCCGTTAAATGCCAATTACCCAGCTTGGTTTTTTGATTAAAAGTGATTTTGGTATAAACTTGCTGGTCAATCCCATTTTCAGTAGCTATTTTATTGACAATAAGCCCCTGGCTTGAATACAATGAACTGGAGTGTCGTAACAAGGCGATTGCCCCTTCCTCAATTTCCTGTTTCTGGATGATGTAAATTGACTGAGGTTGGTACTCCTTCAAATGGAGTGCTTGCGGTGGTTTAACTTCCCATTTATTCGTAAAAGGATGTACCTCAGTGTTCATTTCTAGCTCAAATACCTGAGGTGGTTCTTCATCAAATGCACCAGACCTAAATGCCAGATCTTTAGGTAAGGACACGGCACGACGGCCATCCACCAATACTGGTAATTGTACGGTTGCTGCCAATGCAGGTTTAGGTATATACCCCAACAATTGAACCAGCTTAGACAAAGAGCTGCGTTCATGTGCTGTACGCACGTATCCTTCCTGTGCAATGATTTGATCATAAAAGGTGAGTGAATCACAGATATAAGCCCACATTTCAAGCAACATCATGCCTAAATCATCCTCATCTCTCGCTTGCCAATAGTACAAGGGAGATTTAGTGCGAATTTTAGACAGCATCGCATTTCGAAATTCTGGGAATGTAGCCATTTGCCGGGGCAACTGGCTCAAACCAGCAGGAATAGTCAATGGCGGAGGAAAAATCCGCTCATTACAAGGACAATTGAATGTTTTTTCTAATTTCGTCATGCTCCTCCTGTCATTTTAAGTTTAAGCGATCCCCTTTCCGGGAACCTAGGATTGTTTTCAACTCTTATTATGGCATCCTTGCCAGGATAGTAGGAAAGATTTCTAAACAACCTCCATGCAAACCAACCCCTGCGCCTGAATACAATACGTTGTACCGCACGCACCCCCTCAACAGACTGAATAGCTGCTTCCAGGGCAGAGCGATAAAGCGTTGTGCCAAACGTAAAATTGTCTGGGGAAAAATAGCCTCTATAAGGCCTAACTCCTCCTTTACCCATAAGGGCTAACAAAACCCTTTGTTTGACTTCTCCTTTGTAGGCATTTGGTTGTACACAAATCGTTATTTCAAAATCCATATCTGCATATATAGGATTAGAAATATGCGCCTCTCTTCCAGCTTGCCGGAAACGATCTAATTGCTCGTTTAATTCTTCGCGTTGATTTTCTGTGATGACAACAGCACCAAGAGGATCAGGTGTTACAAATGCCGATAACCAGCTTCCTGTCCATCTAAGACTTGCTCCAGCACTTTGTACCCAGGCTAAGCGTTCTGCTGCTTCGGCATAATCCTCTGGCCGTACCGCCCGATAAGTTATTGATTGAAATGCTTCGGGTGCCAATTGTCGTACTTGCTCAATAGGCTCTTCATCTAAGCCGTACATACCAGGAAGCGGATTGGAAATATGATCAATCTCTGACCAGTCGTCAGCAGAAAATGATAGGCCCCCAGCAGGAATATTCGTTCTGCGGCCATTGCCTAATCGATAAACCACTTTAAAAATCGTACCTTCTGCGGGTGTGGCACCAAATTCTCCATCACCAAAACGGATGGTATGCCCCGCACTATGTGCATAATCCTGATGTACAATTTCTTTGCCAATCCGCTGATCCCCAACCACTCTTTTCCAGGTACCTGACTCCAAGGTAAAATGCCGGTTTTGGCTTTGAGAAGCATAACCTTTTAATAAAGATTTTTTCATCTCCCATTGTCGTGTCAAACCAGGAACTTCCAATTCAGTGTCGGGGTCAATTTCAAAAAGCCTAACTTCAGGCTTCAATTGCTGCACCTCTTTTCCAAGCCATACCAAAGGATTATTTTCGGACCCTTTTAATCCGTATAAATAAACTGCCCCTTCATTAGGCCCTTGTCGTTCTACTGCACGGGTAATATTTCTTCGAAAGCTATCCGTAATATCAAGTGTTTCTGTAGGAATACCTACTGCAAAAAAGGCTTCCAATTGTTCGCCAGCAGTAGCAGGTACCATATTAGCATGGATTTTTAATACCGTCATATCCATTTCATAGGGCAGCGCCTGTTCTGGCTCCCATCGTATACGAGTGATTGGCACTCCAAAAACAGGATCTGTTTGATTTTCTACTTCAACCAATCTCACCATATGCCTTCTTTCTGGTAAGGAAGGGTCTGGGCTTGTTTTCAGAAGGATCCATTTCCCTGGTGTATCCAGTGTTTCTTCAAAATGCCCTGAGAGAAATAATTCAATAGTACCTATTGGCAGGCAAACATCATCTTCATCCCAGCAATGCGGATCAATCTTATTAAGGATAGCATCTACATGATATTGGACTGGTTGATCAAATGCTAATTCTGGTTGGTCAAAAGGTGGCGGAGGGTAAACTTCTGCTAAACCATTACCTAATTCAAAAACGATCCTTAAGCCACTATCTGCTTGCGTCCATACTTTTGTCCCCGCAGGCAGGTTCAGGCTATTGCCAGCTTTTAGCTGAATATCCGTCCAGATAAAAGCCCCGGCGCCATCATGTACATTGTAGTCTACCAGGCTGGCATGATGTTTAAGCGAACGGCGTTGGGTGAGGGTATGCAGATAAGCTTCCCTGCTGACCCGATCTTGATAATACGCCATTTCATCTCCCAAAGCACTCATCACTTCTGCCAGCATCACCCCTACATCTGCTTCCAGGCGATCTTTCCAATCTGGGTATCTCAGGCTGGCAAAATCCAGTAAAGCCTGACGAAAACTCCAGAAATCCCGCGCCTGATAGTTGATGGGGAAGTCAACTATTGTTTCTGGTGGACATTCCGGTTCAGGCGTTCTACAATCCAGGTCACTAGGACAATTGGCTTTAAAGCTAAAAGAAATACGGTTGAAGTAGGGATCAATCCTTCTTTCAGGATCATCAATAAACAATTCATAAATCGAAAAATCGCCAGGATATTCCGTTTCAATTTGAAGCACATGTTTCCCATCCACAATGTCCCAGCCTATACTTACTATCGGAATTTCGGTGGGGTCATTAGGTGTAGAACGGCAGGTAATGTGAATATCCGATTTTGTCAAATCCCCCACTAAAGGGTTAGCCAAATCATGAGGGGAGCGTAAAAAAAACACATCCAGATTAAGCTGTCCTTCTTGGACGTAGATAAAATCAATGCCCGTTACTGCATTCTGGGCTTGTATAGCCTGTATACGATCATCTGCATTCATCAAATCTGAATTTCAAGGTTTAAAAAACGGCGCTGCTGGCGCGCCTTGA
This sequence comes from Chitinophagales bacterium, assembly GCA_022360175.1. Lineage (GTDB taxonomy): Bacteria > Bacteroidota > Bacteroidia > Chitinophagales > Saprospiraceae > JAKSDI01. The sequence goes on from JAKSDI010000042.1 coordinate 12,151, forward strand.
GGATATAGACGATCTCTACTTCAAGTTTTTCTTCCAATACATTAACTTGTACCCTTTCCACTTTTAATACAGAAGAAAGCCAGGTTTCCAAGGCCTGATATACAGTCGTTTGTAAAAGGCTGGCTGTAACATCGCTATTTGGTGCAAAAATCATTCTGCGCAAACCACATCCAAAATCGGGCCGATTGATGCGTTCTCCAGGGTTCGTAAACAATACCTGTTTTATTAATTGAACCACGTGTTGTTCATAGTTCAACTCTTCCGTTAAAGTGCCCAGGCCTTTATCGATTCCGACAGGATATTTTATGCTTATTATATTACTCATCATTCATTGTTGATGGATACAGACAAAAACAAGCTGCATGCTGTTATGTAAAATTCAATTTCTAATTGCCAACTACTTCTAGATTCGCTGTATGATTATGATCTCCATCTGTATCTGTTTTACCACCTATAGAACCTGGTAAATCGTGCCGATGCCCATTTTGAGTATTTACAGTAATTGCAAATGCCTCAGGATGTTCTGTAAGATGTTTTACTATTCCCTTTGCAATAGCCACAAACATTAGCTGCAATTGAGGATTAGGCCCTTCCGGTTTAGGTTGGACTTCCATGTAGTTTGGCCATGCGTCCAAAAAAGCGCCATACATGGCTTCTGCCATTGTCTGGCTTGGAGGTTGATTGATATTATTATTCGGTTCCTCATCATCACCCAGGTTATTATTCGGATTGTTTATTCCCCAAAAATTGGGGAAACCAGATATAAGTGCCATAATTTGTTGTTTTAGCCGGTTTTAACTCTTGTAGAAATTAGTGCTGGTGTTGGTGGAGGCATCTGTGGTGTAGGAGGTGCTGGTGTTACCGGCAATACCCCTATAGCCGTTTCTCCAGGGTGCATATGTGTATTAAACATGGTGGTAAGCTGATTGAGATAGCTAAGGAGTTGATTTCCAAAAACTACAGGTTCAGTTGAGTTTTCCACCAAATCAATCTGCGGTGCTTCAACAACCGCTTTAACTGCACCCTGAATTTTAATCGTCCCTTTCATCACTTCAATAGTCAATAGATTGGTCCCTGCCTGGTCACTGACTGAAAGCACCTGAGCGGCATCGTCAAAGCTGATTAACAAGCCACTCTTACTGCGTATGATCTTCACTTGTGGTGTCGCTGGAGCGCCCTTCTCCGTCATAGGCACATCTCCGTCCCCCCACCATCCACCGGTATAAATAGGGTAAGAAGGATCTCCTCCTTCAAATTCTACCCAAACACCGGAACCCACTTCGGGCACTGCAAACATGCCCACATTCATACCGGCAAAAGGCAAACAGGGCATGGCCCATACCATTAAATCCCCCAATACTGCAGGAACATTTACTTGTATACGCCCTTTTTGAGTGGTATCTGTATTATTTACCACAGTACCCCGGTATTTGCCGTAGTACTTATTGCGTACATTATCAATTAATTGTTCTACTAAGCTTTCTTCCATCATAATCCGATCTCTGTATAATGGTCATCAATGTTTATTTTATAATGGCCCTATCCCCAATCCACTGGGGTTCCAGGCATTTCTAATCAGCTCTATCTCCATGACATGTGCCGTATGGTCAATGATATGTTTTACCTCGGCGACCAGGTATTTCCCGCTGTGGCGGCTTCCAGCACCATTTACGTTTACCACTTCGTGTGCACGTACCAAACGCCCTCCGGTCTGATGAATGCTGGTACGGCATCGAGCCATGATAAACCAGTCGGCTTCAATAAGCGCGCCTTCGTTGCGGGCAAGCATATCTCCGGCGTCATCAACAGGGGCCGCCAGGTAAATTGAGCGCAAATCACGCGTAATACTTTGTAAGTTTAAAGCCCCCAGGCCCGTCTGAGGAGATATCAGAACAGGTGCAGGAATAGGTGTTTTAGTCCCTAAATCTAGTTGGATTCCCTGTACACTAGTAGGCCGTTCAGCATCCCAGACAATATCAAATGATTCGATATTGTTGTCCTCCTGATTGATGTTCAAATCCATTAAAGCAGGAGCCAATAGATTCGGGCGTTTGAAATGTGCTGTTTCGATGAATAATGGATTGCAATCTACCCAAAAGATAAAACCGTTCCTTCTGGCCAACTTGCGAACAAAATCCAAATCTGATTGCCGTTGTACCAAGCTGTGCTTCAACTCTAGGTGGCGAGCGGTAGTAGGTGTTACATCAGGAATTAGCCCATAAGTGCCTAAAATAGCCATTACCGCTTCGCTATCAGATACATTAGGCCACACCTGAGATTTAAACTCCCGGGCCATGGTAAGAGACGTATCGGCCCCTTTTACCACCACATAAGAACCAGCGCCCCCGTCTTCGAGATGAATACTTTGGCCAATTACCGGGCCTTTTACAAGGCAGGCAGGTTGAATATCTGCCAAAACAGTAACCCCCAAAATAGATCCCGGATCAAGTGAGCTATCACCAATTCGGGAAATATCACCATCCACGATATCAATTGGATACCGAATCTGGTAATAGGTTGTTTCACCATAACGTTCGTAAACGATGACCTGGCCTGCCCCTGATAAGGAAGGTGTTGGAACTCCATTTAAGGTAATTAATGCGCCTAATCCCATCTGCTAGATTTATCGGTTTGGAATAGCGATTTCTGCTTTTTCTGTAATGGCTTCTGGCCACATGGCATCGTTTAATTCACAGATGCGCCAGAAGCCTGTTGGGTTTTGTAAATAGGCATTGGCCAGATGATCAACCCGCTGGCCTTGTTTAAGCAGGTGATATCCTCTTAAGGTTTGCTGAGGAGCTTCTGGTACTGGCACTACAGCTACTACCCTTCCGCGGGCATCTTCCCGGTAAGTCAGGGGTAAATCTTTGTAACGGCTATTTTTATCAAACATCATTCCTCATTTTTTCAGTTAAAATGGTAACATGCCCAAAATGGATTCTACGGTGTTGGCTACATTAGCAGTTGCTAAAGCTTGTTGTTGAGTACGATAAAAGCGATATGTAAAAGCTGCAATTTCAGCTACAATCTTTTTATCTTTTGACTTTGGCATTTCATGAGGTTGTAGAATTTTCATCGATATGTTTACTTGGGCCCTTATTGGATATAAAATGGGAGAAAAAGCTTGTTCAGTAACAGAATAATTGGTAATTCTGACTGGGAATATCTTTCCTGGGCCCCAGACAAATAGTACTAATGGGGCACTTTCACGAAATAATTGATTAGATAAGACATTATCAGCGCCTGATATAGTTGCTACTGCATCTGCGACTAATCCACCAAGTAGTCCTTCTCCTTTTGGATATAAAAGTTGTTCAAATGCAGCCAATCGATCTGCAATGCCAGTGGCTACTGCAATAGGATGGCTAGCCGGTTGTTCAAGAGCATCAGCAGCATCAAGATCTAAAGTAAGGCTGATGGTTTCCGAGGGATCTATAGGGCGTGCATTAGCCTGGGTTTCCTTTTCATCAGGACATTCTTGTGGTTCCTTTTCTCTATTAGAACGAGCAGGAGGTGGGATGTAAACTTTCAAATTACGGCTAAGCTGTTCGGGATTGTATTGAAATATAATCACGTTGGGAATAGGTCCAACAAGGCCATTTCCGATTTCAACGAAAGCGCCTTTGAGAAGGAGCGGGGAGCGGGGATTTGTGCTTGCCATTTTATGCGAAGTCTTTTAATTTTTCTTTTTCCATTTAAATTCGCCGTGCATGATTTCATTAGTCTTTGTTACTGCTTCTGCATACACTGTTCTTCCAATATCATCTGTGTATTCATAATCATCATTTTTACCCCCTGTTCTTTCCTCAGCTAATGCATTGTAGTAATTTTTTTCTTCCCTGATTAAAGCTCGATACAGCCTTGGCATCATAAAATCGTACATCTCCTCGTATGTCTCATTCATCGCTTTGTAAATCTTCTCTTCAATATTGCTACGCCCTTTTTCATTGACATATTCTTTAAATTTCATAGCAGAACCTGCTTGAAGGGACTCTTTTTCTTTTCTTATATATTCAGAGCCTAGGCTTCTAGTGAACCAGAACTCCACTACTGATGAAGGGCTGTCTCCATCAGCATCAAAATCATCGATTTTACCTGGTGTCACATGTAGACCTGCTTTTCTGTGAGTTGGCCTTGCCAAAAGGATTGCAGGCATTTTTCCTCCTCTTCCAGGAAGATCCATTTTTTTAATCTCTAGTACCTTCCCATTTTTATTATCAAAACGACTAGGTTTTGAACCTGATAAAAATATACCCGGATATAATCCTACCTTTTCACTATCACTAATCTGTTTGCTATTCAGTAATTTAAAAGGATATTTATTGTTATCATGAATGAAGTAATCCAGTAATAGGAATTGGATCGTGTGATGTGATTCTCGTTGTAAGCCTTTTTGGCTAGAATCCTTATGTTTACCAATCCTCAGCCCTATATGACCTAATGCTTTAGAACCTGTAATTGAAGCAGGCCCTTCCTTTGCCTGATACTGAGAGATAGTGGGTAAGTTATCTGGATCAACAGGATCCCCTCCACTAGACATTAAATGAGTATTTTTAATATCTGTAGCAATAGCATCTTTAAATTCAAAACTTGTGGTTTCCCATAAACCTTTCACTGGGAAATTACTTCTTATATAAGATCGAATAATGGCACGAAATTTTTGTGCTTTTTCTTTGTCATTTGCATTGTTTCTTATGCCAAAATTCTTTCTTAAAATTTCATCCCAAAGAACTCTCCCCCCAGAGCTTTGGTAATTTACTTCTGATAGAAATACATCTACAATTTTTAACTTGTCAAAGGGGTTCTGTGAATCAATTAATTCTTGATTCTTAACATTAGGTTTAGGCGTTTTTTTGTTAAACTCAATCTGGATCAGGAGCCCCGTTTTTACTAATAAATACTTTGACAACGAATTGGCCAGTTCTTCCTGGTTAAGTACCTTAAAAAATTTTGGTGGTTGTTTTTTCCCTTTAAAAGCCGTTGATACTTTTTCAGGCTGGTTTATTTGAGCTTGAGTGGCCAATTGCAACATCACTCGAATCGATTCTGCTTTGGCACTTCTAAGGATTTTACGGATATCATCTTTTTGTAATTGAAAAGGCGCTTTAAACAGTGCATCATTTGTGTTTAATGCTTCAAATAGTTTTTTGCCCGCAGCTTCAACAGAATCTCGGATATTTCCATCAAGGTCTGATGGAAGTTGACCAGGTTTAGCGTCTTTTTCTAATTCCCTTTTCTGCTCTTTAATCGAATTAATATCAAATAATTGATCAAAAAATCGATCCATAAAACTGGTTGGAGATGGTTGTACTCCTGAGATATCTTTCTGAGATAATAACCTGCTAGAAATAGGTTGATCAGCAGTCCTTGCCAAGAGTGCCACCCGATTGGCAAGGGCTTCCGCCTTTTTATCGTAACGCAATCCTCTATTAGGTAGCCCAAGAGAAGGTTGTTGTGGATTAGGTTGTCCCAGACGTTGAGCTCCAGCTTGTTGTACCGTATGAGCGAGTTCATGATAAAAAACATGTTGTCCTGTTCCTGATGATAACGAAAGCCCAGGACGCAATACAATATGACTTCCACTTGCTAAGCCATCAACGCCCAATTGATTGGACAAGCTAGCTGCTTTACCATCCTGATGTAAACGGATATGACTGAAATCTAGTCCAAATTGACTTTCAGCCCGGTTTCTGGCTGTAGATTCGATAGATTTACCTTCTCCAAGGCCTTTCAAACTGTCTGTTAAATTGGCAAATTCCGGAGCATAATCAGCATTAGGTGAAGGTGCGGTTTCTTCTAAGCTACCCCCTAATTTAAACTCCACCTTTTTTTTAGGTATTTCTTCAATATTCAAGCCTAGCACCCCAGGTATTTCAATACCAGGCAAATATTTATTATATCGATCTCTAAAGGCATCATATGCATCCTGAAGCTTTGGATTTCCGTATTTTTCAACTGCTTTTTTCCAAGGTGTACTTAATGGATCTTCTCCCTGGTTTAAGGCAACAATACGAGATTTGATAGCATCTACTATTTTATGATACAGGCCAGCCTCCTGCAAGCCCCACATTAAACCCTCAGCTAATACTTCTGCTTTTTTCCCTGCACTTTTTACTGCCAAACGGATTACCAAATCAATCAGCATGTTTAGGGAAACCAATGTATCTGGTAACTGAATATTTTCAAAATTCTCCGGAATATTATTAATGTTTTTATTTACGTTCGTACTGAGATTTTTTAATTCCGAAGTATGAATATTGGAAGATAAACCTCCAACCTTTGCTCGCAATAACGGAAGCCGGTCCATAATCCAGTTTAATGCAAAAGTTACCCTTGGGTGTCTAAAAAAGAAAACCTGTAGTCGTTCTACCAAATTCTGAATTCCATCCTGAATACGAGAAAAGGCTTTAAATACAATAAGGCCCAGCGCTTTTAGTTTTTCAATAATTTTTGATAGCCTCCTTCTTTTTTTACCAATAGAGGCTGCTTTTTTGGAGCCTGATTGCTCAACTAGCTTATTTTTTAATCCATCTAATTTGGTATTATCTGCAAAAATTAAAAAATCCAGTACATTATCAACAGTCAATTGATTTTCTAAAACACCTGGTATTTTTCCAATCTGTTGAGGAACAGTATTTATAATATCAGTTACATTCTTAAAGTCAGTACTGTGAATAAAAGACATTATTCCTGCAAACATACGTGTAGCCAAGACTACCCACCCTGGTCCTGGTATAAATTCAAGGACTTCTAAACCTAGCGTAAAGCTTCCTTTTATCAGTTTATTGAGATTTTCCAGACCATAGATTGTACCTCGCATCGATAGTGCATAAGTAAGGTCATAAAGAATATCATCCTGATCCCCTGTTACAATTATATCTTTTGAACCCTGTCCCTTATTCAAAATTATTAACTCATACCCTTGTCTATCTTCTGGAGCAATTTCTTTACCATTAATCTTTAATACAGATTGCCCAATTTTTTGATTCGTTGGCAATTGAACGTGCGTTAACACCGCTTCTCCTGGATAGTAAATGAAGTTGTTTCGTATTTGCTTGATATGCCAAATGACACCATCAATAACAAATGCTGAAGTTTCCGTACTATTACTCGCATCAATAACAAAACTAGAGTTATCTCCTACATTTTCTATCCTACCCTTCCCATGTTTTCCAAATTTGGCTTTGCCGAAAAGTCCTAAATCATATTGACGATCTTTTAATACCGATTTAAGGCTATCACTTAGCCTTTTTAAGGTAATTTGAGCTACACCTAATCTCCAGTTTGGCTGCTGAGTATTTTTATTTTTCCAACTTTCATCCAGCAGTTTTGGAAACTCTTCTTGCCCTTTTTTTATCGAGTCGGGAGGATTAGTGCCAGTTTTACCTGATACCTCAAGTGCAAATTGAATAATATGTAGATAGTTAAAAGCAATATCAGCTACATCTCTTGTTACTGCGTAATAGTTTTTAGGGTTGAATTTTTTTTCTAATAGATCTGCATTCTCCAACAACAAAGCAGCTAAATGATAAGGCCAATCTTTCCGGGGATAAATTTGCCGATGCACAAAATCATCCATTTTATCCAAAATAAGATCTGGAATTTGATATTTATACATCTTAGGAAACCCCTTAGGAGTAACTTTATCTGTTATTTGCCCCCCTAAATCATATGCATTTAAGAGATTGCGGATTTTAACACTATAAGCACGTCTCTCAAATATTGAAACTTTCCTGGCAGCGTTGATTAAATTATCTTCAGATTCATCTTCGTCTGTCCGTAACTTTTCCCGAAAAAGTTTAAGGTTTAATGAAAAAATACTGTTAATAGAAAATATTTGTAAATCACTTAAACCCTTAATTTTTCCTGCTTTTACCAAATTTACACTTTTAACAAGCATAGCCCACCACTCTTTAGCAGATAAGTCCTTTATTTCACTAACTGTAATAGGCTGATTTACAGAATTTTGCACCACCTCTATAACCCCATTAAGCGGACTCAAACGTGAATCTTTTCGTAGCTTTTTTATGATTGCATCTATTGAAGGAATAATCCATAAACTAAATTTGCCTGTAGGTAAATAAGCAACTTTATTGTCACTCCCATATACATCTTCAACACGAAGTAATTGAACAGTTTTCCAATGGCTTAGTAACAATCTTTTTATGGATTCTCTATTTCTATCTGGTTGGCGCTTATAAATAGAGACAAAAGCATCGTCCTTAATAATGTATCTTTTGGGGAATTGCCCTTTAAGAATGGAAAGAGCTGCTTGATACCCACGATTTAAAATTAAATCTCTGTTTGGATCTTGAAGATTTACTCCATGCTTTTCATCTTTTTTTAGTTCCGCTAGAAAAGATGCTGCCAATTGGTTTTGATACATGGTTCTGAAAAACAAAAATACATCCCTGGACGAAAAAGGCTCTAAACCTTTCATCACCACATTATCCGAAAAGTCATTCCAAAATTCATCTAGTTTTTCCCCACTGGGGTCATATTCCCAGTTCGAATTTATTGAAATGATATTATTTCTTTGATTGTCAAGTTCAGCATTGTTAAACCTGAAACTAGCATCTTTTAAGGCGTTTATACCCAAACTATGTCCAATAGTATAAACACCTTGATTTATTAAGGTTCTATGCTTTATACGTACATCATCCCTACCGATAATTTTGTCTTTATTTGGTATTTCATTATCGCTTTGAATAGAAAACAAAAAACGTTCATAAAGCGTTATAGCGTTCTCATCATCTTGCTGGTTATAACTCATTAATAGGTTTATCATATGCTCAACCAATACAATCACTAAACCCAATGCTAATGCTTCTATTGGTTTCACAAAGCTTCTCAGCCTAACATCCTTTTGAAAAAAGGCAGTTAGTGCTCTTTCAAAACCTTTATAGGTGCGGTTAATTTTTTGTAGCCGTTTAATTTGACTTGTTACTTTTCCTTGATAGGATGCAGGCTCAGGAATGGTCCCATCCCGATTTAAAGCCAATAATCCACCTGGTTCATACCATTTTACCGACACCGATTCTAATACATCTCTTTCTTTTTTTATTTTTCCATTTGTTGCGAGAATATGATAAAGGGGTTCTATTTCAACTTCCTCATCCAAATAAGGTAGCTCCCCTTGTTGAATATTCTCATAAGGATTATTAAGAATATGGTCAAAGATTTTATGAACAGATACCCAATATTTTCTAGCATTTTCTGAAGCTTCTACCATTTTGTGCCCTACTCCTTCCGGTAAATTAGAGTCGAGTAGAGTGATGCTTTCACTACTTTTTCCTGAAATCATACGAGCAGCGGTGCTAGCCCTGAGGCCCCCGATTAAAGCTTTTGCTTCTTGTTTAAAAAATCGTTGAAATTGATAAATCAGATTTCTTCTTAGTATGGAAGCCTTTATTTTTTGAGTATCTACATTCTTTGACTGATATAAGGTATCTACTTCTTCATGAGCCTTCACCAATAACTCATTTCTAATCTTTAGCAGATCCTGAACAGCAATCAAGGTTGCAAAGAATAGCTCATTCGGTTGTAAATTGACATTTTTATTAGCTAAAAAATCCTGTCTAAATTCGTTTATCCGATTTATTTGGGTTTCACTAGCTCTAGGAAATCCATGATTATTAAAATCTAACACTTTTTCATAGCGTGAAGCGCCTAAGAAAAAAAGCCTTAAATCCTGAATAAATGTAATTGGGCCAAAAGCTCTACCTTGTTCATCAAAAAAGGGATGTTCTGACCATATCTTCATTAGTATCCTTCCTAGGTTTCTAATTCTAGTCTTATAAACATGATCATAAAATTCCTTTAAGGGTAGTGCAGTCTTGAATTCTGGAACATTAAAAATCCAAGTTCCTTGGCTATCAAAAGTATCAGCTACTTGAAGAGCCTCCTCGTAAGCTCCATGGAATTTTAATAAATCAAATGCAAGAGCTTTTACTTCTACTGGCTCTAAAGCCAGAGCATTAGGGCCATTCCTATTGGCCCGTCTCTTGAGCTCTGTCCAAAAAAGGGCCTCATTTCCAGGTGTGGCTCTTAAAGTATTTCTTATGAATCTTACAAAAGCTCTTTTCTTAGATGTATTAGAATTTCTATGCTTCTGAATTATTTTATCTATTGTCAAGGATGTAATCTGGCTTTTGGTAAGAAATAAGCTGTCCAAGCTACGATATACCTCACTTGAACCTTTCTTCTCCGTAGCCACCATTTGATTATCCTGTCCACGCCGCCCCGTCTGCTGCAACACATGCGCCACTTCATGTGATAAAAGGAACTTCCCGGATTCTGTATGCGGCTGATAGGCGCCTTGTGCAAAATAAATATCCCTACCGGCAGCAAAGGCGTGTGCATGTTCTTCCTTTGCTGCAGCATCTGCATAGGCATTGCTGTGAATACGCACTGCTTGTAGGTTGGCACCGAAACTTTCTTCGAGCTCCTGTTTGATGTTTATGGGGAGCGGCTGGCCATGGCTGGAAGGTAAATGGTAATTGGCAGCCTCCGTAGGTGTTAGTTTTTTTGCAATATCTGTTTCTCCCCTTAATACTTTGGTAGCTGCTACATTAGCTTCTTTTTCCCACTTATCCTGCTTGTAGGATTGATGTTTAGCCGCATACGTATATCGCTGCTGACGGTGGCCAGCACCATTCAACATCGGTTTACGTTTGTTATTTTGCGGCTTTTCAGACATTACTTATATATTTTATAGTTTTTGTCGAATGTTTTTCCAGATAGATGTTGCAATCAGTGTAGATAATTGGCTTCTGCTAGCTCCATTAGGATAATCCAACTTTAGATTAATCGCATCAATAGTTTGGGGCTCAAAGTCTGCTGGTAACAAGGCGGTTAGTTTTTGTGACACTTCCTGTGCCAACCTTTGCCCTTCTTCTTTGCCCATTTCAGGGATTTGTAAAACCATCTCTTTTATATCAATCATAAGCCATTCGTTAACGGTCCTTTAAAGTGATTGCTGCTCAGAGGCCTCCACAAAGCTTTTTTCATATCACTGCTAATCCCCCGGCCTTCTTTCATAAATTCTCTTTCTATTCCTTGTATCAGGTGTTTTAATTGTAGTTGTTCTTTTTCTCGTTGTGCCATAATCGTAGCAGACAATATGGACAGCTTGATCTGTGCTCCGGTCAATTCCAAATTTTCTGCTATCCCATCGATTGCATTTTCGAGTTGCTTCAGACGATCTGCATCTGTCATTTCTGCTATCAGCTGACGCCATATTTGAATCCTTTGTATTTTATCAGGAAATGGAAAATCAAGTACATACCGCAGTCGCCTGATAAATCCATGATCTATATTGGCTTTTTTATTACTCGTCAAAATGCCGATGCCAGGAAACTGCTCAATCGCCTGGAGTAGGTAATTGGTATCTGTATTGGCAAAACGGTCATGTGCATCTTTTACATCTGTTCGTTTGCCAAATAGAGCATCCGCTTCGTCAAACAACATGACTACATTTTTATTTTTAGCCTGGCTAAAAATGCGTTGCAGGTTTTTTGAAGTTTCCCCTACGTATTTACTGACTACAGATGATAAATCTATCCTAAATAGGGGCAATTCCAATTCAGCAGCAATGACTTGAGCAGCCATCGTTTTTCCCGTACCTGGAGCGCCTGAAAACAAAGCAAATAAGCCTTTCCCCTGAGGAAATAAACGCATCATTCCCGGGCGTTCCCAGATGCTTCTGCGTTGAGTGGCTTCGTATACAAAATCCTGTAATTGAGCTTTTAAATGATCTTTTAAAACCAAGTCTTCCCAGCGGAAAGTGGTATTTAAAGGCTGCGCTAATTTGCCCAAAAAATTATGGGATTGCTTTTTGAGGTGTGCTTCTATTTCCTCTGGTGTTTTCACGGCTGTTTTCGCAAAATTGGCAATCTGCCCTACTGAGAAATGATATTTATGAAGTAGTTTCTCAACTTTGTTTTTTTCCCATCTCGAAGTTTCTGGAAGCATCTGTTGCCATAAAGCCTGGGTTTCTTCCAGATTCAAGTTAGGCATAATTACTTGATGATCCGTAACCGTAGGGATTGGAGCCAATTCCTGTTCAGGCTCGACAATTGCAAATTGTACCTGAAATGGAGGAAGGTTTGCCGGCCAATGCCTTTCACTCAAATGTTTGCCAGCCCAACCTAATGCACATCGATCTAAATAGGCTTGCCGATAAGCATAGGTGCAGAATGCTTCCCATTGAACAGGCGTTACCCGGCCTGTTTCCAATACCAGCAATGGCATGTTTAATTGCTCTGCCAATACGGCAGCAAAAGTTTTTCTGCCACTACCAGGGACGCCCATCACTTTCATTCGGACTCGCTGAGGTGGCGCAGCTTGTAAGTGGCCTTCCAGCACTTTTAAGGTTTCTGCCACTGGCCAGGCAGGTATAGGGGTTTTAGGTAGATGAATATGGGCTATACCCACCAGATTTTCATCCAGCTCACTCCGGCCAATCAACCAATCTCTAATAAAGGGATCAATCGAGATATGTGTAGGTTGTCCAATATCCACTATATCCTCTTTGATGAGGCGCCAGGTTTTTAAAGGAGATTCGGGGCTCAGTCTTATCGTAGTACCATAGCCATACAACCTGGCCACCAGTTCGCTGGTAATGTATGGCCGGTTCATCTGATCCTGTAAATAAGCACAAACCCTTCCCAATTGTGGTTCCAATGCTACCACTAAACAAGCTTGTAATAAATCGGCCTCTACCTGGTTTAAGCCAAAAATCTCTTTTATCAAAAAGAACCGGGAATGTTTATCTTCAGCCAGTACCGTTTCAATGGTTTGTACATCTTCGTTAAAAGCTTGTTGTGCTTCCGTTTTTTTATACCATTCAGATTCTGCAGATGGGTGGTCTACTTCTAATAAAATGCGGTCTACTTCCTGATGATAAGCGCCTAAAGTTTTATTCTCAGGTGTCGTTTTTTGCCATACTTCACGCAACCAGGCCACACGGCGCCATGCCCGCAAGCGGAATCGCTGCAATATAAGAGCAATCACAGAAGACTGCTCTTGAATATTAGGGGTTGATATGTTGGCCTGTTCTTGCTGCATAAATTAAGGTATTAAAATCCACCGGGGTGGAGATTCTGCTCCATTAATGATTATTCTTATTGGAATATTAGTGCCACTCTCAAAATTGGAAGGATTGGGAAGGTGGAACCTCAAATTTGTAGCGTCAATTACTACAAACTCACCTGCTTCCGGCACATCCGGATCAGCTCTTAAAGCCAATACTTCTGCAGATGGATGAAATAATCGGGTTGGCCCTAGGTATAACTGAATCAGTTCCAGGTCGAGGTCGGCATGTTGCCATCTATAGCCTTGTACAGAAAAATAAGACACCCCACCAGGAGGCACTATCGAATCTATTCTGGGTGTAATGATTAATGGGATTTGGTTAGAGGTATGTACAAAATTTCTGCTTTGCCCATCTGGCATTACCCTTACACGGGTTACTCTAACCTGCATGCCATAAATACCCGGTAATATTTGTACGGCAGTACTTGGAGTGGCATCAGGGTCTGGAGGAAGCAAAAGTGCCGTTTCCTGTACATCTGCTGTTAATACATGATCCTGGCTTTGTACATTCCAGGTATTATCTGTCACGGCTAGTTGGTTGTTCCAACTGGTCCATCGGCCTAATAATAATAGCTCAACCCGATCACCACGCATTCCGCTTCCCAAAATTGTAATTGTGCTATCAGGAAGGGCATTAGGTGCTACCTGTGCAGGTTGTGTTTTTACTTGCCTAGGCTCCAAGATTCCCGGAGCATTATAGGTGACAATATTCTGGCTGTTGATTAATTGCGGTGCTCCCTCTACAAAAGTATGCACACCATAAGTAAGCACCCTTCCTGCCCTGCTTAACATATCTTCTGGTTCTAATAAAACAACAGTTACTTCATAATACGCAGATAATTTCAATGGAGAAGTGCCAGCCGTCCAATATTGTACCGCTTCTGTATAAGGTACAGGTTGAAAAGCGATTTTAAAATGATTATTTAAACCTCTTATCAAAGCGTGCATGACTTGTACGCCATTTACACGGGTATCATCATTAATTTCAGGATAATCATGTAAGGCTTTCATAGCAACCCCTATCATGGTTTGTTCTACATAAGCCGCTTCATTTTCCTGAGTGCTTTCACTATTTGCACTTAATTGATAATATAATGTCAATGCCAGGTTATTAAATCGAATCGCGTTTCTGCTACCTCCGGGAGCAGGTAAATTTTTGTAGGCTGCATTTTCCTGGACATGATATAAATACAAGCCGAGCCCATTACTTCCCAAGCGGCTTGGAGGCTCTGGAACAATAGTAGGAGCAGTTGCCTGCCAGGCATTAGAAACGATAAAGGACTGGTTCAGCAGTTCAATTAGCGTTCTGGTTACGTATGATAAATCTGATAATGCCATAATTATAATTGTCCTAAGCCAAATCGTAGGCTGTACCTTAAAGAATGAGGGCTAGTGCCCGATGAAGTCCCTCCACTGTTTCTTGTGCGATATACAGTACGTGTAGGTGTTGGAGTTGGAGTATTCCTGGGCCCCATTTCTACGGTTATCTTTCCAATCGATAATTTTTTTTCTGGTTTCTTCCTGGGTATTTCTGTGCTATTTTCTCGTTTTCTGGGTTGCATTAGTGTTTTTAATGCTTTGTCGGTATCGCGTTTTTGGGGAATGCTTGGTGGCTGTTGCTTTTTTAGAGGTTCCCTTTCTACCTGAGTTGCTTTTTTCTTTTCCTTTGCAACAGGTTGTTCTTCTTTTTCTGGATTGATCGCTTTAAAATCTGCTGCTTCAATAGGTGGAATTTCCTGAAATGGTTTCCGAAGGATTAGCTTTTCATTTATAGCTTTTTCTGTCTCTTTAGCTTTTGGTGGTTCTGTGCGCCTTTCTTCAAATGAAGAGATGTTTTTATCAGATGCTGCGTTCGACTTTTCTGTTTGTTCAGCTATAGTGAGTTGTTCTGTGGTTTTTTCTTCCAGGATAGTGGTTTTAGAAATAATTCGGGGTAAAAAGACGTCTTCAGGTTGCTGATTAACGCCTGGTTTTACTTCAGGAATATTCCATACCTCATCTGTTTGCTCAGTTGGAGCCGTGGGTACAGCTATAGTGGAAGGATAAACACTTTGTGTATTGGGTTCCAGGGATGCAATCGGATCCATAAACGGATCATGCAAGCCTTCCTCCATTCCTGGACGGGAATGAGCAGGAACAACAGGTGATAAGGTGCTCATCATCTGAGCCCCTTCTGAACGTTGAATAATTTGATTGAAATAACTCATCTTATGCCTTTAAGTATAATCCATTTCTTTTTCGATGAAACTCACATATGTCTTTCTCACTGTACGAGGTAGATTAATAATCTCACTATGGCTCCATTTGTAAGACATAGCTATTCGGTGTATTTCTCTAAGTGTTTGCTTTTTTTCATTAAGCAACGCATTTAAAAGAAAATGCTGGATGCTAAAAAAAATCTCCTGGCTGGTATTACATTCCGGGCAAACACCATTTAGATTCGTTTCCACTAAAGGCGCGACTTTATCCATCATTTCCTCCAATTTCATAAGTGAATCAGCAGTAGGGTCAGCATACAAGCACTTTTTTAATAAGGCTGCTTTAGCGTTTTCAGGTGATAAATTCATTACTGCGTATTCATCTTCTCCTGTAGGCAGCCTAAAATGAAAACCATCCTTCATTTGAAAGCTACCATCACTTAAAAGGCGATCAACAAAAGTTGTTTTTCCATCCCATAAATGGTTGACCAGCTCTGATAAATTAAAATCAATATCAAAAGGCTCATTGCACTTTTGGCAACGGACTGTACTTTCAATCCTGTCACCAAAAATGCGTTGATATATCCCTGCTAATAGGAAGTCTCTTTCTGCTACAGGCAGCAATCGCGCATTGGCCAACTGCCCATTAACATTTTTAACCAATAAGCGGTTAATCAGACGAATAGCATCTTCCGATTTACTCGAACGGACATCTAATTCATCCACGCCGCAGAGGTCTCGCAGGTAAATTCGGCTAATTTCAGGTACATAGTGTAAACCAATCGAATACATAAACGTAAGTCCTTCTAATCAAGCGTTCAATAAGAAAAAATACATTACCTATTTTAAGTAGCTAAACAGGATCATTGATAAACCTGCTTCTCATTAAACCTTAGGACTCTGTAGGTTCTGTAACATCGATGTCACGTTCCCAACCTTCATTTTGAAGCACCATCATTTCGATGGCTACTGCATTGCCATTGGCGTCCAGCTCTGGTAGCGCCTGGTATTCTGAAACCCAACATCTAAAGATTTTGTACGATTTCACAGCGGCACCCTGATAATTTAAAATCTCTATAACAATATCCTTACGGAAATTTTTTAGAGATACAGCGGCATCCCCTTCTGTACTCCATATCAGGCTGGCCCAGTTTTCAAAATCAGGATCATGAGTAACCCCTCGTTCTAAAGTAATGGGTTCAAACTTCCAGGTACTAGGGGTCTTGCGAACCGAATTAGGGTCACCACCTTCCCGGTGTTCAACGGGTTCTGTAGATTGTTTGATGGCACTAATTTTACTTACTCCACAAACTACTCTGCCATCCCAGCGCACCCGAAATTTAAAATTTTTGTACGGGTCAAAACGATTTGCGTTTACTACGAATTGAGTATCTGCCATATCTTAAGATTTTATACTTCTATTTGACCAGCAATTTGCTGGAGTTTGATAATTACAAATTCAGCAGGCTTAAGTGGAGCAAAGCCTATCCATACATTTACAATACCCAAATTGATATCATTTCGAGTGGTGGTTTCGCTATCACATTTGACGAAGTAAGCATCACTTCGTTTTTGTCCCTGGAAGGCACCCTGGCGGAAGAGATTGTTCATAAAAGCGCCTACATTTAAGCGAATTTGTGCCCAAAGGGGTTCATCATTGGGTTCAAACGCTACCCATTGTAATCCTCTATAAAGGCTTTCTTCAATGAACAAAGCCAAACGGCGAATAGGGATGTATTTCCACTCGCTGGAGAAGTTGTCTGCACCATCCATCGTACGAGCACCCCAACTGACAATACCATTTGGAAATACTCTTAAAGTATTTATTCCGTTGGGATTCAATACGCCATTTTCACCATCAGAAAAGCGATATTTCAAACCTACCACATCTCTAATATCTGCCTCCGTACCAGCAGGAGCTTTCCAAACGCCACGGCTACTATCAATGCGAGACATCAGCCCTGCAATGGCACCGCTAGGCCCAACGTGAACTTCCAATTCATCTTCCCTAATTCTCAGATCAGGAAAAAACATAGCACTATGATCTTTTACCAATCCAATGCGAAGGCTGTTTACCCCTGTCGTTGGATTTGTAGCTTCCTGAACATTTGTCCATTCAGCAGGAGGGTCCATTAATAAAAATGCCCGTCTTTTTTGGCAGAAAACACTTGCCGGGCCCCACATACTTGCAACCGCTGCTGCATCATGATCAACATCTCTTGGCAAGATCATGAGGTTAAAAATATCTACCTCCCGGTCAATTACTTCAAAGGCATCCTGTAAATCATTTAGGGTTGGAGCATTGCCATCGCTTCCGGTATCTCTTGGAGTTTGATAACTTCCTGTCCCACCAGGCCCTAAGCTGTAATACCGTACATTTGAACCTGCAAAGAAGTCAGAAATATCAGTGCCCACACCAGGAGTAGTGATGCTTCCTACTTGATTATCGCTGCCACTTACTGCGTTTAATACCAGGCGATTGCCAACTACCTGAGCATTCCAAATGAAGGTTGGATTAGCTACACGGTGGCTATTAATGGCATTGGCCAAGACTGCAAACTTTTCTCTGATCCCATCAAAGCCTCCAGAAGAACTAATCGCCATACCATCTTGATACATCAGGCTGGCAGGAGTACTCATTAAAGTTTGCAAATCAACATCAATTGCTTCGCTATCTACGGTAACTGAGGTATATGTAGTTTGAGGAAGGGCCACAAAACCATTAAGGTTATTTGGATTTACAGACAAGCCTGTAAGTGCAGGCCGGCGTAAGGCATATCTGGAAATTTCCAGGCCTCCTTGTGAACTGCCCAACATTAAGACTCTGGCTAAATCATTTTGGATGGCTGGTTCTACACGAACATCTCCAACACTTGATGTAAATTGTAACGCCTGTAAGCCTGTAGGCCCTGCAAACCATCCACAGGTGACGTTACCAGGCAAAAAAACATCATTTAATCTAGCTTGAATGGCTGCTAAAAAAGCATTTCCATCAGCCAGTGTGTCAAAATCAACCGCGTTTAATAAGGAAATATCAGACCAGGAGCTCCCTTCATTAATGGACATCCGGAAACGATAAGCAGGGGGATGTACAAAAAGGGAGAAACTTTCGCCTCCAATTAGATCTCCTGCTATACATTCTAATACAACACCATCTGCTATCTCATTATCTCCTACCACCAAATCTACTGTCCCTTTATTAACTCCATCACTCCAACTTACCGTTGCATCAGTGCCTATTGTAAAAGTACCGCCTTCAGTACCTTCAACGAGAAAAGTAATTTGCCTTGGCGACAATCCAGTATAAGTACCTGAAAATGAAACATCTGAGGTACCATTCCATGAATTGGATAATATTATTTCTCCAACACCGTTTTCTATGATCCTTTGCCAGTTTGCCGTGAAATTATCCGCATTGAGCTTCATCTCGATCCGATCTACTTCGTATCCGGCAAGCTGCAGATAGCCTTCGAGCACGGCCTTCCCCGTCGTTGACCCGACATGAAAGTCCTCGATATC
>JAKSDI010000123.1 GCA_022360175.1 Chitinophagales bacterium
GCGCCAGATGCGGAAACAAAAAAATATGTTCTAAATTTTAGCAATGTTTTTCGCTATCAACTCAATCAGAACCGAACTTTATTGGCCAGTTTAAAAGATGAGTTGGAATTCACCATGGCCTATTTGCATATCTTAAAAGAAAGATTTGAAGATGGGTTAATAATAGATATAGATATCCCTAGTGAGTGTTTAGGGAGGAAAACACCTCCCGTTGCCATGCAAATGTTGATTGAAAATGCCATTAAACACAATGTTCTTTCAGAGGAGTTTCCCTTACTTTTAAAAATCTTCGTTAAAGATAACTACCTGGTAGTAAGCAACAACATTCAACACAAAGATACCATGGAAACAAGTACAGGAATAGGGCTTCACAATATTTCAGAAAGATATAGATTAATGTCAGAAAATGATGTTATCATATCTGATTATTCTAAAACCTTTACTGTGAAATTACCTTTAATATAAGCCATGAAAATACTGATAATAGAGGATGAAGCCAAGGCGGGGAAAGCATTGAAAACTATGATAGAAAAAAACATAAATTCTGCTGAGGTATTGGACATTTTACCTTCGGTAAAATCTGCACTCAAGTGGTTTGAAGAGCACCGTCTGCCGGAACTTATCTTCTCTGATATCCAACTGTCAGATGGCTTGTCTTTTGAAATATTCAGAAATATAGAAATCACCTGTCCGATAATATTTTGTACTGCTTATGATGAATATGCGATTGAGGCATTCAATACCAATGGCATTGATTATTTGTTAAAACCCATTGACGAAGAAAAGTTAACACTATCCATAGACAAATATGCTAAGCTAAAATCTTATTTTGAAGGGGAAGAAGCAAAGCAAAAAGAAGCGCTAATTAAGGTAGAGGAACAAATTTCCTATCCGGGTAAATCCACTATTCTGGTCTATTTTCAAGACAAAATTATCCCCATTAAAGTGGCAGATGTATTATTTTTCTATGCTAAAGCAGGGATTATTAAGGTGTATACTTCTGCTGGGAAAATGTATCACATTAACAAAACACTCGATGAGTTGAGCTCAGAATTGTCCTCCTATCAGTTCTTTAAAGCTAGCCGTCAGTTTATTATCAACCGAGAATGCATTCATTCCGTGGAACAGTACTTTGGGCGAAGGTTGTATGTCAAGGTAAATATAGAAACACCCGAAAAAATCCTTATCAGTAAAGTACGTACTTCTATGTTTTTGAATTGGTTATCCTCCTAGAGGCCATTTCATTTCCCCATTTGTCCGGTTGAAGTAGTTTCTCCCTTTTGGAGCCTTTCCTACACATTACATTTGTTTTATCATTAACAAAATCAAATAAAAATGAAAAAGCAGATGATTAAATCGAAATTTAGAAAAAGCTCCATGGTATTTCTAGGTGCTATCTTAGGAGCAAGTGCAATTTTTACTTCATGTAATGAAGATGAAACACCTAGTTCTACTATAATCACAGAAGAAGATGCCTATGAGGTAATTGAAGGAACTTTGATCGCCTCTACTTATGGTTTAACCGAAACGGTAGAACAAGCTTCAACAACAGTTGCAGAAGAAGCCATCAATAGCAGGAAAGCCCCTATTGAATGTGATTCCTTATATGCCCTTTCGTTTTCTGCCAGTAAATCATTTCCAAATCGAAGCTATGACTATAATGTAGAAGGAAGCTTTAAGTTAAATTGTAATAGCAACGGAGAATCTTCTAGTTTCGAGTTTGAAAATTATGTTACCGGAACCTATGATAGAACCAGGATGTCTAGTCAAGACAGCTTTGAAAGTGACTTGATTATTACAGGATTAGATCCATCTCAAACCAATTCGATCATTAATGGTTCTTACGAAAGAAAGGGAACGCAGCAATCTAAAGTGCGGAACGAAAGGAGCTTTTCATCTCAGGTTACTTACACATTGAAAGACTTGGCGATTGACAAATCTCTTCATGAAATTGAAGGGGGAACAGCTCAAATAAATGTTTTACTTACAGCCGAAGGAAAAAGTAAAACGTTTTCTGCCAACCTTACTTTCCACGGAGATAATACTGCCTCACTAGAAATTGGTGATAATACTTATACAATCGATTTAGACTAAAATATTTTGTTATGAGCAGAAATAGCATCATCATCTTATTTGTAGCTTTTTTAATGATGGGTAGCATTCACGCACAATCATTTAGGAGCATAGACATTTCAGAAAGCAGGGTTGAAAAAGCCACCTTGCTAATGAAAAAGAAATACGATTTAAACGTAGATCAATACAATGCTGTATTTGAAGTCAATAAAAATTTAGCTCAAAAAGTAAAACCAATACTATTGAGCGATAAAACAAAAATGCAAAAACTTTTGGCTATAAAGCCCTATGCTAAAGAAAGGGAAAAGGCATTGATGGATATTTTCAATGAAGAACAGCAAGCAACCTACCATACCGTTATAAAAGAGCGCAAAGCAATGTTAAAAGCATGGCTTGAAGATTGACAAAAGGATTTTGAGGTTCTTAGTAAAGACCTGATATAATCAGGTTATTTCTTACCTATTCATTAGATTACTAAAATAATATCAAAATGAAAAATTTACTTTTAAGCA
>JAKSDI010000272.1 GCA_022360175.1 Chitinophagales bacterium
ACTCTAGCGAATGCAGCAGGAGGTAATAATATTGAGATAAACCAACCCTCGGATATGGACCTGCATGTAGCATCATTCACGTCCTTGAGTTTTAGCGAGGCGAATATGAATGAGGAACCGGGGACGACCGTAAATGTATGTGTAGACCTTGTGAATCCCTGTAGTAGTTGTGACGTGCCTACGGTGGATGTAGTACTCCAGGGTACAGGCTTGCCCCATCTATCTCAATACACAACAGAGACGTTAACATTTAGCAATGGCTCCTTGATGGAGTGCTTCCCTCTTGTGATAGAAAATGATGCAACGATAGGAGATTATACATTCACTCTAGCAAATGCAGCAGGGGGGAATAATATTGGAATAGGTCAACCATCGGATATGAACTTGCATGTAGCATATCCACCCAATCCATCATGTCGTATTTGGAATGAGATAGATTGGAATACCATGAATGGGTCTAATATAGTTTTTGATTCCTGTGATGTGGGATATGCTACTATTTCAGATAATACTGATTATGATCCTGTAGCAAATGATCAGTATCATTTAGTTTATACAGATATATGTGGAGATGGAGAGGTTATAGCTAGAATAAATGCGGCTCCCACAAATGATGGTTATGCTGGAATCGAGATAAGAGAACATGACGGAGCAGGAGCTCAAAAGGTGTTATTGTTGACCAATTATACAAATGATGTTGAGGTCGTTACAAGAAAGGTAGGATTTGGCTTGTATACTGATTCTTATACAGTGTCAATCATTCCAAAGTGGGTAAAGATCGTACGGTTTGGTGTTTGGCTGACTTCTTATGTTTCTGAAGATGGAATCAACTGGACACAAGTAGCTGCTACTCCCTTCCCAGGATTGCAAAATTGTTTGGTTGCAGGGCTTTCTGCTCATAATGATGGGATAAATACAACAACAGTTAATTATAGCAATGCTGAAATTATGGATGGGGGCTTACCCACTACAAAAGTAAGTTTCACAGATGCAGAGATTAGCGTTGATGCTGGTGATATAGTGCAAATATGCCTTGATATATTTGAAGGATGTGGTAGTTGTGTTCCTGTAAACGCAGAAGTTGCTTTGACTTCTTCAAATACTCCCCACCTAACTACTTATACTAATGAACAGATAGATTTTGGCGATGGAAGTATAACAAAGTGCTTTGATTTAATAGTTGATAATCATGTAGATAATGGGACATATACTTTTGAGTTGCAGAGCATTACCGGAGGGAATAACGCCATAGCTGGAGATATACCTACTCTTACTCTTAATGTAGTTGGAGCAACAGAACTTAGTTTTTCTTCAGCAAATACTATAGCAGAACCTGGTGAAATAATAGATGTTTGTGTTAGCTTGACAAATCCATGTGTTGATTGCTCAGTTGTAACTGTAGATGTTGCGCTTTTGGGCTCTGATAGTCCTCATCTATTGAATTATATGACTAGAACATTGGACTTTAGTGGAAGTAATATTGCTTGCTTTCCTTTAACTATAGGTGATGATAATATTGCGGGAGAATACACCCTTATCCTTCAAAATGCAACGGGAGGGAATGATGTCACATTAGTTGACCCTAATAGTTTAGTAATAGAAGTAGTCCCTCGAACTGAAATTAATTTTGTTAGTACCTCTTCAGATGAAATACCTGGAGGGACCGTTCAGATTTGCGCTGAATTAATACATCCCTGTTCAGCCTGTGATGATGTGACAGCTGATGTTGTAATAATAACTAATGACTCTCCCCATTTAACTGATTATAGCCCAGAATCGTTTTTATTTGATAATGGCTCTACATATGAATGTATTTCTATAGATATAGGGAATGACCCTAGCATGGAAGCATATACCTTAAAATTAGAAAATATAAATGGAGGTAACAATACAATTACCGTTGATAGTTTATTCCTGTTAAATGTTACACCTCCATCTTCTTCTTTAAGTTTCAGTTCACCTTCCTTTGATGGGACACCAGGAGAAACAGTTGATTTATGTGTTGATCTCACAAACCCTTGTACTAATTGTGGAGATATAATGGTGGATGTAGTTTTAATAAGTGATGATTCTCCACATTTAACCGACTATACAACTTATACCTTGACGTTTAGCAATGGATCAACTAGTGAATGTGTAACAATACCAGTAGGTAATGATGTCAGTGCTATGAGTTATGATTTTGAACTTCAAAATCTTATGGGGAATAATAATCCAACATTATTGGGTTCTACTACCGTTTTGAGCATAGCCCCATCCACAGAGGTCAGTTTTGCTCTTTCTTTTGTACAGTCACTACCGGGAGAAACTGTAGACATTGTTGTAGATTTAGCACATCCTTGTTCTGATTGTGCAGATGTCACTGTAGAGGTAGTATTGCAAGGAGATGGAATACCACATATAGCCGATTTTAGTGACACAACTTTGACTTTTGCTAATGGATCTATTCAAGAATTTTTCTCTATTGATATTGATCCTCAAGAGGTTAGCGGTACTTATACGTTGATACTTCAAAATGTAAATGGAGGGCATCTCGTAAAAATGGCCACTCCTTCAGAAATGACTATTTATGTTCAACATTTTACTTCTGATGACCTTATAGGTTGTGTGTTATTTCCTGATTTAACACATTGTGAAATTGGGGCAAATCCCGATGGTACTCCTCCTGCTCCTCCTTATGAATTGCCTTGTGTGGTTCCTCTTCCTGATGGCTTTACCCCCATTCCTCCCAATCCATGGCTTTGTCACCCTGATTATAGATATAAAGGAATAGCTAATGCTGAAGTGGAAGTTGTAAACTTGTCAAATCCTGGCACAGCAAATGTAATTAGTGATGATGCAGGGTTTTTCGGGACAGGCATGACATCTGGGATGATACAAATGACTCCTTTGCCATTTGAACCTCATCCTCCAGGTACAAGCGAATGGGTAAAAGCAGTAAATGGTATTAATGCACTAGATATATCGAAGGTATCTGATTATGCTGATGGTACAGGAGAACTTTGTCCTTTATCCAGAATTGCTGCCGATGTTAATAATGATGGTAGAGTAGATGCTGCTGATGTTGCAAAAATGAATGATGTCTTATTAATGAATGATCTAACGTTTGACATCCCTCATTGGCGATTTATACCTCTGCCTTATGTATATCCTAATGAAGGGCATAATGACCCCACTTTTATTGCAGACTTTTGGCAAGATGCAAAAAATGACCATAGAGGTTTGCAGTATCCGTTTAATGCTATCTTAAACTTCAATGGTAAAAGTTATACTTATAAAGGAGATGAAAATGGAAATGGAAGTTGGATGGATATGCTGTCAGAGTGGCCTTATAATACGCCTGAGGCATGTGGGGAGACTAAGTGGGGATTTTATTTAGTGAAATTGGGAGAGACTACTGCAAACGCTTTTGTTAGTTCTTCTACAGAATCGATTTTGAGCACAGATATCATGGAGTTTATACCAGAAAGTACTAATCGAGAATCTCTTCCAGATGAAAATCCACCTATAAGTTTCCTTGTACGAGTAAGTGCGGAAACAACAGACTCTATTCCTGTTGCTTCCTATCAGATAGGGCTCCAAATAGATACTTCTATGTTAAACGTAACGGAGATAATGCCAAGAGAAGAAGTCTTTGATCAGGAATTGGAAAAGAACTTTTGTGTTAACCCTCAAGAATGGGGTAAAGGACACTTCAGGTCTGTGTGGATCAATGACTTTGAGGATAACTCTGAGGGAATATACATGAATAACAAGACAATGTTGTTTGAGTTTGTTGTTTCTGTAGATGTTACGGGTATACCTACGCCTGGTGAAGTATTTGACGCTATTTATACTCAACATGGGATACTACCAACGATCTTTTATACGAAAGATGAACAGATTGAAGATGTAGAATTATCTATTGAAATATTTGGATTATAAGCCGCTGTATTGAGGAAATTGAAATACATATTATCTCTGACCATTATGCTGTGTTATTGCTTGATGGGGGTAGGGCAAAATACAAATGATCCTACCTCACAGCATCTTAGTGGAGTGATTGATAATGTATTGGTAGAGGATAATCCTGAATTGTGGAGGTTTATTAATAAAAGTGGATTGAAAGGAGTTACAAATATTAACCATTTGGATTTAAACGAAGATTTGATAGAATTAGCTAATAGTGCAGATAAAAAGATAGAGAGAAGTAATAAGTCTAAGTTTTTGAATTCAACAGCTTTAACTTATGAAAGTATATATATGATGCAGGATACATTATCATCGTATCCTGGAAATGTGTTCATCAATAATGTTATTGGGAGTAACCGGATAGAGATAGCAAATGTACCTGTAGTGTTTGCCGGACGATTGTCTATGGATGATAAAGGCTTCAATTCTAGACTATCATACCTGATGTTTAATATTGATCAATCTAATTGGTTAGGGGGAATACAAATGGACTTTAAAAGTGAATATTCGCTTGAAAAAATGCTGGATAAGAATGTGAATACTTTGCAACTAACGGATAAGGCGCTCGAGATGTTGAGAAATGAATACAAGTTTAGGGTTTATCAGAAAATAATTAATAGTGAGCAATATACGGCATTGAAAGCTTCCTTGCAGGATAGTAGTTTTTCTGCACAAAATAAGTTGGACTTAGATTCATTAGAAGCATATCGTCATACGCAAACGATTGATTCTCTATATATAGTTTACCTGCAGAGTAGGAACAATTTCTCAAATGAGGAAAGACAAGAACTGCAAATCAAGTCAGAACAGCATACTCAGCAACTACAGAAGCTCTCAAATCCACGCCAGTTAAAACAATTATACCGTCAAGAAAAAGAAGAGCTTAGCATAGCGGATAGGTTTATGTTGCTAACCAACAATTTTGATATAGGCCTGTTTTCTCCTGTCTATTCAGAGTTAACCATAAGGCATATCGCTTTAAGTGGTATTAGATATGAATGGGCCAACCAATCTTTTTATGGCGGAGCCGGATATGGTAAGCAATTTACTAATGGGAATCTGTTGTCCAACCTCTATCAGAGAGAAAATAAATGGCCTGACAAGAAATTTTATATTGCAAGAGCTGGTATTGGTAATGAAATGGAAAGCCATTTGGGGATAACAAGTATAAGAGTGACAGAGGATAGTGATACTACTTTTACAAAACAAAATCAGGTGTTTTCCATTGATGGATCACTTAATATTAGTAAGCAATGGAAGGCTACAACTGAGTTAGCATTGTCTAAATATACTGATTTAGGCCAACCTGTTGATAATTCACTTGATAATGGGAATTTCAAAAAAGAAAATTCAGCATTTCAAACGAAAGTGGCTTATTCAACACCAAATTCTATGTTTAGTATAGGGACTGGCTATTTTTACCATGGAGCAAACTTTGTTACTTTAGGAAACCCCTTTTTGCTTACAAATAGAGAAGGTATACTGGTGAATTTTCTGGGGAAACTCAACAGAATAACGGCTAGCCTGGATTATAAATTAGGCCAACAAATTAATGCACAAGCAATAGGGGGAATAAATAATCAGGATTGGCAATTGTTAGGACACGTAAGTTATGCAACAAAGAAAAACCATACCTTCTCACTAACAATAGCTCCCAATACCTTTAGCCAATCTGGAACAGGAGATTTTAATACAAGTAATTCAACTACATTGTATACTTTCCAATCCACTCTTCTTCATAATATAAAGAAGGAGAGATTGTTGGTGAGTACTCTGAATATTACCAATTATCGTTCTAATTTGACTGTTTTTGATACTGTTAGCCATCAAGAACAAGCCTATTTATTTATCCATGAGTTATTGCAATTGTCAAATGGAAATAGTTGGCAATTCTCTATTATGCTAGGAGGAGGAATAGACGAAGGGCAGTTTGATAGAGAACAAGCAATGATCCAAACTTCGTACCAATTTAATAGGTCAAAAAGCAATACACAAATAGGCATGGAAATATTGAAAGATAACTTTCATGACGATTGGTTATCTGGTATTAATGGACAATGGCAATACGCTATTCACCCAAAAGTGAATGTAGGGTTAACATTTACATATAGAAAAAGTGCGGATCAACTATTTCAAACTTTTGAGCCTACTCAGTTTTGGGGGCAAACAAACTTAAGATTAAACCTTTAAGAGATGAAAAGGATGATACAAAAATTATTGCTCTTGATTTTTGCCTGTATGTTTGGCTATTTAAGCCATGCGCAAATAGTTATCACTCCACTCTACCAAAATGCTGAGGTGTTTGTAGCAGATCACCTTATTCAGGTGAATATGATCAATGTTACACCCGATCCAATTGTAGGCCATCTTGAAATTCAGATAAGTGGGCCAGATCAGCAATTAGTAGGCCAGATTAACTCTTTTGAGATAGGTTTACAACCTGGCATTGTTTTAAATGGCAATAGGATCAATTGGGAAGCTGGTTTTACATTTGGTAATAGTGCTTTTGCTTCTGCATTTCGAAACACAGGAAAGCTACCCTTTGGAGAGTTTACGATTTGTTATCGTTTCATTGATAAAGGAAATGGAAATACTTTAGGCTTAAATTGTCAAGAAAAAAATATCAAGGTGGCGGGATTGCCAAAGTTGGTGACTCCTTTTGATCAATCAGTATTAGATAATATACATCCCTTATTAAGTTGGTTACCTCCTTTGCCACTTACTGGAAGCGAGTTAACTTATAGTATAGTACTGGCAGAAATTAAAAAAGGACAATCTCCTGCAGAAGCAGTAAGTTTTAACATACCGTTATTAAGCCTTGATAACATTAAACAGACATCATTGAGATATCCTGCTTCAGGCCAGCTATTACAAGAAAAATCAGAATATGCCTGGCAGATTACTGCATATTGGAATAATATAGAAATTGGTAAGACAGAAATATGGAGGTTTAGTTTTAAGCCTTTGAAAAATAATGAAATTAGTAGGGCACCAGAAGATTTTAATCACTTTTTTGGATTAACACAGAATGCTCTGGCACGAGGGGGGTATCATGTGAGAAAAGATGCTGTATTGCCATTGCTGTATAATAATCGAGGACTGGAAAATGTGTTGAATTATACAATTCGTGAAGTTGGATCAGATGGAGAATATCTTACTAATTTACCTGAAATTCTTATGGTTCCGGGAATTAACCATATTGAGTTAGATCTCGATGGTGTAGGTGGATTGGCTTACGATAAAAGATATCTATTGCATGCAGTAGATGCTAAAGGAGCCGACTACTATTTGGAGTTTATCAATTTAAGAGTTGTATCCGATACTGGTGGAAACTAAAAGCATGAAAATGATTAAAGCTAAATTACTTCATTATTCTTTTATCCTACTGATCGTGTTTTTTTCATCTTGCCAAAATGCTTGGAAGGGAAAACAAAACGAAATGGGGGATGAAGTAACTCTAAATGGGTATCACTTTTATTTTCAATATCTTCCTTATAGTGTAATGGCGGAAAGAGATATTACAAATGGGATAGCTACAGATTATGAGGAAGCAATAGAAAATTATAAAGGGCATTTATATGGAGAGTTGACTATATCATCAAGTGATAAATCTCAATCATTACAAGATGTTTATGAATTAGAAAACCCTAAAAGCGATTGGGAAAAAGCACTTAACAAATTATTGTTTCAATCTCGAGAAGAATTTGTTGCTTTTTCTGGAAATGATAGATTGCCTTGTGCTTTAAATCATGCACATATATCGCCCTTTTCTAATCAGGGCTTAAGAATGTCTTTGGTATTTAAGCTTCCTGAGGGAAAGCCAATAGAGGAGGATCGACTAAATATTTATTTCAATGACAACGTGCTAACACATCAGAAAGTCGGTTTCACCATACCTACATCAAATGAATTAATTTCTTTAAATCAATAGGAAATGAAAAGTATAAAGATTTTTCATAAACGCATCGCTCTATTTCTAGTTGTTATATTTCTCAACCAAGCATTTTTTCCTGCCTTTGCTATGGCCTTAACAAGCGGGCCAACACAACCAGAAGTGGTCGGCTTCCAACCTATAGGCACGACTGGAATGGTTGATTTATTTACCGGAAATTTTAATTATAACATCCCTTTATGTGACATAGGGGGGTATCCATTAAATTTATCCTATCAAGCAGACCCCAAAATGGATGATGAAGCGAGCTGGGTAGGCCTGGGATGGAGCCTTAACCCTGGTGTTATAAATCGTGAGATGCGTGGGCTTCCCGATGATTTTAATGGTGAAGAAATAGAGAAGGAATACAATATTAAGTCTAATTGGACACTCGGTGTTGCAAGTGGTAAGAAATTAGAAGCATTCGGCCTTTTAGGGGTAGAGCGTAAAAGAGGGATCTTTTATAATAATTACCAGGGCTTTGGTTTCGAACGCTCTGTTTCTCCATACCTGAGTATTGGAAAGAAAAATGATAATGTAGGTGCTCAACTCGGATTAGGTTTATCATTGGGATATTCTACAGGAGCAGGAATTAGTATTTCCCCTTTTGCTAATATAGAAGGAGCATCAGATAAGATTGATGCAGGTATTCGCGCAAATACTAATATAAACTCAAGAAATGGACTAAAACAATTAACCCTGACAAGTTCTCTATCTTATAGAGAAGAAATATCAATAGGGATGAGAAATGGAGGGAGCTTTAATTTTGGGCCCTATTCTTACATTCCTACAGCCCGCCTTCCTTTAAAAAATGATTCTAAAGCTTTCAGTGCTTCATTAGGGGGCGCAGCTTTTGGAGTACATGGAGCTGCATCACTAACAGGTTATTATTCTAAGCAGCAATTAGCTGCAAATAAGCAAGATCAATCATCATTTGGCTATTTGTATCTTCAAAATGGAAATGATGCAGAAAATGTTGTTCAGGATTATAATGTTCAACCTGGTTTACTTCGACAAGATATGCCAGATTTACCTTTAGCTTATGGTACTAATGATATTTATGCTGTACAAGCTCAAGGAATGGGGGGGCAGTATAGAGCTATTCGTAATGATGTAGGCGTCTTTAGGCCTGCACTACACTCTAATATTGGGCAGAACTTAAGCTTGGGAGCAGAAATTGGAGTAGGAAATACGGTTCACGTTGGAGCAGATGGCGAAGATATAATAAGTGGAGTGTCTGCGGTACTGGAATTTGTAGATGTAAATGCAGCATCAAGTTATTCTTCTAACTCTGGTTGGAAGGAATATAACTTTTCATTACCAAAAATGCCATTTACAAGTAGTGATCAATTATATGAGCATGCTTTCTTCAAAAGTATGGGAGAAAAAGTAGCGACAGATGAAAGTTATTGGGCTCAAATTGGAGGGCAAACGCCTTTCCGGAATGAAATAGACAAATTGGGAAGTAGTGTTATTGCACCAGCCGTATTGGAAAATGGTACTGAAGAATTAGTGCTTCCAAATACACTTCAACGTGCCAATGAGCGTGAAATTAGAAATCAGGTATTTAGTTATCTAACAATTGATGAAAGAGAAGCTTGCCTGGATGAAAAAATACATAATTATCCCTTCCCTGATGTAAACGGAAGTTTTTACCCCGCTTTTTCAGATTGTGAACCTAGCGCTATTAATGGACAAGTTGAAGAGATAGAGCGAGATGATATTGCGGGTGCTGGTAAAGATCAAATCACTGAAATAACTGTTACTCAGCCAGATGGAAGTAGATATGTTTATGGTATACCTGTGTATAATAAAGTTCAAAAAGAAGTAACCTTTAGTGTAGCTGATAAAGAATACAATACTATTTATCCTTCATCACCTAATTCTGGCGATCTTCAAAGTTATGGTTTAGTTTCGTACGATACTGAAGATGCAACAATCAATAATGATAAAGGTCGGGATCATTATTTTGAGTCTACAAAATTACCTCCTTATGCTCATTCGTATCTCCTGACAGCAGTATTACCTCCTGATTATGCTGATCGGAAAGGAGACGGCATTACAGATGACGATAACGGGAGTGCTGTAAAGTTTAATTATTCAAAAACGAGTTATGATTATAATTGGCGAACACCTATTCAGGCAAATAAAGCGCAATATCATCCAGGACGTTTAGTTGATCCTACGGATGATAAAGCAAGCTATGTGTATGGTGAAAGAGAATTATGGTATCTACACTCTGTAGAATCCAGAACGATGGTTGCTCAGTTTTATACCTCCGAAAGAGAGGATGCTTTGGGTGTGCTGGGAGAACATGGAGGAGTAGACTCAAACGCTCCATCCCGTCGATTGGATAGTATTAGAGTGTTTTCAAAATCTGAACTTACTACTAATTTTGATAATGCTGTACCAATTAAGACCATTCATTTTGAATATTATGATTATAATGAATCGCTTTGTAAAGGAGCACCTAACCATGTTTCCAATAACGGAGGTAAACTTACCTTAAAGCATGTATACTTCACCTATGGCAATAGCCAAAGAGGCCGATTAAATGCTTATCACTTTGCTTATAATAATGATGATGCCAATCAGCCAATAAATTACTCTACAGGCACCTTAGATCGTTGGGGAGGTGTTCAGATTCCATCAAATAGTTCTAATAGCTATCCTTTTCCTCATGAATTCCCTTATACCATACAGGATCAAAGTGCTGTAGAAATGTATAGAGGTGCCTGGAATTTAAAGCAAATTACGACTCCATCTGGTGGAGAAATATCTGTAGAATACGAACCCGACGATTATGCTTATGTACAGGATAAACGTGCCGGGCAGATGTTCAAAATTGAAGGTTTTGCGGATGATTTAAATGATACACCGGGGCCTAATTTGTATGATAATGCGGGGCCAATGCAGTTTATGGTAGTTAAGTCGACAGAAGACTTAACTGGATTGTCCAATCAGGAAAAGATCAACCGGTATTTTGAAGATGTTGAATCCCTTTATTTTAAGTGTTTGGTAAAACTTACTGGAAATGATTCAGATGATTTAATTAGTGGTTATGCTGAATTTGATAGATCAGGAATTGATTTTGTTCCAGCTTCAGGAGGTAGTGAAAATATCTATATACCAATTAATGAAATAAGTGTAAAAGCAGATTTGCAAACTCATCCTATCTCACAGGCAGCATTCCAAACTATGCGTTTAGAAATTCCTGCATTGATTTATCCAGATCAGGATTTTGAAGAACAAAATAACGTTGTCGAATCTGTTTTTAATGGCTTTGAAACAATGGCTAGAGAAGTACAGTTTTTGTTGAAAGGCTTTGAAAGAAAAGCGCTGCAGGAAAATTGGGCAAAAACAATCGATCCTACACGATCTTGGGTGCGATTAGCAAATCCAAATTATAAAAAATACGGTGGTAGTACAAGAGTAAGCCAAATTTCTCTTTCAGATAAGTGGAATTTCGGTGGCGGTGAAAGTGTATATGGTCAAAAATATTCATACACTAAAGAAGAAAATGGACAAACGATTAGTTCTGGTGTAGCTTGCTATGAACCGTTAATAGGAGGAGAAGAGAATCTGATGAGAAACCCGATGCCTTATGACGAAAACATTCCTCTTGCGCCTGATAATTATTACTATACAGAGAAACCAATTGGCGAAATTTTATATCCAGCACCTGTAATTGGCTATAGTAAAGTCAAAGTGGAAAGCTTGGATTACCCTAATGTAGATCGTACTGGTACAGGGCATGTTATCCACGAATTTTTTACGGCAAAAGAATTCCCTGTGATAGTTCAGCATACTAATGTTGACAAAGAACGGTCGAAGTCAAACCCATTGCTGAAGTTTTTCAAAATATCAACACATGATCAACTGGGCTTAACTCAAGGTTTTTCTATTGAAATAAATGATATGCATGGAAAACCCAAATCTGTTCAGAGCTATGATATCCATGATTTACCTATTTCTTCTACAGAATATTTTTATAAGCTTACTGAGGAAAGTGAAGACGGGAAGACAAAGGTATTAGATAATGACGTTTTAGTAATAAACAAAAATAATGAAATAAGAACGGCAAGTGTAGGTGTAGATATTGAAATGTGGCAAGAGATGAGCGAAGATTATTCGAGAACAAGTGGTGTGGGGCTGGCTGTTAATACCGAAGGATTTTTTGCAGCAATAATCCCTGTGTTGTTACTAATACCTCTACGGGTATCAAGAGATGACTTCACAAGAGTTAATAAATCAGTTACTACAAAGCTAATAAGACAATGTGGCTTACTGGAAAAAGTAGTAGTGACAGAAAATGGTTCATCAATGGCTACAGAAAATATTCTATATGATGAAGCAACTGGGAATGTATTGCTTACCAGGACAGAAAATGAATTCGGTGATCCAATGTATAATTTGACTTACCCAGCGCACTGGGTTGAAGAATTTGAAGGCATGAGCCATGCTTATCACAATATTGGAGCAATCTTTAATGAAGTAACAATTGATAATGGGGTAATAACAGATGGTTTGCCTAATGCAGAAGATTTTTTCTTCCCGGGAGATGAGGTATTGGTTAGAGAAGCTGGAAATGGGAATACTTATTATGCCTGGGTTGTCGAAATGAGGAATAGTGATATATCCACATATAACTGCTTTTTTGATAAGAATGGCCAGAGGATTCAACCGAATGGAGAGGTAACATTAAAAATTGTACGATCGGGGAGAAGAAATCAGCCTTCTGCTCCTATTGCGTCCTACGAAATGCTTAAAAATCCATTGAATTCAAGCGAGACAAGTATAGAGATGAATGTGGATAAATCATATTTGTCAGGCTCAGCGGTGGAGTATTGTGAAAATTGGCAAATGAACTGTTCAGAACTAGAGAGTACTCCCATGAATGATCTTTTTGTTACTAATGAAACGATTAATCCATATATAGAAAATGTATTGGGTAACTGGAGAGCTACAGAAAATTTAATATTCAGAGGAGCAGGTACTCCTACTTCAAGATCAGAATCTAGTCTGATGACAGGAAATGGGGCAGCAAATATTAGAGATAATGGTTATTTGAATGGTTTTGCAAATTACTGGGAATATAATACAGGAAAATGGAGTGTCAATAATGCCAATTTATGGCAAATGTCACAAAAGCGCAATGTAATTGATACTAAAGGGCGAGTGATTGAAAGTAAAGATGCATTGGATGTTTTGTCTTCAGCAATAGTGGGATATAACGATAATTTAGTCACTGCACAAGCTGTAAATGCTTCTTCTAAAGATATCGCATTTGATAACTTTGAAGATTATAATTTTGATACAGATTGCACGGATGATGAAGATAGGCGGAGATTAGATTTTTATCATATTCCATCATCAACTGCAGAACAGATAGGAACCAGTTCTGAATATGCCCATACTGGTAAGTTTTCCGCATATACTGCAACTAATTCTATTCAGGCAGACGCATTAACGATTTCATGTATTACGGGAAGAACTCCGGATAATTGTGAAGTCATTAATGGAGGAGAAGAGGTTAAGAATAGATGCTGCCATTGTTTACCACAACTAGAATTATCAAATGGGCATTATCATGTTTCAATGTGGGTAGCTAATGAAGGATCATTAAAATTTGGTACGCCAGTCGTTGACCCTGATCCAAATATTGACAATGAAATTACCTTTAAAGTGGAATTTCTTCATCAGAATTTCCCTATAGCCACAATGGAATTTTCTCCATCAGGCCCTGTGATAGAAGGCTGGCAGAGAATTGAAGGCGATTTTGTAGTGGATGGTTCTACTCAGGCAGTAAAATTTTATGTAGAAAGCGCTGTTTCTGGAATTTACATGGATGATTTCCGCATACATCCTTTCCGGTCAAATATGCAATCCTATGTATATGATCCCTTCTCATTACGCCTAATGGCTTCTCTAGATGAGAATAATTATGCCACTTTTTATGAATATGACGATGAAGGCTTATTAGTGAGAGTAAAACGCGAAACAGATCAGGGAGTAGCTACAATACAGGAAGCACGAACCGTCCTTAAACCTTCTGTGATACAACCTACTCCACCACTAATGTCAACAGAAATGGAGTAAAAGTTTTTTCTAAACTTTTATAAACAAACTATGAAGATTTATATCCATATATTTTTCATGTTGTCTAGCGCCATACTTATGGCGCAAAGTGACAATTATGTTATGTTAAAAAAACTGAATGCAGCTTTAATGCCTTCTGATAAGACAATTTCTTATAAAGTAGATATGGCTTATTATGAAGAAATCAATGGCAATAAACCTGCTTATACTATGCGTATAGAAACGACGATGAACAAGGATGAGTATTGGGCTAGTATTGATGGAAATGAATATTATGGAAATGATGAATGGAATTGTGTGGTTAATCATATAGACAAAACAATATTTCTTTCCAGAGATGTACAGAGTATTAGTAATGTTATTCCAGATTTTACAATGCTGGAAGCATTGGCAAATGATCAAGGTTTGGAATTAGTAAATTTTAATGTAGGAGGTAATGCTAAAGGATTGCGATTTGAAGCTACAGATCATACTCAAACACAAATTGATATTATTTATGACCCGAAAGCCTTCCTGCCTAAAGAAGCTATTATTAGAATAGATATGGAAGAAGATTCTGTGGAAAATGAGGAGTTTAATAATTGTAGGATTGAAGTTGTTTACACAGATTATCAATTTCATAAGAAAGAGGTTCCTTATTCATTAGGAGAATATGTAAAGAAAACTGCTAAGGGATTTGTACCATCTGCTTCATTATCTCATTATCAGATTTATTCATTTTAAAGCTAAAGCGCTCAATTATGATTACTTTATTACGGATAAATATCTTGGCCTTATTAGTATTACTTTGCGTTAATCCCATTTGGGCAGTTAAAGAAAAATACTCAAATGAAATCAAGGCAAAGCCGCTTTCGGCTAGTGCTTCACCACTGGTTGTTCAGGATTATAAGTTTGGAGATGCCACAGAGGAAGCAAAAATTGATTATGACTATGCTCCTCAATATGAGAACCTCATTATGGTGGAAATAGTGGAGGATAATTTTGAGATAAAACCAGTAGCGACGACTTATAGGATTGACCTGGAGATAGCTTTTTGGGCAGAAGGTAGTGACCCTTTAAGTGCCCCTACAGAGCTAATACCATCCACAAGTTTTTATATCGATTATGATCCGGGAACATTCCCATTTGCTGATACATTCAGGGAGACAGAGTTTCGTCAATATTTCAAAAGGATGGGTAATAGGAAGATGGAAATAACCGTATTGTCGGTGGTAGATGAAGGGAGTACGGGGGAAGCCTTGCCAGAGATGCGTGTTTATGGAGAGATAGTAGTAAACCGAAAGTATAATTTTAATAAGGCCAATGTTTTGAATAATGCACAGCCATCCTTTTCGAATGCTGTAGTTATTCAAAATCAGACTATTTTGGAATTAGACTGGGAGCATTATGCAGGAGCAGAAGCTTATGATTTGGAGTGGACATTTTATGATAAGGAAAGTAAAATAGGACAGAAGATCATTGAGGGGCAAGGAGCAACAGTAGGGTCGATCAACGAACTATTCAGGGACAATGCGAGCCGGGTAACACTGGAAAAGGAGAGCTATAGGATTAATTTGTTATATCCAGAAGGTTATTTGTTTTATCGCTTGCGAGCCGTACGCAATATAGAAGGTTTTAGAGAAGTGAGCAATTGGACAACAGATGGAGCAGTGAGTATAGCTGTGGATGGCTGGCCGGATAAAATAGCCCTAGGCTGGCATGAGGGACAGAATCTCAACTGGCAGGCCCAAACCATGTTTGCAGAAGAAGGAAAGAATGTGCCAAGCATATCGTATTATGATGGTTCGCAAAAAGGGCGGCAATCAGTAACCTTGTCTAATTCAACCGGTCATCCAATTGTAAGCGAATCACTCTATGATTATAATGGACGGCCAGCTCTTAATGTAATGCCAGCCCCATCAGAACAAACTCATATAGGATTTCATGATAATTGGTCCTTACAAAGCCCCGGAGTCCCCTATACTAAAGCGCATTTTGATATAGGAGATTGTTCTGTTACTCCTCCACCCATGAATAATAATGGAGGAGCTGCTCGTTACTATTCCTCGAAAAATTTTCTGCTTCCTCAAGACCCCAATGACCCGGATTATGCTGAAGATTTAGAAAATGCAGGAAAAGCCTTATACATACCAGATTCAGAAGGTTATCCATATGCGATTACAGAATATACTCCAGATGGTACAGGACGAATAAAACGCCAAAGTGGAGTAGGGCTGGAACTGAAGATGGATTCAGGGCATGAGACTAAATATTATTATGCCCGAGCTTCGCAACAGGAGATAGACCGTTTATTTGGAAATAGCATTGGGCATGAGAGCCATTACTTTAAGAATATGGTGATAGATCCCAATAAGCAAGCCAGTGTATCTTACACAGATGCCCATGGGCGGACCATAGCAACAGCGCTGGCAGGAGGGAAACCTGATGGCTTAGACGAGATAGAGGGCTATGGCATTAAACATACGATCATAAGAGATTTGTTGAGCGATATCCGAAGAGATAATCGGCTAGTATCGAACTACACTTTTTTAGTAACAGAAGAACAGAATCACGCCTTTTCTTATATATTATATCATCAGTATGAGGATGATACTGGTCTGCAAGCTTTGTCATACAAGCCATCTTGTTATGTTAATACCCCCAAATGTTACGATTGTGGTTTTGATGTGAAAGTTACGATATCGGATAATTGTGGGAATGCTTTTAATGGAGGAAGCCCGCAGGAGTTGTTCAACTTCAGTAATTATTTTGAGACTTTAAATTACGATTGTAACCCTTTTTTTCCCCTGTTATCCAATGAGTCGGTATCATTGCCAATAGGAGAGTATAAAGTGAGAAAGGAATTAGTGCTTAATGAAACCGTCCTGGAGGAGTACCTGGGAGATTTTCTGTCAGAAGAGGAGTGTTTACCATCTTATAATGATATATTAAACAACCTGATAAACCAGTTAGATATAACCTCCTGTGAGGTAGATTGTAATAGCTGTGAGGATGATGTACCTGAGATTAGTTCAATTCGAGATCATCTGTTGGGGACAGATTATACGATGGAAGAATATGATAATGCTACCCTGCAGGCAGAGGCAATACAGCAGGCTTTACTAGAGCAGTGTGACTTGATGTGTAATGCGGTATCAGAGTGTGAGATTATGGAAGAGATGATGGAGGCAGATATGCACCCTGGTGGCCAATATGCACTCTACGACTATGACCTGGCGACCAATACCTATAGTGTAAATGACCCTACATCGATACTCTACAATAATAAATATCAGGACCTACTAGATGGAGCAGAATATCTAGATGAGCTTGGTAATCCAGATATGATCTACTTTAATGGAGAGCTGGTAAAACCAACAGAAGTAGACCTGGCAACCTTTATAGTTAATTTTAAATCATCCTGGGCCCGTCCATTAGTAGAGAAATACCATCCGGAGTATTGTTATTTGGCCTGGTGTGAAGATGAAAGTAATGGCAATTATGAAAGTGACCAGTGGGATGCCAATTTGTATGATATAGAGACCTATGCAGAAGCGGTGGCAGAAGGGATAATAGATGCGGAAGGGAATTTTCTAAATGACCCATTCTTTAATGGTGGACCCGGAGCAGATTGTATTGCTGAAATGCAGGCCTATCTAGATCATGTAATCCCTTATGATGAAAATTCCCCGAGCTTGTTAGAGCTTGTAGAAGAATCGGTATGGGGTGTAGATTGTGAAACTGAGTTTGGAGAAGGTACAGACGCAGAGAATGATTTAGCCTGGCAGTTACTATATCAAATGTATCTCAGTTTTAAGATGCAGGTGATGGCCAGTAAATGGGATGCTATAGCAGGCTGTGATAATTCCTGTATAGGAAATGGGGAGCTATTTTGTGGTGGGGTAGACTGTATTAATACAGACGCAGAAGGAGCTTTAATAAATTTATGTAATAGCGGTAATATCAATTATTATCGAGATAAGGAGTCGAGGGTACAGATCATACATCCGTATAATACAACTACCGAACCAGTTACGGTAGAAGATTTATACCAGATGATGGAGGATGCGACAGGAGCGATAGTGGCATCCTGCCAGGATGAATGTACAACGAGTGCAGATGCGTGGTTATTGCGGCTGGAAGCTTGTATAGCTGCTAATCCAGGAGTAGATGTTGATGCATTAAGAAATGACCTCATCGCCATCTGCCAGTATAGCTGTGATGTATCTCATCCAGGAGGGGCTTCCTCCATTCCATTTCCAGATGACCCCAATTTAATTGATCCCCCCGCTGCATCCTTTGTAGCCGTTATTCAGTCATATTTTGGTTCAGATGTATGTGATTTAGTATGTAATCCTTATCTGATCGATTATCCTCGGCCTTATGGGGAGGAGACTTACCTTGGGGCCCGGCCAGTGAATAGCTTATCGAATTCGTGCATATGTGAGCGGTTGAATGAGGTGGAATCCTATTTTACCAACCCAGATGCTTATGCTGTAGATTCAGAAGAGTATCGGGAAGCTTTATCGACATTTTTATTGGATTACTCAGAGGCACCACTAAGGGCAACTGATATATTGATCATAAAAGAACAATGTAATAGTACACAGGCTTCTCTCTATTTACCTCATCAGATATACATTCCCCCTTATTTGGAATGTGGGACCTGTGTAACTAAAGCAGATATCCAAAATATCCTGGACAATATAGAAGGAGTAAATGGCAGTGTGATTGACCTTGGTACTGACTGTGGTGCTACAGGGGCAACCCTGGAAGAACTAGAGGCGATATACCTGAATTATCAGCTAGGATTTCAGTTGACAGCGGCAGAATATCAGGCATTTATGAACAATACAGAGGCGAGCCCACATTTATTATGCCCTCAGACTCCCTTTGAAATCATAGCAGAGGGCCCAAATTGTGTAGAACAATTGTATGAATCGGTTTTGGTGGAAGCACAGTTGTTGTATGATGAACAAATAGAAGCGCTAAAAGAGGAGTTTATCAATGAGTATTATGCGTTTTGTTTATCAAACGTGCGGGAGAAATTAAATGTAAGAACAGAAGATAATACAGAATATCATTATACGCTTTATTATTATGACCAGGCGGGTAATTTGGTCCAGACAATCCCTCCTGCCGGGGTAGTACCTTTAGCCACATCGGAATTAGAAGGAGTGGTACAACACCGGGAATCTCCGGATATGCATCCAGCAGTATACCCGGCTCATGACCCCAATCTTGTAACGGCTTATAAGTATAATTCCTTTAATGAAATAATAGAAGAACAGGCACCAGATGTAAGTGTGAAGCAGTACTGGTATGACCCTTTGGGGCGAGTATATGCCTCACAGGATGGCCGCCAGCAGGATATGGTGAATGGGAGTATAGCATATTATAGCTATACGGAGTATGATGAATTAGGGCGGATAGTAGAAGTGGGAGAAGTATCGACGAGCCAGTCACCCGATCAGGTAGATTGGAGCCAGGGTTATGATGTAGCTATTACAAATTGGACGGAGGATGCCCAGGCCAGTAAGTCCTATATCACTCATACTTTTTATGATGTTGTGCCTCCATTTACTATACCCGCATTTGGACCGGAAGGGCAGCAAAACCTTCGTACACGTATATCGAGTGTTACTTTTGATGAGGTAGGAGACACAGATGATAATACATATGATTATGCATCGCACTATAGTTATGATGCGGTGGGCAATGTGAAAGTACTGGTACAGGAGATACAGGAATTGGCAACATATGGGACAGAAAATCAGTATAAAGTGATTGAGTATGATTATGACCACATAAGTGGTAAAGTGAATGCGGTGAAATATCAGGAAGATGAATATGACCAGTTTACCCACCGCTACCGATATGATGAAGATAACCGGTTGATAGAAGTATGGACGAGTGAAGAGGAGGTAGATAATGATTTATCGATTCTATGGACAAGGGATGCGGCATATGATTATTATTTGCATGGTCCACTGGCCAGAAAAGAGTTAGGGCATTACAATGTTCAGGGGATGGATTATGCTTATACTCTGCAGGGATGGATAAAAATGTTGAATAGTGGAAGAGGGCTTGGAACTCATGATATGGGAAAAGATGGAATTATAGATGCTGAAAATATGAGAAGTTTATATACAGCAAGGGATGCATATTTTTATGCTTTAGGCTATTTTGAGGAAGATTATAAACCAATAGGGCCAGATGTTAATCTAGAGTATGTGTATGCTGGTTCAGGTTTTAATGCAGCATCTCCAAGTTTATACAATGGCAATATTCGTAATAAAGTCCATGTTTTATACATGGAAGAGTCACTGAAGGAAGGAGAAGCTTATACA
Source organism: Chitinophagales bacterium (assembly GCA_022360175.1). Classification (GTDB taxonomy): domain Bacteria; phylum Bacteroidota; class Bacteroidia; order Chitinophagales; family Saprospiraceae; genus JAKSDI01. Next base: position 20,311 of record JAKSDI010000272.1, read on the forward strand.
TACGATCAGCTGCATCGTTTAAAAAGTATGAACGTTTGGAGCAATATGGATGGCGCAACTGATTCCTGGTTACCAGGAGGGAGTCCAATAAGTGGCCCTAGAGTAGACAATATTACCTATGATGCGAATGGTAATATTCAAAGCTTAACGAGGAGGGGTTTTGAAGTAGGTGGAGCCATAATAGATGATTTAACCTATAATTATAGCAATAGTGGTAACCAGTTGATTTCAGTGAATGATGCTTCCACTTTTGCTAATGTTTTTAAAGATCAATTAAAGACAGGTCTTCATAGTTACGAATATGATAATTCAGGAAATTTAACTAGAGATGTATTTGGTGAGATGGATATCACATGGACTCCTTATGGTAAGGTAGCTGATGTAGATAACTTTGACACAGAGCCTACATATACAAAATTTGGTTATGGCCCTGATCAAAATAGATGGAAGCGATATGAACACGATGAAGAGATATTTACGGCTACTACGTTTTATATTCGTGATGCTCAGGGAAATGTAATGGCTGTTTATGAAGACTATGATCAGAATGGGGGAGGGCAGGCTTTCCACTTGCGTGAACAACATCTTTATGGGAGCAGCCGTTTGGGAGTATATGTTAGAAAATTGGATGGCCTTCCTACTCAGTTACCCTCTGGAGATGGAGCAGTAATAACCGCCAAACTTGGACAGAAACGCTATGAAGTAACCAATCATTTAGGTAATGTAATGCAAACTATAAGTGATAGGAAAAAGCCCATCTCATTATATAATGATGGCAGTCCATTAGTTGCTGAAGTTTTTTATGCGACACTGTTAAACTCTAGAAACTACTTCCCTTTTGGAATGGAAATAAATTCATATGCAACAGCAGGAGAAGAGACGACAGAGTATCTAAATAATTGGGGTCGAACATATCGTTATGGCTTCAATGGCAAGGAGAATGATGGGCGCTTTCAATGGGGAGGAGCCACTCACTATGATTATGGCTTCAGGATATACAACCCGGCTATTGGTAGATTTTTGAGTGTGGATCCATTGACTAGGTCTTATCCTGAGTTAACGCCTTATCAATTCGCGCAAAACTCTCCAATAGTAGCGATTGACTTGGACGGTTTAGAAGCCGAAGGAACGAATGAGGATATTAACGAAACATTCCAAGGGAGAGTGTTGCCTACTGTTAATATTTCAGCAAAAGCAGAGGGTAGCAATTATGATCAATCATATGATCGTTATGGTTCTGGAAACTTGACTTGGAGTCAGTATCAAAAACAGTATGGACTTGAAGGCTGGTCTTATGAAAATTATAGCAGTTATTACGATAATGTATTATCAGGTGGGTTTGACGACTATGTTGCGGAACAAGACAGAATAGAAAGAGAAAGAGTAGCTATGGAAAAGTTGACTATATTTACAGCTCCATTTAAAGCATTAGAAAATATAGTTTATTTTTTGCCCGGAGGGCAAGGAGTTGGGTTATCTATAAGAGGAAGTTCTTTATTGGCTGGGAGAGTTATACAATCGCCTATAACTGGGAATGTTCTCGTATCAGGACGAGTTAGCTGGGGGATTGGGGGAAAACTTAATGGATTTAATCTTACACCAACTCCTAAAGATTTTTATAGTATTAATTCTAACTATCCTGCTTTTGGCTATACAGATAATTGTTCAAACTGTGTTAGTAGTGTTAATAATTTATTGCAGTTTGGTGAGTTTTCTCCTGCGTTACCTTTATCAAAAGGAGTAACGTTAACACAAATTGAAGCTCAGTATGGTGCTACATTTAGTAAACAGTTTACAAGCGCTAGTAAACTAGGTAATCATTTAAGTAGATTACCTAATAATACGCATATAGGTGTAAATATTAATAGAGGGTTGAATGGTGCACATATAGTTCATGGACAAATTCATTCAGGGTATATTAAAATTCTAGATGCACAACCTAGAGGGGTAACTTATCCTTTTAAAAGTATAGAAGGAGGATATTATAAGTATATTAATACAACAGGAAAGATTGGTTTACAAATAAAGTGACATAAATGACAGAAGATACGGCAAAAAACTTAATAAAAAAGAAGCTTATTGAGGATCGATTAGATGGTTATACTATATATGGTATGTATCCTGAAAATTTTGGATGGGTATTTATATTAAACTTACCACCTGATGAGAATATAGTAGGAGGTACTAGTGCTTTTTTAATTGATAAAGAATCAGCTTACATACGCGGATTTTCTCAGAGGCATGTGAAAGATGTTATTACATATTATCAAAGGAATAATGGTTATGTTGAAGAGATAAGAGATGCAACAGTATATTATCGACCATTTACCCCCCCAAAAAAAAAATCCCTTATAGATAAAATTAAGATGTTCTTTTTTAAGAATAGAAGATAGAGACTTGGAATGGCCTTTTAGGGGCTGGCCCTTGCTGCCTAAACTACTTGCTGCACAATGGCCTGAAACACTGTCTTGTAATTATGAAGGATGAAGTAGGAATTATGAAATGGTGTGCATCCCTAAATACAGTTGATTTAGCTGAGCGTAGACTAATACAAGAGGCTGATTGAAGTAATAAAACTTTTGCCAACGTAGAGTCGGCTCAGGCTGCTCTAGGTATGCTGCTCTAAAGCCAAGGTATATGAAGAACACTAAAACTAAGAATGCTGTGTGAAGATTATTCCCCTTCGGTCACGAGATAGCTGCGCTAAGTTGCATCTTCGTAATCTATATCGATCGATATAGAGTGTTTTATGTCAATGAGGTAGGAGATTCACTTTATAGAGGAGCTTTTTTATACAAAAAAACAGAATAACCAAAGATGAAAGCGTAAGGCTTTTGAGCAACTTTTAAAAGCATGCAAAGCCATTAATAACCTTCATCTTTGGAATTCTTGAAATACAAAGCAAGAAGAGATTTAAACTTTGCTTGATAAAGCATCACGTTACCCATCTGGGAGGGGTATAGCCCTGTGCTCCCTCGGGGAGCTGTCCGCAGGACTGAGGGGGACACTCTATAAGTTTAAATCACTTCCAACGCTTATTTAAAAGTGCAAACATAGCATCTCTTAAGTTAATTTATGCTAGATCAAAACGATCCAGATTCATTACTTTAGACCATGCTGCAATGAAATCACGTACGAAACGCTGCTGGCTATCATTATAGCCGTATACTTCTGCAATTGCACGTAGTTCTGTATTCGAACCAAAAATGAGATCAGCACGAGTACCTGTCCATTTTACTTCACCAGTTGAACGATCACGGCCTTCAAATACATCTTGTGCATCTGAAGTAGCTTTCCAGCTTACACTTAGATCTAGTAAGTTGACAAAGAAGTCATTGGTTAATGCTTCAGGACGATTGGTGAAAACGCCATGTGCAGACTGGTCAAAATTAGTATTGAGCACTCTCATACCACCTAAAAGAACAGTCATTTCAGGTGCAGTCAAAGTCATTAATTGCGCCTTGTCAATCAGCATTTCTTCTGCTGTAACTGCATATTTAGCTTTCATGTAGTTGCGGAATCCATCTGCACTAGGCTCTAGTATAGCAAAAGATTCTACATCAGTTTGAGCTGCTGATGCATCCATACGACCAGGCGAGAATGGCACTGTCACGTCATGCCCTGCATTTTTTGCTGCTTGCTCAACACCAACACAACCACCAAGAACGATAAGATCGGCCAGTGAAACCTGCTTACCTCCATTGTTAAATGACTCCTGTACGCCCTCCAGAGCAGTCAATACTTTGGCTAGTTGACTAGGATTATTAACTTCCCAATCTTTTTGAGGAGCCAGGCGGATGCGGGCACCATTTGCACCACCACGCATATCAGAACCTCGGAAAGTAGAAGCGGATGCCCAGGCTGTAGATACTAACTCAGATACAGTAAGCCCCAAACCAGCAATATTCGCTTTTAATGCAGCAATATCCTGATCGTCAATCAAATCATGATCTACAGCAGGAATTGGATCTTGCCAAATCAATTCTTCCTGTGGTACTTCAGCACCTAGATAGCGTGAGCGTGGCCCCATATCGCGATGCGTCAGTTTGAACCAGGCACGAGCAAATGCATCTGCAAAATCATCCGGGTTTTCAAAAAAGCGCCTGGAGATTTTTTCATATGCAGGATCGTGCTTCAAAGAAAGGTCTGTAGTAAGCATTATCGGCGTGTGGCGCTTGTCAGGGTCATGTGCATCAGGCACCGTATTAGCACCTGCACCATGCTTAGGAATCCACTGGTGTGCACCTGCCGGGCTTTTGCTTAGTTCCCACTCGTAACCAAACAAGTTCCAGAAGAAATTATTGCTCCATTTTGTAGGAGTAGTTGTCCAGGCTCCTTCAAGTCCACTTGTGATGGTATCGCCAGCATTACCACTGCCATATGAATTTCTCCATCCCTGGCTTTGTTCTTCAATACTAGCAGCAGCAGGTTCACGATCAACATATTGGTCTGGATCAGCGGCACCATGAGTTTTACCAAAAGTGTGACCACCAGCAATCAATGCTACCGTTTCTTCATCATTCATAGCCATCCGGCCAAAAGTCTCGCGAATATCATGGGCAGCTTTAATTGGATCTGGTTCTCCATTAGGCCCTTCCGGGTTTACATAAATTAGACCCATTTGAACGGCAGCTAGAGGATTTTCCAATTCTCGTTCGCCACTGTAACGCTTGTCGCCAAGCCACTCACTTTCTGCACCCCAGTAGATGTCTTCTTCCGCTTCCCAGATGTCTTCACGGCCACCGGCAAAACCAAATGTTTTGAAGCCCATTGATTCCAGTGCACAGTTACCTGCTAAAATCATTAAGTCTGCCCAGGAAATTTTCTTGCCGTACTTCTGCTTGATAGGCCATAAAAGTAGGCGAGCTTTGTCAAGGTTGGCATTGTCAGGCCAGCTATTTAGAGGCGCAAAACGCTGATTACCAGTACCTGCTCCACCACGACCATCAGAAATACGATAAGTACCAGCACTATGCCATGCCATACGAATAAAGAATGGCCCATAGTGTCCATAATCGGCAGGCCACCAGTCTTGTGAGTCTGTCATTAACTCATAAAGATCTTGTTTCACTGCATTCAGATCGAGTGTTTTAAACTCTTCGGCGTAGTTAAATGAATCATCCATTGGATTGGATAGAGAAGAGTGCTGACGGAGAATATTCAACTTCAACTGATTGGGCCACCAGTCTCGGTTTGAGGTACCACCACCAGCAACTTTATTAAGTATACCACTAGAGAATGGACACTTACTTTGCTTGTTGTTTTCATTGCTATCCATAATACGATTAATTTTTGCGCTAATATACAGTTAAAAAGTCGATAGTTTTTATCGATTGTTATTATGTAATTATAGATTTCGTCTATGTTTGAAGGTTAGCAAGTTGTAATAGTCTGAGTGTGAAAGATATCTCAATTGTCATCGACATTTCTCCGTTTTACATTTTGTATTTAGCGATACATGTTAACTATATTCACGATAAAATTAAGAACTTATGATGGAGTGGTATATCCCGATTACAATCCTGCCTGCTGTAGGAATGCTTATATTATCCACTACAGGTCAAATGATGGCCTTGAGTAATGAGATAGCAGGTTTATTAGGAGTGAAGTGCACCCCTTTTCAGCACGAAGTTTCTGATCTTAAGATCGTCCAGTTAAATCGCCTTACGAGGGCAGCAGCATTATTGTATGTTTCTGCAGCTTGTTTTGTCCTTTCGGGAATTCTTGGTGCGATTCTTCCAGAAAATATCACAATCATGCTACCCAATTATGTATTGGTTTTTGGTGTTATCCTGGTATTGATTGCTTTGGTGTTATTGATGAATTATGGTTTTCATGCGATAAGTATTCGCAAAATGCAGCATAAACATAATCATGAGATGAGAGAGGGCTAAGCACCTATCAAACAAAGAAAAAAGTAATTTTGAGCATTTGTATTATCACTAATATTTTCTCTGATATGAAAAATCACATGGTTTTGAGCTTCTTTTTGATTGGGGCAATCAATACTCTCTTATTTACCTCCTGTAAAAAAGAAGATGATAGTGGGGCAGAATTACTTCCCCTGGATAATTGTAGAGTAGCAAATTATACTACAACTTCAAATAGAGAATCGGATGCAGATTTATATATAGAATTCTCTTATGATACGGATGGAAATGTTATTGGAAGGCAACACTTCAGTGATGATACACTAAATATAACTTCAGTTTATGAAAGGGATTATTTAGGAAGGCTTATGAGGCTTGAGTTTCTTAACTCTAGGAATGAGTTATACCTTTATAAGGAATATCAATTTATTGGTGAAAGCGACATCGTATCTGAGTATACTTCATATTCAGAGACAAATGCAGTTTTTTATAGTGTTTATTACACTTATGAAGAGGGAACTAATCGAATAGTTACAGACAGTAGTGATTGGGGGGCTTGGGGTTATGAACGTACATATGAGTATGATGATGAAAATCACACAAGAACAATTTTGATTAGTAAAGATGGTATATATCATGGCAAAAAGATTACTACGTTTGACCCTGAACTTGCATATCCACTCTTAAAAACCGGTCCTTTGTACTATAAGTCTCCTTCAGCTATAGTCAGTCATGAGTCTTATGATGAGAATGATGAATTAGAAAAAAATAACTCTTATACAATTGCTTATGATATAGATGAGGAGGATCAAAAGATACATATGGTCTATAATTATCAATCAGGAAAGGTATCTGAAAGAATTATATCCTATGACTGCGAATAAACTGGTGTTTTGTAAAGTGTGAAACGATGAGTGAGGTGTCTGTGAATTTTATGCTTAATCCCTGCCCGCCGTCAAGACTTTGGCAGGCAAGAAGGCAGAGGTTCTCGCGCATAGCAGCGCTACGCAAGGGGTTCTCTAACGAAGAGTAAGCATAAAAGATACCACAAATTACTCGTCTTTTGATACTTTACAAAACACTAACTTCTTAAAAACTAAAAAGGCGGCCTGGCTTGAAAAGCCAGACCGCCGTGTGCCACATCATCATATTTCTTTAGCGTTAGCGTCTTTTGCTGGGTGATTTCTTGTCGTTTATGGCTTTGTAGACGCTTCGTATTCTATACCTAATTGAGCCAGCAGTTTTAGAGAATTAGCTTTTACATTAGGTGGAGGATTGAGTGAAAGTGATTTCTTTAGAACTTTTACAGCTTTTTCCTTTTCTCCTGCAGCTACATAAGCTTCTCCAAGACTATCCCATACATTAGGGTCTTCCGGATGCTTGTCTACATTAGCTTCAAAAACTTTAATTGCTTTTTCTGTTTTTCCAGAAAATAGAAGCTGATAGCCGTAATTGTTTAGTTCGCCATTAGAACCTTTATCAATAGCTGCTTCATATGCTTTTTCTGCTCCTTTTTTATCTCCCTTAGCTTTCATTATTTTGGCCTTGGTCATCATTGCCGTCATAGTAGGATTCATAGCTACGGCCTGATCTGACCAACTGAATGCTTTGTCATATTCACCTTCCTGCATAGCATAAGTAGCTGCTGCATTGTATTCTTTCCAGGTGCAAGGCATCGCTTCCAGGTCTTTTTCCAGGGTTTTCCAGGCAGCTTTCTGATCTCCTTTTACTTTAGCTGCCAGCTTGGCTTTTACTACCATATTTTGTGGTGTAGGAGTAGAGAAAACAGATCTGCTAGCCCACTGAAGTGCTTCTTTGTGATTGACATCATTTACCAAACAGTAATTAGCGGCTTCGTGCCATCCTTGCCAGCTAAAACCAGCTTTGTTATTGAGTTCCTTTCTCATGCTATTTACTACAGATTCGTGCACATCAACACTTATAGCAAAAGGAACTTCCAGATTGGCCCAATGAAGGACACAAGTTGCCTGGTCTGATTCTAGGCCTGTAAACCCATAGGAAAGATACTCTTCGAAAGCTTCTGTTTTTCTAGGCTTCACGTTTACACGTAAGGCATCATTTTTTTCATTATAGCTATAGCTGCCCCATGCAGAATGGTCTTTAGAAAAGATAATTACCCATTCTTGTTCTCCAGGAATCATATGCAGCCCATATTTTCCAGCAGCTAATTCTTTCCCTTCTATGCTTACTTTTTCAGTAAACTTAATGACTGTATTGTCATTGGCACCAGCACGCCATACTGCGCCGTAGGGTACCAGTTTGCCCCATACTTTTCTTTCCTTTACAGCAGGGCGATGATAAGAAACGTAAACATCTGTGAGACCTATTGTCTGCCCGGTCAGTGCTTTAGGACTCGCATTGGGGGACTCAAGAATTTGCGTTTGTGCGGAAGATGTTGAAGGGAGCCATGCAATGGCTATTACAAATAGTAGTAGGGTTATTCTTTTCATAGTAGTCGGTGATTTTAACGACTAGCTATTTGACCCGGGAAGGGAGCTGAATATATATCCAGCCCTTCTCAGATCAATAGGTGTAACAGTCGTTTGGTGATTTCTGATATAAAAGTAAGAGTGCAAACGGCTGTTTCCAAGTGTTTTGTGGCCAGTGGAGAAAAATGTGATGAATGGTTAAGAGATGTTAAGATGATATCTTTAGTGCAATTCTTTCTCTTTAATGAATTCCTGGATAGTGTCTTTATAGGATCGGCTGGATGTAAGACAAGCTCCATTTTTCAAATGGAAAGCATATTGGTTATTGCCTTCATAGTGTACTTCCTGGAGGTAATTAATATTTACTAAGATAGAACGATGGATACGCAAAAAGAGATCGGGATCTAGTTGGTCTTCGATCGTTTGAAGCGTTTGACGAATCAGGTGTTTTTTAGGATTCGTAACAACGCGTAAATAATTGCCATCAGATTCGAAATAATAAATATCTAGTACATTGACATTTTGGGTAAAGCCTTTTTCCTTAATTTCTAACTGTGAAAGATATGGAGATGAATTTTGTTGATGAGATTCGAGCAATTGAATCATTTTATAATGTACTTCTGCATCTTTTTTGCGCTTGATTTGCTCATAGGCGTGTTCTACGGCTCTGGTAAAACGCTCTTCATCATATGGCTTGAGCAGATAATCTACCGCTTGTACATCAAAAGCCTTAAGGGCATATTGATCATAAGCTGTTACAAAAATAATGAAAGGAAGTGGGTGAAGTGATTCGTCAGAAAGTACATCAAAGCCGTTTAGGTCAGGCATTTGAATATCGAGGAAAACAAGGTCGGGCCGATAATCGCGGATAGCCTTGATTGCTTCTTTCCCATTCTTGCATTCGGCACTAATTTGTATATAGTCGAATTGCTCCAGGAGCTTGACGATTCGTGCTCTAGCCAGGGGCTCGTCATCTACTACCAATGTTTTTATTTGTTTCATAGCTACTGTTTTAAACTTAAGGCAATTTTACTTTACTATTTAATAGGCCTTAAGATTGATATGGAATACATATCTGTACATTAAACCCATGGCCAAGCTGAGTATCAATTTTTAGCTTAGCCTTATCTTTATAGATGAGCTCCAGGCGTTTTTTGACGTTTAACAATCCGATTCCTGATGATAAAAGTTGATTACTGTCTTTGCTACTCCCATTACCATCATCTTTTACAGTGAGCAGAATCTCACCATTTTGTCGTTCGCTTTTTACTTCAATATGCCCTTCTCCCGTTTGATTGGCAAAACCATGCTTGATAGCATTTTCTACCAGAGGCTGTAGGAGAAGGCTGGGGACCAGAGCATCTAGTGTTTCGGGTGCGAGATTATAAGATATAGTGAGACGATCCAGAAATCTTACCTGCTCTATATTGAGATAATTTTTGATAAAATCCAATTCTTCCCTTAGTGCAACCATATGTCGCCTGTTTTGATCCAGGACAAAGCGTAGCAGACTTCCCAATTGAGAAAGGATTTTTTGAGCACGCTTCTTGTCAATGTCAACAAGAGAGGAAATGGTATTGAGGGTATTAAATAAAAAATGAGGCTGCAGTTGCAATCGCAGTGCATTGAGTTGAGCTCCTGACAACTGGCTTTCTGTCTGTGCTAACTCTATTTGTTTGTCGCGAAATTTACGCTGGTATTCTAAACCTGTAAATACAGCAAACAATATTCCGAATTCTATTAAACGAGTCATCATCGCCGCAGGAAGTATACCTATTGCATGCATGAAAGCTCTTTTGGCACTAACATTTTCATATCCGAAGATCTCAAGAGAAGAGAAAAAGAGGATATTGGAAATCGTTTCATGCAATATGGCTAATATAAGGCCGCTTAGCAATATCCTAAAGATAAGCACTGGAATTTTCACCTCCTTAAACTGCCCTGCCCAAATGATTAGCCGATAAGCTAGAGGATATAATAAACCCCAGGTCGCATAATTAGCAAAGTAAAGAATTAACTCAACGTATGGATAGTCTTTCTTGGTGTATAATGTAGAAAGGTAAAACGTGAGCCCCCAAAGTAAGGCAAAAACGAAGCTTATAATAATGGCGTAAATGTACGGAAACGGTAATTTTTGTCTTGGCATATTATTTATAAAACTGTATACTCACTAGTGAGCATAATCATCTCTAAAAGATATCATTTTTGTAAAACACAAAAATTCCATCTTTATTATATCTAGTAAAGAGACTAAGCCTTCACTATAGTTTGGGTTATAATTGATACTCAAAGAAATACAAAAAGTATAAAAAAAACCATCCTTTTGGGGCGAATGTAAATAAAAGTGATAACTTGACCACTTTATGATTAGATAATTCATTCAAGCGTTCTATCTTACAAGCCCTATGCCAGATAACCGAAAGCACAGAGGTCAGTATCCCGCCGATGCTAAACTATTCCTTGATACTCAATGGCCTAAACTTCAACAGGCTGTGCGGGATTTGTCCTGGTTGCTGTCTCATGGATATGTAGAGCGATCAGCGCTCAAGCTAGTTGGTGATCGATACCGGCTCAAAGAAAGACAACGGCTGGCAGTAATGAGGTCAGCCTGTTCTCATCAAGCTGCCTTGCATCGGCGCTCTACGGAGCTAGATGGTGGAGCATTAAAAGGACAAGAGCTACATCTGGATGGTTTTAATGTGTTGATCTCTATAGAAAGCGCCCTTTCCAAGGCTTTTTTACTGGACGGAGTTGATAGCTGTTATCGTGATATTGCCAGCATTCATGGGACTTATAGGAGGGTAGCTGAAACAAAAGATGCTATTCTTCTGGCAGGCTATGCCTTAAATGCTCTTTCAGTAGAAAAAGCAATCTGGTATTTTGATAAGCCAGTTTCGAATAGTGGCCGTTTAAAACAAATGGTACTTGAAGTTGCTGCTTCACAAAATTGGAACTGGGATGCTCATTTGCATTTTAATCCAGACAAAAAACTAATCGAATTACAAGAACCTATTGCTTCTTCTGATGGCATTGTTCTGGATAAAGCTGACTCGTGGTTTAATTTTGCTCGTTTCGTGATAGATTCTTTTGTGCAGACTGCAAAAGTATTACCTATGGCTGAAATGACATGTGTTGAATAATTAAATTGAAAATTGCTTTCATTTTAGAATAAAATATTGTATTTTATACTTTGTTTAGTTTTAAGTTTTGAACATTAAAACTTGGCAGGATGTATAAAACCTTATTACTTACCTCCGTCTTAGTCTTCAGTGTGAGTTTTGGCAATAGCCAAAATTCTAGGTTTGATAAGGATGAAAGAGCTATTCAGCGAGTAATAGAAGACGAATCAAAATACTTTTGGGCTCGAGATTTTAAGAATTGGCAAAAGCAGTGGATTCATAAACCTTATGTGGTGTGGTCTGCTGCTTCTGATGCAGGCGTTCGTCAGTATCATGGATGGAAAGCCTGGGAAAAAGAAGTGATGGACCTATTTGCCGAAAGCCCTGATCCTATACCTTATGATAATGTGGTTAAAAAAGAAAATTATGTGTTTAGGATTTATGAGGATGGAGCCTGGGTGTCTTTCGAGCAGTTCAATGAAGGAATTCACTCATACGAAACACGGATTATGGAAAAAAATGGTGGAAAATGGAGGATAGCTGCAGTTCAGCTATTCTATGATGCGAATGAGGATTAATTAGTAATGCAAAATGATGGATTTAAGACATCATCTCCTCTAGCAGCAGCAGGCATTCTTCCACATAAAGATCGGCTTCTATTTTCCTGATCCACCTTTGAAATCTTTCCTGAAATACAGAAGCCGTATCATGTGGATGTAGTTTTGCAGTTACCTGACCAGTAGGTACCCAAATCACTTCTTCATATGAGCCTGTTGCTGCTCTTTTGTTTCATTTTCAATGTTATCTACTGTCAAATAGATGGCTCAATTTGCTGCTCAGGTTGCTCTCTTACTTAAGGTAGTGGTTTTAATTGGTACAATTGAAGTAGCTTTATCTAAGTACTTTGATATGAACCTATAATATTAGATGAATTCCTTTTTTCGTCCATTGTATTTGTTGCTTTTTAGAGTATACCAAAAAGAAAAAGTGACTTAAATTACTGTCCAGTAATCCCAAAGTTATAGTTCAACCTACAAAAACGATGTTTCACCTTTCTTTGTAACTAAATAATTTAATTAATAGGTTAGTATTGTGAATAGGTTAGGAGCGAGGGCAGAAAATACTCTGCTCCGCCTTGCTAAAAGAAAAAATAACTGCGCTTTGCGTACGTTATTTATTTTCAAACCTCTAAGGAGTCAATCTTTCTTCACCATTTCCTTAAATTTTTTTTGATGAAAAATACATTTTTTGTCTTGTTTTGTTTCACCTTATGTACCTCAACTTTAGGTGCTCAAAATCTTATTACCAATAAATCAGGTTCTTCCATTTCCTTCGTCATACAAAATATGGGCATGAATGTGGATGGTCATTTTTCTGATTTCAGAATGAAAGCAAATTTTGACGAAAATGACCTTTCCAGCAGCTATTTTTCAGGTACGGCTATGATTAAGTCAATTGATACAGGAGTCAATGCGCGAAATAATAGTTTGCAAGAAAAAAAATATTTTGATAGTGCGGCTTATCCAGAAATAACCTTGACTTCGGATAAGATAACGAAGGTTGCAGGCAGTAAATATGAGTTCAGCGGAAAACTAAGCATAAAAGGAAAAACTAACTCCATTAAATTTCCTATTACTGTTGAGAAAACAACTAAAGGAATAGTGGCTAAAGGAAAATTTGAAATCAACCGTCTCGATTATAAGGTAGGGAAATCAAGCTGGGTAATGAAGGACAAAGTAAAAGTTACCATAGTTTACACAGGAAATTTTAAGTGAAAAGATGTTTGATGTTTTAATTGTTGGTGGTGGTTTGGCTGGTTTGGTCAATGCAGTTCATTTATCAAAGGCAGGACTCAAAGTGCTGGTTTTAGAAAAAAATAGCTACCCCAAGCATAAAGTTTGTGGCGAGTATATTTCTAATGAAGTATTGCCCTATTTAGAAAGTCTGGGCATTCAACCTTTCCAGGTAGGGGCAACTTCTATCCATAAATTTCTACTAAGTGCACCCAAAGGCACGCAGATTAAAACGCAACTGCCACTTGGTGGTTTTGGCCTTAGCCGTTTTACCTTGGATAATTTACTATATCAAAAAGCGATAGAAAATGGTTGTGTCGTCAAAAAGGCAACCGTTGAGAAGATTGATTTTTTAGGAGAACATTTTGAAGTAAGCACTCGTGGAGGGGGGACTTATTTAGCCACATTTACCATTGGTGCTTATGGCAAACGCTCAACGCTTGACGTGCAACTGGCAAGAAGGTTTATTCAAAAAAAGACTCCTTATTTAGCTGTAAAAAGTCACTTTACAGGAGATTTTCCAGAAGATTTGGTGGCTTTGCATAATTTTGAAGGAGGCTACTGCGGCGTTTCAAAAGTAGAAAATGGTTTTCTGAATATTTGCTATCTAGCAGATTACAAGACTTTTAAAAAATACCGTTATACAGAAACCTTTCAGCAGGAAGTACTTTGTAAAAATCCTCATTTGAAAGAAATTTTTGCCGCTGTAAAGCCTGCTTTTGCTAGACCATTAAGCATTAGTCAAATTTCATTTTCTCCAAAAGAAAAAGTCGAAAAACATATTTTTATGAGTGGTGATACAGCGGGTATGATTCACCCTTTATGCGGAAATGGAATGGGTATGGCGATACATAGTGCCAAGATTTTGTCTCAACTATTAATTCAATTTTTTAATCAAAAATCGAGCAATCGAGCAACACTCGAAATGAATTATACACAAGCATGGCAATCGGCGTTTCAAAAAAGATTGCGAGCAGGACGTTTCTTAAACCTTTTCCTGTCTAATAATAATAATTTATTGAATGCAGGTATTGGTATTTTACGATTTGCTCCTGGATTGCTCCCTTTCATTATCGAGCAAACTCATGGGAAGGAATTGAGTGCAAACTAGTAAACATGAAAAACAGAGCCACTCAACCTGAACAATTAGATGATTTGTCGCTACAAGGAGAGGTATTGCATCGAGCCTTGGATAGTTTAGCTTGGATCAATCGCTACTTGGGTAATCGGCGAAAACTGGCACAGGCTGTTTGGAAAATCATTAAAGATAATCCAACAGTACAACATTTTCATATTGTTGATTTGGGCTGTGGAGGAGGAGATATACTCTTTGAAATTGCTCAATTGCTGCAAAAAAAAGGGATTGCCTGTTCCTTGACAGGAATTGATGGAAATGGTTCATCATTGAAGTATGCGCAAGAAAAAAATAAAGCCCATCCCAATATCAATTACTTGCAAGCAGATATACTACATCCGAATTTTAGCATTCCTATTTGCGATATTTTGATTTCTAACCATTTTTTATATCATTTTTCATCAAGCGAATTAGTTACTTTTTTTAAAAAAAATATGCCCAACATTCGCTTGGCGTTTATCAATAGTGGCTTGGAAAGAAATGTTTGGGCAAGTCGATTATTCAAGTGGGTGAGCCTTATTTTGCCTATTAGCAATTTAGCCAAACAAGATGGTTTACTGGCGATTCGCAGAGCATTTACCAAACAAGAATTACGAGCTATCTTAACGCAAACTTCTTACGAATTTGTTTTAAACAGGACACTTTTTTTTCGATTATTCTTACATGTTTATGCTCACTAAGATGTAGTGATGCAGATATATAGTCAGAGAGTGATGTGGTGATGTAGATATATATATATAGTTAGCATTAAATAAGTGTCACAATTTGAGACTAACTACTTAAGTAAGAGAGCATGATTAGGTTGCTTTTTTGGTGGATCAAATTTTTGCTCAGATCAAGGCGCGGTGGAGTGTAATAGCCATAGCTATTAACACGAGTACGCAACGCAGATATGGGTAAAAAGATGCCACCATAAAAAGATTAATTAAATGTGCTCTCTTACTTAACTACTGAGGAGGCCAAAAAAATAAATACCGGCAATTATATGTTTTTAGATTTAAAAAAAAGGAGTACCCAAATAGAAATCATGGACGATTTCTCGATGGAAGGGGAGCTTTTGCAAAAAACACTAGACCAAATTGCTTGGATAAATCAATGGCTTGGTGGCAATCAACTTGCGCTAAATGGGTTGAAAAAATTATTAAAAAATACCCCTTTAGCCGAGGAAATATGTATAGTAGATTTGGGGTGCGGCAATGGAGATATGTTGAGAGTAGTGGCGGATTTAGCAAGGAAAGAAGGACGAAAAGTGAAACTTATTGGTATTGATGCCAATAAATTCACTATCGGATATGCTCGAAAAAAATCTACGGAATATCCTGAAATTAGTTATTTGGAAGAACTGATTCCTTCTACTGTTTTTAGTAATTTAAACTACGATATTGTCTTATCTACTTTATTTTTTCATCACTTTACCGATAAAGAAATTATTAATTGTTTAGCCGAAATTACCTCGAAAGCGCGTATTGGCGTACTTATCAATGATTTGCATAGAAGTCAATGGGCAATTTTTTTATTTAGATTACTTACCATTTTTATTCCTAATCCGATGGTACGAAAAGATGGAGAAACTTCAATCTTGCGAGGGTTTAAAAAATCAGAGCTTCAGGCTTATGCCCAACAATTACAGCTAACCAATAGTGAAATTCGTTGGAGATGGGCTTTTCGGTATCAATGGATTATCAAAACAGAAATATATGGTTAAAATAAAAACAGTTGCCAGTCAATTGCCTCCTTATTCTCGGACAACCCAGGAAATACTCCCTTATGTGAAGGCATGGATAAGTGGGCAAGAAGAGCGATTTCAAAAGAAAGTACTCAGAATCATGGGCAATGCAGGCATTGACAGGCGCTATTCTATCGTGGATGCGGATGATATGTTTGTACCACGTAGTTTTGAACAAAAAAACCAACTGTATATTAAGGGTACTTTGCCCTTGGCAGAGGGCGCGTTGCGTAAAGCTTTAGAAAAAGCAGACTGGGCAGCGACAGATTTGGATTATATCATTACGGTCAGTTGTACAGGGTTTATGATTCCTTCGGTCGATGCTTATTTAATCAATCGACTTGGACTTAGGCAGGATGTGGTTCGATTACCCGTAACAAAAATGGGTTGTGCTGCGGGTGTCTCAGGTATTATTTATGCCAAAAACTTTCTAAAAGCCAATGCAGGAAAACGGGCAGCTGTTATCGCAGTAGAATCACCTATGTCCACTTTCCATCAAAAGGATTTTTCGATGGTGAATATTGTCAGTTCTGCTATTTTTGGCGATGGCGCAGCTTGCGTTTTGCTTTCTTCAAACGAAGAAGAAACAGGACCAATTGTTAAAAACGAAGACATGTATCATTTTTTTGATGCTACTCATATGATGGGGTTTGAATTAAAAAATACAGGCTTTCATATGGTTTTAGACCCAAGCGTACCTGATAAAATTGCAACTCATTTCCCAAAAATTATATACCCTTTTTTAGAAAAATCAAATACAACCATAGAAGATATTAACCATTTGGTGTTTCATCCAGGCGGCAAAAAAATCGTGCAAACGATAGAAAACTTATTTGGTGTTTTGGGTAAAAACATAGACGACACCAAAGAAGTGTTGCGCTCTTACGGCAATATGTCCAGTGTCACCGTTTTATATGTTTTAGAACGTTTTTTGGAAAAAGAGATACCTGCAGGAGAAAAAGGCTTGATGCTAAGTTTTGGCCCTGGTTTTTCTGCCCAAAAGGTATTGTTAGAATGGTGATGGGGTGTTAAAATGACTAACGAATTTCAAGGTTAAAATTACTGGGCAGCCATTAGGATTGGCAAGTGCCAATGTTGCAATTGAAAACAATAATGATAATGATTATGAATGAATTGATTACTTACGCAAAAGAAAAATTCAATGTGGACAAACGGCTCATTTTGCTTTATTGTGCCATTTATTTTCCGTGGGGTTTAGCCATGAATCAATTTGGTATAACTGTTGAGATTGCTAGATTTACCTATTGGTGGCAGGTTATCACTTGTTATATCTTGTATATGGTGCCGATTTCTTTATTGTTGCGGGGGTTGCCCTTTCATGCACAGTATGCTTATGGTTTTGTAGCAATGGGTTTATTAGAATTTGCAGGTAATGGCTTAGAAACCTCCTATGCGTATCCTGATAATTTGGTAGACCAAATTTTCGGTATTCGCAATTATAGTTTGGGCTTGGCTCTGTTTTTTGCCTTGTATTTTCCTTTAGGCAATTGGGGCGTAGGAAAGTTGTATAATATTTTTTTTGAAAAAAAATGATTTTTCAGCATATCATACAAGCCGTTTTAGTACACAAAAAAAGTATTATTGTTTTGCTCACAATCGCTATGTTAGGTGGTTTAGGGCAGACGTTGCGGCTTTTGGAAGTAGATAATTCTTTGTCCATTTGGTTTTTAGAAGACAATGCAGATTATCAGGAATATCTAGCATTCCAGGAGGAACAAGGATCTGATGAGGTGATAATTGTGATGATTCCAACAAAAGATGCGCTTGCTCAAAATCACATTCAGCGTCTAAAAGAACTGCATCAAAAGACAGACAGTTTGCCCTACGTAAAAACTACTTTTAGCTTGGCGACTGCGAAATATCCTATTTATTCCAATCGCAAAATCTATTATAGAAATATTTATCAAGCTAGCCGGACAAAGGAAAGCATTGAGCAATTATTAACAGAACTCCCTGCATTAAGTCGGCAGTTGTTGACCGTAGACCAACGCCACTCTTTTTTTTATGTTCAACTCCTGCCTACCAATAAAGTCGAAGCCAATCGAAGCAAAATTGTAGACAATATTCAAACACTGGTGGAGAACACTTTTGAGCCTACTCATATATCGGGGGCACCGATATTAAATGAGGCATTTAACCATACGATTTACAAAGAGAGTTTGTTTTTTGCGGTGGTTTCGTTGCTGGTTATTTTGATTTTGTTATTATTTCTATTGCCACATTGGCATTATATTCCAATTGCATTCTTTGCTATTGCCTTGCCAGTTAGCCTTACTTTGGGCTTGATGACCACTATGGGGTATGCTTTGAACTTGATTTCGATGTTGATTCCAACAATTTTGATGATATATAGCATTAGTGACCTGATTCATATTGTTAATATTTTTCATTTACACCGAAAAGAACAGCCTCTGCAAAGCAAGCATAAACAAATAAAAATTGCTTTGTATGATAGCCTCAAACCTTGTTTTTATACGACCTTAACCACGGTAATTGGCTATTTAGCATTGGTGTTTTCACCCTTGCCAGCCTTTAAGATTATGGGCATGTTTACATTTATAGGCCTAATAATTGCTTTTGGTTTGGTGTATGTAATAGCAGCGATTGGCTTTTCGTTTTTAAATGAAAAATCCTTGGATGGGGATGTCCGAAAAATTAATATTTCAGTACTAACCCAAAGGATTAATCATTGGACGAGTAAATACAATACGACTATTTTGGGAATGGGTGGTATCGTTTTCCTCTTGGGGATTATCAGTCTTTTTGCTATAGAGGTGAGCACCGATTCTTTAAATTTATTGGGCAAGGGAAAAGTCAAAAATGACTTGCAAATTATTGAAGAAACCTTAGCAGGAAGTACCAGATTACAATTGAATATTTATAAGACAAACGAAACTTCTCTGCTACAAAAGGAAGCGCTACAAAAATTGAAACAATTTCAAAAGAAGCTGGACAGCAATCCGCTTTTGTCTTATCCTGTTTCTATTGTCAATTTTCAATCTTTTTTAGAAAATCGGTCATCCATCGTATCAAAATTTAGCCCTATAAAATTTGAAAAAATATTGAGGAGTAATCAAGAAGACACCAATACCTTCTTTTCCTTATTTGGAGATGATTTTTCCTATATAGCGATTAACATTAATATCAAAGAATTAGAAACCAAAGCATTGGAACAACTTTTAGTGAACATTAAAAAGGATTTTAGAAATACCTTTTCAGAGGAAGTATATGGCTTGAAAATCCATGGTTTTTCAGCACTTTACGCTCAACTGAATACCTTTATACTACAAACCCAATTTCGTTCCTTTGGAGCTGCCTTTATTATTTCCTTTTGTATTTTATTCTACTTCATAGGACAATTCAAAATGGGCCTCTTAGCCCTCATTCCGAACTTACTACCCCTCTTTTCTGCCTTTATCGTGATGTTTGTAGGTGGCATTCATTTAGAGATAGCGAACGCTATGCTTGCACCAATTATGTTAGGGGTAGCCATGGATGATACCATTCATTTGATGAATAAGTTCAAAAAAAATAAACGAGCTGGTTTATCAACAACAGAAAGCATCAATAAGGCATTGACTTATACAGGAGGGGCTTTGTTTTCGACAACAATTTCTTTGGTTTGTGGCTTTTTGATTGTGGGATTAAGCAGCGTTATTTCTGTAAGTATTTTTGGTTTTTTATGTGCATTTACGATTCTTGCTGCTTTGTTGGCTGATGTCTGTTTTTTGCCAGCTTTGGTGAAGTATAATGACAGGAATTAAACTCCCTCTTATTTTTAAAAAAAGGCTCCTAATACTTTTCTCTATGACAAAACTTAAACCAAAGGGAAGGTCAAGAATTTTTTCAGTTGTCCGCTGTTGCTATATATTCCTGCAGGATAGTATTTTGACCCTCTACCAAAAGAGGTATTGACAAATAAGAATACTACCTATCCAACCATGTTTTGAATTCTTTTACCCGTTCTCGGGTAACAATCGCGTCAACCCTGCTTTCTGGCTTCAATTGTAATTTCAAGCGATGATTAAAATAAGAGAATATTTTGATAATGGATTGAATATGGATGATTTGTTTTCGACTGATACGGAAAAAATCCTTAGGGTTTAGTTCTTTTTCAACTGTATCCAGGGTGGTATCCGTTACCAGCCTTTTGTTATATATATCAATAATAAAAGTCAGGCTATCTGATGAATACAAATAAGCAATTTCATCCGTTGCTAGATAAATAAAATCCTTTCCCTGTTTAATTAAAAAGCGCTGTCGAAAATGCTCTTTTTGTTGAAGACTATTAATAACCTTCAATAAACTGGTTTGGTTAAAAGCAGCATTAGTTCCATAGATTTGTTGCCATTTATCAATGGCATTTTGTAAATCTATTTCTTCAATTGGTTTTAATAAATAATCTACGCTATTAACTTTAAAAGCTTGTAGCATATATTGGTCAAAAGCAGTTGTGAAAATTACAGGTGCATCGACCTTTACTTTTTTAAAAATATTGAAACTTAACCCATCAGCTAATTGAATATCCATAAAGATTAAACCCGGAGGGGGATGTTCATTAAGCCACTCAACAGCATCTTCTACACTATCCAACGTATCTAAAATTTGGACAGAAGGGACAATTGTTATGAGTAAGTTGGATAAATATTTTTGAGCATGATGTTCGTCTTCTATGATTAATACTCTCATGATAATAGATATTTAAGTTCTTGATTCTACAAGAATCAATAGACTAAAAGTGGAATGTTTACAGAAAAAAACTGCTCATCTTCATTGATATCAATAGTCTCTTCTGTAAAAAATCGATATCGGGTTTTAATATTTTTCAAGCCAACTTTAGTCGAATCCATTATTTGGTCTTTTCTCTGTAGATTGTTTCGAATTCTTAATTTCCCACCTTGCACAGTGGCTTCTATTAATAAGGGTTTTCTCCTGGAAACAATATTATGCTTAATGGCATTTTCAAATAGAATTTGTAAACTCAGCGGAACTATATGTCTGTCTAAGTATTGTTGGGGTATGTCAATTACTACTTCTAAACTTCCTTTAAAACGTTCTTTTTGTAAAAAAACATAAGAATAGATAAATTCTAATTCCTGGCTTAAAGGAATTGTCTGGACTTCACGGCTTTCCAAAACATAGCGATACACCTTGGATAATTTTTTTAAAAAACTAACGGCTAATTGTTGGTCTTCTATCACAATGTTCATTAGTGTATTCATGCTGTTGAATAGAAAATGTGGATTAACCTGATTGCGTAATCCCGCTAATTCGGAATTTATATGTGCCTGTTTGGCTTGTTCTTTTTCTTGAATAGATATTTTCAATTGGTGATAAATATAAATGACTTCATAAATTGCAGCCATAAAAAAGCAGAGTCCATAGATTGCTAGTACGTTTATTTGCTTGGAGCGAAGCTCTAATAAATTGAAGTTAGCGACTTTGGCTATCACAGCAAAGATTGCAGCTAAAATCGCACTTCCGATTGGTGCGAAAATCAATATAATTATCAGAATATATGCGATCCTTTTTATTGTATCTTCAAAATGATAATATCGTTTCCTTAATTTTTGTAGAAAAAATCGCATTGACAGCCAATACATTCCTGAAAACCAAATACCCATCATCATTATCCGGTGCAATCTGGTCCAATTATTTTTGGGTTCGGAAATAAATAAAACATCTGCTATGATGCTCAAAATAGGAATTCCAATGATAAGCAACCATGTATCATTGAATCCAAGGTATTTCCATTTATCGGTCTTAGTTGCTGCTACATCTTGCATATTTTAAAACTGGGTTGATGTGAAAAAAGCAGAATAGACACCTAAAGATATTAATCCCATTATCTTTAAGCCTGTTACTTCATTAGGGAATTCCTTTATGTTCAGAAATAGGCTAAAAAAGGATATAAATAAATATCATCTCTAAATGTTTAATGAGAGTGTATATAGAGTTATCAATTCTTTTTTTCCACGAAGTTCCATTGCACCAATTTCCCTTGATTTTAAGCCCACGGCAAGATTAATGGAATCAATTAAGCTTTTAGAAACAAGCAAATTTACCCCTTGCTCATTGCATTGGGCTTGAATTCGAGCAGCCGTATTTAATACATCTCCGGAAAAAGCAATTTCTCGCTTAATAACGCCTATTTCCCCAGCCATTACATATCCGCAATGAACCCCTGCTTTGAATTCAGGACAGGTTTTATAGTGATTCATGAAATATTGTCTTTTTTTATTTAATGAAGCCTGAATTTCATAAAAACATTGAATGCAGTTTGCATTCTGTAAACCAATATTTAATTCCCAGCTAATGATAATTTCATCTCCTACATATTGATAGATTTCGCCATTGCTTTTCAATATAGATGGTGTCGAATATTTGAAAACATCATTCAAAAATGAAAAATATTTTTCTTCGCCCAATTTCTCCGCGGTTGAAGTAGAAGCCCTCAGATCTAAAAACATAAAAATTCTCTTTTCTCTTCGCGGACTAAAATATTTGCCCATTAAAAACTTTCGGAAAACGCCTGGGCCATATTTATCATTAACAAGGAGGGCTATAATAGTTAAGATTACAACGATTAACCATGAGAAAAGAGGAATCAGAATTCTAATAGAAAAGGAGAGGGAAAAAACTTCTTTCCATGTATCAATTCCCGATTTGTTCAGTGGATTCAGGTAGAAGAAAGCATTGGTTAAAATTGAAATCAATAAGAATATAGTAATGTATGAAAAAAATGTGCTTTTTAGAGTCCATCCATAGGGCTTACTTCTCAACCACCGCTCCCACAAGAAAACCACAGCGCTTCCACCAATGATACCTGCTATTACTCCTCTTAGAATACTTAGATTAAACCTAGAAAAAACATTTATTTCCCTGATGTCAAGTTCCATCTCCAAAATATTTCCATAACTATTTAGAAACTGGAAAAAAGAAAATAAAGTCCAAGCAATGGTGATCCAGATGATTTTGAAGATTTTAGATTTTATTGTATTGTTTAGATTCATTTATGAAAAATAAAAAGGGTTGGGTGAAATGTTTGAGGTTTAGAACATGTTTAAAATTAATCCTTTCGCTAATATGAACGCCTTACTTTACCGGACTTTAGCTATTTTTCGGTACGTACTTTACAAGTATGCACCTCAAAATGAGCTTCGTGCGGCTTTGTAATGCATTTCATATTATTCAAAAAACTACATTTAAACACGTTCTTACTCTACCAACTCAAATAATTACATTTTAATCACTCCTTTAGTGCAGTCTTGCGAAATCACTTTCTTGAGCTCAAGAATGGATATAATATCACTTACAAAGAGCTATTAATATGGTATAAGTGATTGTTAAAACAATCGCAAACTAGATTGTTTAAGTGGATATGAGCATCAAAAAAGATTGAAACGTCGTTTTTTTGGGCTGAACTGAAATACACAGATTTTTTAATCCCAATTATCGGCTGGGAAGAAGATAATTAGAACTATATTACTGAATCTCGACTGCCATTTCCGAGATAGCTGCTATATTGAACATACCCAACACCTCTTCTTCCTCGTCCTCACTAATAATATTCCCTTTTGTATTAATTACTGGTTCTGCGAATATTCCGCTATTCCCACTCGTCATTTGTATTTGAGCGGTGGATAAAAAGAAAAAAGCCTCATTGGAAATTGAATGGATTTCCACTCGAGCTTCATCACCAACCGCCCAGGGAGATACGTCACTATTATCATCTGTATCTGGATCTGGCGTACGATTGGTAGCACGTCGGATTGGTGGAATAAAAATTAATCCATCTACTGCTGCTCCTTGAGAGAAACCTGCATCAAAAGCAATGTTCAATTCTGAAGGTTTATTTAAAAACATTCCATTTTTAAAAGTTTTTATCCAGTAAGTATCTCCTTCCCCTGTTAAATCCCTCGCAAAGAATTCGGTTCTAATTCTATCGACATCATCATCGTCGTATTCATAAGTAATAGAATCAATTGGAGGCACTCTATTCAGAGTTGTGATGGCACCATAGCTTTTCCCTTCAAAAGTAATTTGCAGGGTGTAATCAGTTCCCACATCACCTATCGTTTCACCAGCCTCTGGTGTCCACACATAATTGCCAGGGTCAGTTTCTATAAATTCAAATACAATTCCTGCACTGCTGGTCACCTGTACAGTTGCACCACTTACCCCCTCTGGCAAGACATTCTCAAAATACGATTGAGTCTTGGAGAGAAAAATAGATTGAGATTCAGGCCGATTATTGAGCCAGGCATCCACAACCACTTGCTCTGTTAAGGGGTCAACATTAATTTCTATTTCATCTTCACAACTCGTCAATATCTGTATGAAAAAAGAAAGCAGAAGCATATACTTTATCTTGGATTGAAACCTCATGTTCATTAATTTTTTGATTTATAATGTTGAAGACAAAGCCAGTTTTTTTGAATCTAAAATTCAAAATTGTAAGCTACCGCAGGAACTATACTGCCTATCACAGAAAGTTGATAAGAGCCAGTACTTACAGCTTGTCCAATCGGAGTTCGATTGTTATCTTGACGTTGATACACGGAGAAGGCATTTCGGCGATTGTACAGATTGTAAACAGAAAAAACCCAGCGGCCTTGCCATCTTCTATCTATATTTTTCTTGCCCTCCAATGTGGCTGAGATATCCATGCGGTGATAATCTGGTATTCGGGCATTATTACGGGTTTCATTGGAGTTGTGCGGAATAAAGTACCCTTGTTGATAATATCCTCCATTTGCAAAAGTGACAGGTGTGCCTGAAATGAAGGAAAAATTCGCTGAAAAAGACCATCGTTTCTTTGTTTGATAGAAAGCAGTTAGACTTAAATTGTGGGTTTGGTC
Source organism: Chitinophagales bacterium (assembly GCA_022360175.1). Classification (GTDB taxonomy): domain Bacteria; phylum Bacteroidota; class Bacteroidia; order Chitinophagales; family Saprospiraceae; genus JAKSDI01. The sequence goes on from JAKSDI010000272.1 coordinate 45,286, forward strand.
AAAACGGGTTGGATACCAATCATTATTATTGATGCCATCTACTTTCAGTTCTGTACGTGCTAAGGTGTAACTTAGCCAACCTGTAAACTGCCCCTTTTTCTTTTCCAACATTAATTCAAGTCCGTAAGCCCTACCATTGCCTGCCAGTACATCTCCTTCATAAAATTCATTTAACAATAAGTCTGGATTGGGTTCGACAATATAGTCCAAGAGATTATCCATATCCTTGTAATAAACTTCTGCGGAAAGCTCAAATGAGTTTTCTTTGAAGTTTTGAAAATAGCCCAATGCTACCTGATTGGCGGTTTGAGGTTTAATATTGTTCGTACTTGGCGTCCAAACGTCTACTGGGGTCGAAGCAGCGGTGTTTGACACCAGATGTATGTATTGAGCCGTTCGCATATGGCTGGCTTTCAAAGATTTAGATTTATCTAATTGATATTTTAGCGCAAGTCTTGGTTCTAAATTTAAATAAGTTTCTATAGATTCCCATTGGTCATATTCTTCAAAACCGATAACGGGGCGTCGAGTGCCTGCTGGAGCATCTCCAAACTCATAAGCATTGCCTTTTCCCGTATAATTAAAATGAGATAAACGCAGTCCATAATTCATTTCAAATTTTCCAAATGTCAATTCATTTTCGAGATAAGCGGCTGCCTCAATTGCATATTGTTTATCCAAACTAATATCCTGTGTTTCCCCTTCACTCCCTCCTACGGCATTCCCTGGCTCGAATTCATAAATGATTCCTTGTCCGCCAAATCGAATGATATTTTTTGGATTAATGTAATAAGCGAATTCAGGTTTTGCACTATAATTAATGATTTTTGCATCCCAATCAAATCGGTTAGAATCTCCACCAAAAGAAATTGAATAATCGTAATTACTATAGAATAAAGTCAAATTTGAAAAGAGTCTGTCATTGAATAAATGATTCCACCTGAATGTCCCCGTACCATTTCCCCAATTAAATCCAGCATTATCCCCAAATCCAAAATTATCACGCCCAAGATAACCAGAGAGGAAAATTCGATTTTTCTCATTAATGTTATAATTGGTCTTTACAGTTAAATCGTAAAAATTCAAAACGGTGCCATCCAAATCATCTGTAAGGAAAGGAGAAGCAAGCAAATCAATGTATGAGCGACGGCCTGCAACAATAAAAGAGGCTTTATCTTTGATTAAAGGAGCTTCAACAGAAAGTCGACTAAATATAGTACCAATGCCACCAGTTAAGGACAATTTTTTATTGTTTCCCTCTTTCATGCGTACATCTAATATGGAAGATAATCGACCACCAAACCTTGAAGGAATCCCTCCTTTATAGAGTTTGACATCTTTTACTGCATCTGGATTAAAGACGGAAAAGAATCCAAATAAATGGGAAGAATTATAGACAGGAGCTTCGTCTAATAACACTAAGTTTTGATCAATGCTCCCGCCTCTTACATTAAATCCTGTTGCTCCTTCTCCTACTGAGCTAACTCCTGGCAATAATTGAATACTTCTAATAATTTCTACCTCTCCAAGTAAAGAAGGGACTTTCTTTATGGTAGAAATATCTAGTTTATTTACACTCATTTGCAGGTCTGACACATTATGGTCTGCTGCCTCAGAGGTAACTACTACCTCGATCAAATCTTTTACTGACTCTCCTAGTTCAATGTCTAATTTTATATTTTGAGTGAGGTTGACTGATTTTACTTCATTGGCAAAACCGATGTAACTGAATTCCAATGTATAGCTACCAGATGGGATAGAAATGGAGTAAAAACCATACTCATTAGTAGTAGTACCTGTTGTCAGTTCTTTTATGAAAACTGAAGCCCCAATTAAAGTTTCTCCTGTTTCTCCATCCTTGACATAGCCATTAATTGTTAGTTTTTCTTGTGAAAAAGCAGCTTGCGAAAATACTAGTGCAAATAATATGCAAAAGATTTTTTTGAAAAATCTAAGCTGATTAACAATGGGAAGAGTAGATGATAACTGGTTTCTCGTAGGTTGTTTTCCTAACATCACAATTGTTTATAGAGTGAAAAAATTACATCATGGTATTTTCCCTCTGAGTGTGTGCATAGCTTTTAAAAATAAAATACCTGATAATGTTTTTCTCTAGTGTAGATGATGTGATTCTGTTCTTTAGAAATAAGCTAACTGGCCACATCAATCGGGAGCAAATTTATTCTAACAAGCAAAAAAGTGAAATGAAATTAAGCTGGACTATATGTTTTTGATTCTGAATTGATTAATTGTTTAGTTGGACTGTTTAGAATAGCTGCGGTTCAGCTATTCTATGATGCGAATGAGGATTAATTGGTAACGCAAAATGATGGATTTAAGACATCATCTCCTCCAGTAGCAGGAGGCATTCTTCCACATAAGGATCGGCTTCTACTTTCCTGATCCACCTTTGAAGTCTTTCCTGAAATACAGAAGCCGTATCATGTGGATGTAGTTTTGCAGTTACCTGGCCATTAGGTACCCAAACCACTTCTTCATATGAGTCTGTTGCTGCTCTTTTAGTTTCATGGAGGTTTAAAGAATCTTTATTTAAGCATACATAAGATTG
>JAKSDI010000041.1 GCA_022360175.1 Chitinophagales bacterium
AAACTTTTTTCAAAGCTTCTCGCAAGCTCCTTCCCCAACAAATCATAACGTGCACAGCTTACTAAACATCCCTCCTCTGCTACCCTTCCTTTCAATCTTTATTGCTTTTCTTTAAAAGCGAGTGCAAAGATATATCCTTTTCAACAATTTACAAATAAAAAGTAAAAAATATTTAATCTTTTTTCAAACTCGCATTTCCGCTTCCTTTAAAGCGGCTGCAAATATACGATTGTTTTTGATAAAAAAAAGAAGAAAGAAAAAAAAAGAAGGCACCCTTAAAATTATTGGGGTGCCATGCTCTTAGACTAAAATTCTGAAGGAAAAAAGGCAGCCGGATTGTATGCGATGGTTTTGGGATGATATATTGTCAAACGAAGCAATTAAATTGGGAATCGCCCGGCTGCTCGTGAGTGTTGTCATTTTGACTACTCAATTATGTGCTAGATACCCTTAGTTTGGAATATGCTGCCTGAGACAGCATTTTTTTTTATTTTTTTGAAAATCCCCAAAGGGAGGCCCCTAAATCAGGGCCAACCGGGTACTTTGGGGTTATTCGGGGGGTGTCCCGAAAAGTAGAGTTGCTATTACCCGGTTTAATCATGGGATTATATCTTCTTTGATAAAGAAGCAGGATTATAATATGCTTTATTAATTAAAGCGGGATTTATCCCTTTATCTTTTCATTTTTATAAACGTTACGCTAAAACATCTTTTTTTTATTTTTTTAATTCCACTTAGAATTTAAACAAAAGATATAGCACCTTTCCGTACAGCACCTATACCTATATATATATATAATGGTGTAGCCTTATCTTTCGCCAGGGGTACTCATAAACTATCAAAGCAGATTTTTTAAAAGCATAGCATCAAAAATTTCTTACTTTTATCATATACGGATTGACAAGAAGTAACACTTTCAAAAAATTAGCGATCAATGAATAAATACCCGGAAGATGACCAGCTACTATCTTCACTGGTAAACGGAGACGAAACCTCCTGGAGAAAACTATATGATGAAGTACGCAGCCCTTTCAGGCTTTTCTTCATTAGACACGGTTGCCCTCCAGAAGAAGCAATAGAGCTTTTTCAAGAAGCGATGGTTATTTTCCATCGAAAAGTAACGACAAGGAAATTACAAGCTCCGATGAGTAGTACGATACAAACCTATATAATAGGTATAGGCAGAGTTCTGATGATGCGAAAAGGAGCAAATGTAAATCAGTGGGAAACTGAAATTCCGGATATAGGAATAGAAGCAGAAATAGAAAGCCAGCACGAAAGAAAAGCTAAAGTGCAATTCATAAAGAACTTACTGGAACGCCTGGGTGGTCCTTGTAAGCGGTTATTAGAATTGTTCTATTTAGAGAATTATGTAATGGAAGCAATCGCTGAAACGATGGATTTGCCTTCAGCGGGCGCTGCCAGAAGGCGCAAACACGATTGTCTGAAAAAGATGCGAGCATTAATAGACTAACAAATTTGCGATCTGACTTGAATTAGATGAATAAATTCAAACTACTTTAAAGATGTCTACAGAGCATTATAGTACAGAGGATATAGAACGTTATCTGGAAGGACAGATGGATACTGAAGAAGCCAGGCTTTTTCAAGCGACTATTGATCAAGACCAGGGCTTACAATCTGAAGTAGCAGCTTTCAACAAATTGATACATGGCTTGAGGCTTTATGGCAGTGAGCTATTTCACAATAAAATAGTTGATTGGGAAAAAGATTGGCAGGTATCAGCTACAGATGATGGAGAATTAATCGAATGGTACTTAAGCGAACAACTAGGTGCAGGAAAAGCCATAGTAGAAGATCGTATACAGAAGGATGAAGCTTTTGCACTGGAAGTTGCAAAGCAAGGCCGGCTTAATGTAGGCTTTGAGGCAATGAGGAGTGAGCAATTTGTTGAACAAATGGATAATTGGGAGCGCAAGGCTGAAGAAGGGGCAATTATTAAGCCTCTTAAAACAAAGGCCTCTCCCCTATTTACTATCCGAAGTATTGCAGCAGCTATCTTATTCCTGATCGTAGCAGGAGGCGTGATTTACTGGTATGCAAATGTTAATTATGGACAAACAGCTCTCACTTCAAATTTATACCAGGCTCCTAAATCTGAAAACACGATGGGAGCAGGCAATGAATCTATTTCCAGCCTTTCTCAATCACTCGAATATTCAGCTTCCTTATTAGAGCAAAAACGCTACGATGAATCCTTTTTATCCTTTGATCAACTATTAAGTCAAATACAGCAGCAGGAAAATTTGGATGATTTCAATCGTATTTACTTCAAAGAATCTGCTGAGTGGTATCGCTTACTAGCTGCGCAGGCAATGAAAACACCTCCACTGGAATTAGAATCAGAAGTAAAACGCATAGCCTCAACAACAGGGCATAGCTATCAGGAAGAAGCAATCGCTTTACAACATAAGATGCAATCATTTTGGTATCGACTAGTTAACTAGGACTAGTTGGCCTACGTATTTATCAAAAACCAAAATCGGTAGCACACAATGACGTCCAAAGAAGCTAAAAAGCAAATACAGGAATTAGTTGCACAAGATGAATTGGAAGCAGCCATCAAATTATTAGCCAGTTATTTTGAAAACAATAAACGGCTTGATGATATCCTGATGCAGTCTGCCCAATATCATGCCTACCAAAAAGGCTTAAGAAATGGCCTAATTAGTTTTGCAGAAGTACAACAACAATTAAACTACTTAAGAAGCAACATACTTTCTTTCATCCGGGAAGAACAAGCGAGTACTCCTTCTATAGATAATATACAAAAGGAGATCCAATCCGATTACAAACATGCGATCGCTAAAGTTTGTACAATCCGATTATTATCACACCATATATATATGGAGAGTGGTCTTTCTATTACTTCTTTGCAAAAACATTCAAGAGTAAAAAACAGAAAATACATTGCCACTACCATTCGCGAGTTAGAAGCGTATGGATTTGTAATTAAAAACGGTAATGATAGAGATGAGAATACTCTGTATAAACTAACAGAGACGGGAATAAAATTGGCAGATGAGTTTGATAACTCTATACTTGGACAATAGAAAGTCCAAGAGGAAGGCTTATATCGAATTCTCTTGTTTTACGTCCTGAGCTAGACGGTGACGACATAAGCCCCTCCCCGAACTACTGCTGTTTCACATGCAAACATCTCATCATTTGTTCTCCATAGATTACTTGTTTGATGGTTAATTAATAAGTTTCGATTTACTTGCGTACAAATTGGAATTCCTGTACTGCCGACATCAAAATGGACTTCTACGCGGCCGGTAAAAATGGGCACAGAAGCATTCATTAGATTGACTGTCATGGCTAAAAATTTTATGTTAAAAAATAGAATTCTGCGAAAGCAGAATCGAGGCAATAACTTACCTCTAAAAAAGCGACTCCCATTATATAAATAGGCAATCGTTAACTTCAACGGTATATATTTCGCAATTATTTTAGAATCATAAAAAAAATATCTATAAAAGACCGTTTTTTTTCTATAACCGACACTCAAATAAGTAAGTGATCAATATTATTTCAATAATTCTGATCACTTACTTATAGGATGCATCGATACTCATAAATGCATAAATGCATAAATGAAATAGGTTTTTCTTTTTATTTAGACTTTTGAGAGAAGTACCAACGCCCAATTAAAATCAACCCAAGACTCAGGCCTACTGCACTATAAATCCATACAGGATTCAGGCCACTATATACTGGCCTCATATTCCCTATAGGTGCAAAAGCTGCCCAGTAAGCAGGATGAGCATGCAACATACCTCCATTTTTTACCTGTTCTTGTTTAGCGAGGCGCAAGGCTTCTGATTTAGAATACCCTTTATGAAGGAAATTGTAGAATCTTTCCATCAATTCCCGATTAGTAGCATCATTGATGCTCCACTGGGTTGTAATTACACTATTAGCGCCTGCATATAGGAAACTACGAGCCAGATTAATAATCCCCTCTCCCTGATAGAGTTTCCCCACTGCAGTTTCACATGCACTCAATACTGCCATTTCAGCCTGTAGAGGTAAGAGGTAAATATCTTTTACAAATAGAGAATCATAACCTCCTTGTCCATTTGAAAAAACAATGAAAGAAAAATCACCAGCTTCTGTATTAGCTTGTGCATGGGTTGCAAAATGGAACAGGCCATATTGTTCAGCAATTTCTGACAAGTTTGAGATAGTGGCCTCTTTATTCATATAAGCTTTACCCCCATTAATTTTTTGTAGGCCCTCTACCAGCAACTGATTGTAGGTAAGCTTTCCAAAACTATTAGCCCCATCAAAAGAAGGAGCAAAACCTATCCATTTCTTATTACGAATTGACCGCTGGAGCAATCCTGATTGTAAAGTAGCCGAATAAGCATACTGAATATGATATTTCTGTAATAAATATGGGTAATTACTAAACTTGCATCCTGGGTGGGGCACATCACTAAGCAATGCATCAAAAGGTACAAATCCTAATACACCATCTGGCACGATCAGTAATCCTTCCGGCAAACCATTAGCTTCTAACGGCTTAATTAATTCATTATACAACTGGTATGCTAAATGATTATAGCTTTCACAAAGAGCCGATCGATCTGAATTAGAAAACTGGAAAGCTTCTATATTTTCTCGGAGTTCAATCACCCAATCTTCAAGTGGGAAATCTTTTTCCAGTTCAAATACTCTAAAATTATCGGTTGTAATCAGGAAAACGTAAATAGTCTTGTCTCCTATAAAGTATTCGAGAAATGCCTGATCTCCAGATATGAGGGCATTTTGTATTTCTGTAGAAGAAAGGGTATTGAGGTTATACTTCAGTTTATAATAACGTGGATATTGCTGTTCTAGTTCCTTAATCCAATCAGCGTATTGTTGTTTTAAACTCAGTAAGTCCATTTCCAGTTGCTGAATAAGGCTATCCACTGCATTATCGCTTTTAGCACTGTAAAGAGACTCTTCCGCATCTGCTATCGCCTTTTGTATCGCCTTTTCTCTTTGGAGCACGCTATCAGGCAAGCTTGCAAGGGAGACCGCTCTTGAATTATAAAAAGCTTCCAGCATTAAGGTGCTCTTGCTACGTTCGGCAAAAGCTAAAGCAACTTCCTTGTATTTTTCATTTCCTGTTTTATGCCATAACTCCAGTGCTAATTGTATAGCCTGAGTGCTACGGCTTCGAGCATCGGCTACATTAAATAACTTAGATGATTCATAGCGATAAGCTCTGCGTTGTAATTGTTCTACTTCATAGATAAGTTCATGACATTTCAATGCCGTTTGAAGCATTTCCTGATCAGCAGTTTTCTGATACCAGGCATACAAGGTTTCTGCCTTTCCGAATAGAGCATCAATAAGCATATATTCGGCTGAAAATGTAGAGGGGTTCGGCTGAGAGTGCCAGGAAGATTCATCAAAATGATCGAGCATGATGTCGAATATACGATGATAGGTCAATATAGATTTTTCAAATTGTGCCCTCTCATTATACAAGCGCCCCAATATTTGATACAATCCTGCTAAATCTCGATTTTGATAAGAATTCGAAACTTCATTTAAAAGTCTTTCAGCTTTCTTCAATTCCAACTCTGAATCATCATACCGCTTTAAAGACAACAATATATCTCCTTTAAGGACATGAAAATTGGCGATCCATTTTAGAATGCTAATCGAATTTACATCGTCTGTATTCAATAAATCTAAACAGTAATTAATATGTAATAATGCTTTTTTTAAGTCACCATTATCATGAAGCGATTTAGCCAAATTCCCTTGCAATAATGCAACTGTTTCATCTGATAGCTCTTCTAGCTCCAGTGCATTTTCAAGAAGCTGTATTGATTCAGTTATTTTCCCCTGAGAAAGAAAAACAATCGCCAGGTCATTACTCGTACGGGCAGCTTCGTTTGTAATCTTTTCTTCAGAAAAAAAATCTATAGCCGTTTGCAAATACACTTCAGAAGCCGAATAATCTCCCAGGCGTGTATTTAAATTAGACAAAGGCTTGTACACATGTTTAATCAGGTAATAGTCTGGATCTCCTATATTTTTCTGATGCAGGTGGGCCGCGAGTTCATAATATTCCTTAGCCATTATAAAATTCTCCAGTTTATAATAATGGGTAAACGCGATGTTAACATTTAACCAGACTAAGGCATCCCATTCCTTTGCATTAAGAGGTGCTCTCCATAAGTTTTCTTTTGATGCTTCAACTAAAACTTCTACCGTTTTATTAGGGTCACTATCAAGCCGTCTGATTCGATAAGCTTTCCCATAGGATTTATGAGCATTAATCCATTTAACCAGGCTATCTGCTTTTTGATAAAGCATTAATGATTCGGAGAAATAAATAGAAGCACTATCCTCTTTATTGTTTTTCACAAGTGTAATCGCCTGTTCCAACAACTCATCTGCATGATGCTGAGCATAAGAAGGGCTAATAAGAACAAACATCCCGATAAGGAAAGAAAGGATTTTCAAGAAAGGATTCATAGCAGATAGGTGATGTGATAATAGAAAAGGCGCTATTTTGAACATCAAAATAACTTCCAAACAGGCTCTAAATCAATTCCGTAAAAACAATCAGCCATATGGGATGGCTATTCTTCATATAAGAGCCATCCCATATTTTACCTATTCATCAAAAAAGGCAAAATAAATGGCGATACCTATAAGCAGTAAAATCAAAATCAGCAACCACAGGGGCATGCCTAAAACTACAATGCCATCCGTTGGCTGGTTTGGCCCTTTAGGAACAATACAAACTCCACAATTTAAGGCAAGTGGTGCCAAAGAGGCATGTACTTCCTGAGAGGTTATTAGTTCAATAGAAGTTTCTGGTGTACAGAAAGGATCATTTTCATCAAAAATGATACACGCTTGTACTGGGGCTATATCCTCTACATTAGTACCCGCTTTCGTATATAGGGTAAAGGTGATATGGCCAGTACGGCCGAGGTAATTATCCTCTCCAGGCATTTTGCCTTCCAGTCTCAAACCAGGAAAATCAAATCGAATCGAATTATTATCTTCATCGATAGAGATATTCATATCATTCCGCAGAGCATCTGAATCGGGGAATAAACTAATCAGTTCTTTTGAAAAAGTAGAAGCCTCTATTTCTGCAGGTAAAGGAACAACTATACTAACATCTTCTGTAGCTCCAGCTCCAGTGTTTTCAAAATCAACCTTACAGATAATTTTTTGAGCTACATCAGCATTAGTAGGGCACTCACATGCCTGCAATGTGATCTGATTAGGATCATGCGAACGGGCAACTGTAGAGTATAAATCCGAAATACCTATGGGTCGATAATCGCTAATATAAAGCGTATCTGTACCTCCATCATCATTAGCAACAATAATTGGCTGATCTATTAAAGAGTTGATTTTAAGTTCAGTAGCTATTTGCTCTTCCACTTGTGTAAGATTAGGCAAATCAATTTCTCCCTGAAAATCTGTAGCCAATAATACAGCCACAAAACGAGTACCTCCAATACCTCCTGTAGGAATTGCATCTAAATGAACTTCATCATTTTTCATCTGAAGAAAAATATGTCGTTCTTCCTGTGGCCCTAGCGCATCCAGGCGGTATAACAAAGCGTTTTTAAAAGACTCTCCCAGAGATAAACCAGATAAATCTATACCTGCATAACTTTCCAGAAACGAATTTGAATAATAAATGAAAGACTCCTCTGGTTCAAATTCTGTAAATATAGGTGGAGTATCAGCCCCTTTTATAGGATTGGCGTTGATAACATTTGACTCTAAATTTTTATTAATAATAGACAGAGGCCCGTCGTATAAAAAGAGTATATACGTATTGAGAGGTATAGAAAAATTTGCCAGATTATTTTTTGCGGTAAGAATGAATACTGTAGTATCCTCTGGTACCAGGTTTAAGTGGTTTTTCTGCAATCGAATGTAACCACTATCAGGCACTGCCTTTACTTTATCTGGTTGCACCGTTGATCCTCCTATCCCAATATCTCCAATTATAAGCTTTGGTGGTTCTTCTTCTTCATGATCACTATATACAGGAGTAGCAAACGTCATAAACCCACCATCGTTGCCAATCCCACCAATTTTACTAACATCAAATCGATGGACTAATGTATTTGTATCATTAGTAAAATAATATTGCCCATCGTTGGTAATCCATAAATAATCAAACCGGGGTTCAGGAACCGAGTCTCCTTTAAATGGAACTAAAAAGGTATCCAGTCCTGTGATTTCTGCTTCTATCAAATTGGCATCAGGTTTGAACACCATGTTTTGAGCAAGGCTAAAACTGCTCATTAATAGAAACACAACTGTAATGGGGAATAGAAGTTTCATAGTTGCTTTGATTTATACGAGGTTTTTATATACGAGTAGGTAAAAGAAGATTTCTCACAAAGATGAATACTCATCAAATTATGTGCAAATTGATTAAGCCGGGAATATTGTACTACTGTAATGGTAGTATAAATAGATGAAAGGATTGCCTATACTGGCAGTCAGATAGGTAAGATACGGAAAAAGGAGTAGAAAAAAGGTTGGGGTAGATTGTTTTCATGGGTTTCTTGAGGTTTTGAGATTTAATCGTTGATGAAGGTACCCTATCGGCACCCTCTCAACGATATGCTAATAACAAGTATTATTTCTATTGGTACTAAATACCACATTTTCATTCATTTTGGGAGAAAAAGTAAACTGGGCAGCAGTTCAAAAAACCGCTACCCAGCCCGGAATAATAGCAACTATCTACTTATCTCCAATTTAGTTTGTATCCACCTTTGTGGATACGCCCTTCTGAAAATAAAACACCCTAAAATTTTATATATCTTCAAATCAACTCTTATCAAAGGAAAGGTTTCCCGGAGGGGTGAAAATATTCTCCCCCCCTTTTTTAATTGCTTCGTCTCGCCAGTATGTAGAACCTCCGTATTATTTGTTATTAAAGGGAATTGATAGCCCTGCACACTTACAAAGTGGCAGGGCATCCGAATTGCCCTATGAACATAATCCTTGCTGAGCTCTATGCTCAAAATGCTTTTTCATAGTATGTCATTGCTTTCATTTAGAGCTTGTAAAAAAATCTGACAAGCTCCTGGCATTACGAAGGGGAAACCTCCTGCTTTGTGTTGATTGTTTAGTTTTCCGTTGTGTCAAACAGCGTTGTTTATTAATTACATTACAAATGTATAGTCTTCCCGAGGCTGTACAAAACCAGCACTTCATTCTACTTTGGACTCCTAAGCCTAAATATTTAATCAAAAAAACAAACATAAAAACACATAACCAATTAACTATCAGTTAATTAAAATCTATTTGAAAGTTTCAAAAAATAACACTTACTTTGTATTTCTAAGCTCATTATTTTTTTTCATTTTTTTTATATTTTAACACTTTCAAAAAGACAAACGGTAGCAAATAGCGTGTAAACGGCTATAAAAAAGCAGAAAACGGCAAGAATGAAGCAAAAAGAAGACTTATTTAAGCTCATACAAGCAATGTCCAAATCAGAGAAACGGTATTTTACTCTTGATGCTAAGAAAAGTGGCAGGCGCTCTAGTAATTATCTAGAACTTTTTCAGGCGATCAATCAACTGGATGAATATGATGAGCAAAAACTTCAAAAAAAGTTTGGTAAAAATTTACCTTCTGATAAGTCTTACTTATATGAATCAATACTACGATCAATGCGTGATTATAGAAGTTCAAAATCACGTGCTGCGCGCATTAAAGAAATGATACTAGATGCTCGCTATCTGTATGAAAGAGGATTGTACCCGCAAAGTGAAGAACGATTTAAACAAGCAAAAGAACTTGCTAAAGAACTTGACGATCAGCTTTCTCTTCTTGAAATCAGCCGTGAACAGTTAAATTATATATGGGTCACCAAACCCAAAAGCTACGGGGTCATCATCAATCAGTTGCTAGAAGAGAAAGACCACTTCATAGAGAATATAAACGAAGAATTGCACTATCTGTCTCTCAGTTATAAAATACAGATGGCAAAAAATTCGATTTCCCCTGAAGCTCAAGCAGAGGAAATTGCCACTCAGTTCCCATCAGCAAGTAATACGGAAGATTTTTATCCAGATTCAGCTCATGCACAAAGGAGATACCTGCAAAGCCTGGCATTGTTCAACAATTTACTGACAGAAGATGTAGAAAAAGCCAATACTTACTATTCAAAAATGGTAGCGTGGTGGGATGATTATCCTTCTATAAAAGAAGAGGAGTATGTACGGTATATTTCAGATGTATTCAATCTCTTCAACGTAGCTTATACTCAAAAAAATTACGCGCAATTTGAGCAATTACTAACCAAACTAGAAAATGAAAAGCCTACTAATTATCACGATCAGCGCCTGCTCTTCAAACAGCTTACTAATTACAAGTTGTTATACTATATAAATCTTGGTGTAGAAGATGGCCATGAAGAATTGATTGAGCAAGTTAGTCAAGGTATGAATGCTTATAAACTTAATCCTGTTAGCCAATTAATCATAGCATTTAATCTTACGTTACTATTATTCATTCTCGACAAACACTCTATATGCCTGGAGTGGTGTGAGAAAATATCCAAGCATTATAATAGAAAAGTAAATAATGAACACTTCCGATTAGCTACTTTACTTATCAATCTCTTATGTAGCTATGAAGAAGATGAGATAGAAAAAGTAGATTCTGCTATAAGATCACTACAGCGGCATACCAAGCAAAGTGATTATAAAGGCATTTTCTTTAAGGAGACTGGCCAACTCATTAGAAAACTCAGCTATAGTGCTGCAAAAAAACATCCTGACTTATTCCTGTTGTTCGAACAAAAAATTATCCAGCTTAGACAAGATGGAGAAACGCCTCCAATGAGGATGGACGAACTAGCTTTGAATTGGATTAAAAGTAAACAAAGAAAAGTACCGTTAAGAAAGATATTAAAAGCACAGGCCACCTAGCATTACCCATGATCTCCTCCAGCATCCAACTCGTTAGGCAGAGCCATTACAAATATATTATCCTTCTTACGACGAATATGCAAGGTATTAGCATCTAACTCAAAGAAGTGTAATTCAGGCTTGTAATCATATTCTTCACCGCCATTAGGCTTTCTAATTTCTATTTCTACAGCTCCTATAAAGCTTAAGACTCTACGATCTTTATGATAAGCTCCTGACCAAACTGTCTTTTCCGTTTCAAGTTTCACACTTCTCCCAGCACCTATTCTTTCAGGTATTTCTGCCCCCCCATCAGATGCTCCGGTTGTTCCGTCATCTGATTTAGGAAATTCAAATGCAGTAGCAACAGATATTTGACCATTCAGTGTTCCTACCAAAATTCCTTTATCTCCTAGATCAAATTCTATAGCTCTACCATTATCAATTAGGTAGAGTTTTTCCATATCTGTAGAAAAAGTAATCGTGTTGACCATGGTATAGACGTTTTGTTCGATTATTTGAAGCGTTTGACGCTGGCTAGAATTGGATTCTTGAGCCTTTGCCCGACGACGAAAGCCCAAGAATTCAAGAATTCGGCGAATGAGCGACATAATATGTGTTTATTGTCTGCTCAAATTTAACAATAATACGTACTAATTTAAGCGCTAGCCTTCTGTTTTCTTCTTACGCTTTCTTCTGGTCTTAAACATCTCCACAATTTCCTTTTCTTTAAGAAAACCAAAATCCTGGAAAGCAGTAGATACAAACTTCTTGATATCCTGATAATCCTTACCTCGCTTATCTGTGTATTTCTTCAACAATCGATTTACGTAGGATAAACACAGCTCCTTAAGTTGCTGGTTGAACTGCTGATTAGCAAATATTGCAATATAGGCAGGGAATAGCTTTGAAATTTCAAATAATTCCGGGTAATCGCTTGTTTCCAGATTGCTGATAAAGCGATGGAAATATCCGTAAATTGCTTGTCTGAGGCATTCATTAATAGTTGATAAGCCCTCATACTGCACATAAAATGCTTTCACAGCTTCCTGGGCTTCCTCATTCATATAGCCTGTAGTATGGACAATATCCATAAGTTTATAATACTTACTTAAATCATCTTCTACTGACTTATCCAGGGCAGCCGACAAATGTAAATCTGCCTGAGGAGTAATATCAACATCCTTTCTGTTGTGCAACCTTAGTAAATAGGTAAAGAAGTGTTCTTCGAATTCCTCCGTTGTACTTCGGATATCATTAAGGTGTGTTGACAAATGTTTTTGATCTTCTTCATTGAGATCAAAAAACATCGCATATAGGGTTATTATTTCAAGATGTTCCTGATGCCCCTTAAAGGTGTCATTTTCGATCAGTGCTTTCAAATTCGGCACGATACTACTATTGTCCCAGTTTTTAGATACCCGATAAAGAATGAAGTTCTTAACTGGTGAATAGTAAGATTTTAGGTCAGAAAGGCTTTCAGGAAAATACGCTGTATGAAAATTATCGTTTCTAAACTGGCGCTTATAACGATCGTAACCTATTTTACGATTTTCTGGATAGCGGTATTTATCCAGTTTTTGGCTTTGCAAAAAATAACGTACTCGTTTGTTATCTATCGCATTAATTAGGTTAGTCACCCAAATGTCGCTACTCAGAGCAAATCCCATTTGAATAGACTGCCCAATTCGCTTGCGGAGAATATCAAAGTTGGCAGAATTACAGATAGCCATCAGCACATTTTTAAAGTGCTTTTGAGGGCGGGCATATTTAAAGTGCGCATTGATCTCTCCTCTCAAAACGGAATATCCTAAAATTTTAGGAAGATATAAACCTTCAAAAGCGGTTTCGAGTAGAACAGTTTCCAGAGAAATCAACTGCAATGGGTCTTTTTCTGCTACTTCATCATAGATCAGTGCAATACGAGGTTCATATTGCTCCTTAAGTTGAAGATACATTTCCTCTTCTTCCTCCTCAAGGTATTTTTGTAGTTCTTCAGATTCCTGTATTTCAGCTGCCAAGTCATCCAACTTGACCAGGTAAGCTTCATTTAGTTCTTGCATGTTAAATTAGTCTGTTTAGTTCTATCGACTATTAAAAACAAACCTGATAGTGCAAATCAATGCACTACCAGGCTTGTGTATATCATATTTAGAATTAAAGTATAGCCGTTTTAATAGTGTTGCAAATATAACCTAAACCCGACAAAAGTCCCAAAGATTTAACAAAAAAGGATTTGCTGATATTAGCAAATCCTTTTCTTTTATATTCAGAAAAATATTTTGTGCCATCAAAAACCTATACGAAGTACGGGTTTTGATGTCAATTCTATTCTTCCTCTTCCCCTGCAGCAGTTGCAGCTTCTTCAGGAGCTTCTGCCGTTGGAGTTTCCTTAGGAGGTGGAGTACCTGATACTTTTGCATAAAAAGCAGCTTTCTCTTCAGCAGTTTTTGCCTTACGAGCTGCAATCTTTGCTTCTTTTGCATCTACCCATTCTGTATACTTAGCTTCAGCTTCTTCTTGAGTAAGAGCTCCTTTTTTAACTCCTCTCATTAAATGACGCTTGTAGTATACTCCTTTGAAACGTAACATAGCACGAACCGTATCTGTAGGCTGTGCTCCTTTTTCTAACCAATCGAAAGCTTTATCTCTATCGATTTCGATTGTTGCAGGTTTTGTCATCGGGTTATAAGATCCCAAACGCTCGATAAAACGACCGTCGCGAGGTGCTCTGGCATCTGCTACCACGATGTGATAGAAAGGACGTTTTTTTCGGCCCTTTCTCTGTAAACGCATTTTAACTGGCATTGATGTTAAAATTATGTTGGTGAAACCATACCCACTTCCCTTGATGAACAAGCGGTGGGTTTTTAACGGCTGCAAAGGTAATCCTTTTTTTTATATCTGTCAATCTCTTATGAAAATTGTTTTTTGCTTACAAATGTCCCATTTTTCTCGTATTTTTGGACGATTCCTCAAGGCACTAAAATCCTTAATGTACTATACCCCTTTTTATAGTTAGCAGCTATTACTAAAATAGTTGGGAAATGGCTGATAAGTAATAGCTAGATGTATAGAATTGTAGTGTAAAAATTACTTTTCGCCCAATTGCAACTATCAACGATGACAAATACTCCCGGCACTAGAATCGTAATCTATGCTTATGAAGCGGCATACGCTATCACTCTGGTTTTGTTTAGTCCTTGCAATAGTCAGTAGCATATTTGCAGATAGTCATCGTATTGCCTATCCTTTGCCTCCTCCACCAGAAAGTATAATTACAGATGATACTTATACGGTCGAAGAACTTGTAGGAGACATCTTTGTAAAAGGTACCTGCGATAATATCTCCAATATCCAATTGATTGGTTCAGAAAAAGGAGTTGGGTATTTTGAGAATGGCAGCAATAGTATTGGCATTGAAAGGGGAATCATTTTGGCTACTGGAAAAATATCCAATGCTCAAGGCCCTAATAATGTCACAGATGAAAGTGGCAATTTCTACGATGATAGCGGAGATCAGGATTTGGGTATTTTATCGACGGAAGCGGTGAAAGATGCGGTTGGTATATCTTTTGATTTTGAGCCACTGGATTCTTTTGTCACATTTAGCTACGTGTTTGCTTCAGAAGAATATTGCGAATTTGTTGGCAGTATATATAATGATGTATTTGGCTTTTTCATTAGTGGTCCAGGGATTAATGGCAATTTTTCTAATAATGCCAAGAATGTAGCATTGATTCCCGGCACCAACCAACAGGTAAGTATTAATACCATAAATCATCAATCCAATTCACAATACTATCGCCATAATGAATTGGAAGATGATATGAATTTATGTAATATTCCTTCTAATACCAATACCGTTCATCAATCAATAGAATACGACGGTTTCACAACTAAATTAACTGCGGCTTTAAAACTTAGCCCCTGCAAAACCTATCACATTAGATTGGTAGTGGCTGATTTAGGGGATAATTTTTATGATTCTGCCGTATTCCTGGAAGCCGAAAGTTTTAATCTCGGTGGTGAAGTAAGTGTAAAAGCAGCAGTAGGTAATACACCTACAACTCCTGCTCTTGAAGGATGTGAAGATGCTTATTTTCTTTTTGAAAGAGCAGATCCATCTACTACCAGTTTCCCTATTACTGTTAATTATTTAATTTCTCCAACAAGTAGTGCCACGGTGATTGATGACTATTTACCTTTACCGGGTAGCATTACGATTCCTTCTGGAAGCACATCCGCTCAACTCCCTGTAAGCCTGATCAATGATGGGATTGATGAGCCCATTGAAGAATTATTACTTACCCTGGATATACAATGTGCCTGCTATACGGATTCTGCAAGAATGTATATTCAGGATAGCCCTCCTCTGGATGTTTTACTTCCCGATATTGCCGTATGTGAAAACGAAAGTAGCATCCTCACTCCTGAGCTTTCAGGAGGTACAGGCCCTTATACCTATCATTGGGATGACGGTAGCACATCCTCTTCTTTGATTGTAGATACAAATGGGCCGGCTCAATTTTCTGTAACGGTTGAAGACAATTGTGGTAATAGTGGATTCGATAGCGCACAAATGTCTATTACAACTCCTCCATCTGCTCTACTAAATGGTACAGAGACGATATGCGAAGGAGATACGGCATTGTTACCACTCAATTTAAGCGGAACAGCTCCATGGACGATTACCTATAGTGTAAACGGAATAGAACAAGCCCCTATAGAAAATATATGGAATCCCAATACTTTCTTAGCAGGCATGCTTGGAGGTGATTATGAATTACTTACAGTAACCGATGCTGCCTGTAGTGGCCTGGTAAGTGGTACTGCATATATAGATCTCATAAGCATACAAGCAGATATACAGACACAATCTGTCAGTTGTTTTGGTGGCTCAGACGGAGCCTTAGAGGTACAACTAAGCGGTGGTATACCTCCATATGACTTCTTTTGGCTAGGAGGACAAGCTTCTGTTCTTCAACTGGAAGGGCTTAGTGCTGGAGAATATATATTGGTAGTAGTAGATGCAATGGGTTGCCAAAAAGAATTCACTGCAAATATAGAGAGCCCTGCTGCTCTGAGTGGGGCTACCCCAGATTGTGAAGCACTCAGCAATGGTTTATTAGAAATTAGTGCTCGAGGAGGCACTCCTCCTTATCTTTATTCTATTGATGGAGAACGCTATCAGGATGAGCTACTTTTTGAAACACTAAATGCAGGCGAAACGTACAATTTATATATACAAGATGCCGCTGGATGTCTTTATCAGGAATCTTTTATAATGCCAACAACTTATACTGAAATCGTAAGCTTGCCACCTTCCGTTGAATATAGTCTTGGTAGCCAGGAAACCTTAATGCCTTTTTTGCAAATCCCCGAACACCTTATAGCCAGTATTCGATGGACTCCTTCTGCTAATTTAAGTTGCGTTGATTGTTTACACCCCAACTTACTTGTCACTGAAGAAGAGTCTTATACTATTCGTATTGTAGATATATATGGATGTTCAGGAGAAGCAACCATCCATATTAATATTAATGACCACTTAGATCTTTTTGCTCCTACTGCTTTCAGCCCTAATAATGATAACATCAATGATTATTTTACTCTTTTTGCCAACACCTACCAAGTCTATTTAATTAAGAAATTAATGGTTTTTGATCGCTGGGGTGGAATACTTTTCCAAAATGCTGATTTTCTTCCCAATGATGAATCTGAAGGCTGGGATGGTAATAAAAATAGCCAGCCAATGAATCCTGGCGTATATACCTATTATGCCGAATTGGAGCTTTATGATGGTTCTGTACGCGTAGTTGGTGGGCATATTATGCTGATTCGTTAGAACACATCATTCTTGGTCTTACTCATTGCTTTTCTTTATTTTAATCCATTGACAATCAGAACAATTACTAGTTTCACTAAAAAAGTAATATGATGAAATCTTTACTTAGCACACTAGTAATTCTTACATTATGCCTTTCGGCAAATGCTCAGGAGGAAGTTCACTTTGAAGAAGAAGAAAACATTCTTACCGGTATAGCTGCTACCGAACCTGAAGCAATTAGTGAAAACAATATTATCAATTCTTCAGATCAGAATCGCACGCTGAGATGGACTATGGAAATTGTTGCTCTAACAGAAGGATGGACCGTCGCTTTATGCGATAAAGAAATCTGCTCTGAAGAGACCACCTCTACCATAAGCAGCGGTTTTGTTGCGTTTCCCGATGAGGTTTGTAGAATGGATGTTCATGCTTACCCCAATGGTGTAGAAGGACATGCGATTGTAAAAGTGATTGTGACAGAAGTCAACAATCCAGATTTATATCTTAGCCAATATTACTATTTTAATGCCCTACCTAGTTCTACTCAAGCCGTTAGTGATATAAACATCACTCTTTACCCAAATCCTTTTATTAATACTTTCAGAGTTACGGGAAAAGGAACCTTTGACCAGATTGATATCTACTCCGTAGATGGAAAATTACTTACAAGTTTTAATTGGGAAGAAGGAAAAAATTATGACATTTCTACCTTAAACTCAGGAATGTATATTGCTCAAATGAAAAATAATAAAGGGCAAAGCAACAGTATCCTAATTCGAAAAGAATAACATTACATAGCCCAGCGTAGGCCTAGGTTTAGGCCTGCGTTGATGTATTGTTGATTGATCCCGTATTGATCTGTTGTAATGCTTTGTGGATAAGCTTGTATATGTGGCTCGATAATGAAAGAGCAATCTGATGTTATCTCATAAGATAGTCCCATTCCTGCATACCATCCCAATCCGAGTTGTTGTCGAAAGGCAGGATAAGCATCTGTATCTGAAGATGTAATACTAACAGGGCTTTCATCAACAGGATCCAGGATAGCTCCTTTTTGCCGAAAGGCGAGGTTTAATAACACCCCACCATTAAGATAAAGCGAAGACTTCCCCCAATTAAATTCATAGCCTAAGAGAAGCGGAACATCTAGCGTACGATATCTATTATATGTTATTTTATACCTTGTACCCAATTCTATAGTAGTATCAGTTCCTATAATATTTCCCTGCTCATCATATACTTCATGAATAATGGTACGCGCTTCACTTTCATTCAGATAGCTAAATTTCTCATTGATTTGAGTATAACTAATTCCACCTTTTACCATCCATCCTTTATCAGAGATTGCTGAAAGGCGAACACCAGCACTAAAAGCAGGTAGTTGCTTTTCGGATGAAGCTCGTGAACCCACATAATCTTCTAATGCCGGACTCTCTGCTTCCAGTGTTCTAAACGACCAAAGCCCAGCCCCTACTCCTTCCACGTACAATTGCCATCTTCCATTTCCGAATTGAGGACAACGAGGAGTACCAGTCCAGCCATGCTCTTTTCTATCATTACGAGATACTACATGATTGGCTAAAAGAACAGGAAGAGCAGTTAATTCCCTGGATATTTCCTGTCTCTCCAGCAACTCAGGCTTCAGGCTAATTAGAGCATTGATATGAGTAGTTGATTCGGCATTTGAATCGGTAGCAGTAAGCCCTGCAATAGGTTGATGTGAATAGTCAGGAAAATTTGGAATATCTACAGGAGTTAAAGCAGCTTCTTCAGGAATTACTTCATCAGAAGGTTGAGCTTCAATTTTTTCATTAGGAAAAGGGATAGGAAAGCTGTCAAGAGGAATACTAGTTGACAGAAAAAAATAAAACATGCCCGAAGAGAAGGTTAAGAATGTAATAGCATACATGGGCAATCGTAATCTCAAGCGGTTTATTAACCGATGCTTTGTATTGCGTTTTTTCTCAATAGCCTCCCAGAGGTGTAGAGGCGGATCGACTTCCCGTGCCTCCAGTTTTAGTCGAAACGCCTCATCCAGTGGATGATGCCGATTCATCGTTTAGTGTTGTACCTTTTAGCAGCCCGCTGTGCATAATTTACTGTTTAATGTAAGATATGCAGGCAACTAAAAGGAGATTAATTGTTAGTGTTGTTTATCGTAGGGATGAAGATAGGAAAAATATCTGATAATATAGGCCACTTGCTAGCCCTCCTCCTCTTCATCAAGGATGTTAATAGAGCGGTCTATACTCTCCTGTAGTGAGATAAATGTCTCTGTACGCTGTATTCCGGCAATTTTCTGCACTTTGTCGTGTAAAACTTCTCTAAGGTGATTTGTATCCCGGCAGACTATTTTTGCGAAGATACTATACAGGCCTGTTGTATAATGGGCTGCTACTACTTCCGGAATTTTGATCAATTCTCTGGCCACATCATCATATAAAGAGCTTTTATCGAGATAGATTCCCAGGAAAGCTGATATATCATATCCCAATAGAGCATAATCTACCGAAAGGTTATAACCTTTAACAATGCCTGCTTCTTCCAACTTCTTCATACGAACGTGGATAGTCCCTCCAGAAACATATAACTCTTTAGCTATCTCTGTATACGGTTTTTTAGCATTCCGCATTAAGATCGACAGGATTTGCCTATCCAACTTATCAATATCATAATCTTTAGGCATAGTTTTAATAGTTGATTCTTTACGAATTGAGGTTTTTGTCAACGAATCATCAAGAAAAGGCAAAATAATTGAAAATTTTTTAAAAAATGAGGTTTTTTAGCTTCCAAATCAACAAATCCTTATCCTAAACGATTAATAGAAGTGATTTTTGTACTTTTGCCTCAACAAATTCTGACGATTAACCTCAAATTATGAACATTAATCGCTTCTCCAGATATACATGTTTTACGGTATTACTGCTTTCGCTGGCTGTAGGCTGCACTACTGATACTGGCAATCAATCAGATCTTCTCATTGGAAACTGGGAACTGGATTATGCTACTCGCAATGGGAATCATGCGGAGACTTTTGCTGAGCTGTATTTCAATTTTGATGATGAAGGCAATATGGATACTAATCTTCCCATTGCCAAAGGCACTTCAACCTACTCGGTAAATGGCAATACCATTCAGCAGCAAAGCCCAATGGGCACAGTAGAATACACGATAGAAGAAATTGGAGATTCCAACTTAATACTAGCTACTACTGCTCGAGGATTTGAATTCCGTTTTGCGATGAAACGAGTACAAGACGAGATTCAATAAATAGAGATTCCTTTATATGAAGATTATCGTCGCATCAACAAATCCTGTAAAACAAGAGGCTGTTTTACAGGCTTTTAGTAAAGCATTCCATCAGAGTATCAGTGTAGAAGGCATGAAAGCTCCTTCAGGTGTATCTGACCAGCCTATGACAGATGAAGAAACCCTGTTAGGTGCCCGCAACCGAGCGCAATATTGCCGAGTGCAACAAGCGAATGCAGATTTCTGGGTTGGAATTGAAGGAGGTATTCGCAATACTGATTATGGCATGGAAGCCTTTGGCTGGATGGTCATTCTCAACCGGGAGCAGGAAAGCTATACCCGAAGTGCATCTTTTTTACTTCCTACTATTATTGAAGAACAAATTAATGAAGGGGCAGAACTAGGCCCTGCAATGGATATCCTTTTCAAGGAACACAATAGTAAGCACAAGGGAGGAGCTGTTGGTTTACTTTCCAATACACTTGTCTCCAGAGAAGCTTTATATGAACAACCACTGATTCTTGCATTAATACCTTTCCTCCAGCCACAGCTTTACAATCGTTAAGTTTTAATAGTTAGAAACCTGACTTATCTATTATTTCGGTCATCTATTGTGGCTAAATACCGTTATATTTATATTGGCTAAAATCATTCGATTATGAAAAAGATACTAATAATAGCATTAGGGCTTTTAATAAGCCTACAAATGATGGCGCTGGATGCAAGTGTTTCTTATGCGACCTTTAAAAGCCCCGAACAAAGTTACATCGAACTGTATTTCTATGTAGCAGGTAAAACGGTCGAATATAAAGAGGTCAACGACAGTATGTATCAGGCAGGCATTGAGGTCATTCTTCTATTCAAGCAAGAAGGAGAGATTGTAAAGTACGATAAATTCACCTTAAACAGCCCTGCTAGCCGCAGAGCTATAGATTTCCTTGATGTAAAAAGATATGGCCTGGCAGATGGTGATTACCAGTTAGTAGTCGCACTACAAGATATAAATAACGAAAGTAATGCCAAGGAATACAATACGAATGTGCGTATCCAATACGATGATTCAAAAATTCAACAATCTGACATTCAGCTATTATCTTCTTTTGAAAAGGTAAAAGATAGTGCTTCTTCCATGTTTGTAAAGAATGGTATAAAAATGGAACCTCTGCCTTTCAACTTTTACGGCCGCCATTCTTCCAGCTTAAGCTTTTACAGCGAATTCTACAATACCGATCAGATATTGAATGAAGATTTCATGGTCAGCTATTCTGTAGAAAAACTGGTAAATGATAAAGCAGAGATAGTAATGATTGGACATAAGCGTCAAACGCCTCAAACAATCATTCCATTTTTAATGCAAATGGATATTTCTCAACTACCATCTGGCAATTATAACCTGAAGGTAGAATTGCGTAACCGCAGTAAAGAATTACTAAGCTCCAGGTCTATTTTCTTTCAAAGAAGTAATCCACTATTAGTTGAAGACCCCGCAGCCCTTGCGAGCATTAACATAGATGAAGAGTTTGTCAAGAAGCTTAATCCTGAGCAGCTAGAATATAGCTTAAGAGCAATGGTTCCTATTATTCCTCGCAATGATGTGGAAATTGTCAATCTTATGATTCGTGATGAGAATCTGAAGGCCCAGCGCATGTATATATTCAATCACTGGGCGAAAGAAAGCCCCAACAATCCTGAATTCGCTTATAAAGAATATATGGAGGTAGCCGCCGCTGTTGATGAGAAATTCAATTCGGGTTTTCGTCATGGTTTTGAAACAGACAGAGGCTACGTATATATGAAGTATGGACAACCAGATGATATCGAAACGCGAGATACCGAGCCAACCGCTCCTCCTTATGAGTTATGGGTATATTACGAGTTTCCGCAAACCAATCAGAACAACGTAAAGTTTGTGTTCTATAACCCATCTCTTGCTCCTGGTGATTTTGAACTATTACATTCTACAGCTATTGGTGAACGCAATAACCCTACCTGGCAAAGAGACCTATATAAAGACAGGCCTAATGAAATCAATAGTTCTGACTATTTTGGTGACGATGGCATGTTGGATAATTTCAACCGAAATGCTGACCGGGTATTTAGGGATTATTAATCGTTTAGAAGTTAAGTAATACTGATTACTTACTTATCTCAAAGGTAAATCTTCCATAGATTTACCTTTGAGATAGTTCTCATCTGTTTTATTCCAACCTTTTTGATGTTTTAACCAAAGTATATGCCAATATTTGAAGAAATTCACGATCTCTTCAATCATGCAGAAAACTTTACTTTTTGAAATATTCCTGGCAGAAGCTGCTATTTACCTTTTACTCTGGCTCAGCAACACTTATTTAGCTACTCTGTTAAGCCTCATTTTTGGTTGCATCGCTTTTATCATACTCCTCATTTCTCTTTTGGTAGAATTGGTAGAGCGTTCTAAAGTCCCTTCCTGGTATTACTCACTAATGATCGCTTCGGTCCTTGCCCCTGCTGCCGCCGCTCTGATTTTCTATCTGTTAGGAAATGAATTGAGCTGGCCAGCATTTCTTTAGCACTCCCCTCTCCTTATCTTTCAAAATGAATAGTGAGAGGATAAGTATTGCCATAACCATCAGGCATGTAGAAGGTAATGCGCATATTGTACGCTGTCAGTAATTCTATGGTACCATTTGAAGCACCATAGAATGATTGCATTGTAATAGCATTACCATTAACGTAATAATTTTGATATTCTGAATTCACAGAGGTACTCAAAAGTGCTTTATTATTATTCTGGAAGGTGAATTTGTAATCCATCATATCCAGTATTTGCTGGTATTCTGCTCCCATTTGCTTGATAGATACTCCATTGGTCGTAAGATCTGCAACAGACCAACTACCTAATATCAATTCTTCATTAGTAGGATTGGCAGTCTGATCATCATTGAGTCCTATATTAATCCCCTGATCAGAGGAAGGATAAGCAGGATCTTCAACATCCATATTATTCCCGATAATAGCAAGTATAGCAATCGCTCCTATAAAACCCAGGAATACAAATAAGACCCAGGTATATTTTTTCTTCTTTTTTCTGACAGGCGGTGCCGTTCTTTCTACAGTGCTAGCTCCCATAGCCACACTACCACGGCTGGAAGGCACTGCTTTAACTTCCTTTTTACTTTCTGTACGAGTAGCAGGCTGAGGGCGCGACAAACGTTGTTTGCACACTTTAATCAGATCTTCTACCTTGGGATCATCACTGATATTACTGGCTTCTGTAAAATACTGAATAGCCAATCGGTAATTGCCTTTATTCATGGCATCCTGCCCATTTTGATAGTATTGCAGGAAAGAAATACCGTTGGTACAAAAGTTAATTTGTTGCTCAATATAATCATAAGAAGGAGCCAGGCCTTGCATATAGTATTGCAGGCTTTCACGGTAAAAATCTCGCGCCTCTTCCAGCTTCTTTGATGTAAATAAGCTTTCCGCCTTGTTAATCAGTTCATGAAATTTTTTCTTAATTTCTTCTTTCTCTGCATCCTTTTCTGCCAGTTGTTCGAGCAATTCTCGGCGCTGCTTAAATTTATCCTGAATGACCGTCAGCCTTTCCTGGGCTTCAATAAGATGCTTGCCACTACCTGCGTATTTTTGAAGATAATCGCGGTAAGCCGTTTCATTATCTTTCGCTTGTGCACTTTTCCAAATTTCTTCTTCTTTTAGCTTCAGCAAGTTGCTTCGTGCTGCGCTTACAAATAGCCCATCAGGATAATAATTCAAATAGTTTTCATAAGCAGCCACAGAATTTTCTTGTTGTACATTTTTCCACAAGTCTTCCTCACTGACTCTTAAATGAAAAATGAATTCGCCCCCTTCATCTTTAGAGTTTTGTATTCGACCATCTACCGGTGCTTGTCGAGACCGCCCGGTAATTGTTTTCTTCACATATTGAATTAAATCAGTAGTTGTAACTGCCTGTTCTGTATTGCGCTTAAGACGTGTAAGCAGTAAGCTTGCAAATGGACTATTTTCTCCCGGCCGCCCATCTGATACAGCTTCCAATCTTCCTGAACTAAAAATACGACGGGAACGGTAGTGTTCGTCGACCATTACACTTCTGTTGGCCACTACCAAAGAACCAGAAAAACAAGAATCTACTACTAATAATATATGGTGTGCATCTATCGCATTAATTCGCTTAATAATATTCGCATTAGAAATATAGCGATCTTCGCTTCCCGGATGAGCATCTACTGGAATCCAGTGCCCTTCATCAAAATCTTCATCATAATAGCCGTGTCCGGAATAATAAACCAGTAAATTATCTTCGGGAGTGATTTCTCGCTTCAATGCCCGAATTTCCTGATAAATATTGTTTTCCGTAGCCCGTTCGTCATATAAGCAGTGTACATCTTCCTCATCAAACTGATACTGGGCGATTAATACTTCAATAAAATCTCTGGCATCACGCACAGCATTATAGAGTACAGGCCAATGCTGATACTTATCAATCCCAATAACAAACAGATAATTTTTGCCTCCCCGAGGGCTGTATTCTCGTTTTTTAGGAGGCAAATCCAGGCCTCTTTCCATGGTTTATAGGGTCTTAAGGATGAATAATCTGAGTTACCAATATACACTTTTATCACCACAAAGGGAAAAGTGTTACTTAGGTGACCATGCTTGTTTTAATTTTCTTTTAGGATGCTTATAGATGTAAAACGTGTATTTGATTCGTTTTAGTAGCGGCAAGAGCAAAATGTTTATTATTAGCTGGTGCTTTGTTAAATATCAAATGAGAGATAGAGACTTCGGAGAAATCAATACTCTAGCCGAATCCTTAGTATCAAACGTAGGACATCGCGGAAACATTCCGCGACAAACAGAGGCTTACTTACACGAGCTATTGTTTTTATCCACTAATTACACGGATTGCTCGAATTTTTCTTACTAGGTCTGGTATTCGTGTCATCTGTGTAATTAGTGGATAATACAGCCCCACCACTTTAGTGGCTAAAGAAAAATGGCCGATATACTATTAGAAAGAGGGTATCGTATTAAAGATTATAACAAAAATGGCAGGGTAGCATTTTGACTTCATCTGAAGTTGAAACCTTTTTTGCTTAGGCAAAAAAGGTATGATTTTTCCGAAATCAATACTCTGATAGCTCCCGTTTTTTCAAACTTAACAAAGCACCAGCTCAAAGAGAGGCAAATCCGGAGCACATACCAATTATATTTTACTGCTATTTTCCAACTCTCTGATTCGTTTCTGATAAGCAAATAAATCCAGGAAAGACTGTGCAATATTCCGATGGGTTTCGTATCGAATACCTTTATTACGGTTCTTTTTTGCGATTTTATAAATGGTTGACCAGTTTTTGACGATAGCTCTTAATGCATCGAAGTAAGTTCCTCTTTCAGGATCATAAATATGAGTAGGCTCTGAGCAGACACCATTGAGTTCAATAACCCTTATCCCTTCTCCCGTTTTTAAAGAATCAAAAGAAGTGCACTTCAAATCAAATCGTCCATAATAAAAGCCTTCAATCTGGTTGGCAATTTCGTCAAAAGTAGCAATCATTTCTCCATTTATGCTTGCATTGCTATTGATGAAACGAGTTCCTTTAGCGTGATTACCTACTATGCCTAATGGCATTCTTTCTCCTTTTGCAGGAATATCATCCAATATCTCCGGCATTTGCTGATTGATTCGATCCCATTGTAATAAGGCTCGAGAATGCTGTTTGATCAATTCCCGTATTTTGCTTTTCCCATCACCTCTTACTGATAAAAATTCTTTTGTAGTAATAGAACTAATTTGTCCTTTCTCTTCACCTGGCATTCGGTAGTACAACACTCCTATTTCCTCTGGTAAATCAATTAGTTCCTGTAATATAAAATCTAGTGGAAATTGCTCTAAATATGCCTTTAGTTCATCTTCAGATTTGATTTTCTTTACCAGCAATCCCCTAAACCCCAAATCGGGCTTAGCAATAAAAGGATATTCAATACCTGCTCCAGATAATTGGCTTCTTATTTCTTCAAGGGAAGCCCCTTGCTTAAGGAATATAGATTTTGGACGAAGGTATTCGGGAATAATCTGTAAGGTTTGAAATTTACTCTCCAGGCCCATACCTCCAGAATATATTCCAGGATTAGCAGCTGAAAAAAAGCACATGTGACGCGCTCGCACCATCAAGAATATCAGATATGGCGCCACCGGATAATAAAAAGCTTTGGATGGCCAATATTCCCAATTGAGCAGTTTAATAAAAAACGGCCGTTGTTTAACGCGATTCCACACACTCACCTTTCAATACTATTTTGGTTTCCCGTACTCTTTCCCGAAGTAAATCATGGTAACGCATATTCATCTGGCTATCCCCTTTTTCTATACTGGTAATGCTCACCGTACGAACGATATTATTTCTGTTCATGACTACATCATTATAGATATCGCCATCTCCGGCAGTGCGGTGAAAATGAAGTATCTGATCTCGCTCATAAGGAATTGGATACTCTTTTAGCCAGGTATCAAACCAGGCTTTTCTTTTTGCCTTCACTTCTGCTTCATACAAAGTAGAAGAAGACCAAATATGAGGAGCCGTAGCGTCTAACTCCGTAACATGGGCCTGTTTTTCATCCCAAACCAGTTCTACTAAACGACCACATTCACATAGGATCATGGTAAATGGTTCCATCCCGTTTAGTTCGTAATCAGCTATAAAAGCATCTACATTTGGGTATAGAAAATAATCTAGGGCCATCAGCCCCCTACTCCTCCGGTAAGGAGGTTTTCGATCGTGTTTTTCAAAAGCACCATTGAGAATGCACACCAATCGGTCTGAGCCTGCCATTACAATCCAGGTGCCACCTGCTTCTTCATCTCTTGGAAAAGCCAATTGCTGTCCTCCTATAAAATCAGTTGTAATACTCTCCGGAGAACGGTGTGGTGCTTCATCCCGATTGGATGTAAGCAAATATTGCCCATTTTTTTTAGGCAAAAAAGTAACTGTACACATAATGTCTCTTTACTTGTAATGGATCAGAACTTGTCCTTTGGGCTTTCGGTCAATATTTGGTACCTGAACGCCCTCAGCAGGGTATCCCACTGGAATTAATAAAAAAGGGCGCTCATTTTTAGGACGACCTAATATTTCCTGTAAAAAATTCATAGGGCTGGGTGTATGAGTAAGAGCTACTAATCCTGCATTATGAATAGCTGTCAGTAAAAAACCAGCAGCCAAGCCTACAGATTCATTAACATAGTAATTCTTGTGCTTCTCCTCCCCTTCCATTTCATACGCTCTCTTGAAAACAACTATCAGATAAGGAGCTATCTCCAGGAAAGGTTTATGCCAGTCTGTAGCAAAAGGCTCTAAATCCTCCAGCCACTCTTCTGACATTCGTCCGTGATAGTTTTCGTATTCTTCTTCTTCTGCCGCTTCTTTTATTTTTTTCTTGATTTCAGGGCTTGAAACCACACAAAACGTCCATGGTTGTTTATGGGCTCCTGATGGTGCAGATGAAGCAGTCATCACAATATGCTCAATCACTTCAAAGGGCACTTGTTTATCAGAAAACACTCTTACAGAGCGTCTTTTATCCATAAACTCATAATACTCTTTGCTCCTATTCAGCATTTCTTCTGTTGAAAATTGCAGGCCATTATAGGCAATAAATGAGGGTTCTGTTGTTTGCATGTCCATTTATTCTCTTCGCTCAAAGGTAGTAATGATTAATAAAAAACCTAGTATCAAATTCAAGTGCAAATACCAGGTGTAAGTGCAAAATACTTTAAATTGCGCTAGCAATTTGAATTTGCGTTTGCACTTGAGCTTGCGCTTGACTCTAAACTCGAATTTGCAGTTAAATTTGCAGTTTTAAGGTGTTGAAGCAGACACTGGCAATACTTTTCCATTATAAAAATGATGGGCATTAGCTGCAAAATGCGCAATATAGGCTCCCATTTGTGTGCTGGTCATTGGGGGTTCAAAGCCCGGAAATGCTGCCGCCAACATTTCTGTTTGGACCGCACCAAGTGCTAAGCAGTTGCAAGCGATGCCTTTATCTTTCCACTCTTCTGCAATGCATTCTGTAAGATTTGCAAGAGCTGCTTTACTTGCACTATAGGCAGCGAGTCCCGGAAATTTACTACTTCCCTGAAAGCCCCCCATACTGCCAATATTTACTATATGAGCTGCTCCTGAAGCTTCCAAATAAGGCCGCAACTGCTGGATCAACCGAGCAGGGCCCAATAAGTTGACGTCAAAAACAGCATCCCAATCTTCCATAGTCAGCTCTTGAAAAGCTTTATTGATTAATAGTCCTGCATTATTAATAAGTACATCTACCTTTCTGTATACTTCCAGTTTTTCAATCAAAGGCCGACAATCTGTTTTTGTGAGATCATATTTTAAATAATCCAACTCATCTCCTGCCTTTTCTTTAAGTTGTCTCAGTGCATCTTCATTACGTGAAAGTGCCAATACGTGATAACCGTTTTGCACCATTTGTAAAGCCGTATCAAATCCAATACCACGACTTGCGCCAGTTATTACAGCATATTTCATTTAGTAAGCATTTTTGGAAAACATCATTCCTATGAGATAAATCAAGTTGCTATATCGAATCTTGAAACTGAAAATGTCGAAAGCCCGCCAAGGTAAAATGTAATAACAATTTCAATAGTATCTACAACATTCGCCATTAATAATAACAATTTAGCCAAATATAGTTAAAGAATGATTTAAACAAAATCAAAGCCAGCAACGAACAACAGCATTATACTCTATCTAACAACACCATATACATTATAAAAATAAAATTTTATAATTTTTACTTTCATGTTTATGGAATTTATGCTCTTCCTGCGACTATGTAATAAAGTAACTTCTTAAACCCCATTAGACCATGAAAATAAGAACCCATACAATAGTGGGCTCAATAGTCTTGCTATGCACTTATTTGCCTGCTCAAAATGCAGGTGATTTAATAATTACAGAGTATATGGCTAACCCCCAAGATGTACCAAATGACCAGGGTGAATACATTGAAGTATATAATCCCACTACCTATCCAGTTAGTTTATTGGGTTGTGTCATTCAAGATGCCAGTGACCTAACTGTCTCTATTAATGATCCTATATGGCTATCCCCTGGAGAATTTGCTGTTTTGGGAAGAAATATGGTACCTGATGCTACCTACTATTTTCCTTCCAGCCCGCCACCATTTAATCTCAATAATATTGGAGGAGATCAAATTAGCATTACGTGTAATGGTACCCTGGTAGCTCACACTAATTATACTGATAATCAACAGGCAGGGGTAGCAAAAGGACTAGCAGGGATTCACTTACATAATAATGGACAGACATTAGAAGTACATTATTCAGAGGAAACTTATCAATTCCAATATTTGGGTACCAATTCTACAGATTATGGTTCGCCTGGTTTTGCGGGCAATACATTTATCCTTCCTGTTAGCCTTACAAAATTTGAAGCGGCCTCCACTCAAGAAGGTATTCTCCTACATTGGGAAACTGCTTCAGAATTTAACAATAGCCATTTTACAGTAGAACATAGTATTGATGGAAGTCATTTTGTAGAACTAGCAAAAATTGAAGGTGCCGGACAAAGTGAAGCACCTCTAAGTTATCAGTACCTTGATCAGTCTCCTATTCCCGGAGAGAATTATTACCGACTTTCTCAATTTGATTTTGATGGACTTCATTCCTATTCTGAAGTTCGTCCTGCTATCTTTGAATCCAATGAGATTCACCTATATCCTACACTTGCCGAAGATGAACTCACTATAAAACTTCCTGCTTATTCTGCTAAAGCTACCTTAGTAAGCATTTATAATATGTATGGTCAAAAAGTCATGGAAGAGACGATACCTGAAGGTGTGCAAAACTATCGGCTTAAAATTGCAAGCCTGCCTGGTGGTTCTTATTGCCTTGATCTAAATGAACATCAACAAAGGCCTCTCCCGAAATTCGTAAAGAAATAATTATTATCCGCTCTCTTTAACCTGCGAACATGTCATTTATATCGCAAGTTTATTATTACAATCACCTAACGCGTTTTCTATGCCAGCTTTTTGAAAGCTGGCATTTTTTAATTAAGAAGTTGTTTAAAAATATTCCTTCCTTTTCTTGTGCTTTCTGAATCTATTAAGAAGTATTTTTTTTAAAGCGACCTATTTCCTATGTTTGCACCTGAATTTCATCTATTCAGCAATTTATCATTTATTAACACCTATCCCTTCTATTTTTAAACAAACTTTGAGTAATTTTGCTACTCAATTATGATAGAAGCATTAATATCCTCAAAAACTAGAATCAAATTGTTGATGAAGTTCTTCATTAACAGTAACACAACAGCTTACCTCCGGAGTTTAGAAGGAGAGTTTGGTGAATCTACCAATGCCATCCGCATAGAACTCAATCGTTTAGAGAAAGCTGGTTTACTCACCACCCAAACAAGCGGCAATAAGAAACTATTTCGAGCCAATACTAAACACCCTTTGTATCGCGAAATCCACAACATTTTGCTTAAGCAAATAGGATTAGATAAGATCATTGAGCAAGTTGTTGAACGATTAGGAAAAGTGGAAAAAGTGTATCTGGCCGGGGCTTTCTCAAAAGGAACAGATAGCCCAATTATAGATTTAATTCTTATTGGCGAAATAGACCGAACTTATTTAACATACCTTATTCAAAAGGCAGAAGAAGCCGTTAAACGAAAAATAAGATACCTGATATATTCAGTTGATGAGTTTGAAACGCTGGATAAAAGTCATTTCGACCCATCACCTTTATTATTGTGGTCTAAAAAGCTTTAAAAGATTAGAGGTATAACCTCATAACTAACTTCTATAGTCCGATATGAACATACAAATGGTAGATCTTAAAAGCCAGTACCAAAAATTGCAGGAAGAAATAGATACTGCTGTACTGGAAGTGATTCGCTCTACTGCCTTTATCAACGGCCCTAAAGTCCGTGATTTTCAGGCTAACCTAGAATCATATCTTGGTGCCAAACACGTTATTCCATGTGCTAATGGTACAGATGCATTGCAGGTTGCTCTAATGGGACTAGGTTTAAAACCTGGTGATGAAGTGATTGTACCTGCATTTACTTACGTAGCAACTGCAGAGGTGATTGCCTTACTTGGCCTGCGCCCGCTGATGGTTGATGTAGATCAGGATAGCTTCAATGTAACTGCTGATATTATAGAAAAAGCGATTACTCCCAATACAAAGGCCATTGTCCCTGTAAACCTGTTTGGGCAAAGTTGTGATATGGAAGCTATCATGGAAATAGCTAACAAACACAACCTATGGGTGGTAGAAGATAATGCTCAAGCTATTGGTGCTGATTATACATTTAGTGATGGCCGTAGCCAAAAAACTGGTACTATTGGCCATATAGGATGTACTTCTTTTTATCCTTCTAAAAACCTGGGTGCATATGGCGATGGCGGTGCTCTATATACCAATGATGATGAACTGGCAGAGCAATTAAGAAAAATAGCCAACCATGGCCAGTCTAAAAGATACTATCATGACATGGTAGGCGTTAACTCTCGACTGGATAGCATCCAGGCAGCTATCTTAGATATCAAATTGCGATATCTTGATGAATACGCTACTGCCCGACAACAAGCCGCTGATTATTATGATCAGGCTTTTGCTAATATTGAGCAATTACAGACTCCATACCGCCATCCAAAGTCTACTCATGTATTCCACCAATATACGCTGATGGTGAAAGATGGCCGTAGAGATGAACTCCAAACCTATCTCAAGGAGCAAGGAATTCCTTCTATGATTTATTATCCGGTTCCTCTATACAAGCAAGAAGCTTATAAAGCTGCTATGGCAAATGACATTGACAGCTTGCCCGTAACGGAAACACTATGCGATTCCGTTATTTCCTTGCCAATGCACTCTGAAATGACTGAAGATATGCTAAAACATATCAGCCAGGCAGTGCTTGATTTTTTTGCTTAAACAATAGACATCATGAATCAACACCCCTATTTTGTTCATGAATCGGCCATTGTAGATGAAGGTGCTCAAATTGGAGCTAATACCCAAATATGGCATTTTTGCCATATAATGAGCAAAGCCATACTGGGAGAATCTTGCAAATTAGGCCAGAATGTATTTGTTGCAAATGGAGTCGTACTCGGCAATAATGTAAAAGTTCAGAACAACGTAAGTATATATGAAGGTGTCATCTGTGAAGATGATGTTTTTTTAGGGCCTTCTATGGTATTTACTAATGTAATTAATCCCCGAAGTGCGGTCAATCGCAGAGGAAGTTATTTACATACACGAGTAGGAAAAGGAGCTACTATTGGAGCCAATGCTACGATTGTTTGTGGCAATGATATTGCTCCTTATGCTTTTATTGGAGCTGGCTCTGTGGTCACCTCCAGTATCCCTGCTTACGCTTTAGTAGTGGGCAATCCTGCTCGCCAAATAGGTTGGATGAGCGAATATGGCCATCGACTTATTTTTGATGAGCAAAATCAAGCAATTTGCCCTGAGAGTAATGAAATGTACCAATTAACCAACAATATCGTCTCAAAACTGGAATCTGCTTAAATATTCAAGTCTATTTCAAAGTTTTCGACCGATTTTAAGATAAAAAAAAACATCATGTACGAAGCGCTTCTAAATAAAGAAAAAAAGATTGCCGTCATTGGTTTAGGTTATGTCGGCCTTCCATTAGCGTTAGAACTTGCAAAACATTTCTCCGTAATTGGTTTTGATATCAATGAGGAAAGAGTTCGCC
Source organism: Chitinophagales bacterium (assembly GCA_022360175.1). Lineage (GTDB taxonomy): Bacteria > Bacteroidota > Bacteroidia > Chitinophagales > Saprospiraceae > JAKSDI01. The sequence continues at coordinate 32,802 of JAKSDI010000041.1, forward strand.
TTATGCAGCAAGGCATCGATCCTTCTGAAGAGCTGGAGGCTAGTGCTTTTCACAATAAAGATATTGTATACACCTTTACGGCAGAAGATTTAAAAGAAGCTCATTTTTATATAGTTGCAGTACCAACGCCTGTAGATAAACACAAAGTTCCAAATCTTACTCCAGTCTTAAGTGCATCCAAAACGGTTGGAAAAGTACTTAAGAAAGGAGATTATGTAATTTTTGAATCTACCGTTTACCCTGGATGCACTGAGGAAGATTGTTTACCTATACTTGAGCAAGAGTCTGGACTCCAATTAGGAGATGATTTCAAACTAGGTTACTCCCCAGAGCGAATTAATCCGGGAGATAAAGCCAGAACGATTGATAAAATCCTAAAAATTGTATCCGGTAGTGATCAGGGTGCATTAAAGGAAATCAGTAATGTATATGGCCAGATCATCAGTGCAGGCATCTATGAAGCTCCTACTATTAAGGTAGCGGAAGCAGCCAAAGTAATTGAAAATGCACAACGAGACCTGAATATTTCGTTTGTGAATGAACTCTCTATCATTTTTGACAAAATGGATATAGATACTCATGAAGTGCTCAAGGCCGCCGGTACTAAATGGAATTTTCTTAAATTTTCACCTGGCTTAGTTGGAGGCCACTGCATTGGTGTAGATCCTTATTATCTTACACATAAAGCGAAACAATTAGGGTATGACCCGCAAGTCATTCTCAGTGGCCGGCGGATCAATGATTACATGCCTGCTCATATTGCCAAGAGATTGGTACAAATGATGATCCAGAAAGGTAAAAATCCTAGTAGTACCAAAGTACTCATCAAAGGGATTACGTTTAAAGAGAACGTTGCGGATATTAGAAATTCTAAAGTAGCAGATCTTGCACAGGAACTCATGCAATACTCCGTTAATGTGCACATAACAGATCCTTACGCATCTCCGAATGAAGTAGCCAAAGAATATAAACTAGTTCTTATAGATAATGAAAGTAACAATTATGATGCTGTAGTAGTAGCTGTCAATCATCAAGAATATAAAGGACTAGATTTTGAATACTACAAATCTATTATGAATAGTAATCCAATCTTAATGGATTTGAAGGCGATATATGAGCCACCTGTCAATGATAATCAATTGGTTTATTGGAGACTCTAATACAAAATGGATAATTATGAAACAGGTAGCCCCCCTTAAAGCTGAAAATCACCTACATCCAACAGAAGCACGTTGGTTTGCTATTTATACTCGCTATAAGCGAGAAAAAACGGTAGCTAAAGCCTTACAGCAAAAAGGCATACACTGCTATTTGCCAATACAAAAACTGACCCGGTATTATGTCCGAAAGGTCAAGCATGTGGACCTGCCGCTCATAAATTGCTACCTATTTGTGAAAATTACCAAAGAAGACTACATTCCAGTATTAGAAACTCAGGATGTTGTTCGATTTGTCAACTTTTCCCGCAACCTGGTAGCAATTCCAGAAGAGGAAATTAGTATCCTGCAACGAGTAGTGGGCGAGCTTAAAGGTGTATCTGCAGAGCCCAGTCGTTTTTATCCTGGAGCAGAAGTAGAAATCATCGGTGGTCAATTGACAGGACTAAAAGGCATACTGCTAGAACAACAAAACGAAAAGAATTTTGTGGTAGAGTTAAACAGCCTGGGATATGCTCTACTTATGCATATTGATCCTGGTTTACTGGAGTTGGTGAGAGGGAGGTTAGAGGTGTGAGGTATAGGGTGTAAGGTGTAGAGGTGTAGGGGACGGTTATGTGGTTATGTGGTTATGTGGTTATGTGGTTATGTGGTTATGTGGTTATGTGGTTATGTGGTTATGTGGTTAAGATGAAGGGATTCAGGAATATAACTGGATTCTTTGATAGAATAAATGATGATTTTTCATGGCATACAAGCCTTTCGGGTGATAAATCCTTGCGACTTATCAAAGGCGAAGCCGTATTTAGAGTTTCCGACTTAAAACTATCAAATATGAATATAGCAGTAATCGGCACAGGTTATGTAGGATTGGTAACTGGTACTTGTTTTGCTGAGACAGGCAATCAGGTAGTCTGTGTAGATATTGATGAAGAGAAAGTAAGAAAATTAAAAAGTGGAGTTGTCCCAATTTTTGAACCGGGTTTAGAGCTACTATTTGAAAGAAATACTCGCCAGGGAAGATTACAATTTACAACTTCACTGGAAGAAGGCATTAAAGATGCTGAAATCATATTCTTAGCGCTTCCAACGCCTCCTGGTGAAGATGGCTCGGCAGATCTTTCCTATGTTTTGGGAGTAGCAGCTGATCTATCAGGCATCATTAATCATTATACTGTTATTGTAGACAAAAGCACGGTACCTGTTGGCACAGCTGAACAAGTACACGATATTCTTGCTAAGAAACTGGATCAAAGCCTATTTGATGTAGTTTCAAATCCAGAGTTTCTACGCGAAGGAGTAGCGGTAGATGATTTCATGAAACCTGACCGTGTAGTTATTGGTGCAGAATCAAAGCGTGCTCGAGAACTGATGCACCGCTTATATGAGCCTTTTGTACGCCAGGGCAATCCCATTTATTTTATGGATGTGCGCTCTGCTGAGATGACCAAATATGCGGCCAATTCTTACCTGGCTACCCGCATTTCTTTTATGAATGAAATAGCTAATCTCTGTGAGAAGTTAGGTGCTAATGTAGATATGGTACGCCTGGGTATGGGATCAGATAGCCGAATTGGCAAACGATTCCTCTTTCCTGGTGTAGGCTATGGTGGTAGTTGTTTTCCTAAAGATGTACAAGCCCTCGCACGCACCGCTAATCACAACGATTATGACTTCCGCATTCTTAATGCGGTAATGGATGTTAACAAAAGACAGAAGCATATCCTTGCCGAAAAAATTATAAAGCACTTTGGAGGTAAACTAGAAGGGAAAACCATTGCTGTATGGGGACTAGCGTTCAAACCCAATACGGACGATATTAGAGAGGCTCCCGCCATTACTATTATTGATCAACTCCTGGATGCAGGCGCCAATATCCGTGCATTTGATCCAGAAGCGATGGATAATATTCGTGAGATTTATGGCGATCGAATTACCCTTGTTAATGAGCAATATGAAGCCCTCATTGGTGCAGATGCATTAGCTATCATTACCGAATGGCACGTATTCCGTAGCCCAAGTTTTAAGGTCATTAGAGAATTGCTTTCTACTCCAGTTGTTTTTGACGGTCGCAATATTTACGATGTAGAAGAAATGCAGAATAAAGGGGTTCATTATGAAAGTATAGGGAGGAATGTGATTAGAGGTGTAGAAGTGTAAATAAGGGTATAAAGGTGTAAGGGTCTAAAGGTCTAGAGGTATTTTGAAAGTGTACTTAATTTTTATAGCGTGGGAGATTTTCGATCATTAAGAGTATGGCAGGAGGCTAAACAGCTGGCTGTCCAAATTTATGAGGCCACTTCCGCTGAAAGTTTTTCTAAGGACTATAGATTAGTTAGCCAAATGAGAGGTGCTGCTGTTTCAGTTGCTTCTAATATAGCCGAAGGGGATGAACTAGATACAAATAAACAAAGTGTACGTCATTTTCATATTTCCAGAGGGTCATTAGCAGAGTTAATTACCCAGCTCATTACTTCCAATGAAATAGGTTATTTGTCTGCTGAAAAGTCGGAAGCATTGGTAAAAGAATGTGAACATATATCTCGAATGCTTAGAAAACTTATCAATGCAAGATCAAAATAACATTCTCCCCCTACACCTCTACACCTTTAAACCTTTACACCTATAAACCTATATACCACCCCTAAACCTTTAAACCTCTACCACCTACTTTTAACTAACGAACAAATAAACATCCATATGCCACGCACACTCATCACCGGCGCAGCTGGTTTTTTAGGATCGCACTTATGTGATCGTTTTCTTAAGGAAGGACATCATGTTATAGGAATGGACAACCTATTAACTGGTAGCTTAGATAATATTGCTCACCTTTTTCCTTTAAAAGAATTTGAATATTATCATCACGATGTTAGCAAGTTCGTTCATGTGCCCGGAGAGCTAGACTATATACTTCATTTTGCTTCACCTGCAAGCCCCATTGATTATCTAAAAATGCCTATCCAGACCCTAAAGGTAGGGGCTTTAGGTACTCATAATCTATTGGGATTAGCAAAAGCCAAGCAGGCACGCATCCTGGTTGCGTCCACATCTGAGGTTTATGGTGATCCTTTAATCCATCCTCAAAAGGAAGATTACTGGGGCAATGTAAACCCTGTAGGCCCCAGGGGAGTTTATGACGAAGCAAAACGATTTATGGAAGCTATTACCATGGCTTATCATAATTTTCACAATGTAGAAACTCGCATTATCCGCATTTTTAACACCTATGGTTCCAGAATGCGTGTAGATGATGGGCGTGCATTACCTGCTTTCTTTTCGCAGGCCATTAGAGGGGAAGGGCTCACTGTTTTTGGTGATGGTTCTCAAACCCGTTCTTTCTGTTTTGTAGATGATCTTGTAGAAGGTATCTATCGTCTTTTGATGAGTGATCATCATCTTCCAATAAATATTGGCAACCCGTCTGAAATTACTATCAAGGAATTTGCTGAAGAGATTCTTGAATTGGTTGGTAATCCCGCTGCTAAAATCATCTATAAGCCACTTCCTAAAGATGACCCGAAGGTGAGAAAACCGGATATTACCAAAGCACGCAAAATCCTCGGCTGGGAGCCAAAGGTAGATAGAAAGGAGGGGCTGAAGAAGACGTTGGAGTATTTTAGGAGCAAAGTGGTTTAGGTGGTTTAGGTGGTTTAGGTCGTTTAGGTGGTTTAGGTGGTTTAGGTGGTTTAGGTCGTTTAGGTGGTTTAGGTGGTTTAGGTGGTTTAGGTCGTTTAGGTGGTTTAGGTCGTTTAGGTGGTTTAGGTGGTTTAGGTCGTTTAGGTGGTTTAGGTGGTTTAGGTCGTTTAGGTCGTTTAGGTCGTTTAGGAAGATATATATTATGGATTTTATTAGATTAGAAAATTCCATTTTTTTCAATTAAACTCACTTATTCATTATGACTCATAAAGCGTTCTCTTTTGAAAAACTAGAAACCTGGAAAGTCGCTAAGGATTTTGCCATTTTTCTATACCAATTAACAAGTAAATTTCCTGATACTGAAAAGTATGATTTAATACGTCAGCTTCGAAGAGCTGCTGTAGGTATTCCATCTCACCTGGCTGAAGGCTCTGGAAGGATAACAGGAAAAGATAAAGCTCATTTTACAAGTATTGCTTATTCAACTCTTATGGAAACAGTAAATCAACTCATTCTTAGTTATGAATTTGGATACTTGGATGAAGGTGACTATTTCTTAGCTCGAAATAAAGCTAGCCACCTAAGCTATTTATTAAGTAGATTACGAAAAGCTCAATTGCAATAACCCATATCACTGATCTTCCTAAACCACCTAAATATTCTTTAAACTCTATGTTTCACATTAAACCACCTAAACTTTTCTAAACCACACTAAACCATAAGTCTTGTTTAACCTCTTCCGCTCCCCCACCCCACTCCTTAATGACTACAGTTTCCTGGCAGTAGACATGCACTCCCACTTATTACCGGGAATTGATGATGGAGCCAAAACAATAGAAGATAGCATTAGTCTGATCAAACAACTAAAAGGGATGGGCTTTCAGCGATTGATCACTACCCCACATATCATGGCTGATCTATACCCTAATACTCCTGAGATAATAAAAGAAAAGCTGGAAGAAGTACGTAGTGCATTGAAGGCTCACAATATCAATATGCCTATTGATGCAGCCGCTGAATATTTAATGGATGAAACATTTGGAGATAAAATTGCAGCAGGAAATCTGCTCACCCTTCCGGGAAATCGTGTACTGGTAGAGATGTCATTTATTTCTCCACCTCCCAGGCTGGAAGAGTATTTGTTTCAACTACAAACCAAAGGATACCGTCCGGTGCTTGCACATCCAGAACGCTATCTTTTTTACAGGAATAATTTTGAAAAATATCGCAACTTAAAAGCGCGCGGCTGTGAATTTCAGCTTAACCTTTTGTCTTTAACGGGTTATTACGGAAAGCCGACCAAGGATATTGCGATTAAACTCCTGAAGGAAAAAATGATCAATTTTGCAGGTACTGATATGCACCACGAACAGCATGCCGCACTCATTAATAAGGCATTAGAAAATAAAGCTTTTAATAAGCTAATCCAAAAACACAAAGAACAACTTCAAAATCATAAATTTAATTTAATTTAATTTAAAATCACCTCAAAATTAATTTGACATTGTCAAATAAGCTTCTTTCTTTTGTCCCTGTGATTACTCACAAACAATATGTACATATACCTGATAAGTTCTTTGCGACTTATTATTGGCGGAGCCGTATTTTGAAAGCCGGAGTGGGAAATCGGAAAGTGGAAGCAGGCGCTAAAGATAACATAACAAGATGGATAGGGAGTAACAAAACTCATTACTATCTTTTTATAAAATTGTGCTCCCTTGGGGGAGCTGCCTATAAGGCTGAGGGGGAATGTCCTATAAGTTTAAACCAATTCACTTCTATATCTCAATACACCTCTTCTTTTGTCTAAGAATTTTGCATTAATCGGAGCAGCGGGATATGTGGCTCCTCGCCATATGAGAGCTATTCAAGAGACCGGGAATGTCCTTCTAGCAGCGCTGGATAAAAATGATTCAGTGGGTATTATCGATAGTTATTTTCCAAACGCAGATTTTTTTGTAGAATTTGAGCGTTTCGACCGCCATTTGGAAAAGCTAAAAAGAAGTAATACCCATATTGATTATGTCAGTGTATGCTCTCCTAATTATTTACACGATGCTCATGTTCGATTTGGACTTCGCCATCAGGCAGATGTGATTTGTGAAAAGCCATTGGTATTAAATCCATGGAATGTAGATGCATTAGAAGAAATTTCACACGAGACAGGCAAAAAGATTTATAATATCTTGCAATTGCGCTTGCACCCCAGTGTAATCGCCTTGAGGGAAAAAGTGCGATCCGCTCCATCTGCTCAAAAATATGATGTAGATCTAACCTATCAAACATCACGAGGGCATTGGTATTATTCTAGCTGGAAAGGAGACATTTCAAAGTCGGGAGGTATCGCAACTAATATTGGCATACACTTTTTTGATATGCTCCAGTGGATTTTTGGTTCTGTACAAAAAAATGTTGTTCATATACATACTCATGATCGTGCCGCTGGATTTTTAGAGTTGGAAAAAGCGAGAGTACGCTGGTTTTTGAGTATTAATTATGATACCATCTCTGAAGAATTGCGTAAAACAGGGGCTCGTACTTATCGTTCACTTACGATTGAAGGAGAAGAATTTGAATTTAGTGGTGGATTTAATGATCTGCACACTAAAAGCTATGAGGCAATATTAAATGACGATGGATTTGAGTTGTCTACTGCCCGATCTGCCATTGAGATGGTGCATCAAATAAGACACCAACATCCAGTAGGGTTAAAAGGAGATTATCATCCCTTGGCAAAATTGCCATTGATAAAACATCCATTTGAAAAATAAACTTCTTGATAAGAATAAGTTAGACAGCAGTGAATAAGAAAATTTTAATTACGGGTACAGCTGGTTTTATAGGATTTCATCTAGCAAACCGTTTAGCCAAGGAAGGTTTTGAAGTCATCGGGCTTGACAGCATTAATAATTATTACGATGTAACTTTAAAAATTGCCAGATTGGAAGCAGCTGGTTTTCATAAAAGGCAGATTGCTTATAAAGAAAGAATTACCAGTCAAACACTTCCCAATCTCCATTTCATTCAGCTCAAGCTGGAAGATATGAGTGCTCTGAATAAATTATTTCTAGATGAACAATTTGATGTTGTTATTAATCTGGCTGCTCAGGCTGGTGTACGTTATAGTCTAAAAAACCCTTCAGCTTATATTCAAAGTAATATTGTCGGGTTTACAAATCTATTAGAATGTTGTCGCCACTATAATATTCAGCATTTGGTTTATGCCAGTAGTTCTAGTGTATATGGGTTAAATAAAAAGATACCCTTTAGTACCAAAGATGCAGTAAATCATCCTGTATCATTGTATGCTGCTTCTAAAAAAAGTAATGAACTATTAGCTCATACTTATAGTCATTTATTTGGCATCCCAACTACTGGTTTACGCTTTTTTACAGTCTATGGCCCCTGGGGACGACCAGATATGGCTTACTTCCTATTCACTGAAGCAATTCTAAAAAACGATCCTATTAAAGTATTTAATCATGGCCGCATGAGCCGTGATTTTACTTATATAGATGATATCGTTGAAGGTATATTTCGAGTAATGCAACAACCTCCTAAAAGTAATACAAAATGGGTTGCCGAATCACCTGAAGCCGATAGTTCTTCCGCACCATACCGGATTTATAATATAGGTAAAAACGCTCCTGTCTCTTTACTTGGTTTCATAGAAACAATAGAAAAAGCATTAAGTAAAGAAGCTCAAAAAGAATTTCTCCCTATGCAATCTGGAGATGTAGAACAAACTTATGCAGATTCTTCTGCCCTTATAAAAGATACTGGTTATAAACCAGATACTCCATTAGAGAAAGGAATTGGAACATTTGTGGAATGGTACAAGGAGTATTATAAGGTATAATTAGTGGAGGTTTAGAGGTTTAGAGGTTTAGAGGTTTAGAGGTTTAGAGGAAGTAAAGTGTTTTGGGACATGTGGTATTTGGTTTAAATAAATAGTTTAGAGGAGTTAATGTGGTTTAGGAAGGTTTAAAAGGTTTAAAGAGGGTTGGAGGTATTAGGTAAGTCGCAGGGATATTATTGCATTTCAGGATACGGGTGATAAGGTTTAGGAAAGTTTAGTAGAGACTGTTCATACAAGTGTGTCTCTTA
>JAKSDI010000163.1 GCA_022360175.1 Chitinophagales bacterium
ATTCTGTTATTACCACTTTTAGCATTAGCCACTTTTTTAAGTGCTCAATCTATTGAAAAAGCGGATGTTCAAGCCGCTACTGATGCAGCAGTTAATTTGTATCAGTTGGATGAAAACCAGGTAGAAGGTATGTACAAGATCCAGGAGCGACGCCTCAGAAACCTGGCAGAAATTGAATCGGTAAAGGGCACCAATGAAACACTTTATCTACAAAAGAAAAACGCCATCCGGCTGGGCATGGAAGCATCAATCCAGCGTTTGCTGCGCGATGATCAACAATCAGCTCTTCGAGCACAGCAATTAGAACGGAGAAAAGCGGAATCTGCCCTTATCCAAAAAATGAAACAAGAAGGAGCAGACAAAGAAGCCATCCAACTGGCAATATGGGCTCTTGATTAAGATACACTAAAGCGGTTTCCTTCAGGAGCCGCTTTTTTTCAACACCTGCTACCTACAAAGCATTGAATTTTTTTTGTTATTATAAATTAAACACTGAAATATATTAATGGATCCTCTTAAACAGAAATTTAACGAGAAAGCCTCTGCCCTTCGCCAGGAGGTAAGAGCCCTTTTGAAAGAGCATGGCAACACTAAAGTTGACGAAGTAGTATTAAAACAGATTTATGGAGGTGCCCGTGGCGTTAAGACAATGGTTTGGGAGACCTCTCAACTGGATCCGATTGAAGGTATTCGTTTTCGGGGCTATTCAATCCCCCAACTTAGAGAATTGCTACCTAAAGGCCCCGATGGGAAAGAGCCACGCCCAGAAGGACTTTTTTGGTTGATGCTTGTAGGTGAAATCCCTACTGAAGATGAAGTAAAATGGTTAACCGATCAATGGACTAGCCGTAGCCAGGTACCTGAACACACTTTCCGCGTTTTGGATAGCGTGCCTACCTCCACGCACCCTATGACGCAATTTGCACTGGCTATCTCATCTATGCAAACAGGTAGCTGTTTTGCCCGCCGTTATGATGAAGGCATTCAAAAGAGCGAATATTGGGATCCTACCTATGAGGATACCATGAATCTTATTGCTCGCTTACCTAGAGTAGCAGCATACATTTACCGCCGTACTTATCACAATGGTGATCACATTGCACCTGATATTTCTCAAGACTGGGCAGGTAATTTTGCCCATATGTTGGGTATTGAAAGTGATGATTTCAAGAATTTGATGCGTTTATATCTAACGATACACGCTGATCACGAAGGAGGTAATGCCTCTGCACACACTACTCACCTGGTAGGTTCTACCCTAAGTGATGCTTATTTATCACTAACGGGAGGTATGACTGCTTTAGCTGGCCCACTACACGGACTAGCGAACCAGGAAGTAATTCGCTGGATCTTTAAAATGTTAGATGCACTGGGTACTACCAATCCTAGCAAGGAACAAATTGCCGACTATGTGAATAGCACCCTTGCTGCTGGGCAGGTAATCCCTGGTTATGGCCACGCTGTTCTGCGTCAGCCTGATCCTCGTTTTATGGCGCAAAAGCGTTTTGCTGAAGAATATATCAAGGATGATGATATCGTCAATGTGGTATGGAAGATATTTGATGTAGTCCCACCTATATTGGAAGGCCTTGGTAAAGTAAAAAATCCATGGCCTAATGTGGATGCCCACTCTGGTTCACTACTCGTTCACTACGGCCTGAAAGAATATAGTTTCTATACTGTATTATTCGGTGTTTCTCGTGCACTGGGGGTATTATCAGCTCTTTGCTGGTCTCGAGCACTAGGTTTCCCATTAGAGCGTCCAAAATCTGTAACTACAGAATGGGTAAAATCTTTTCTTGAGGAAACAGCTTAGTAGGGGTTAAAAAGTATGCTATAATACTTTTTCTACCAATAAGTGAGAGCGCATAATTAGGTTGCTTTTTTGGTCGAGCAGGTTTTTGCTCAGATCAAGGCGCGGCGGAGTGTAATAGCCATAGTTATTAACACAAGTACGCAACGCAGATATGGGGAAAAAGATGCCACCATAAAAAGATTAACTAAACGTGCTCTCTTACTTAAATCAAAAAGATTGAAGTTGAGAGTGGTTGGCTGCAAATTGAACAGCCAATCACTCTTTGCTTTTAGAAAAAATACATTATTTTGGGGCGATTTTAAAGCGCAGGTTTATAGTTAAGTAGATGATGAAATTTGTGTTACCAACTACTTAATAGCCTTTTCAAGCCAAAATAAATCCAGGAAATGAGTAATATTCCAAAAGATCTAAAGTACACGAGCGATCATGAATGGCTTCGTGTAGAAGGCGACACCGCCTATATCGGCATCACTGATTTTGCGCAAAGCGAATTGGATGAGCTAGTATATATTGAAGTAGAAACTGTAGGAGAAACCCTTAATCAGGAGGATGAATTCGGAACAGTTGAAGCAGTAAAAACGACTTCTGAGTTGTTCATGCCCGTATCAGGTGAGATATTAGAATTTAATCCTCAACTGAATGAATCGGAAGGAGATAATCCTACATTGGTGAATGAAGACCCTTATGGTGAGGGCTGGATTATTAAAATTCGCCTAACCGCACCAGAAGAGGTGGATGAGTTATTGAGTGCAGAGGCTTATGAAGCTCTAATTTCGTAACTTTGGTGAGTTAGCAAAAAATATTTTTTTTGATCCCGCCCACCAAAAACGAAAACAAGCGCATCTACTATAATAAAGCTACCAAAATAATAGCTTTTATGCCGGCTCTAATGTGGGCCGCAGTTATATTTACACTATCAACCGGAAACAGCATACAGGCACCGCGCCTTACCAATTTGTTTGAACCGGATAAACTAGCTCATGCTGCTGCTTATTTCGTGCTAACAGCATTTATCAGCTGGGGATTCATAAAAACAATTGATAAAAGATGGGCTTTTATGTGGTGGGCTGCCCTAATAAGCAGTTTATACGGGCTAGCAATGGAAATCATCCAATATTCCTTTTTTGTCAACCGGCATTTTGAAGTGTATGATATTATTGCTAATATTATAGGTGCGCTTATTTGTATTTTTGTAATTAGATTATTTATAAAATAAACCCTTGTCAGTATGGATTTGTCAGTTACTGGCGGAGCATTAGTTGGATTGTTGGTTGGCATTATTGCGCTTATTGCCGGTATTATACTGGTAATGCGTATGCAATACAAGTCACGTTCTGAAAACATGCCCGCTCAAGCAAGCGATGCAAGCAGCAAATCACCACTGGAGGCAAGAACGAAGTATCCTTGGGCCAACCCATTCCGCTATAGCGGTACTTTCTTCAACCTCGGACTGGTATTATCTCTTGCTTTAACAATTTTGGCATTCAGCTGGACTCAATATGAGGAGGAAGTTTTCATCCCTGATGATGCTTTGGTTTTCGATGAAGAGATCGAAATTGAACCACCTCGTACTGCTGAGCCGCCACCACCACCTCCACCTCCGCCTCCTCCGGTAATTGAAGAAGTTCCGGATGAAGAAATTCTAGAAGAAGAAGAGGTAGAATTTGTTGACCAGTCGGTTGATGATCAAACAGTAGTGGAAGCACCTGTTGTAGATGATGCTCCACCACCTCCGCCTCCTCCGCCACCTCCACCACCAAAGCCAAAGGTGGAAGAAATCTTCAAAGTGGTGGAAGAAATGCCTCGTTTCCCAGGTTGTGAAAATCTTCCTGCGGCAGAACGTAAAGCATGTGCAGACAAAAAGATGCTTGAATTTATCTACAAGAATATTAAGTATCCTGCTATTGCCCGTGAAAACGGTGTAGAAGGTACAGTTGTAATACAATTCGTTGTAGAAAAAGATGGTTCTATTACTGATGCAAAAGTAGTGCGTGAAATTGGTGCACAATGTGGTGCTGAAGCACTAAGAGTAGTTGAACTAATGAACAAGGATGGACTTAAGTGGACTCCAGGTAAGCAGCGTGGCCGTTCGGTACGTGTAATGTTTAACCTACCAGTTAAATTCCGCCTAGAATAGGAGTCTTTACTGATTCTATAATATCAGTGTAAACGGCTGATAGTTCTTCAAGAGCTATCAGCCGTTTTTGTTTTATAGCCAAGTCTGCCTAAGAAAGCAACTTTTGCCAGTATTATCAGTTCTTAAGAATACGTGAAAGCCTTGTGTTTTCGTTTATATCTGGTACGAAATCGTTACTTTAGTGAATTGTTCATAATTATAATTACTGGTAGCCAAACTATTTAAGGCGCATCCACGTAAAAAGATAAAGACAAGTAAGGAATAATGAGGAGTATACTTACCGCAATCGCACTTTTAATTGGAATTACTGCCTTTTGCCAAGATGCACGCCTGGCACAGCAATATTATCAGGATGGAGAATTTGAGAAAGCATCCATTCTGTATGAACGCCTTTATAAGCAGAGTAATTACAATGATTTTTACTTTGATCGTTATGTAGAGAGCCTTATGGCAATGGATGCTTATGATGACTGTGAAAAGGTAATCAAAAAACAATTGAAACGAGCCCCTGATAATGTCCAACTCCATGTAACCTATGGCAAGCTGTTTGAGCGGCAAATAAAAGATGAAGAAGCTGATAAGCAATATGAGCTAGCGATCGAAAAACTCCCTGAAGATCAATTTACGATTACCAAGCTGGCCAATTCCTTTATGCGCCTCACCAAATATGAACTAGCTACGAAGACCTATGAAAGAGGTAGCCAATTATTAAAGGATGAGCAAATCTTTGCATACAACCTGGGAGAACTCTATCGCAGAAAAGGAGATAATGACAAAATGATCGAAAGTTATCTCAATAGCCTTGCGGCCAATCCCGATCGAATCAGTAGTGTTAAAGCCATCTTCCAGCGCTATCTACTAAAAGACGATTATCAGGAATTACAAGCTCAATTGTATAATCGTATACAGGAAAATCCAGATGATATCAATTATCCTGAAATGTTAGCATGGACCTTTATACAGGAAAAAGATTATAAAAGTGCTTTTCGGCAGGCACGTGCACTGGACCGCCGACTAAAGGAAAATGGTACCCGTGTATTCCGCCTGGCCCAAACAGCCGCCAATGATAAAGATTATAAAACAGCTATAGAGGCTTATGAGTATTTAGTTGAAAGTCAGGGTCCAACATCTACTTATTACCTACAGGCAAAAGAAGAAGCTCTAAGAGCAAGACGAATGCAGCTAGTGGATGGTTTTGACTACACAGTAGAAGATCTTCGTACACTAGAAACTGCCTACGAATCTTTTCTGGATGAATTTGGAAGAACCAAATTAACCGCCAATATTATTTTAGAACTAGCTGAATTGGAAGCCCTATACATTAATGATCTCGATAAAAGCATTCAGCTACTACAGGAAATGATAGAGTACCCCAATGTTAATCCGACCGTACAGGCACACGGTAAGATTAGCCTTGCTGACTACTATCTAATGCAGGGAGAAATCTGGGAAGCTACCTTACTCTACTCTCAAGTTGATAAGGCTTTTAAGGAAGGTCCTCTAGGGCATGAAGCACGTTTTCGCAATGCCAAACTTTCCTATTTTGCAGGAGACTTCCAATGGGCACAGGCTCAATTTGATATCCTAAAAGCATCTACGTCCAAACTTATTGCCAATGATGCACTGGATCTCTCTATTTTCATTATGGATAACCTCAACCTGGATACTACCGCTGAAGCGCTCCAACTTTATGCAGATGCAGAACTATTTGTATTCCAAAATAAATTTGATGCAGCTTTTGAGAAACTGAATATCCTCTCAGCAGGATTTCCTGAGCATAACCTTAAAGATGATCAGCTGTATCTAAAAGCACAGATATACAAAAAACAAAAGGAATTTGACAAAGCCGCAGCAGCTCTGCAAACTATTATAGATAATTACCCTGAAGAAATTCGTGCAGACAATGCTATTTATGAACTGGCAGAATTGTATGAAGGACAATTGAATGATACTGAAAAGGCTAAAGCGCTATATGAGACACTTTTTATAGATTATTCAGGCAGTACTTTTGCAGTAGAAGCACGTAAGCGCTTCCGTATTTTACGTGGAGATAATATCCAATAGAGATTTAGGATGTTGTTCTTCTCCATAATATACTGTCAGGACTTTACAAAGTATCCTGCTTTAAGAAATTATTAACAGTCCTTTTGCAACATTAAATCGAATAATTCAGTTAGTGGAATAAAAGAGACTTGTTTAAAGTTGGTTTTTCGTTTTGTTTTGATGCGTCTGTCTTGCTATGCTAGGCAGACGTTTTTTTGTATCATATACATTCTTCAATACCCCAAAGGGTGATCAATTAGCCATAGATAAAAACTGAATAATTGCCCAACGAATAAAAGAAATATAATCAATGGCCTCTCCACTTGCTTAAATCAATGATTTATTATATATACTAATAATCAGCGCACTCTATGAATACAATAAAGAAATGGCTCTCCTCCTTTTTGGGACTTTTATATCCAAACCTTTGCCTCGCTTGTAGCGAACATCTTCCTGCTCATAAAGAGTATATCTGTATTGCTTGTCAGTATAAGCTTCCCGAAACTGGATTTCACAAAGATTGGGACAATCCATTTACAGAACGCTTCTGGGGACGAATCAATCTCTTTTCAGGAGCCGCTCTCTATCATTTCACGAAAGGAGGAAAAACACAACAGCTCATCCATCATTTAAAATATAATGGCAAAAGAGAAGTAGGTATACGACTTGGGCAGCTTTATGGCAGCTATTTAAAAGAAACTCCCGCCTTTGAATGTTCAGAATTAATTATTCCTGTGCCATTGCATCCTAAAAAAATCCATTCAAGAGGATACAATCAAGCCGCCGTATTTGCACAGGGATTATCTGAAGGCATGAATATTCCCTGGTCTTCTGTTTTGAAGCGCAATCAGTTTACTTCTACTCAAACCCATAAATCCAGATTGGAAAGATTTGATAATGTCTCTACTGCCTTTGAAGTGAAAAACGCCTCTATGCTAGAAGGCAAACACCTTTTACTCGTTGATGATGTCATCACGACAGGTGCAACACTCGAAGCCTGCGCTCTTCAGTTGCTAAAAATTCCAGGCATCAGACTAAGTATGGCTACGATTGCAATTGCAGGATAAGGGGAGGGAGATTGTGATATCGTGTTGTGATGAGTGGGTAAAAAATGAGTAAATGAAGAGTACAGGATAGGCGATTTATCATACTAATGCTTGAAAGTATGGCAGGTGATTAGTGATAAGTGATTAATGGGCAAGTGGCATATCAAAATTGTTATGATCGAATCATGCGACATGTAGATTCATCCTCAGAAATTTAAAGCTTACTTATGGCTAAATTCCCAAATCACGGATCATCAATCACTAGTCACGAATCAAAAGATAATACAGAGTCTCGCATTCGAATTCCACCATTGAGTAAAAACGAAATCGATCAGAATGTAACAATACCTCGTCTGGGTAGACCCCACTGAATACTGAATACTGAATACTGAATACTGAATACTGAATACTGAATACTGAATACTGAATACTGAATCTACTACCCTTCTACCAATGTGCCAACTTCCTCTCCTCTGATGATTCGGATAAGGTTATTTTCCTCGTTGATATCAAAAACGATAATAGGTAAGTTATTTTCCTTACAGAGGGTGAAAGCAGTCATGTCCATTACATTGAGCCCAAGTGCAATCACTTTGGTGAAAGTCAACTGCTTAAACTTAGTAGCATCAGGGTCTTTTTCTGGATCAGCACTATAGATACCATCCACTCTGGTTCCTTTGAGAATCACATCTGCATTAATTTCATTAGCTCTTAATGCTGCTGCGGAATCTGTAGTAAAATAAGGGCTGCCAGTGCCTGCTGCAAAGATGACAACTCTTCCTTTCTCGAGGTGTCTGGTTGCACGTCGGCGAATATAAGGCTCTGCAATTTGTTTCATTTCAATTGCAGAAATAAGGCGGGTATATACTCCAATACCTTCCAGGGCGCTTTGGATAGCCATACCATTGATAACGGTAGCCATCATGCCCATATAGTCTCCTTGCACCCGTTCGATACCAGAAGCTTTGGCTTGAAGTCCTCTAAAGATGTTTCCTCCTCCAATGACCACTGCTACCTGAACTCCCATTTCCTGAAGTTCTTTAATTTGCTTAGCATAATGTGACAACATTTCGGGGTCAATTCCAAACCCTTGTGATCCCATTAGCGATTCACCACTTAACTTTAACAAGACTCTTTTGTACTTGATCATTCTCTGGAAGACTACTCTATTAAAATTATAATATATATGTTCAAAAAAAAGGCGAATCAAAATTGATTCGCCTTTCATTTGTTTTATCCGATTGACAAATGTTTAAAGCCCGTAGCTGTTAACTCAGAGTCAACGCTTTGTAGGAAATCCTTTACAGACTTTTTGTTGTCTTTTACGAATTGCTGATTCAACAGCGTATTTTCTTTAAAGAACTTATTGAGCTTACCCATAGCAATTTTTTCCAGGATTTGCTCTGGCTTACCTTCCTGGCGAGCCTGTTCTTTACCAATTTCAATTTCTTTCTCGATGATTGACTGGTCTACACCGTCTTTGTCTAGTGCAACCGGCTTCATAGCAGCTACTTGCATTGCTACATCACGACCTGCATCAAAGTGGCCATCGCCAGATTTGTTCAAGCCTACCAATACACCTGCTTTGTATCCCATGTGGATGTAAGGAGCTACAACTGCTGCTTCCATGTGATCGTAAGTAAGTTCCATCTTTTCAGTGAACTTAGTCAAAAGATCATCAATGGTATTCTTAACAGTACCAGAAGCCGTAGTCTGTCCCATCAAAGCATCTGCGTTTTCTGGGAAGTTTGCCAATGCAGCTTTTGCAATTTCCTCAACACCATCGATGAATTCCTGGTTCTTAGCTACGAAGTCAGTTTCAGAGCTTAGTTTTACCAGTACACCGCGTGTTTGATCATCGCTAACCATTGCAATAACAACACCTTCTTTAGCTTCGTTGTCAGCACGCTTAGCAGAAACTTTTTGTCCTTTCTTACGAAGGATTTCGATGGCTTTATCAAAGTCCCCTTCTGATTCGTTTAGGGCTTTTTTACAATCCATCATACCGGCGCCGGTCATATCGCGCAGCTTTTTGATGTCTGCTGCAGAAATCTTTACACTCATTACTTAAATGATTGTTTTTGTTTTTAACAGCATGGCTAACCAAAGGATTCTCCAGGCTATCAAAAAAGCTTGATTTTATAATTGATTAAATCAAAAAGACTAACACCGGTTACCCTTTAGCAGCTTCCTTCTCAGCTTTGTTTTTCTTGCGCTCGTTCAATCCTTCTTGAATAGCTGCTACAATATATTTAGTAATGATGGCGATAGACTTAGAGGCGTCATCATTAGCAGGGATCGGAAAGTCGACCTGATTTGGGTCAGAGTTGGTATCTACCATACCGAAAGTACGCAAGCCTAGCTTGTGAGCTTCCGCAACTGCGATGTGTTCGTGGTGAACATCAACGATAAAGATAGCAGCAGGAAGGCGATTTAGGTTAGCAATACCACCGAGTACACGCTCTAGTTTGTTACGCTCACGAGTTAGCGTCAGGCGTTCCTTTTTGGTAATGCTAGATAGCGAACCATCCTGTAGCATTTTATCGATATTGTTCATCTTCTTTACAGAACGACGAATGGTAGAGAAGTTGGTCATCATACCACCCAACCAACGATCTACTACATAAGGCATTCCTACGCTACGAGCTGCTTCTGTAACGATGTCACGAGCTTGCTTTTTCGTAGCAACGAACATAATTTTCTTACCTGAACGAGCCATCGAACGAGCTGCTGCTGCTGCACGATCCATGCATTCCAAAGTACGGTTCAGGTCTATAATGTGAATCCCCTTGCGCTCCATGAAAATATAAGGAGCCATCTTTGGATTCCACTTCTTCTTCAGGTGGCCAAAGTGCACACCTGCATCTAACAAATCTTTATATGTAGGCTTTTCCATTTTCTAAATCTTAATTGAAAAGCGGCGGACAAACCACCACATAGGTCCAATAATAATATTGAATGTTTTGACAGCCAACAGCAATTAACGCTTGCTGAACTGGAAGCTCTTACGTGCTTTTGGCTTACCGTACTTCTTACGCTCAACCACACGGGCATCACGAGTAAGAAACTTGCGGCTTTTCAATGGCTTGCGGAAATCTTCATTCAATTTCACTAATGCTCTTGAAATAGCCATACGAATCGCTTCTGACTGTCCTTTATATCCACCACCATCTACATTGACCTTCAGATCGTAGATGTTTTCAATTTCCACGGTCTCGAATGGAGCAGTAATATTATACTGAATATGTGGCTGCGGGAAATAGTCTTTGTAGTCTTTACCGTTCACTGTGATCTTTCCTTCTCCTTTCGTCAGGTAGACACGAGCTACAGAGGCTTTTCTTCTCCCGATGGCATTGATCATTTCCATATCTATAGTAGCTTATTGCTGAATATTAATGTTAAAGTTCTAAAGTTTCTGGCTGCTGCGCCTCATGCGGATGCTCTGCTCCTTCGTATACGAATAGCTTTTTGAACATCTGACGTCCCAAGCGGTTTTTAGGCAACATACCACGAACTGCATTCTCTACAATCATAATAGGCTTCTTCTTCAAAACCTCTTTAGCAGTGCGTTCTTTCTGCCCTCCTGGATAACCAGAATAAGACTGATAAACTTTTTGTTCCATCTTGCTGCCGGTAAAGCGAACCTTCTCGGCATTGATGATGATAATATTATCGCCGGTATCGACGTGGGGAGTGTAAGAAGGCTTATGCTTTCCACGAAGCATGCTGGCTACCTGTGTGCAAAGGCGTCCGACAACAGCTCCTTCTGCATCGATGACGTACCACTTACGCTCTACCTCTTCTTTTTTCGCAGATTGCGTCTTATAGCTTAGCGTATCCACTTTATTGCTTTTTAAAAATTGTAAATAAATACCGATTCAGAACTTGCTGTAAATCAACAGCCTAATCCACAAAACGGATAATAAAAACACTTAATAGATCGGGCGCCTCCTGAAAGGCAGGTGCAAAGGTAATTCTCTTTTCAAGAATTTACAAGCATTTTCTAAAAAAAAGTGCTATTCAAAAAGCATAACTCACTGAAAAACAGTCAAAATATCGCACAGAAATTTTAGCCAACGGCTCTTCTCTTCTTACTGTCTACCAAAAAAATTCCTATCTTTCGGCAAGACAGAAGAATTAAAAATGGCATGATCACAGAATGCCACAATAAAAAGTATAAACCAGAATGGATCGCCGGGATTTTGTCAAACATACATCGATGGCTGCCATGACAGCAGCATTACCTATGGGATGGTTATCAAAAGTGCTAAAAAAAGTAGGGCCAGTAGGTGTACAGTTGTATACACTTAGAGATGCGATGGCCGATAACCCCAGAAAAACTTTGCAGCAGCTAGCCGCAATAGGTTATGAAGAAGTAGAATCTGCTGGTTATCAGGAAGGAACATTCTATGGGATGAAACCCAAAAAGTTTAAAAAATTACTCAACAAACTGGGCCTTGGTATAAAAAGTGGCCACTGTCTTACTGGCGCTCAGGCTCCCGAGCAAAAAGGTACCATTATCAATGAGTGGGAAATGGCAGTCGCTGATGCCGCCGAAGTAGGACAGGAATACTTAGTCTGTGCCTACCTTTTCGACTTTGAGCGTACCAGCCTGGATGATTATAAAAAATTGGCCGAGCTATTTAATAAAGCCGGAGAAGTATGCAATCAATATGGTATCACCTTTGCCTACCATAATCACGATTTTGAGTTTATGGAAATGGATGGTGCTTTACCATATGATATATTGCTCTCTGAAGTAGATGCCGCCAATATGAAAATGGAGCTGGATCTTTACTGGATTAACAAGGCAAACAAAAATCCTTTCCAGTATTTTGAAAAATATAGTGGCCGATTCCCCCTTTGGCACGTCAAAGATATGGATGATACGGAAGAACAATTCTTCACTGAAGTAGGCAAGGGTGTTATTGACTGGGAACCAATTTTCCAGGCGACCAAACAATCTGGCATGAAGCAGTATTATGTAGAACAAGATGTGTGTCGCAACCACGCTCCTATTGAAAGTGTGAAGATCAGTTATGAATATTTGAGGGGGATGGAGTATTAGTGATGTGGTGATTGGTGATTGGTGATTGGTGAAATTATCACTAGATCATCAGATGTACCCTTCTCGAACAATTTGCGGTAAAACACGTATCACAGAATATAAATACTTAAAAGTTTTCTTTACTTCATTGATGGATATAGAAAAGTTTTAAGCTTTATAATACGAAACTTGATGTAGGCATCGTTGATATGGTCGGCTTATATCATTAATTCAAGGGCAGCAGGGACTACAATAGCTTAACTATTTATTATTATAGATAAGCAATGCCCAAAAAGAGCAGCATTATGAATTTTCATGCAGCCAAGGCATTTATTCTAGACAAACTGGAGCAAGAATTATCAGAAGACCTGAAATACCACGGGCTTCATCACACATTGGATGTACTATATACTACAGAAGAGCTTTGCTATCTGGAAAAGGTATCTCCATACGAAGAGATGTTATTAAAAACAGCCGCTCTATTTCACGATTCTGGTTTTACCATCAATAATCAGGAACACGAGAGATTAGGATGTGAAATTGCTCGTGCCAATCTACCCGGCTATGGCTATACTTCCATGGAGATTGAACGCATCTGTGGTATGATCATGGCTACTAAAATTCCTCAAAGCCCTAAAAATTATTTAGAGCAAATCATTTGCGATGCTGATCTCGACTATCTTGGCAGGGATGATTTTTACGATATAGGCTCTACCCTTTTTGATGAACTAAAAGCTTATGATGTTCTCAATGATGAGGAAACCTGGAACAAAATTCAGGTAAGCTTCCTTGAAAAGCACTCCTTTTTTACTCCTACCAACCGCAAGCGCAGAAGTCCTAAAAAGCAGGAATACCTCGATGAATTAAAAGAAATTGTAGCTAATTACGAAAAAAATTAATCTGTACAGGCAGCGATACTTCCTTTGAAGCCGTTTAGTTGATAGTTTGATGATATAGGCGTAAATATTTTGTAAGCAGCCCCTACTTTATACTCACTAGTTTACAAATTTTCGTTTACGAACAATCTTAAGGAAGGGGCTGCCTACTTTCTCTCCGTACTTTTTCTTTCCTTTGATTTCCTTCCTTGTTTCCTTTCCACATCTTTCTTTATTTCAGGCAAATAGGATTCAACACCAAACAGTTCATCAATTACACAGATGGCACGAATTTTCTCAAAGAGCTTCATTTTGTAATCATGCATTCGTATTTTCCGTGTAATTGTGGATGAAAGTCAAGGGCTATCTTTATACAAATTATAAGGTCAATAGTATGTTGACTACCCACATACTTTTGCTTATAATTCGTAATTTTGCCAGGTACTTGAAATATATTTTTAAGTACCTATTTATGGCTGAAGATTAACATTTCCCTGTGCTTGTCATTTTTTTAGTGTATTTTTGTGACATAGAAGTGTTACTACAGCTTACTGACAAACAACACATTGCGAAAATTTCTATTTGTTTTCAGCCTATTCATTAACCAAAAAATCAAAAAAAAGAAAACACAATAGATACTCGCTCTGAAAGTGTATACATCCATCTAACCCATACAAATCTAGCACCAGGCCATGCATTTTTTTTTGACAAAGGTTTGGTTGGAATACTATGTAAAATTTGCATTGGATTCCTATGCCCCCCACAATATTACCCAGAACGAACAAAAAAGAGCATTAGTAGTACACACCTATGCCAGGTATTTTATTTCTCATTTAGTCGCTTTTAAGCAAATGATAAACCAAAATACGGGGATACTAATGAAACATAACAACAAGACTAAAGTCTGAGGCCACATCTTCACTACAACAATGTAGAAGATAGAGCTTCAACAAGCTAACCTTAACAATAGACAGAAAACAAAGAATCGGATAATTTGAATGGCTGGATAATAGAAGCGCGTTTGGAGAATTGACCTTTGAGGCCATTTCACCAATAATTAGATAAGGCATGAGCGAGCAAATTTATCAGAACAAAAGCCTTGATGACTTTTGGACGGACTGTATAACAGATAGGCAAGCCTATTCTCCACTCATATGGTGAGTGTGTTTGCAGTAAAAAATCTGATTAGTTGTGAAAAAGGATAATTGTGAGACTCCAGGCAAACTTGATAAAGTAAGCGCTCCAAAGTGCGTGGTCATCCGAGCGAGGAAGCTATAAGATGAGAATGTGCGAATGACACTTGGCTTTATTGCCCAAAACAATATTAGGCAAAGCCACGACTTTGGAGCGCCCCAATGTTCTACAGCGTTCTAACCATAAACGTGGTAGTACAAAGGTATATCGAATGCAAAGGTCTTGCAATTACATTTTTCCAATAAAAAAACATATCAGATAACTGCAAAAAAACAACAGTAAAAATCAAAACAAACTGTATATCACATTATTACATTCCTTCTAAATCAGTAGATATAACATTTTCTTGTGCCTCAAACTCTTCTTGATACTGATCCATCAATACAGGAGTTGCTTCGCTTGCAGAAAAAATTACGCCAATAGAAATCAAAAAAGCAATGATAGGTGCCATAGTTTTAAACAATTTTAAATTTGATTTAAAACTATGGAGAATTATATTGCTCGCATATAACTTTTTTTTACAAAAAAAACATATCAGATAAATGTATTTCTACATTAAAAAGAATATTTTAGCATTGACCTTCAAACAGTTACAATAGAAATGAAAATTAACGACTTAATTAAGTTATCTGAAATTGTTACTCCTAATAAACTTAAAGAATTAGCCATTTTAACTCCTAAGGAAGATTCTACCAAGATTTCAGTGCTATATAACTACATGGTAGAAGGAAAGCATAAAGATGAAAATGAGTTAATGGAACTCTTATATCCTAAACATGATAATAAAAAAACATACTATAACAGATTAAAAAGACAATTAGGCGAGCGGCTAATTAACACCTTATTTATTATAGATGCGAACCAAACTCAAACCCAAACTATTAGCCAAGCTTATTATTATTCTTATAAAAATGCTGTTGCTGTAAAAATATTAGTAGGCAAAAGAGCAAGAGCCACTGCCTTGGTTATAGCAAAAAAAGCCTTTGCTATTGCAGAAAAATTCGA
Source organism: Chitinophagales bacterium (assembly GCA_022360175.1). GTDB lineage: Bacteria > Bacteroidota > Bacteroidia > Chitinophagales > Saprospiraceae > JAKSDI01. The sequence continues at coordinate 15,164 of JAKSDI010000163.1, forward strand.
ATTCACAGATATACTATTATACTTAAGTAAGGAGCTTAGAACATACTACGGAACAGTAGCGCGAGACAGGAAAAAATTTCAGTACTACAACGAAAAAGTAAAATATTTTGCAAATGTATTTTTAGCTGAATCGACTGCTGAAGAGTATTATTCTGAGTTAACCTTATTAACTCAATCAAGATCTCCTCAGATTGAATACAGAGAAATAATTAAGTCATACGCAGATGAAGTTGGAGAGTTAATATTACAATATCACTCGTACAGGTTAAATCTCTTTGCATTTACAATTATTGCAATGCAATATGAAATGATTCACGATTATGAAAATACTATTATCACTTGTGAGAGAGCCTTAAATTATTTTAACAAAAAAAAGCATCTAGCTTCTCAAGCTGTTATCTTTACTTTCTATTTTAGAAAAATTTCAAGCCTAATACTTTTAGGACGCCTTGAAACGGCTATAGACGCGATAGAAAAGTGCTTAGACTTAGAAGCTCCAGGAACTCCAAATTGGTACAAACTTCAGGAATATAGAATCATTGTAAATTTCCACTCTCTCAAATATCAAGAAGCTTATGCGGTATATTTATCTGTGATAGAGAACAAAAGTTTTAAATCTCAATTTCCTGATATAAAAGAAGCCTGGTATATATACGAAGCATTCATATACTATTTCTACATTCAAAATGTACTTGAAGGAATCGTAAACGATCGATTAAAAAAATTTAGGATTAGCCGTTTCCTTAATGAGGTACCGACTTATTCTAAGGATAAAAGAGGAATGAATACTGCTATTCTAATTTTACACGTTCTCTTCCTACTCCATCAAAAACAATATGGCAAAATCATAGATCGTACCGAAGCTTTGCGCACCTATACCCACCGTTATCTACGTCAAGATGAAACATTTCGCAGCAACTGTTTTATCAAAATGCTAATGCAACTACCTAAGGCCAACTTTCATAGAGCAGCTGTAGAACGAAAAACGAAGGAGTTGAGAGAAAAACTCAGCTCAGTCGGTATCATTCAAAATCAAAGTGCGGAGGTAGAGATTGTACCTTATGAGGTGCTGTGGGAGTTTGTGCTGGAGTCCTTGGATAATAAGATACATTGAGGCAGTGGGCAGTAAGCAGTGTTCAGTAAAACAGTAGGCAGTGTGAAGTCGGAAGTGTTCAGTAGAACAGTGAGCAGGATACAGTAGGCAGGATTTAGCGGGTAGAAGTCTGTATTCAGTAGAACAGTAGGCAGTGAGCGTTATGTTGGGCAGATGCAGGCGGAAGTGGGAATGGGAAAGCGGAAACCAGTACATTAATGATAGGTCAGATAGCTCTTAGAAAGATACCTACGAGCAAAGGACAATAAAACAGCTAAAAAGAACACATAATTTCCCTTAAAAAAGCAGCCCGGTAATTTTATTACCGGGCTTTTGTTTGTCGTATATAAACGACAGTGAGAGAGCGCTGTTTTCTTTGATTATCATTTTTTTTACAATACAAATCTAAGGGCGTTAATAATTAAAAGCTATTACTGTTTCACAAATTAAAAGCTGGAACAATTTTATATTTACAACTCACACTAAAAACCAAACTAATCATTATCAATGAGTTATACAAACAACTTTGATTCAAAAACAAGCAACCTACTTCAACTTACCGAAATAGTTACTCCTAAAAAACTCAGTAAACTCGATATACTAGATCCTAATGGTACTACCAAAGCCAATCAATTGTATAGATTGCTCACGGAAGGAAAAATCACAACGGAAGAAGGATTAATGGATGCACTCTTTGATAAAGGCCCTCACCAGAGAGGGAATTTTAATAGAATGAAAAGACAATTGGAGGAGAAGTTGGTGAATACGTTGTTTTTATCCGATAATTCTTCAAATAAGCCAGCAAATATTCAAGAGGCTCATGACAAATGTTTCAAAAATTTAGCCGTAGTTAAACTTTTGCTTAGTAAACATGCTAGAAATTCTGCTATTATAATAGCTGAGAGAACATTTCAGTTAGCTGAAAAATACAAATTTACTTTTGCTCTTTTATCACTTGCTAAACATCTACGGACTCATTATGCTAGCATGATAGGCAATTCTGCAAAATTCTCTTACTATGATAAAAAGATAAAACATTATAAGGAGGTATTCGTAGCGGAATTAGAGGTAGAGGGATATTATTCTGACTTAGTACGTCATCTTTCGACTTCCAATATACAAACAACTAATTATCATAATAAAGCATCATATTATATTCATGCAATGAAAAAGATCATTGATGACTATTCTTCTTATCGGTTTAAATTATATGGATATAATGTAATCTCTATTTGCTACGAAATAATTAAAGATTCTAACAAAAACATAGCTATATGTAATGAAGCAATCTCATTTTTCAAAAACAAAAAACATGCTAAATCCAATTTAGCTCTTCGTATTTTTTATTTCCGAAAAATTCCTAGCCTAATGATGCTTAAACGCTTTCAAGAAGCAGAACAAAATGCTAAGAACTCTCTCGAGCTGGATAAAATCGGACACCACAATTGGTATCGTACACAAAAACTTCGTCTACACATTGCTTTACACACTCTAAACTATCAAAAAACATATGATATATATTTAGAAACCATCCAACAACCTAATTTCCATTTACAGTACCCTAACATACAAGAAAGTTGGAAAATAAGCGAAGCCTATATCTACTATTTATTCCTTAGAAAGAAAGTGAAAAATGTTTCCAATAAAGAAATTCTCAACTTCCGTATTAATCGTTTCCTAAATGAAATACCTACTTTTTCGAAAGATAAGCAAGGTCTAAACATCTCCATTCTCATTCTCCACACCTTACTCCTCCTCCATCAAAAACAATATGACAAAATCATAGACCGTACCGAAGCTTTACGTACCTATACTCACCGTTATCTACGTCAAGATGAAACATTTCGCAGCAACTGTTTTATCAAAATGCTAATGCAACTACCTAAGGCCAACTTTCATAGAGCAGCTGTAGAACGAAAAACGAAAGAATTAAGAGAAAAGCTCAGCTCGGTTGGTATCATTCAAAATCAAAGTGCGGAGGTGGAGATTGTGCCTTATGAGATGCTCTGGGAGTTTGTGCTGGAGTCGTTGGATAATAAGATACATTGAGGCAGTAGGCAGTATTCAGTAGGCAGTATTCAGTAGGCAGTGCGTCTTACCTTGGGGGTACGTTTCATTTCGTTGGGTTTCGTTTTATTAGGCAGTATTCAGTAGAACAGTGGGCAGGAGGCAGTGTTCAGTAAGCAGCAGGCAGTGGGAAGTCGGAAGTGCTCAGTAGGAAGGTAAGCAAGATTTAGTGGGCAGTAAAACAGGAGGCAGTATTCAGTAGGCAGTGAGCAGAAGTACCTACCAAAATGGGGCTACATTTTATTTCGCCGGGTTTCGTTATACTCAACATGGTTCAGTAGGTAGCAGGATTCAGTGGGCAGTAAAACAGTAGGCAGTATTCAGCAAGCAGTAGGCAGTAGGCAGTGAGCAGTATTCAGTAAGCAGTATTCAGTAAGCAGTATTCAGTGGGGTGCAAAGTGGGGAATGGGAAGTAGTAGTTGATATTGCGCTCTAAGTCGTTAAGCCTGGCATTTATGTTAGCTATATTATATTAGATTGGACCAGACGGTTCGTAGAGAAAGAAACTTCGACGAACAGGTGGGAATTGGAAACGCCCAGTGATCCGATTAAGCAATTTCCAATTCCACACTCCTATATTATTATGTAGTGATCTTTTTTTAAGACGGAAGTATGGAATTGGAAGGTGGAAGATTTCCGTATTCCGATTTCCTTAGCTGTGAGGGCAGGATTCGAACCTGCACGAGGTGGTTAGGCATATCTTTTACAAAATAGGCTTTATCCGCATCCCTCACCCCCGAGACCAGAGGGCATGGCTGCCTGTTTCATCACCTCACAATGTTTTGTATATGTAAAAGTTCAAAGGCGGAAAGCAGCAAATTTACTAATTCCTACTTCCTTTTCCCGACTTCCTTGGCTGTGAGGGCAGGATTCGAACCTGCACGAGGTGGTTAGGCATATCTTTTTACAAAATACGCTTTATCCGCATCCCTCACCCCCGAGACCAGAGGGCATGGCTGCCTGTTTCATCACCTCACAGTGTTTTGTATGTGTGGAAGCACAAAGGCGGGAATCGGAAGCACTTGATGGTCCGACTAAGCAACTTCCAATTCCACACTTTTATATTGTCAAGTAATCATCTCCTTACCTCCTTTGAGGTAGGCGATCATGAAGCCAGAAGACCTGAATAGGAAAAGTTTCCACTTCCGATTTCTAACTCTCTTTTGCTGTGAGGGCAGGATTCGAACCTGCACGGGTTGGTTAGGCACATCTTATTGTAAAATGTGCTTTATCCGCATCCCCCACCCCCGAGACCAGAGGGCATGGCTGCCTGTTTCATCACCTCACAAGTTATTTTCAAGGAAAAAAGCTTCTTTTAGCTTTTTAAGAAATATTTTGTATTTACTTTCTTTTGTTATCACAAAGTAAAAGCCTTTACGGTTTTAATGCAAATTTTTCAACAAAAAAGTTTATTTTTTATTAAATCATCAATATTCATGTCCAAATGATAGAGAAATGACATTTTAGGTATTTATTTAGAGCTAATTTTAAGAGATATTCAATCGGATAAAACCAAAAGGAGTACCAAGCTATTCTAGTAGTGTGCAACAAGCCTATCGCCCGGCTGTCTTTGTTAACAGTATATAAGTAAGAGAGCACATTAATTAATCTTTTTATGGTGGCATCTTTTCCTGATATTTTGCGTTCCATCCTCATCTTGATAGCTTTGGCTATCAGACTCCGGGTGTGCCTTAACTATCAAAAAAAGCTGATCCACCAAAAAAGCAACCTAATTTTGCTCTCTTACTTAGTTACTAATCAAAAAATAGCTTACTCTTTTATGCTTTCTGTTCTCCTTTGATCACCAAACCTCAAAAAAATTGAGTTCTCCAGTGGACGGAAAAAACAAGTAAGTCATTTTATATATAGAAGTTGTTAAAAACTGCTTCATAGAAAGACCAACAAAAACAGCTGAAATGAAAAAAACATTTACACTTATTGTTACTATAATGGTGCTGCTTGGCTCTGCTTGCGAGCCCCCGGCTGATGACTATGATCAGATTGCGGAGGAGGTATGCAAGTGTATGCAGCCATTATCAGGCTTATATAGTTCGCTGAAGAGCGCCATGGAAGAAAACGACCTACAAGCACTTGATGAATTGGCTGAAGAGATTGAAGAAGCCAATGATGAATTAGATTTATGTGCTGAAAATATAGAGGAAAAACATGGCAAATTGGAAGGCACTCGTGGTGACGCCGTCAAATTGTCAATGAAAAGTAAGTGCCCGGATATCATTCAAATCATGAATGAAGTAGAACAAGAACTTGTGAAATAAAGACCACAGAAATGAATAATCAAATCATTAGTGTACAAAACGAGCAGCTAACAGGCGCCTCTGATAAAGCATTTCTGCTGGATTATTATTTTCGGAAAGACGGCCAGCCCAAACCTATTATCTTATTTGCGCATGGTTATAAAGGCTTCAAAGATTGGGGGCATTGGGAGCAAATCGCTCTTCATTTTGCAGAAGCGGGCTTTGTATTTGTCAAATTCAACTTCTCACATAATGGTACAACAATTACTAATCCATTAGAATTTGATGACCTTGAAGCTTTTGGCAATAATAATTATAGCCGAGAACTAAAAGATATAGAAGCAGTACTCGACTGGCTACATCACGACTCCTGCCCTATTCCTTCTCATGAAATGGAGACCAATAGTATAGGGCTTATTGGCCATAGTAGAGGTGGAGGTATTTCCATTATCCTTGCAGCCAATAACAGCAGAATCAAAGCATTGGCCACCTGGGCTGCGGTCAGCACCCTCAATTATGCCTGGAGTACGGAAAGAATTAAAGAGTGGGAAAAAGAAGGCGTCTACTATATTGTTAATGGGCGTACGGGACAAAAAATGCCGATGTATCTACAGATGTACCAGGACTTTTCCATGAAAAAAGATTTTTTTGACGTTCAGTCAGCACTATCTCGATTAGACAAGCCTATGCTTATCGCCCATGGCACAGAAGATCCTGCCGTCCCTCTAGCCGCTGCGCAACAACTAAAGGCATGGTATCCGAATGCAAACCTATATATAATAGGAGGAGCCGATCATGTTTTTGGAGGCAGGCATCCGTATATGGAATCCTCCTTATCTCCTCATGCTTTAGATTTAGTGAATCGATCAATTGCTTTTTTTAATGAAATGTCAAAATCTCTTTAAGGGTTAAATTCTATCTATTGCTATATCAGGTATGGGTAAAAAAATAGCCCTAGCTTGGCAGCCGGGCTATTGTGTATTTAATTGTCTAGAGTAAAAAGGTGGTTAATTGGGGTTGATTTTGGGAATATGGGATGGTGTTGTTGGGAAAATTGGGGTTATACAGAATTTTCAAATTTTTCTCATAGTAGTTGTACTGTATTACATTCACTATAAAGAGTTAGCACTTCATCAAATTCCACAAAAAAAAATCATTTTTTTTTCATTTCCTGTTAAATTTGAACATAAAAAACTGATTATCAAATCATTAAAAACAAAAATAAATCTTCCTTCAATGCTCAATGGAACTAAGCAGGTATATTGCCGTATGATTTTGTAAATTTGAGCACTAACAAAACCGAATGCAAGCCGGTGTTATCCATATTTAGAACCAATCAGTTATTTGCTAGTATTCTGCTAGCTTTTTATATCATCATTGTCAGAGTTTCTGCCTTCTTTGTGGTAGACTTTCCTGAGCCATATGGATATGGCGTATTATCTGATTGGGTATATCAGTGGATTGGAAGTGATACGACTATTGCATTGATTACGGCTATGGTATTGCTTCTGATACAAGCCTTTTATATAAACTTTCTGATAAGTGAGCATCGCCTGGCTGATGAGATCAGTTTATTTCCAGGTTTATTCTATATATTAATCAGTAGTGCCTTACCGGAGTTTAACTACCTCTCCCCTACTTTAATGGCAAACACTTTCTTCATCATTGCTTTTGGTGAAGTCCTTGCCACTTATAAAAAGGTGCAAGCGGCTGATCGCATCTACAATACTGGCTTTTGGATTGGAGTGGCTAGTCTTTTTTACCCATCCTATATCGTCCTACTCATCTTTGTTTTTGCCGGGCTCAGCTTACTTCGTGCATTTAAGTTTAAGGAACGCCTAATGGTTACATCTGGCATTCTCACTCCTTATATTATATTAGGAGCTTATTATTTCTGGATCAAGCAGTGGGATGTATTTGTTTTGAGTTTAACAGAAGGTTTTGGTTTTTTAAGTTTTGTAAAAACACCTCCTATTCCTCTTTATAGAGGTTTGGGTATTTTTCTGATTCTGATCCTGGTTGTAAATTTTTCGTATCGAAACTATCAGTTTAAACAGAAAATGGATGTGCAACGAAAAATCAACATCCTATTCTGGGGGCTTTTTGCTACCGTTTTTTCCTTATTTATACAGGTAGATATCACTATCAGCCATCTTGCTATTACCGCCTTTCCAATAGGTGTCATGCTTTCGCTAAATTTCATTAAAATGCCTGCACGAATGGCAGAAGTTATTCACTTGCTAATGCTGGTAGGCTTACTGGCTATGCACTTTAGCGCCTGGTTATTTCCCTCTTAACATTTCCAATAAAATAAGTCTCGAGTCAAAATCTTTAGATTCCTTAAGGTGTAGATATTTTGGTCCACGAATGGCACGAAAATCTTGAGGCAAGGATTCGTGATATAGGTGTCATTCGTGGAATAATCCCTGATACCTTATTTACTATTCACAGCTTCCTTTAAACAAACTTGTACAAGCAGAAACATAAACCTTGCGACACAGATCACAAAATCTTTAAAAAATATTCCTTAATTTTGCGGTGCAAAAACAGAATCAATTATGAAGTTTGGAGTTGTTGTCTTTCCAGGGTCCAATTGTGACGATGATATGATACACGTCTTGCAAAATGTTATGCAGCAAGAAGTAGTTAAACTTTGGCATAAAGACTATAATCTGGATGGTTTTACGACCGAAGACTGTATTGTTCTGCCAGGTGGATTTTCCTATGGTGATTATCTTCGTGCTGGCGCTATTGCCCGTTTTTCACACCTTATGAATGCAGTGATAGATTTTGCTAATGCTGGAGGTTATGTATGGGGCATTTGTAATGGTTTCCAGGTGTTATGTGAAGCAGGCCTCCTACCAGGGGTACTTCTCCACAATAGTAATCAGCGTTTTATCTGTAAAAATATTCACCTTCGTACAGAGAATAACCAGTCGCCGATCACTTCATCTCTACAAGTTGGCCAGGTAGTAAAGATACCTATTGCTCATGCAGAAGGCCGCTACCATGCTGACGAAGCTACACTTGACCAACTGGAAAATAACGGCCAGGTGCTACTCCGCTACTGTTCTGCTGATGGAACAATTGACAATGCTCATAACCCAAATGGGGCAGCACGCAATATTGCCGGTATCTGTAATGAAGCTCGCAATGTATTTGGAATGATGCCTCACCCAGAGCGTGCATCAGAAAGCATTTTAGGTAATACGGATGGTAAGTTGTTATTCGATTCTTTATTGGCCACAGCTAATGTAGCTGTATAGGCTCTTTCTCAGAAAGAATCTGTTCAAAAAGTACATTTTGTTGTCTAAGAACTGATAGCAAAGTGTTAATTATATATTATCGTTACCTACAAATTCAACCCTTCCTATTGCTTACTCGTAAATTTATAGCGAGTATTCCAATGTCTAATGCTTGACGATTAGGCAGTTTTGCATTGTATATAGATATATAAGCTCTTATTTTTGCCTTCAATTATGAAATAAGGGACATTATAACATATATTGTCGTATCATCAAGACATCGTCCTTATAATAATAGAGTACGTATGAAAAACTTTTTATTCTTTTTTTCGCTTCTGCTAACAACCAGCCTGTTTGGTCAAATGCATGATCCTCTAAGCTGGAGTTTCGATTATAAAGTCGTCAACGATACAGAAGTTGATCTGATCTTTAATGTAGATATTGAAGATGGATGGAAAACATACTCGCCTTATCAAGAATATGGTGAGGATGATATTGCACCTGTGCCTATTGGTATCTACTTTGATGAAGATGCGCACTATACTAAAGCAGGAAAGCTAAAAGAGTCTAATAATAAAAAGACTGCTCAGGAACCACTTTTTGACAATATCAGCGTAGCCTACTTTACCAAGCATGCCACTTTCACTCAACGAGTAAAAATGGCAGACTTCAGCAAGCCTATTACCGGCTATCTGGAAGCAATGGCTTGTGATGCAGAAATGTGCCTCCCTCCCAGTAGTATAGATTTTTCATTCTCTATTGAAGCACCAGCAGCAGCATCGACTGATAAAACTTCTAATGTTAGTGAAGACAAAGCAGATGAAGCTACCGTAGCAACTGATGAACAAGCAGAGAGCAAAGAAGAGGAAACACCAACAACTGAAACTACGGTTGTTCAGTTAGCTGATGGTGAAGGAATGGAAGATCCTGTAAAATGGGCTTTCTCTTCCAAGAAAGTTGAAGAAGGAGTATATGAACTAAGCTTCACGGCTAATGTAGAAGAAGGCTGGCAGATTTATTCTCAGCATACAGATCCAGATGATGGCCCTGTACCTACTGAGTTCATATTTGATGAAAATGAAGTAGCAGGGGTTGAATTTGTTGGTGAAGTTGAAGAAAATAGCAAAACTAAATCGGCTCCAGATCCTTTGTTTGAAAATGCCGTAGTTGTCAAATTTGTTGAAAACCCGGTTAGCTTTACTCAAAAGGTGAAAGTAGAAGCAGGTACTAATCCTGTTATAAAAGGATATCTGACTTATATGGCTTGTGATGCTTCGCACTGCTTACCGCCTTCAGATGTGGACTTTAGTTTCAACCTGGCTACGGGAGAAGCTGGAGCGGCAACCATTGCCAGCATCCCTCCAGGAGCGGAAGGAATCGATCAAACAGTAGAAGCCATCCGTGCTACATACACTACTCCAGTAGGGGAATGCGGTAAGGAAGATGTAGCTCGTAATACGAGCCTTTTATGGACATTTGTTCTTGGTTTTGCAGGTGGCCTTTTAGCATTATTGACGCCTTGTGTATTCCCTATGATCCCTCTTACAGTGAGTTTTTTCACTAAAAGTAGTAAAGACCGGGCGACTGGTGTCCGCAATGCGTTAATTTATGGATTGTCAATCATTGTAATCTATGTAGCTATAGGTCTATTAATTACTGGTGTATTTGGAGCCACTGCTTTACAAGCTCTATCTACTAACTGGATTGCTAATACCTTATTTTTCTTAATATTCCTATTCTTTGCCTTTTCTTTCTTTGGGTATTACGAAATTACTTTACCAAGTTCATGGGCAAACAAAAGTGATTCCATGGCTGACCGTGGTGGCCTTTTAGGTATTTTCTTCATGGCCTTCACACTGGCATTGGTATCTTTCTCTTGTACTGGCCCTATCATTGGATCCGCCCTGGTACAATCTGCTACGAATACACTAGGCCCCTTTATTGTAATGTTAGGTTTCTCTAGTGCGTTAGCATTGCCATTTGCATTGTTTGCAGCCTTCCCTGGCTGGTTGAATTCTTTGCCGAGATCAGGTGGCTGGATGAACTCTGTGAAAGTAGTACTTGGTTTCTTAGAATTGGCACTGGCATTGAAATTCCTATCTGTAGCAGATATGACTATGCACTGGAATATCTTACCATATGAAGTATTTATGGCTTTATGGGTAATCATTTTTGCAGGCATGACCGCCTATTTATTTGGATTGATTCGCTTCCCTCATGATAGCCCATTAAAGAAACGTTCTTTCTTTAGAATGTCTACTGCTGTATTAGCACTAGCATTTACTGTATATCTCGTAACAGGTTTCTTCTACAATGATAAGACGCAGTCTTACAATTCGCTAAAAGCGATGAGTGGATTAGCACCACCAGCTAAATATAATTTGTTCCTTCCAGAGCCTACATTAAATGAAACATTAAAAGCAAAATATCCTTCTTATACTAAATGTGCAAACAATCTGGATTGCTTCAAAAATTATGAAGAAGGACTGGAACATGCTCGTGAAACGGGCAAACCAATCTTACTGGATTTTACTGGTTATGGTTGTGTAAACTGTCGTAAAACAGAAGAGCATATTTGGGTAGATGACAGAGTATGGAATAGAATAGCTGAAGACTTTGTTCTAATATCACTGTATACTGATGATCGCAAAAAATTAGACAAAGTACTTTACTCAATTCCTCGTCAGGAAAAGCTGCGTAATGTTGGTAACCTATGGGCAGATTTCCAGATTGTAAACTTTGAGCAAAATTCTCAGCCTTTATATGTAATGATGAGCCCTGACGAAAAAGTACTGGCTGCTCCTCGTGGTTACAAGGAAGGTGTAAAACCTTATGCTGAATTCCTGGAATGCGGACTATCAACCTTTAATCAGTCTGGTTATATTCCTGAAGGAGAGCAGGCACCTCTGGGAAGTAATGAATAAATTCAATTATGCCTTAAGCCGTATTGGCGAGAGGTGAGTTGGAATAAAAAACGGCCGAATTTCAATATTGAAATTCGGCCGTTTTTTTTTAAGAAGCTGTAGGAATATTTTACTCCATTTCTATCAATAGGAAGTTCTTTTCAACAGCATCTCCTTTAGATACGTTGATAGATTTCACAACACCTTCTCCCGGACTTTTAATGACATTCTCCATCTTCATAGCTTCAAGAATAAGTAGTGGAGTATCCTTTTCTACTTCTTGCCCTTCCTCTACTGATATTTCTAAAACCAGTCCAGGCATAGGAGCATGAATATCTTTCACCTGCTGGGAAGCAGCAACCGTTAAACCCAGTCGTTTCACCAGTTGATCATACTTATCTGCCAGCTTTACCTCATATTTAAAGCCATTGATTTTCAACAGAAAGCTTTTGTTATTATAATCAGCTTTCAGTAGTTCTGCCTGATAGCTCACACCACCCTTAAGTATATGGAAGTGTCCATTCTCTAATGGCAAGATATCCAATTCGCCTTTAACTTCATCAAAAGTAAACTGCTCGTTGACGGTAGCTTTAAAAGAGGCTTGCTTGTTCATATGGGAAAGTTTTAAAAATTCCAGATTAGGACATACGCCCTAAACGCATCATAAAGTATGTCTCGAATATAGTATAGATCAGGTAAACACTGAAAAAAGGAAGGATAAAAAATTTACCTTCTGGTTCGGTCAACTGTATGTAAGTGAAGATAATTATGAGTGCCAGAAATAACTTTCCAACCGTAAACGCAAGTACTGTATTAGAAAAGTCGTTCTTATTATCACTCATAGCAGCCCTCCGGCCTGCAAAGTACATCCCAACAGTCAATAGGACAAATAACACAAGGCTTCCCCAGGCCAGCCCGTCATGTCCCTGAACCTTTTCCATTCCGTTAAGGACATATACTATAGCTGCCGTTATTGCAGTGACGATACCTAATTGTAAAAAAAATTGTTGTTGACTCATGCAGCTAGCGTGTTTAGTAATGACTCAAAGATAAATCATCCATTAATGTACAGCTCTATTTATCTTTTGAAATAAATAGGTCTTTTAGGCTAATATAGAGTGCTGCAAAGATAGATAATAAGGCAAGTACAACTGTAAATATGGGTTGATCACTTTGAAAATATTCATCCAGCTTCTTCCCGGCATAGGTACCGACTAGAATGATGATGCCCATCTGAAACGCCATGCCAGAGTATTTCAGATAGGCATCTACTTTTTTACGATTGTTGCCCTGATCAGGCTTCTGTTGCTTTTGAGGCTTTGGCAACGCTATCTTTTTGAGTTGATTGAGAATTTGATTTATTCCGGTTGCTGATGTTTTGATTAGCAGCAGCTTTACGTTGGCTACCGATTTTACCTCCCATAGTACAGGTCACATTGAATGTAGCACCTGACTGAACAATCAGTTTACCAGTGCTTACTTCTCCGCTTATGCTAGCCTGCTCTCTTACATTCAACAACTCTTTCACTTCCAGTGTCCCTTCAAATTTGCCTTCAATCACTGCGTTTTCGCAGCGAATTTCTCCTTCTACAGTCCCACTAGGGCCTATAATTACTTTAGCTTCACAAAACAGTTTCCCCTTGATGGTTCCATCTATTCTGATATCACTTTCAGATTTGACAGTTCCTTCTACTACTGTTCCCTTCACGAGGCTATTTAGGGAGTGAGACGCAGGGTTCATACTACTGCTTTTTCCTTTATTCACATCCTTCTTATTGTTACCTCCAAACATATCACAAGGTTTAAATGAGTTAGTAAATGGGATTGATTAATACAATAAAACGTGTTCTATATAACTGGGGACTTAGAGCTTGTTTAAAAATTACACTTCGGCGCACCTGCAACAAATTTAACCCTGTCCTGCGTTATTTTTTTCGCCGAATTGCCCGCATTCGACTATAAAAAATGCCTTGTCCAGAACTAAATTTGTCTACATCTGCATCCAAAAGCAAACTTTAAACAAACTCTTATGTAGTTCCTATATATTTTAACATTAGAATGTAATACTACTTCGTTAGAAAATAGCATTGATGCATCCTTTATTACACAAATATAGTACTTTCCTGTTCACTGGCAACTCTAGAATAAATCAAAATCAAAACAGCCCTGTGCAAGATGTATGTCATGCACAGGGCTGTTTGATATATAATAGTTATACTATTGTCCTGTTCTTAGAAGTTAGGACAGTAAACACCACGGCGTTCCAACCCACATATTTTATATGCAAGAGAAAATTCGAATCCACCATTTGCATTACTTGCAACGCGAAGTGGTGAAATATTGATATCATAGCTGAAGCCAAGGCTGAAGTTTTCGTAGTCAAAACGAGTTGAAATAATAGCTGCATCATTCAACACGCCTGTTTCAATTTTATTGGAAATACGAGTCCAAAGCCCTAATTGGAATGCCTGATAAGTACGGCGATTACCCAATAAGAATTTGAAGCTAGTACCTGCATTTACCTGGAAAGAAGGACCTTGATTCATCACAATTACACCTGGTACAAGGCCAAAGCGACGTCCCATCATAAATTCACCACCTGCGTGGAAAGTGAAACGGCTGTAAAGCAAGTCTTCATCATTGCTATTGAATGACTGATTAGAGCGGTTTAGGTGATTAAACGCACCTCCAAGATAAAGGCTATTGTTTTCATCAAAAACCATAAACCAAAGTAAGCCTGCAGCCAAGTCACCAAAGATGAAATTATCACGGTCGAATACACCATCTTCGCCAGAATCCAGTGAACCATCATATCCACCTTCACCATCATGTTGTAATCCCCAACGAAGCTTTAGAAAGTCGATGCTACGCTGCGCAACCCCTGCTTCTGCACCTACTACTAAATAGTTAGCAGAATTGCGGTCACCGCCCATACGCTTACTATAAGAAGCAGACATTTTACCTGTCAATGTAGCAAAGTTAGCTTCACCTGCACGGTCTCCCCAAAAAGTACCACCTATACCAAAGTAATCATAGCGGCCCACAGGAATGCGTTGGTCATAAGAAACAGAATAAGTGTTGTAAGCATTAGACCTCAATACACTGGCCCATTGGTTACGGTAGTTCGCTACTAAGCGAATGTTACAATTCATAACACCCGTCATAGCAGGGTTCAGATTGAGCGGGGACATATAAAACTGTGAGAAATGAATGTCCTGTGCGCTCAAAGATAAACCACCTAAAAATAGGAGGCTAGTAATCAGGATCGACTTGAAACTTTTCATACAAGCGGTTATTTGTAAAATTTCTTTCAAATGAGTCTTAATCTTATTTAACGAGTACCCAAAAATAGGGAATCGTTTTGTTTTAGGGCAGAAATGTTAGAAGTATTTACCAAACGGTAGATTATACTTGCTGATTATTTAGGAAGTAAATTTGCTTTCCCGGTTTAAAACACAATTATAACGAATGTTATTTATATAAGCCGAAAAAAAAACGTTAAAAGACGGGAGTATGGCAGAATTTTAATAAAGAAAGGCAAGAGGTAGCCTGGTGAGAGGATGTGGTATGGAGGGTTAAAGGTTTAGTGGTATGGAGGTGTAAAGGTATATAAGGTGTAGAGGTATAATGGTATAAAGGTGTAGACAAGGGGTTTAGGGGGTTTAGGGGGTTTAGGGGGTTTAGGGG
>JAKSDI010000040.1 GCA_022360175.1 Chitinophagales bacterium
AATTGAAGCATTAATCAATTTGCTTCCTTCTGAACTGGATACGATCATTTGGGAATCATCGGAGCTTGTTCCATGTCCGGATTGCCTGATTCAAACACTAAAACCTGATCAAACAGCTGATTACAACATTCTATTAGTTAATGAGGATGGATGTGTTGCTGAAGACAATCTGCGAATCAATGTTTTGAAAGAAAGAGCTGTGTATATTCCTTCTGCATTTAGCCCTAATGGAGATGGTGTTAATGACTTCTTTACAATATATGCTGGTCCAGAAGTGGCCCAGATTCGTAAATTATTAATATTTGATCGTTGGGGAGCATCCGTTTTTAAAGCAGAAAATTTTCAACCGAACGAAGAGCAATTCGGATGGGATGGTTTTTTTAGAGGAGAAATGCTTAACCCGGGTGTTTGGACTTACTGGACTGAAGTTGAATTCATAGATGGCTTTGTTAAGCTTTATAAAGGTGATGTAACAATCATTAAATAAAACGAATTTCAACAACTTCAATATGCTCGATTTCTTTCTCACTACATATAGTACTCATGTACCCATCCTGAATAACAACATCTTGCAAAAACCACCGCTTTCCGTCTATGACAAAATGATCAGTAGATACATCTAACTCAATTTGGTTCAGATAACTCAAATTATGTCCAAGTGCCTTGATAATACTCTCTTTGCGTGTCCAAAACCAATAAAATGTCCGGATTGGGTCATCAGCATTTTTTATGATATCCCATTCACGAGTTGAAAAAAAGGAAGTAAAATCTTCAAAATCTATTGGATTGATTTTTTCTATATCGAGGCCAAGTATACCCCATTTTGCAAATCCGCAAATTACATGATGATCCGAATGAGATATGTTAAAATCGATTCCTGCCAACACAGGTTTCCCATTTTGTTGAAACCTAATTTGCTCTAAATCACTATTAAGCCCCCAAAAATCCAATCCTTGTTTTAGCAATAAACGACCAATAATATAATTGTATTTACTCAAATCTGATCGATATCGGAATGCTCTTGAGTGTAATGAGACGGGCAATTGAGTAAGCAATTGTTGAAGCATCTTCTGCTTAATCAATGAATCAGTTTGAGCGTGAAAAATCGTAATGTCCACTTATTCTTGATGTAATTTACCCCAAGTCAATCTGACGTTTTCATGTCATTAAAACCGAAAATAGGAAGATTATCATTGGATATTTGCAATATCTTCTTTTCTTTGCGGTACCAAAGGTACCAAAATATTACCACAAGTGTTAGCGACGCACTTGAACTAAACATGATTACAAAGGAATACATCATAGAAACAGCTACAAAGTTGTTCATGCAAAATGGCGTGAAAACGATTACAATCAATCGGATCGTAAAGGAATTACGTACTTCTAAACGAACTATATATAGCCATTTTGAAGATAAACTTGATTTGCTAAAAGCTTGCCTTGATGTATACAACACCAAAGTACGTGCGGAGAACGAAGAAGTAATCAAATCGTCTGATAATGTAATTGAAGCTATGGGACGATTGCATCAAAAAATTGTTCGTCGTTCGCATCAAGTCAATCCCAATTTTTTTGGTGACATCATTCATTACTACCCCGGCCTACTAAATGAATCCTATAGAAGAAATGGCAACTATGCCCATCAGCAATTAATTGATCTAGCTGATGCAGGTATAAAAGATGGCATTTTTAGAGAAGATATGGATGTTGAAGTGGTTGTAAAAACAGTACTCAAATTGCTGAAGATGTTAAAGGACAATGAGTTATTTCCAGCAACTGAATTCAGCAAAGAAAGATTGACATTTGGCATTTTGGTACCTTATTTAAGGGGCTTATGTACGGAGAAGGGTATTGAATTATTACATATTCAAGAAGAACTCTTCATGGTACAAATATGACCGATTTTATTAAGTCGACAATAAAGGGTCGGCTCAAATATACAAGATAAACACGCTATTTAATGAATTTGAATTCCTCTTTAAAGAAAACACCGATAGCGGTAATTGGGCTTTCAGCAATGTTTGCTGATGCTAAGAACATCGAAGAATTCTGGACGAATATCATTCAATCCAGAGATAGTATTAAAGATGTACCTTCTAATCGTTGGCTCATTGATGATTATTTCGATGAGGATATGACAGCACCTGATAAGACGTATTGCAAGCGAGGTGGTTTTTTACCTGAGATAGATTTCAATCCAATGGAGTTTGGATTGCCACCCAATATTTTGGAGGTGACAGATGCATCCCAGTTACTTGGACTAGTAGCAGCGAGAGATGCTTTTGAAGATGCAGGCTACGGGAAAAATTCCGGGAGATTCACTAAAGAGCTCAAAGAAAAGACGGGTGTTTTACTTGGAGTTGGAGGTGGACAAAAACTCATCACTCCATTAATTGCACGCTTACAGTATCCAATATGGGAAAGAGCTTTGCGTGTAAGTGGTGTTGCTGAAGAAGACATTCCTAATATTGTTGAGAAAATAAAAAGTGCTTATGTCGGTTGGAATGAAAATTCATTTCCTGGCCTTCTAGGAAATGTAATTTCTGGTCGTATCACCAATCGATTTGATTTAGGCGGTATCAATAGCGTAGTTGATGCAGCCTGTGCCGCTTCCTTAAGTGCGATCAAAATGGCACTTAGTGAATTAGTAGAAGGAAGATGTGACATGATGTTGACAGGTGGTGTAGATACTGACAACTCTCCCTTCATGTATATGTCTTTCAGTAAGACACCGGCGTTTTCAAAATCAGGAAACATCAGTCCTTTTAGTGACAAAGCAGATGGTATGCTGATCGGCGAAGGCCTGGGGATGCTGGTCCTGAAGAGATTGGAAGACGCTGAAAGAGATAATGATCGAATTTATGCTGTCATAAAAGGTGTTGGAACTTCTAGTGATGGCCGCTTTAAGTCGGTATATGCACCACGTCCATCTGGCCAGGCATTAGCGATGAACCGGGCATACGAAGATGCAGGTTATTCTTCGGATACAATTGGATTGGTAGAAGCACATGGTACTGGTACTGGCGCGGGTGACCCAACAGAGTTTACCTCTATGCAAATGGTATTTGGTGAGAATAACCCACGAAAGCAACATATTGCATTAGGTTCAGTTAAGTCTCAAATTGGCCACACCAAAGCTGCCGCAGGAGCCGCAGGAATGATCAAAGCTGTTTTAGCTTTGCATCATAAAGTCTTACCACCAACGATTAATGTAGAACAGCCTAATTCAAAATTCAATATAGAAGATTCTGCTATTTATATAAATACAGAAGCCCGCCCCTGGTTAAGGAATGGACACCCCAGGCGCTCCGGTGTAAGTGCTTTTGGATTTGGAGGAATCAATGTACATATTACCATGGAAGAATATCAGGGTAAAAAAAGTACAGATTACCGATTGCATGAACCTTATAAAACAATCATCTTACAAGCATCTAATCCAGCTGTACTAGCCCAGCTTGGAAATGAGGTTTTGAGCCAATTGAATGGAACAGAAGGAGAAGAAGCATTTAAGGTATTAGCAGCAAAAAGCAAAGATGTCGTATTGATTCAACAAAATGCCCGTGTAGGCTTTGTAACGGATTCAAAGGAAGATTGCATCAAAATGCTCAAAACTGCAATCAAGCAAGGATTTGCATCTAATTCGTGGGAACATCCTAGAGGGATTTATTATCGTCCAACAGGAATTGATGTTAATACGAATAAAGTAGTTGCTTTATTTGCTGGACAAGGCTCGCAATATGTAGGAATGGGCAAAGAATTGGCAAATGCTTTTCCAATGGTTGCCCAAACATTTGAACAAGTTGATAATCTCTACAAGTCTGCAGGCTCCACTCCCCTATCCAACAAAGTCTTTCCTATTCCGGTATTTAATACGGAGGATAAAGCTCAACAGCAAAAGGAACTTACCAAAACTCAGTTTGCACAAGCTGCAATTGGTGCCTTGAGTATGGGGCAATATAAAACTTTGCAAAATGCAGGCTTCTCCCCACAATTTACAGCCGGGCATAGTTTTGGAGAATTGACCGCTTTATGGGCTTCCGGTGCCTATGATGATGCTACTTTTTTGAAGTTGGCAAAGAATCGCGGGGAGGCAATGGCCATTAACAACCCTGGCAAAGATTCAGGATCAATGCTGGCGGTAAAAGCACCTGAAAATCAAGTAGCAGCTGCCATCAAAAATATTCCTGGAGTTCGGATTGCTAACGTAAATTCTAATAATCAGGTTGTACTGGGAGGGAGTACTTCAGCTATTAAATTAGCAGAAGGGCAACTAAAAGCAAAAGGCTTTTCTGTGGTGCCTTTACCTGTTTCTGCTGCATTCCATACAGACTTTGTTGGACATGCACAGGCACCTTTTTCAAACTTTGTAGATCAGCAGCATTTTAGTACTCCTAAAATACCTGTTTATTCCAATACTACGGGCACGGCATATCCTGACAATATAAATGACCTTAAATCGATTCTAAAGAATCAAATCTTAAATCCGGTTCTATTTAAAACCCAAATAGAAAATATATACAAAGCAGGTGGCCGCATTTTTATTGAATTCGGCCCTAAGGGAGTACTAAGCAATTTGGTTAGTAATATTTTGGAAGGAAAAGAACATCATGCAATTGCTGTAAATGCAAGCGCTAAAAAAGATAGCGATTTTCTATTCCGCCAGGCAGTTGTACAGATGCAGGTGCTTGGATTACAGATTTCGAATGTTGATCCATACAAAAAAGAAATCACCCCACTTCCACCTAAATCAAAATTAACAGTTCAATTAAGCGGTAATAATTATGTTTCCTTGCCAACGCAGAAAGCACATCAGGACATCATGAATGATGGCTTTCAAATTTCAGGCGGTGCATCAAAAGTAGTGGAAAAAATTGTTACAGTCGAAAAAATAGTTGAGGTCCCTGTTCAAGAATTGAGCGATACCCAATTTGAAAATGAAGAAGAAATCATGAATAAAGAAATTTTTCAATTATTACAAGCCACTCTCGAATCATTCCAGACTAATCAAACAAAATCATTAGCGATTTTTGAAAAGTTTATGAATGAGCAAAGTCAACAATCTCAGCAGTTGTTGAACATTCTATCACAGCATTTAGGTGGTGGAAATGGAAAAACAGTGCAGGCTCCAATGGTTTCTGAGCATTCAAAAACAAGCCTTCCAGTTACTTCTTATGTAAGTAATGGTACCAATGGAAATGGGACTAGTGCAACATCTTCTTCAAATGGCACCAAAGTTAAGGAGCCTATTATTGCAACTCCCCCCTCTCCTATTACTCCGGCTGTAAATACCGCCCCATCGAGCAATAGTGGAATAAACATGGATGCATTAACTGCTTCTTTACTCGAGGTGGTAAGTGAAAAGACAGGTTATCCAGCAGAGATGCTTGAGCTAAATATGGACATGGAAGCGGATCTGGGTATTGACTCTATCAAAAGAGTAGAAATATTCGGTGCTTTGACCAAACAGCATCCTGAAATGTCTGGCATCAACCCTAACGAATTGACAGAGCTAAGAACTTTGGCAGAGATCGTCAATTTCGTCGGTGCAAAGGGTGGAAGTGCAGTAGAAACACCTCCTCAGGAAACAACACCAGTTGTAACTCCTACCGCTCC
>JAKSDI010000039.1 GCA_022360175.1 Chitinophagales bacterium
ATTGTATTTTGCATTCTTATTAAGATATACTTACGAAAATGACTTATTGAATAACCACATTGAGATGCTCGAGAATACTTTCAAAAAGATTGCACCTATTACAATTTTACCTATTGCGATATTTTCAATACAACGTTTTTCTTCTTTACCAATTGGTAATACAATGATTTGGTGGTTTATTGAAGCATTAATTTTGTTTATCTATTGGAGAGCTGGCCTAATTCTGTTTGAAGAAGAAAATAGACAGGAAGTCAGGATTGTAAAATGGTGGTTGTTGTGGAATATTTTCTGCATAGTGCGAGGAGGGTTCTTCGCTGATTACTACTTGGAGTGGAAATCGTTAGTTTCGAATAGTTTTAACTTACTACTACCATTTTTTATTTATCTCGCAACTAATCGTGAATTGGTGAGAGCAATGCTCTCTTATTTTGTAAAGTTTGGACTGCTGATTTTTATATTTTTTATTCCGGTAGTATCCAAGTCTGCGTGGGGATGGTATCTATTCCCAGTTAGTTTTTTAATGATTTTTTTACCAGCTCTAAAGATACAATGGAAGGTTCTGGTTTTATTGATCTCAGTAATTGTTATGCTCATCGATGTAACTGCGAGAAGTCATGTGTTTAAATTCGGTATTCCTGTTGTGCTAATCATATTTTACTATCTTCGTGATATTCCTTTGATAATTAGACTTATTAGAGGCGCTCGTTTGATTGTTTTAATTGCTCCTTGGTTTTTTCTTTTTTTAGGCGTTACCGGAACTTTTAACGTGTTTGATGTTGGTGGATATGTTCAAGGAGATTACTCGAAAAGGAAAGTAGATGACAAAGGGCAGGAAGTTGATGAAAACCTAAAAGTAGATACACGCACATTTTTGTATGTTGAAGTTTTAAACTCAGCAAATAAACACAATTACTGGTTGTTAGGGCGTACTCCCGCTCGAGGTAATGATACTCAGCAATTTGTGTATGAGGATTTGAAGGAATTGGGAGGGCGTAAGGAAAGAGGGCGTAATGAAGCAAATATCCTGAATGTATTAACCTGGACCGGAATTATTGGTGTAATATTTTATTTCTTAGTTTTTTATAAAGCATCGTTGGTTGCAATTGTTAAGTCTAACAATATTTATTGCAAGCTTATTGGTCTTTTTGTTGCTTTTCGTTGGTTGTATGCATGGGTAGAAGATCCTTATGCATTCAATATAAACTGCCTCGTGATTTGGTTAATGTTAGGTATTTGTTTCTCAAAATCTTTTCGGGAGATGAATAATGAGGAAGTAAAATTGTGGGTACGTGGAATTTTTGAAACAAAGTACAGCCTTGCATTTAACCAATATGCAATTGATAAATCGAAACTTAGTTAATGGATATATAATGAGTGGTATACGCAAGGTGGCAGTTCTTTTAACCTGCCATAACCGACGAGAAAAAACATTAAAGTGCCTGACTTCTTTTTTTGATGCGATCCCTGTTGGAGGTTATCACTTTGATTTTTTTTTGGTGGATGACGGTTCAACAGATGGAACCTCAGATGTTATTAAAAACCATTTCCCTGAAATAAACATCATTACAGGTACGGGGAATCTTTTTTGGAATAGAGGAATGCATTTGGCATGGAATAAAGCTTCACAACATTATGAATACGATTACTACTTGTGGTTAAATGATGATGTTCAGCTTTTTCATTTTGCAATTAGTGAACTTTTGCAAACTGCTCAAGTGAAACCAAATTCTATTATTAGTGGAACTATGCGAGCAAAAGCACAGAAGATCCCAACTTATGGAGGGTGGGGACGTAATGGCATTCGTATAGTTCCAAATGGACATATACAATCTTGTCATTATTTTGGTGGAAATTTAGTTTTAATCCCCAAAAATGTGTTTGAAGTCGTTGGTAATTTAGATCCGATATTTCCCCATGCAATTGGAGACTTTGACTATGCGCTTAGGGCTTTTAAGCAAAATATTGATAGGTATATTTGTCCGAATTACTCCGGAATCTGTGATCGCAATCCTACACCTCCCAAATGGTGTTTGCCTGAGTTACCATTACTGGATAGACTGAAGATATTATATTCACCTTTAGGAAATAGTCATCCCATCTATTTTTTTAGGTTTGAATTTCGACATTATGGAATATTTACTGCAGTAAAACATTTTTGCTCGATTCATCTTAGGTTGATATATCCTAAGTTATGGATGAAATAGATATTTGTGCCATTGTTAAAGACTAATATACTTCCGCTATGAATTGGACGAAACTAGCAAAGAAATACTTTATTTTAAAAAATAGGTATTTGTATTATATGTTTTATAGAAATTATAAATTAAGACCTCGAGGAGCATATCCTTCTGTTGGTAATTTTAAAAAGAAGCACTCAGATACAGATAAGGTGTACTATGAAGTCTACCCAGAGAAAACATCAATATTAAAAATTCCACAGCACTTCATAGATATAACGTCTAGTTTTATTCAAAATAAACTAGAGGCTATTGAGCCACCTAAGTATATATTGAAAGTTCGAAATGGTCGGATATTTTCGGACTTTAATTCTATTATAGCGATCTTAGATGAAGAGAATAAAATAATTGGAGACGTTTCATTAGACTTATTCTTAACTCAGAGCCAGTCTATTGAGGATAGCCGAATCTTTAAGCGTAAGTATTTTCATAATATTAGGTATTTCAATGGAACAGTATTTCATATACTTGCAGGTGGTGGATCTTATAATAATTATTTTCATTGGTTAATCGATTCTTTATCAAGAATCCACATTTTGAAAGAATCTGGTCTATTTGATCAGGTAGATTGGTTTTATGTTCCAACAATACAATATGATTTTCAATTAGATTCCCTTAAGGCTTTAGGTATTCCTGAAAATAAAATTATTGAGAGTACAAAGTATCCTCATATTAAAGCAGAAACGTTGTTAAGCTCTAATCACTCGAGGAGTGTACATAAACACATTCATAAATGGATTATTGATTTTTGTGTGAAAACTTTTCCTGCTAAAAATGAACCTAAATATAAGTCAAAGCGCTACTATATCAGCCGTAAGGATGCTAATACACGAAAAATTGTAAATGAAGATGCGGTAAATGAACTATTGAAAAGCTACAATGTGCAAAGCATTATGTTGAGCGATCTGTCTTTTCAGGAAAAGATAGACCTTTTTGCCTATGCTGATTTAATTATTTCTTTAGGGGCAGCTGGTTTTGTGAATATCATGTTCTGTAGAGAGGGAACGAAGGTTCTGGAGCTAGCAGGAGATCAGTATGTTGATTTTAAATTTTACTATGATATAGCTATGAAGAGAAAACTTGATTATTATCATCTAATAGGGAAAAACATCAGAAAAACAGTTGGAAATCGCGCTTCCTGAGACAGAACAACAAATGATACAGCCTCTTATAATCTCATCAAGTTTTGGTGATTTCAATGCACAGTTGAAAGTTCCTCTTGGTGAATTGTTAACGATTCCTAGTGAACTACCAAGCTACGATGTTTTTCTAGCTACCAGGGAAAAATTAGGGGGCCTCTTGGAAGTCAAAGGTGACGCTCCATGGAAAAA
>JAKSDI010000038.1 GCA_022360175.1 Chitinophagales bacterium
ATGCCTGAATTTCAGCACTATAATTTGAAGTTGCCAGGTATTGTTCAAAGTCACTTTTTTTGATTTCAATCAGGCTGGTATTGGTAAAGCTTTTTAAGTGGTACTTTGAAGGCCGATTGAAGGTAAAAGATTCTGAGACCGTTGCAAGGGGGTGAAAGTCTGGAATAAAAAAGTTGATAGCTCTTTCGTTTCCCGTTATCGGATGTACATGCAATAAGACCAACCCTCCACTTTGTATGAAATACAGTTTATTGGCTTTCTCACCAAACTGAACCAGGGTTTGATGAGATTGTAACTTTTTAGGTACACCAATCTTCTTTAACTCTTCCGACAATACTTCTAATTGAATAATGTCCATTTCCTTCTTATTTTATGGAAACTTTATCTCAATTTCTTTAGTCACAGGCAAAGCCTGACAAGTCAGTACCAAGCCTTTATCTAGATCTTCTTGCTCCAGGCCCATACAAGCCTTCATTTCTGCTTTCCCTTTTGTCACTTTGGCTACGCAAGTGGCACAGACGCCACTCTCGCAGGAATAAGGAGGATTTGTATTGGCTGCTTTCAAGGCATCTAAAATAGTTTTGCCTTTTGGGACTGCAAATTGATGAGTTTCACCATTTAATGTTGCTTTAAGCTGAGCATTTTCAACGGCAGCAATATCAGTATTTACATCTTCTATATTCCCACCAAATTGCTCAATATGGACTAATCCTTTAGGAACTCCCAGGCCAATCAATGTTTTTTTAACGCTTACATTCATTGCCCCTGGTCCACAAATATAGTATTCTGTGCTTTGCGCAATGGGTGGGTAATTGGCAATAAACCATTCTACCGCTTTCGTATCAATCCTACCCTTTTTCCCTTTCCATTGCTCCCAGCTTGTCCAAACTTTTGGACCACTCAAAGTATGAACAATTGCTAATCTATCCGAATACCGACTCTGTAATTCGTCCAACTCTTCTTTAAATAGTATGGTATCCTGATTGGCATTGCCATAAAAAAGGTGGACAACACTATTCGGTGCAGCTACTAAAACAGATTTGAGAATAGAAATGATCGGTGTGATACCACTTCCAGCGGCAAAAAGGAAATAGGTTTTGTAATCGTTTTCCTTTATATCTGCATAGAATCTCCCTTGCGGAATCATCACTTCCAGCTCATCCCCTACTTTTACCTGATCATTAATAAAATTTGAAACTAAACCTCCTTTCACTCTTTTCACCGTCACCTGCAAATGCTCATTATTATATGGGCAACTATTGAGCGAATAAGTGCGTCGAACTTCTTCTCCTTTTATTCTGAATTTAAAAATCAAATGTTGTCCAGGATAATAATTAAAGCTATTGTACAAATGTTCTGGCAGTTCGAATGTCAATGAAACGGCTTCTTTTGTACGTTGCGTTTTTTCGATTATGCTTAATGGATAAAAAGTCATGCGTTAATTTTTGGGGTTCTTTTTGTGTTTTTCAATCCACTTTTTCACTTCCTCCTGAAACCGCCGGATAGCATACTCCCCTTTTTGAGCTTCTGCTCCGATAGAGAAATAAGGAGACTGTAAAGACTTTTGTTGTTGCTCACAGGCAAAAACATCTTCTGCTACAAAATCTCCACTCGACATAGGATCAGTGGCAGGATCTCCGTTGTATTTCCCTTTGTTGCCCGTTTTGCCCCAAAAAGCACTCGTGCCTGATGAAAAATATCGCTTGGTCATTTCCCATTCTCCTGCATTTTCAATTTTAGAGCGGATAATAACTTTTGTTTTATCGGGAGCAAGTGGAATCACATGGAAAGTACTCCAGGCACCTTCTCCTTCAGCTATTCCTATATTTGGAAAGAGCCAGGGCACATAAGTCCCCAATTGATCACGAGGCATGGCTTTGATAGGTGGATAAGGGCATAGTTTTTCAAAATCGGCTTCATATTCGGGATGAAGAGGTTCAAAAAACCAATAGTGCGGCCCAGCCCAGCCAAATTCTGCACGAGCATGATCATACATGTTTAAGGTGGTAGCGTGTAGATGAGCAAGGTGGTAATGATCAATATAATTTTCAGCTACAATCTTCCAGTTTGCATGGATGACCTCCTCCAGCAAGGGGCCTCCCGTTTTCTCATTGGGGTATTCTACTAATGTCTCTGGTGTATGGGGCCCTAAATAAGGCAGCACCTCTCCAAAGAAATCCATGATACCAGGAGCATCCTTCTCAGGGTGAACGAAAAGCATTCCCTTAAAAACATCAACGGAAGCTTCATGCAAATTTAATCCACAATTGTGCAATTCTCCCTTTTTGAGGTTGGGAAACTCTTCTTCCTGACGAGGTACACTGAGTAAATTTCCTTCAAGATCGTACGTCCAATCGTGGTAAGGGCAGGTAATTGCCAATTGGGTTTTGCCAACAGCCCGCAATAATTGTGTTCCTCTATGACGACAGATATTATGAAAAGCACGCAGGCGATGATCTTTTCCTTTTACAATAAAAATATTGTTCAAGCCAGCCTGAACGGAAATGTAATCTCCCGGTTCCTGTACATCCTCAAGGAGGCCTGCAAATTGCCAGGTAGTACTGAATATATATTTCATTTCCATGTCGAACCACTCTTTAGAAGTATATGCTTCGACCGGAAGGGCATGCATCATTCTTTGTTTCTCCATATTTTAATCATTTTCGATAGGACAAAATTAAGGGTGATCAGACGACCTTCTTTTGACTTAGATCAAAAATAACCACTTCACTCAATCTTTTTGATATCTCCTTCAGGCGAAGCCATTGCTGATAAAAAAATGGCAGTGTTATCACACTCTCAATGTATTGAAAAACATACATAATCAGTGCAAACACTGCCCCATAATTGACAGTACCACCATCTACTGCCCATATGATAGAAATAACCAAAAATCCCATCATTAACATCCAAACTATGGAGAAATTGATGGTCTCTAAATCAGACAATTTTACATTCCACTTCATCAAATTGCGGAGGTAGTTTTTTAGGCTGGGAGCATCGTTCTTTGAAAGGATGTCTACTTGCCGCTCCACCGCATTATTGTATTCTGTATTGAAACGGATGGTCTTATTTTTCGTCAAAGCATATACCAGAAAAACAAAGAGTAAAATGACAAGGCAGCCTGCAAAAATTTTACTATTCAAACTTGCAACGATGATGAGAGTCCCTACCAGGCCAATGATACTATTGACAATTTGAGGAATCGAATTCTCAAAAAATTCGACCATCTCTCCCAGCATACTCAGACGAGCGGTTTGTTTGGAAGGAGTTAATCCTTCACGGGTACTTATATCGAACCCTAATTCTCTGTAAATGCGAGCATAAAACCTCGAATCAAACAGACGTCGTGAAGAACCTACGATCAAACTAGCCACTCCCAGGCCTCCCAACAAAAATGCCCCATTGTATGCTCCTTTTAAAGCATCATCAATAGCATAACCAATAAACAATGGAAACAAGATAGCCAGGCCTGCCTCTAGCAATA
Organism: Chitinophagales bacterium; assembly: GCA_022360175.1. Lineage (GTDB taxonomy): Bacteria > Bacteroidota > Bacteroidia > Chitinophagales > Saprospiraceae > JAKSDI01. The sequence continues at coordinate 3,488 of JAKSDI010000038.1, forward strand.
CCAATAAAAAGGTGAAGCTGATACGAAACCGGAAACGTTTGAAAATGCTTTGGAAAGTCATCTTTATTATTTGTTTTGGGCAAAGGTATTTTCAAATAAAAAGGCATTCTTTGACTTAAGTCAAAAAGTAAAAATGAGTGCTCTATCTAGCTAAAAAACCAGGATGAAGATCTCGAAGAAGCCAGGAATTATATTATTTGTACGACTTCATCCGAAGTCGACATCTTTTTTGCCTAGGCAAAAAAGATGTGATTTCTCCGAAATCATCACTCTGATTGCACCCGGTTTTCATATTCAACAGAGTATTAAGAAGTTCTCATTTTCTGTACTTTCCAATAAGTCAATGACCGCCATGCCCATTCAAAAGGGCCAAATCTAAATCGCTTTAGCCACCAGCGGGAAGCAATGATCTGAAATGCCCATATGCCGATAATAAAGAACCATTGTTCTGCTCGGCCAATCGTTCCAAACAAGCCCAAACCATGTCCATAAAAAATGAAGGTGGCTATAATAGATTGCATCAGATAATTAGTCATTGCAGTACGACCAACAGGAGCAAGCCATTCATGCAAGGTTTCAACAAAATTGCTTTTACAAAAGAGCATAATCAGTCCAATATACCCTAAAGCCATTGGCACACTACCCAAAAAATTGAACTGACTCCCTATAAAAAAGGAATATTCACAAGTCCAGTTATGTGCATAATTCTGTACCAAACCGATGATGCCAAAAATTAGCCCAAGCCCAAAACCAATTACCACCATTTTTCTGTAGAAGGAGATGGAACGCTCTGCAGTCAGTACTTTCGTTTTGAATAAAGCCATCCCTAACAGCATCAAGCCCGTAATTTGCCAACCAGGCCCAAGTGCAAAAATGATCGTCTCCATTGCAATTGCTCCTTCTGCCCGAACAGGCATTTGATCCAGCCAACTACCCTGAAACGCGGCTGTCTCAATAGCAACAGCTTCTGCTGAAGGCAACCAACTAGCACAGGTTTCTGCTATTTCTTTTGCTGGCCAGAAAGACATCGTAAATCCTACAAAAAGATTAATACCCATATTTACAGCAAGAAATACTCCCGCCCAAATAAAAAGCGTTTTTGGAGATTTTCTTCTAAACCAAAACACCCAGACAGCACAAAAAGCATAAGGCACCAAAATGTCGCCATTCCAAATCAGGTACGCATGAAACAACCCAAAAAGTAAGAGCCAAAAATTTCTAATATAATGTCGTCTTGCAGGATTACTCCCCCTTTCTTCCATTCTACTTGACATCAGGATAATACCTGCTCCAAATAATATGGAAAACAAAGACATGAACTTCTGATTCGCAAACAACTGGCTAACAACAAAAAAAACCTCATCCACTCCTGTAAGCCCTCCCTCTGCCATTGGGTTCATGTAGTGGGCTCCTGGCATTGAATAGGAAATGATATTCATAATCAATATCCCCAATAAAGCGAAGCCTCTGAGAATGTCAAGCGAAATGATGCGTTTAGCCGCCTGTGTTGGTGTGATTGATGTCATTTTTTTAATTTATTCTCTTCCATATGCTTTTATCAGAAAATCCCCAATAACTATAAGCAACTTCCAGTTTATCCTTATCGATAAGCTTCAAGCTACCATCAATCGTACTGCCGTCTTCATCATAAATTATCTTGCCTTTCCACCTATTTTCCTTTTTCACAAAATCTCTTAGTACTAATAATTCTTCCAGGCTTTTGAAATGTTCTTCATCATTCAATTTGCTTTCCTGTTCCCATTCTTCATCGGAAATTTTTGCCAATTCTTTCTCTAAGGAAAATTCTTCCTTACTATCCTTCCAATAGTAAAGTATGGCATGTATTTTTCCATCGTATTCGAAAATAGAATATTTACCATAACCGTCACTGTCGTTAGACTCCCACTCACCTAGAAAGTTTTTACCATCCTGTGCAGAAAGGCATACTACACTGAGTAAGCTTAGAAATAAAAAACTCAATTTTAAATGCTGCATGATTTTAAATTTTATGGTTTTTATAATTCTTATATTTTTTCTTTTTTAGTACACTGCGTAAAAAGTTAATGGACATTTATTACTCCGTCTATTTAGCCCGAATAACATAAAAAAGAGAAGGTATCAAGTAAAGTGTCAAAATAGTAGAGGTGATCATTCCGCCAATAGTCACTATCGCCATTGGAGCCCTATATGCTGCACCAGCATCACCTATGCCGATAGCATTGGGTAGCATTCCAACTATTATCGCAACCGTTGTCATGATGACTGTTTTCATTTTCCGCTTCCCCGCCAATAAAGTTGCTTCCTTAATTTTCATTCCTTTGTGCATCAGTTGCTCCGTATAATCGTGTATTAAGATATCATCGTTTACGACCAGGCCAAGCAAAGTAACTATTGCCATCAATGCCATAATATTCATAGTATGACCGCCGAGGTACATGAAAATGAATACGCCAATCATAGCCATTGGCACTGTGGTAAAAATGATGATAGGATGCCAGGTATTTTCCAGCAAAGAAGCTAACAGCATATACATCAACAATAAGGCAATGCCAAAAGTAAAAAGCATATCATCCATTGCTTCATCCAATTCTTTCACATTGCCCGACCACTTGAAATCAACAGAAGGGGGTAACTCCAATTGCGCTATTGCTTCATCGATATGTGCTCTCGCATCTCCCATGACAACACCAGGAGCTGGATTTGCTGTAAAGTCTATCGTTCTGATTTTGTTTTTATGAAGAATCTGTGCCTGTGATTCTTTAAAAGCTACATCTACCAATTGGTCAATCGTAAAAATGCCAGCAGGAGTAAAAATGGGGAGCTCTTTAATCTTTTCCACCGTATTAATTTGCTCTTTCTTATAGCTAACGATAATATCATACTCTCGCCCTTTTTCTTTGAGCACCGATGCCTTCACACCATTGATTGCACTTCGTACCTGAGAGGCAATATCAAAAGAGGTTAAATTCAGTTCGGACAATACACGCTGCCTGGGCTCCAAATGGATAACAGGATTCCCTTTTGTAAAACTCGATTGATAATTGAGTAAAGCATCGATTGCTGCTAGTTTATCATCCACCATTTGATTGGCAGCAAGTAATGCTTCCTTATCGGAAGATTGTAAAGTAAACTGAATGGGTGCCCCTTCTTCTGAACTAACCGTTGAAATATTTGCAGTGATTTCAGGAATTCCCTGTAGTTCCTTAGCAAGCATTTCTGCAAACTCCACATTCGAAATTGCTCGCTCTTCTTTTGGCAAAAGCTTGATAGCAGCATTCGCAAAATTGGCTCCATTGATAATTGAGTTTTTTGCTCCCAAAACGCTTAGCATGGATTTTACTTCACTATGTTTCCCCACCAAATGCTCTACCTCTTCTAATAACTCTGCATTTCGGTGAATCGCCGTTCCAGCAGGCATTTCCAACTCAACAAACACATCTCCATTATCTTCCTGTGGTTCAAATTCAAACCCAATTTTTGACAACAAGCCTGCACTCATTACAAAGAAGGTAAACATAATAGCAAACAGGAAAAGTGGATTTCTCTTTCTCGAAATTAGAGTTTCCAGTGAATCCTCATATCTCTTTTCCAACCAGTGAAAAAATCGGTTCATAACATTCGATAATCGAGAGGGCTTACTTTCTTTTTTCATCAGAACGCTAGCCAGCATTGGGGTGAGCATAAATGAGACAATCAAAGAAAAAACTGTCGCTGCTGAAATCGTCAATGCATATTCTTTGAAAAATGCTCCAGTAATCGAAGTCATAGAAGCAATAGGCAGAAAAACAACCAAATTGGTACCTGTTGAAGCGATTACTGCCATCATAACTTCTCTGGTACCGACTACTGCTGCTTCCTTAATATCCATCCCTTCTTTTCTCAGCCGTATAATATTTTCGATCACCACAATAGAATTCGAAATCAAAGCCCCAATGGCTACTGAATAACTCATCAGCGTCATCATATTAAGTGAGCCATTGAAATAACGGATAGCAATGAAGGTCCCTATCAATGAAACGGGTACAGAAATACTCACTATCAAGGTTGTCCGAATATCATTCAAAAAGAAAAACAGAATAATTCCTGTAAAAAGGATACCAAGGATGACATTCATCAAAGCATCCTTCACTGCACTTTCTGTATATTCTGAATCATCAAATGGAATACTGACATCAACACCTTCAGGCAATGCTGCTTGCAATTCAGGGAGCATAGCTTTTACATCTCTTGCTACCTGGACGGCATTGGCGCTTGAGTTTTTCATTATACCGATGCCTACAATATTTGAATATCTTTTTTGACCAGCTACATCATAAAATACAGCTTTGGAAGTCACTTCTTTTATGGTGTCAACTATCCTGGCAAAATCCGTAATTTGTTTGTTACCTATAGGTGTTGGAATAAATGTCCCTTCAATATCACCAGCTTCATCAAATCGATTGCCCGTTTCTACAGAAAACTGCCGATGTTGATTGGTAAAATCTCCTCCCGATAATTTTGTATTGACCAACTCCAGGTAAGCGGATATATCTGTGAGATTCATCTGGATGTCATACATGCTTTTCTTGTCTGCCAGGACCCTGATTTCACGTATTTCGCCCCCCGATAGATTGATTTTGGAAACACCATCAATCCTCGATAATTTATCCTTCAGATTTTTATCTACTAAATAATACAACTCCCTGCCAGATATATCGCCTGATACAACCAGGTTTAAAACGGGAGCATCTGTAAAACTGTACTTTTGAACCAATGGCCTTTCTGCCTCTTTGGGCAAAAAAGGAATAACCAAATCCAGCTTTGATTTCACTTCACTCAATGCCTTATCGGCATCTACTCCCATTTCAAACTGAGTAAAAATCAAAGAATTGTGAAGCAGAGAAAATGACTGAAGCATTTTTAGGCCACTTATAGTAGACAGTTCTTTTTCAATTTGCTCTGTTATCTCCGATTCTACCTCTTCAGGAGTAGCTCCATACTGATAAGTACTAATCGCCATAGCAGGCAAACTCAAATCTGGCATCAGATTAACCGCCAATCTGTTATACGCCATCATTCCAAAGATGACCAATGCCAGAAAAAGCATAGCAGTTGTAACTGGGCGTTTGACTGAAAACTCGGTGATTTTCATTTTACTTTGTTTTTAAATCCTATCGAATGATAGAAATAGGCGTGTTATTTTTCAATTTCCCCATACCTGCAGTAATCAACATATCTCCTTCTTCAATGCCTCTATTTATGATGACATCCAAACCATTTCTCTGTCCTAGCTCTACTTTTCGTGCTACTGCATTGTTTCCTTTTGCGACATAAACAAAATGTTCCTGTCCTAAATTTAGAATCGCTTCTTCTGGTAATACGATAGCATTTTCAACTTCCTCCCGCATCAAACTTATTTGGACAGTACTGCCAGTATAAATTTGCCCATCTATATTATCTAAGACAGCTACTACTCGTAAAGCTCTACGAATAGGGTCTATCTGAGGAGCTATTGCCGAAATACTTGCAGTCGTGCTATCTTGCTCATCAATAATTTGAATTTGCTTACCTATATGAAGTGCATTTGCATCTTCAGCTAACACAAAGAATTCTACTTCCAGTTGGTTTTGATTTGCAATGGAAAAAAGTGGTGTACCAGGAGCAAGTTGCTGGCCTGCCTGGACATGTACATCAGTGATAATGCCACTATAAGGGGCTTTGAGGGTATAGCTTTTTTTAATGCCCAATTGTAGCTGATCCATCACTTTTTCTTGTACTTCCATCTGGGACTTCAGTTGCTCTACTGATACTTTGCTAACCGCTCCTTTTTCAAGAAGGATTAACTGTCGTTCGTAATTCTTCTTCAATTCATCATAAGCAATTTTTGCCTGGTCATAACCTTTGTTTTCAATGTCCAGATTATCTTCAGGGCGAGGATAGCTTATTAAGACCTGATCTTTGTTAACTTTTTGCCCAAGCTTCCATTTTACAGACTGAACCGTACCCGGCATTTCAGCCATAACAGTAGTTCTCTGTTTGAAATTGACCTGCCCGAAATAGGTTTTAAAAATGGTCATATCCCGTTTCTTCACAGGCATAGCCCTCACACTCACTTTGGTTATCTCTTCTGATTTTGAAGAAACATTTTCACTTTCAACAGAAGTACTACAAGCTGTAAAAAGCAGAAGTATCAGGCTGATGAAAAATGATAATTTTATAGGTCTCATTTTTTATATTTTAAGAATCGTCATTAAACTTTTCCAAGTATCCTGTTCATCTGCAAGCGAGCAATCTGCAAATCCAGATATGCATTGAGTAATCGCAGTTTTGCTTCCGTTAGCCCCAATCGCATTTCCTTGATTTCAAAAGGTGTGGCCAAGCCCAACTTTTGACTCTCACCAGCTATTCTCAATTCTTTTTCGCTGAGTTGAATAGCTTCCTTTTCTTCCTCAATTTTTTCGAGGGCAGTTTGTAGGTTGAGTTTTGCATTGCTCAATTCTTTCTGGAGTTCCAACCGTTTATTTTGAATTTCGAGTAGCACATTTTCTTGCTCAATTTTTACTTTCTGAATCTGAGCAGCATTATAACCTCCTGTAAGGATAGGCACCTGAATAGCTAGCTGCCCAAATAATAATTTATTGTTGTTGTCAAATTTGAAGGCATTGTCCTGAGCATTAAAGTGATATCCTAAATTGGCTTTAACAAGGGGATATCGAGCTGCCTCTGCTACCTCAATTTGCTGATCTGCCATTTGAGCCTGCTGGAAAAGTAGTTTCATCTGTGTATTTAAAATCAGGCTTGTATCCTTTACGATAGCAGCATTTAATTCACTATTTGATAAGCTAATTTCTCCCTCTAGCTCCAATGAAGATTCAGGTGAAAGGCCTGCCAATGCTTTCAATTCATTTAAGATAATCTCATAAGTGTTTTGTGCCGATTGGAACTGAGGAATCGTTCTTTTATAGAATGACTCCGATTGATGCACTTGTAATTCACTCACATAACCTTGCTCGAAAAGAACACGCATTTGCTGCCATTGCTCTTTTGCCAAAGCCTTGTTATCTTCTAATATAAGGAGGCTTTCTCTAGTGAAAATTGCCTGCCAAAACAATTGGGTTCCTTGCCTGATTAATTCTTTGGATAGGTCTTCGTGTGTAAGCCGAACTTGCTCTTCTGCCAGTTTTGCCAGCTTAAAAGTAGCCATGCCAGCCGGATTGTATATAGACTGTTCAGCTACTATACTGGCGTTGAAGTTGTTGTTAAAATTGGTTCTAAATCTATCGGGAAAGAAACCTGTTGGGTCTTCCTCATTGAGATATAAATAGTTCTTTGTGAAATCGCGTTGATAGGTAATATCTGCACCAATACTTGGTAGAAGAGCAGCTTTTGCCAATCGAGTATCCTGATGTGAAACTGCTAGCTGATTGGCACTTTGTTGCAAGACTATATTCTTTTCCTCCAATAATTGGAGGTAAGCATCCAAATCCAAATGCTGGGCAAAATTGCTAGTTGCACCTAAGAAAAACAAAAAGGCAAATGCCACCGCTTTTATTAGTTGAAATTTGTATCTGAATTTTATTTGCAACATGATTACTCGTTTTGATTGCAAATTTGAGATACAAATCAAGGCAGATCGCCCTTCCCTATGATTCGGGACAAAAGAGGAGACAAAAAAGTGTTCCGTTTTATAAAACAGGAAACACAAATAATTGGTTATCAAATACTTTACAAAGAACAACTTCAATGGTCAAAAAATTGACTATTAGAAACGTTCTTTTCTTAAAAGATATATTTTCGAATATTTATCTGAAAGTTGTATATTGCAACTATCTAAAATATAGTGTCATTATCAAAAACAAACTAAACAATTCTTCCTCTAGGCTAATCAGTGTTACCGAACGCCTATTATCTAAACTCTTGCAAGAATCTTTGCACCAAAACAATTTAAATTTAACGGTAGAGCAATGGCGTATTTTGTTTTATTTATGGCAATCTGATGGTATCAATCAGCAGGAATTAGCAAAACGTGCCAATAAAGAAAAAAGTACCATGACCCGACAAATTGATGTATTAGAAAAGAAAGGATTCATTTTTCGACAAAATGCTTTGCAAGACAAAAGAAATAAACTTCTCTTTCTAACGGAAGAAGGAAAAAAAATAGAAGGAAAGGCTTTAAGCATTGCTCAATCAATCACGGAATCTGCAGAGGAAGGAATTAATGAAAAAGAATTAGCTGTTTTTAAAAAAGTAATAAGCCAAATTATTAAAAACATTAGCTAAAAGTAGTACTCTTTTTTTATGCCAATAGTTGTATTTAGCAACTAATTAAATTTAGTAATCCCTAATAATGCTACAAACCTAACTACAATGAAAAAACTAATCTTCACCTTATTCATGATCATTGGGTTTTCTTCTTTATTAAGTGCTCAAATTCCTGAGCATATCAAAAAAGAATTGGTTGGATTAACAGAAAAGATAGACCAGTTAGGAAGTCCCGTTTCTATAGAAAAAGAGATCATGGGCTTTGTTAGTAATGCGCCGGATGAGGGCATGAAAAAAAGTGCACTAAACTTCATTTATAATAAGAGTAAATCTGTTGATGTAAAAGCAGTAGTCGAATCTCTTTTAGGTACAAAATTTACGGAAACAGACAATAGTAGTTATATCGTATTAAAAAGTGCTACTATTATCGATATGATTATGGATGAAGGCAGACAAGGGGATATCCTCATTAAAGATGAAAGCATTGAAAGGATTAGTTATGATGGCTCAATTGAAATTCCCAAAGGTGCAGTGGCCTATGATTTAAGTGGGAAATACATCATTCCTGGTTTAATAGATTCACATGTGCATATAACACATGGCACCCTGAAAGAAGCTCAAGAACATTTAGAGATAGCTTTAAAAAATGGAGTCACCGGAGTAAGAGATATGGGAGGAGATGGCAGGATGCTCACTTTGCTAAAAAAGAATATGCAAATAGGTGAAAATATCGGGCCTGATGTTTTCTTCTCAACTATTATTGCCGGGCCTTCCTTTTTTTTAAATGATCCACGGCCTCAGCAAGTTGCTAAAGGGGCTACAGCAGGGCAAGTACCCTGGCAAAGATCTATCACTTCAGAAACAGATTTAAGGCAAATTATTACAGAAGTAATAGGTATGGGAGCAACTGCTATTAAAATATATGCGAGTGTTGACAAAGATTTGATGAAAAAAGTAGCAAATGAAGCAAAAAGACAAGGATTAAAAGTATGGGGCCATGCCGCGATTCCTCCTGTCCGACCATCTGAAGTCAGCAATGCCGGAGTTGAAGTCATGTCCCATGCAGGAGACATGGTTCAGTATGAATTAGTAAAAACACTAAAAGATAGACACGATTTTGAAACACCCGCCTCCAGAATGGCATACCGCCAAAAGATCAACTCCATCGAATGGAATGCTGATACACCAAGGGTAAAAGAGTTATTTGAGACTATGGAAGCTAATGACAATATTTTAGATGCTACTCTCTGGGTTTACACTTTTGGGTTGGAGGAGTCTGCTAATAAACCAAGAATCGATTCTTCCAGATACAAGAATGCACTTAAGGCCACTAAAACAGCTTTTGATATGGGCGTAAAAATAGGCGCAGGCTCAGATGATATGATTAGCCAGGATGAATATGGAATACAAACGATAAATATTCATAATGAATTGTCTTTGTTGGTCAAAGCGGGATTGCCAACTATTGATGCTTTAAAAGCTGCTACTATCGTCAATGCAGAAGGCTTAGGAGAAGAAAAGAATATTGGGTCAATTGAAAAAGGGAAGCTGGCAAATCTTGTTGTTTTAAATAATAATCCCCTAGAAGATATCCAAAAAACAAGTGATATTCGATTGGTATTGAAACGTGGGAAAGTAATACATTAAGTAGGTTGCAAATAGCAATTTACTTTGAATCGTTTTTTGTTTCTTTCTTAAAAGCAGAAGGAGTCTTTCCTGTAATCTTTTTAAACGAATTGTAAAAAGCAGTCTTGCTGTTGAAACCTACTTCCAATGCAATGGCAAGAATTGTTATTTCTTTGGCACGAGATGACGTTAGTAAGGCTTTAGCTTCTTCAACACGATAGTGGTTGACAAAATCTGAGAAACTCATCTTCTGTCGTTGATTGATCATCTGTGAAATATGATGCAGGGATATTCCTGTTCTTTCTGCCAAATCATTTAGTCGAAATGTTGAATTGCGGTACGCCTTTTCCTCTTCCATGATTATGATTATTCGCTTCCATAACTCATCAGATTCATCTGTTTTTAAAGAGGATTTAGCATACTTAGTTTTGGCTTCAGCAGGCAGGTCTTCAAAATCACCATAAACGGCAAATACTGGAAATCGAATGGCAGTAAAAGCAATTGCAAAGCAAAACAAACTGACAATCATGGTTTCCAATTTCATAAAGGTCAACCATTTATCATCATTGAATAGTGAGACAATACTAGTTAACAAGATAGCAATGTATATCACAATAGCTATTATCAACAAGTTCTTCAACCATAAATAACCAATTTTCTCCGCCTGATTAAGCTTGACCGAAAATTTCAGATTTTTTACTCTGAGATATGCCAATATCAAAAGCACGATATTGAGTAATAGGGAAATAGCATAATCAACGGTAAAAACGACTGTTTCAATTGTAAAATCATTGGAGCTGAGAATATCCTCCATGCTTGAACCATCATCAGGAATCAATACCATCCACCTAATTAGAGTATATAAAATAATTACTCCTCCCCAAAGTTTGAAGTTCACCTCAATTTTGAATAGATAATAAGTGTACAATAAAAATAATGCACCAATGAGGTGATAGTGCAAATAGGATATTCCAAAACCACTCCATCCAATGTCCTGATTGTAGTAAAGATAAGAGTCCAGCAGATTGTGAACATTCAGTAACACAATGATAAGCAAAGTGATTTTAGCGGCTCTGTTTTTACCATGTGCCCCTTTACCCAATGCAATCAAAAGGGCTAAAAGAATACCTAGAACAGCTCCAATTAGTGGTAAAGTGTTAAGGACGTTCAATGTTTTTTCGTTTATACAAGCTCTATAGTATTAGACAACTCCAAAGTTAAAAATCGATGCGCTACTTTTCAAAAGAGCAATAAAACGAAAATGCGAAAAGATTTAAAAACCTTTTCGCATCTGATCTGATTGTCCTAATATCCCGACTATGACTACGATATCAGAACTCATCAAAACACCCTTACAATATTAAACCCAAAGAAAACATCTCCTTCATTCCAATCCCCCTCTGCATTGCTAATAAAGCCTGGCTCATTAGTAGATTGTGCATTAGAGAATAATAATTGAAAAACATGCCCACCAGTTTCAATGTCGATACCAATCGTCAATGGATCATTGTAAACAGATTGCTCGGCTCTACTGAAGTTATAAACATAATCGGCATTGATTGACATTCGTTTCGTCAATCTGTACCTACCTCCTATGCCCAAAGCATATTGGTTGTGTTCCTGAAAAGGTTCCCACACCAAATTCTGACGGACAAAAGTTGGTGCGATTTCTAATGAAAATTTATTAGAAAACCTCCGTGCAATCAAAAGCTGTGAAGTGTAACTCAATCTATCTGCATATTTCATTTTCGGATAGATTTCTTCGTCCAATTGAGTATTCAAATTGACGGTTCCATAAGCAGTTAGATAAAAAGGAAATTTATCAGTTTGCTCTGCCAGCTTTAATTTAGCAGAACCTGCATACGTTTTTCTTAGGGATTCTCTGCTCAAACCGACCTGAAACCCATCCCAAACACCGTATACCAATTGAATCTTGGTATTAGCATTATCTAATCCAAAAAAAGTGGAAACTCCGTCTTTTACCGTTCCAAATCGGTGAGAAACATACATATACATGTCTCCTCCCTGAGCTACCTTTGTAGATTGTAGATTACCTATTTTCATAGCCTTAAAAGCCAGATAATCAAAAGTTGCTTCTGTGGCTTCTTCTTCCAAAAGGTCTAATAAATCCTCCTGGCTGAAGGCATTCGCCCCTACTCCAAAGAATGACAACCACAGTAGAAAATATCTTAATAGTTTCATTGAATGTTTATTTAAGAGAAAAATGCTTACAGCTTTAAATGTGCTGTAAACATTTCTCTGATCTAGTCTTTAATAATATCGCACTTATCCAGTTTGATTTCTTCCAATAGGTCATCATATCCGATAAACCTGCCTTTGATCGTTGTAGACGTTTCAAGGCTCAATGACTGTAGCGATTCAAGATTGATAAATTGACAATAAATGGTTTCATTCATCATTACTCCTTGCTCATCTGAACCCGTAACAGTACCTTCTAACTGAATGATCGCATTTTGCCATTTTTCCGAGTTTTGGGCAACTTCTTTTTTGAAATCCTCCGCCAAACCTGTAAATGCAGCTTGCTGGCTTGCCACAACTTGATGCGGTTTGTACATAATCTTGTAACCGATGAACAGGCCCAGATTTATCAATACGATCAAGCCAAGCAGGATTTTAGTTTTTCTCGACAAGCTCATATTCAAATGTTATGTTTACTTTTTCTGCTACTTTATTTCGTACAATACTTGGGATTTTGATTCCAAAATCTTCAGGCTGAACACTAAATTCAGACGCCACCAGGATTTTATCGTCTGCCAATCGGATTTTAGCAATCGTTTCCACAGACTTGCTTACTCCTTTAATCGTCAACATTCCTGCAATCTTATATTCTTGATTTTCCATATCTAATTTGGTAAAATCAAAATCTGCTATTTTCCCTTTAAAAGTTGCCTTGGGAAACTCGGCTGAATCCATATAATTTTCATTGAAATGCTCCTCCATCAACGCTACTTTAAAATGGAAAGCCTTTACAAATAAAAGGACCGCTACTTCTCCATTATCTGCATTTAATACAGCTGTTGTGCTATTATTGGTAGCTTCTACTGGCTCGAATGTCTCTACAGAAGCTTTGAATTCTGTATGCCCTGTTTTGGTGAAAAATTTTTGAGCGGAAACATTGGAAACTACCAAAAGCAGTAACACTATAAATAAGTTCTTCATTTTCATTTTTGTAAGTAATTTAGATATCAGTTTTCTGGGAAACCATCTTCTGCCCATTTGGCAATGGCTTGTCTTTGTTCGAGGCTAAGCAAGCCATTGGGAGGCATTGGATTGGCACTATCTTCTACTCTATTTAATAAGGTCCCATTCTCCGCAGAAGAGCGGACATTTTGGTAAGTCGTCAAATCCAGATTAGCACTTGGTGCAGCTCCTCCATGACAGGTTACACAATGGTTAAAAACGATGTTTTGTATATCGGGATCAAACTTTATTGCTCCGTCAATTGGTTCAGGAATTGCTCCTTCATCAATAATTGCCTTTGTGCAACTGAAAGCAGCCATTGAAAAGGCAATCAAAACAATCAAATATTTAGTCCTATTCATTCCTTTTAGTTTTGAACTGTTATGTTGTCAATTGTAATTTGGTGTTGCCCTTCAGGCTCAATGGTAATCATTTGAGGCGGATGCGTAATATCTCCCTGGGAAGGGAATAAATCATTATTCATATCTGCCGTGATATTGACGTAGTAGGTACCCGGATGAAGGTAGGTGACTAGAAATTGATCTTCTGTACCAACCAAAGAAGGGAAAAGCAATATGGTATTAAAAGCTTCTACACTGTGAAAATATCCATTAGGATCAGTCAATACATCTCTTGATAAATTTATCATCAAAGTCTTGCCTTCAATATCTGGATTCCGAACCACATCAATTTGTAAATATCCAAGGTATGGATGGTCAGAAATGGTATAAGGATCACCCGACTCTGCAGCTAGCGTAAAAATATCCTTTGTATTGGTTTCATCATAGGCGAGGAAAGTAGCAGATGCAGCTCCTGGTTCGGCATATAAATAATCCTGATTAAAACCTTGTGAAAAATCCCATGCCGGAACATTTTGTGGAAAGCCAACTGCTGCTGCTGCAGTTGCTGCTAGTTCAGGGTGTTCTTTTTTAGCCTTGAACGTCATGTGTCGGCTGGGCGGAAAAGTCAATCCTAAACGGCTTGTGTAAGCGTTAAAGTAAAGGCTGTCACCTGTGAATCGTAGCTCCATCCACATAGTATTCGTTCCTCCTTCTGCATCTACCAAGCGATAAAAGTCTCCGTCAATATCGTGGCGAACGCTATCCATCACAAAATAACTGGTACGATAAATACCATTCAACACACCGCCATTGCGCCCCATAATAGTTCTGGTTCCTTTGAAATCGGCGACAAAGAAATCGGTAAACAAATTACCCATTGTACCGCCTTCAAAAATACCATGGATCTGAGATGGTGCAATCGCCCTATAGTCAAATGCAAACCAATCCCAATCATCTGCGATAATTCGGTTGACACCGATCCAATGTCCCTGCATTTTTTCCAAAAATTCAAATCCCTGTTCATTAACATTTACGGGTTTGACTTCTTCAGGAGTAGGGCTAGGTTCCTCAGGAGGAGTTACTTCAACAATGTTTCTAACATCTTTTTCACAGCTATAAAATGTAGCAAACATCGCTAGTGAAAGAATCACAAAAAATACTTTCTTCATAAGGTAAATTTTAGTGAAGTGAGTTTATTTTCTTGTCCATATCTCGGTCAAAGATTGCTTCATCATGTAGGTAGTCACTTCTAAAGTGTCGTGGCTTCTTCTCTTGATTTCGATACTTTTGGGTGTACTATTCTTTGTAGTCGCACCTGACATACCATCTACATACTGGCTACCTGAGTTCTTTTTTAATCCAGTAAAAGCGTAGCGTGGTTTTGCATCCTCATGCACATATGTCGTTGTGCCATCATCATAAAAAAGTACCAGCCCGTTCAGGCCATTGCCCTCTTCTTCAATTTGGTAGGTAGCTGAATAGAATTGACTATTGATCTTCCACTCACCAACAAGCACATCTTGTTTATGGCAAGAAGAAATCAACATGATTAGTAGCAAAAAATATATCCATCTGTTCATCTGCTTAAAATTTTTCTGCGGTTAACAGTTTGCAGTAAAATTTCTGCACGAATGCAACCACTTCGTTCTCGCATAATATTTTTTTAATCATTCCCTGACGTATCATTTATGATTAATAAATATCATGCTCGGTTCATGGATACAAAGATGAGGGGGATAAAGGAAGCCTTTTTTGATCTATGTCAAAATGTATAGATAGGTAAGCAGAAGGTTTCAATATATGAATCAGTAATTCTTTATTGGATACTATAACCAATGATTACAACAACGTCCGAAGATTTGCTCATTATACTGACAACAAAAAGTCATTTACCTCTGGGAAAATGCTATCTCAAGTGGAATATCGATTATATTTTTTTGTAAAAATGTAGATGCTTTAGCCTTTAGGGCGGTTGTGGAAGATTATGGCTTGCCCTATATTTTTGATCACTATCTGATCATCGCTTATTTCAATTATATCAAGGGTTAAAATGAATTATATATTGAAGGGGCTGCCTCTAAAGTTAGTCTCCCGCTGAAATCACGAAAGGTATTAAATTAAAAAAATCTAATTATAATCTACCTACTCTCAAATCGGTTGAATTGGCAGGTTTGTGGGAACCTACGCAATCTATGGAAAACGAAATAATTATAGGTCAGCATTAGTCAAATTCTACTTACGAGACAGCCTCAAATAACATTTAACGAAGGTATTTCTAAAATTCACTCTCTATGCTGCATTTACTATATTTCATGACAGCTGCACTCTGAGTCATAACTCAGTCTCGAATCATCACATGAACCAATTAGATTTTTCTGTGTTTTTTTAGCCGCAACACTCTATGATCATCCCGCTTATACAGATACTAACATTACAAGAGGCATGATCCACATCAGTTTCTATTATTGGCTCATAAGAGGTGACAACACAATCTGGACAATCAGTAATAATACCTTCATTAATTAAGTAACATTCTACCCACGCATTCATACTTTGAGTCAGGTCGTTACAAATATCTGCATAAGTACTCCCTATATAGTCGTTGGAATATAGGCAGCATTCAAACCCACAATCATTCGCGTCCAAATAAATCAAATCATTACAGTAATGGTTGCGTTCTGGCCATGCGGCATATGTTAAAAAATCGGAAAATGCTTCACTCACCTGGCACTTATTATTTAATGTATAAGTACAAGGAACCGTACCTGTCTGTCCGGGGTAATTAAAATTACCGCAATAACACCAACTGTTGTCGATACAAGTTACATTCGAATTGCAGCCTCCTGTGCTACGACTAGAAATTACATTTTCCTGTTCCAATTCTTGATTTACTGGTCCTTCAAAACCATCTTCTTGTGTACAAGAGACAAGAAATAAAAAAACAAGAATTGATAGAAAAACAGATGCATGATTGAATAACTGTCTGTTTACATACATGATAATGATACTTATATAGTTATGAAAAAAGTTAATAGGCTATTTTGCTCTATAACTTCTCGATCTATTATTTTGTGACATTTTCATTAAAATAAACAGGAGCATACAAAGCTTCCAGTGCGAATGGAACAGAAATTTGGCTGGACGGAGCAAGCCGCAGCTATTCGAATATTTTTAAATCTGAAAAATACTCCCTTAAAAATGTCACAAGCCATGAATGATCGCGTTATCAGATACATAATCCTATATAATAAGCATGCTCCAATCATTTAAACATAACTTAAATTGGCTTCAAAAATCCAGGCTATCAGACCGAGATAAAAAAAACTTTGGGTTATCAGCTGCAGAGTTCAAAACAATGGTAAGCCAAATGAGGGAATCAGATAATGCTTTATTGTACCATATATACAATGTCCACTTTGAATATTGCAAAAATTATTTAAAAAGACGCTTTTCTATAGGGGATGAAGATGCCTATGATTTATTTATGGATGTGATGGTCATATTTAGAGCTAAAGTACTTAATGGTAAAATCACATATGGAAATTTAAAGTTTTTATACACCCGGCTGGCGATAAACTATTATATAGATCGACATCGACTTAAAAGTAAATTAGAAGCAGCTATAGAAAACTTTAATAATAAAAACGACTATGATTTGAATTCAGGATTAAATGAGGAAAATCGTATTACTATCATCACGACATGTATGAAAAAGCTCAGCCCCAAAGATGCCAAACTGCTCCACAATTTATACCTTGATGAGCATCAACCAGAAGAATTGGCCGCAGAAATGGGGATTACTTATGCCGCGCTGAGAAAGAGGAAGGAAAGGGCATTAAAACAGCTTAAAAAGTATACTACTGATGAACTTAAAAAAGATGCATAATGAAGCACAGCAATGATAATAATGAGGACTTTGAATATATCCTTGCTGAATCACTAAAAAATAAGCTTAAATCGGAATTGGATTCACAACTTCAAGGAAGAACTGGCAAAGTTAAACAGCTATCTTTTAAGGAAAAAAAAAGAACACTTAAGCAAATAATATCAATTGCTGCTGTTGTCGCTTTGATAATTGGGCTAAGCTTCTACTTCTTTAAAGAAACCAGTAGCAAAGAAATGGCTATTGCCTATCTGGATGAGACGCAGGTATACACCTATGATCATTCAAGGAATGTTGACAAGGGTATAGATAACCCCAAAAGCGCTATAGTAGAAGGCAGCAATACAGCTTCCATTACAGAACTTTTTTTAGATGGTAGTCTTTCAGAAGTCAACAATCGGGAAAAACTCCATATAAGCCTGGAGTTAATGCAATATGAAAATCATCTGTTAACAGCAGATTCTCTTTTAAGAAGTATTCAGAATGAAAACTCTGGCATTAAAGCAGAAAAGCTCTGGCTTTGGGGATTATGTTCTATCCTGCAAGATGATGAAAAAAGCGCTTCCCTGCACTTCAAGGAATTAAAAAAAATATCGAATTATAAAAATCAGGAAGTTGAGTTGTTGCTCGATAGAATTGGTAATTAATACCAAATCCAAGGAATACTAATTTTTCAAAAAGTGCCACATTATGAAAAACATTATTCTTTTTTTAATAGTATTCACTGGATGGGTCAATGCCTATACGCAAAGTATCAAAATGTTTGATATGGGTGATGGAGAACATCATTTTAGATCCACCCATTCAGAGTCTGATTTGCATTTTTTTTTATTTGGAGATGGGCATTATAGCCATGATCCAAATCCGGTACATATCTATGAGGCTTACACAGGAACGATCGAGGCTTTGTTTTATACTGTAGCTGCTTATGATGATAATGATGTGGATGAACGCATCGTGGACAATCCTGGCCCCGGAACCCCAAATCCTGATAGAGTTAATCTCGATTTTGAAAATAAGATAACAAGCCTGGAAAGTTGGAACCTTGTCAAAGGTCAAGATAACTTTTTTATTTTAATGTTTGAAAATACGGAAGCAGCCCAATCTATTTCAGGGTGCGTAGAGTGGCATTACAACATCAATGAACTTGATGTTAATGAAAACGAAATATTAGATGATTATGATAATAATTGGGTAAGCAATAGACAAATTCAATCATCAGACTACGCTAATGAAGGTTTTACGCATAAAATAGTATGGGACTATTCTAATTTAGAAGTGGATGAACAACGATTTGTATACATTCCGGCAATTTGTTTGCAAAATCAAATGCAGCGGGTAAAAACAAGAACCGTTATGAAAAGAGATAGCTGTTCATTTATTCCTTATGACCCCAATAATGACGGCAATGATCCTAATATTACGAGTGCACCATATCATACTTTATTTAGTACAGTTAGAAAGTACCCCAGGGATCCTAATTGTATTGTCCCTGATCCATATGCTTTAAGCCTTTTAGATATGATGCAAAAAGTTAATTACAGAATCTATTTTCAAAATGAAGGTAATGACTTTGCTCAAAACGTATTGGTGGAATATTCTATATATGCTCCGGTACATAGTTCATCGTACATTCAGTCTAGTGATAATTGCATTGCAGATCAAATTAGTCCCCAAAAATGGAATATCTATTTTCCCAATATAAATTTACCTGGTATAGAGCAAACCCCTAGCCCGGCTTATGAAGAAACGGTAGGGTGGATAGACATTGAAGTATGTTATAACTTGGCTCAATTCATCCAACTCTATTCTCTTTCTGAGGCAGATATTCGTTTTGATGCACAGCCAGTATTTTCTGCTAAAAATACAATGTATAGACTGCTGGACGCCCCTCCCCCTCCTTCAGATTGTGATATTAATTTCCCCAGCTTTAGCAATAATGAAACATTAGCTGATAACTCTATGGTATATCCTAATCCCTCCACAGATCATATCACTGTAGTACCTCCAGATAACACAGAATATTATTCTATGACCTTGCTTGATCTGTCGGGCAAAGAAGTACATAGAGCAGAAAAAGTATTTGGGTCACATGTTATATCGATGGCAGCATTTCCTTCCGGAGCATACTTTCTAAACATGGTTTATCAGGGAAAAGCCTATACTCACTACATTGCCCATTTGGGAAATGAATAACTCTATTAATCGCTAAGCTATAAATTATACAGGTATTCTGCCAAAACAAAACAGAGGTAGAATACCTATTTCTATATCTGACAAAGCATTACTTTACCGCAGATCGTTTTTTCCCTACAAAAAAGATAATAGTGATCAGAGATATCAACATAATAAATATTGTTTTCACATAACTGATCTTAGTCTTGTCTTTATTTAAATAACTCGTAGTGGGAGAACCATAAACTCTCCAGCCCGCCCAATAGTGAGGTGTCTGAATAGAAGGAGTATTGAATTTGTCATCTGTTAAGTAATCTAATTTTGCCAAACGCAAAGCCCTTGATGCAGGGATACCTTTTTGAAGATTTTCATAAAATACTATCATTAATTTAGGAGCCATTTGATCTGACACATTCCATAAATTGCCAACTACTCCATTGACACCACTTTCCACAAAAGCTCGCCCTAAGCTGAGAATTCCCTCACTATCATACAATTGCCCATATAGGGATTGGCAAGAACTAAGCACTACCAGATCGCTACTCAATCGTATGTTTAGAATATCAAGGTATGTCAACTTGTAATTACCTGTTAAGCTATCTGGATAAAGTAACAAGCTCGACTCAATATTATTTTTGTCGTTAATCAGTGTATGAGTTGCAAAGTGGATAATATTGGATTGTGCCAGTAAAGTAGTTACCGTTTTATGGTTTACTTCTTTTCCGATATAACATTTACCACTCCATCTATTACTGATTTCCATCACCTCTGATTCTGATTCTCTTAGAGGTGATATGTTTTCCACAAACGAAAAATCATTATTCCTAAAATTGGTTGTATCTAGTACTAGATTAGAAAAATAATCATCTGAATAATTTAGTCCAAAACCGGTAAACGCTATATTTTCAGCACTGGAGGTATGAGGCATTACTAATTGCGAGGCATAATATAAATAAGAGATATCATAATCGTTTATTAAAAATACATCAGGCTGAATCCATGATGAAGCCTCTTTTGTTATTAAGGCATCAAAGGGAAGGAACCGAAGAGTTCCATCAGGAATTATATATAAAGTAGCGGGCTGTGAGTGGCTATTTATAGTAATGTATGGATGTATTAATATATCATAAAGGTAAGAAGCATTAGAAATAAACTGCTTTTCATCTTCTCCACTTTGCCCTGCTTCACTAAGAATTTCAAATATTTGATTGGTCATTGTATCAACCAAGTTGCTCTTGTTAACAATATCCCAAATCAAGGTATCTTTTCCAATTGCAAAAACATGATACTTATCCCCCATCTTTTGATACGCTATAAGCCGGTCGTTAGTAGTAAGCTTTTTTCTAATTTCAGGTATGCTTGCAGGTGCATATGTTTGCATATGCTCATAAGCCGGACAAATTTTTCGAATGTCATGCTCTAAATTCTTAAAATTGATGAGTTCATCCGGTAAAGAATCTAAAGGAGAATTGCTTAAAAAGTTTTTTAAACTTAACCATTTGCTCATTATCTCATCCGGCAAAGAGCAGTACTCAAGTACTTTCTGGTCATTTAAAGATTCCATTAATACCTTTGCATTCGATTGTTGGTTCAAAACAAAGGCTCTTTCAAAAATACTTGGGTGATGGCTTGTTTTCCATGAGTGATATAGAAATTCTATTGCTGTTTGAGCGTATTCCTTTTCTCTGGAAGCCAACGCATACTTTTCTCTGTTATTAATGACATATGCCCGGTCCATCTTTAGTACATCCATTGCTGTTTCAATAAATAGCAAAGCCTTGTTCTTATCTCTGTTTAAATAATCTTCAGATAAGATTAGCCCCTTTAGATATAAGGCTTCTGCATTCCAGTAACTATTCTTTCCAGCAAGTTTTCTTGTGGAATCTATCCGCTCAATATCGAAGTCATAATGTATAAGTACTCTGTCAACTATAGCTTCTGCTGATAGATACTCTTCATTTTCATAGTATAATTTTGCAAGTACTATGCGTTCTTTGATGTATTCCCTTTCTGTAAATTTTCTGGGTATCCTTTTACAAATCTCTTTTTGCAGGCTTATAGCTTTAGGGAGGTTACCTTTAGCCACTTCTATTGTTTTTTGGGCTGAAAGCATTGCTAAGGATGGGACATCTTTGTGGCCTCTAAGTAAGGAATTAAGTTTGGCTTCAGCTTTCAATTCCTGACCGTTTAAAACATAATATTCGATGAGAAGAAACTCGCTATCTTTACTTAGCTTTCTGCTTTCTTTTTCATGCCCAAGTAATATTTCAATAGCCTTATCGATATCACCTTCCCACATGTAAGTTTTAGCAATATGGTCAGTAAGTACATCTTTTTTATATAATAACTTAGGGTTTTCCGGAAGCGACTTAAGAGCGAGATATGCATAGCTTCTGGAAGCACTATATTCCTGAACTCTTGAATAGCTATAAGATAAGTTTTCGTATAACTTAGATAGTTGCCTTTTATTTCCCGTCTGTTTAAAGTGGTCAATAGCCTTTTGATATGGTAAAAAAGTTGAGTAAATCCGGCCTTGATTCAAATAAATAATTCCCTGATGAAAATAAAGTTTGCCAATAATTCCATGCTCTTCATCCGGTATTAAGATTAGCCATGAAGATATACTATCTAAGGCTTGTTGAAGATCATTTTGCTTTTTCAGCGCTTTTAAAATTAGACTTGCTCCTTTATAAAACTGCTGCCATTCCTCTTCCTGTCGGGCAACATTTAAAACAAGTGATGCTTTTTCTATAGCATATAGAAAATTACTATCTCTCAATTCTACAGATGCCTCATCCAATAGATGATCAATATTTCCGTCCTGGGCATTTAAAAGACTAGCAAGCTGAAAAAAAATAAAAAACAAACCACTAGCATATATAACTTTCATCAGTGTCAGGATTAGGAAGTTTAGTGTAATAAGTAAGAGAGAGTATTTTATTACTTTTTCTTCCGAATACGGCTTAGTGTTTCCTGAGATATTCCCAAAAAAGAAGCGATGTGGCCAAGATTAACTCTTTGGGTTACATCAGGGAATATAGATAGCAATAAGTCGTATTTTTCTTTGGCTGCCATAAACATAAAGCCCTTGTAGAAATAATCGAGAAAAACCATCTGTTCTTCTACCATAATGCGCCCAAAGGCTTGCATTTTTGAGTACTGGGCATAAAGAAGCTGAAGGTCATCATAAGAAATAGAGCAAACACTTGTATCTTCTGTCAATTCCACATTTTCATAAGATGGTATGCGAGCATAGAAGCTACTCCATGAGGTAATTAACTGCCCTTCTCGATATATCCATGAAGTTACGTCTTTTCCATCATGATAATAAAACGTACGTGCAGAGCCTTTATTAATAAAATACACTCGATGAGCAACCATATCTTCTTTAAGCAATAAATGGTTGCGACTCAATGCTTCAACTTTGCTAACAGCATTTACAGCCTCTTTTATTTCACCAGGAATTAATACTCTCTCATTGATATAATCAATCAAAGATTCATTGCGAGTAGAAAGTCTAGTGAGTATTGGGGAAACCATAATTTTTTAAAACAAAGATAGAGATATTGGACTTTGAGAAAGGTAAAAACAAAAAAGCCCTCACTTTCGTGAAGGCTTTTGTAGCGTGAGAGTGACTTGAACACTCGACCTCAGCATTATGAATGCTGCGCTCTAACCAGCTGAGCTACCACGCCAAGATATATGCAATGCAGCGAAACCCGTATGGGCTGAGCTACCACGCCATTTATCTGTTTTATTTCAACAAACAAACTTCTGTTGAAGTTCCAGTTGTTGAGAACAGATCTTATGCAGCTAAATTTCTAACATTTTAGAAAACAAAGGCTGCAAATGCTTTTTTGCGGTTGCAAAGATAAAACTTTTCTTGTATTAAATACAACAATCAATTCAGATTTTTTTTCAACCTAATTAATCTTCAAAAGGCTGTAGGAAACAAGGAGTTCATTATCATGCTTTTAATGTATATTTGTTAACAACAAAGTGCATCGTCACTATGAAGTTGTTAGAAAATTACTGCGATAGTCAAAAAGCAGGATAAAAAAAGCCGTTTTTAGGCATTGTGGGTAGTTTTTAAACAACTTCTATAATTAAAACACACTTAAAACCTATTGATCATGACTTATTCGAGCAAAATGCCCGGATTATTCCTTGTACTTCTATGCATAGGAATATTTTCCGGAATCTTCTTCTCTTGCGAACCATCAATTGAAGAACCACCTGTCACAGAAGTTAGTCCACCAACAGAAGCACAAAAGCGAGCTATGTTTTATTTTGCCTGGCTCGCAGACTGTACTGCTGATACTCCTGTCCCAGCCAGAAGCCTGGGCGCAGGGGTCGATTCTCTACAAAAATTAGGTATGAAGCGAATGAAAGGAGCTTTAACTGATAGCATCATTACTAGTGCTATAGGTAATTACGGTACACAACCAGTGTGGGGGCCTTATATCAAAGGTAGTTTTCCAGGTAATGATACTGTGCTGACAGACAATCTATTGTATGCCGTCAAGCAGCAAACAGCACCTAATGAAGTTACTTATGTTGTTGGGGTATCAGGCACCAATATGATTTCGTACTATGGCTGGTTTGATGAAGACTTTAATGTGCAAGGGCATCAGCCCTGGAAAGACCCTCACAATGTACAACATGGTTCTATTTCTGATGGCTCTGCCAATGGCTTGAGTATTCTATTAAGCTTAAAGGATGGAAATAAGAAAAACATTCTGGAGTTTCTTCAAAATGAAACGAGTAATACTTCAACCACTTATAAGATCGCTTGTGTTGGCCATAGCCTGGGTGGTGCCTTATCACCTATACTAGCCTTATATATGAAAGAGCGAATCACTGCTTCGAATGTTAAGGTAGAAGCCTGGCCTTATGCTGGCCCTACACCTGGAGATACTGATTTTGCAACTTATCTAGCCAGTAAACTAGATGCTTATCATCCAATCAACAATAGCCTGGACGTAATACCCCATGCCTGGGAAATGGATTCATTGGACCGCTTGTGTGATATATATGTGAACCTTAGTGACACATGTAAATTCTGGCGTAAAGAAAAAGAATATGCTATTGAGGCAGGAACCATCACTTCCGGGCTTGTCAGTTGGGCAAGAGGACAGTCAAAGAAGAGTGGTATCAAATACCAAATTGCTGGAAACCCTATTACATTTGAAGGTCAGCCAATGCCTGCCGATCCTGGTTTTTGCGATACTATGATATTTGCTCCGAAACAAATAAAGAAAGAATCACCTGCCTTTTATAACTCTTTGAAAAATGTTGCAGAACAATGCGGAAGCAAGCATTCCAAGGTAAATCATAATATATCCCTTTTCCTGGTCTATTTAGCCGAATTGGGTTATCAGCATACCACAGCGTACACACTGGAATTTTTCCAGCCGGAAAGCTTGAGAAATGCAGTCCATAAGCATGTTCCTGGTTCGGAAGGCAACAAAAATAAAGACGCTCCATACTCCGGTGAGGTAATAATGGGATTGTTAGATAGTACCTATGTTTACCTAAAGAGAGAGAGTATAACCAATTGTAACTGCCCTGACTAATTAGTAATCTAGGCTTGAAGTAGTCCACTAATTTCACAAATAGCACGAATGTTCATTACTCTATAAAGCGCCTTTTTGGGCAACAAGCTAGTAAGAGAATTTCGTAAAATTCGAGTAATTAGTGGACCACTATATTTTGCTTACTTACTTTTGCGGTATTCTATAATAACTTAAAAGGTTGATGCAAAATCCCTATCATTGCAATCAAACCAACACTTGCCCAAATCATGTCTTCCTTTACCCGATTTCTTACACACGAAGCACTGAACCTTGCAGTAGGATATTTAGCAGGATTAAGCGCCTCGATATTAGTCTCGCGCTTTTTTGTTAGAAAAGGGCTCGTTAACCTTTGGGGATTAACTAGTAAAAAACATGCCCTGTCAAAAGATGATTATGAATGGTTGATGGCAATTGCTTCTTATTTAATAGGACTGATTGTAATGATTGCTGTCAATTATGGTATGAAGCGCCTCCGTGGACAAACCACTACTACTTACTAATACTAAATAAAGAACTGGCAGTGCCAAATAATCATTAATATTCATACATAGAGTGTACAATTATTATAAGTTTTCAAAATCACTCACAACATGAAATTATAGTCATATATCACAGTGAATAACAATGAATGTTTCGTAGCTTCAGGCTTAGAAGTTCATCATCAAACAAATTTAGATGTATCTTTTAGGCTATGATATTGGGTCCTCATCTATCAAGGTAGCCCTTGTAAACGCACACAGTAGAGAGATAGTTAAAGTAGTACAGTCTCCTGAAAATGAAATGGACATACTATCTCCACAGGCAGGATGGGCAGAGCAACACCCTGAGACATGGTGGAACAACCTCTGTTTAGCTACTAAGAAAATCCTGTCAAGTACAGGTATCAACCCTCAGGAGATAAAAGGTATTGGCATAGCTTATCAAATGCATGGCTTAGTAGCAGTAGATAAAAATCAGGAAGTACTGCGTTCTTCAATCATCTGGTGTGATAGCCGTGCCGTATCGATCGGAGAAAATGCGATGGAAGCTATTGGCCGTGAAAAATGTCTTTCCCATTTACTCAATAGCCCTGGCAACTTTACAGCATCCAAACTGAAATGGGTAAAAGAAAATCAGGCAGAACTGTATAATAAGATTCATAAAATCATGCTGCCTGGTGATTATATCGCCATGCGGCTTACTGGTGAGATATATACAACCGTTTCTGGCTTATCAGAAGGTATATTATGGGATTTTAAAGAGCATCAAGCTGCAAAACTGGTACTGGACCAGTATGGTATAGACAAAGCACTTTTACCAGATATTGTTCCTACTTTTTCAGAACAGGGTACGCTTACCGATGAAGCAGCAAAAGCGACTGGTTTAGTAGCAGGCATCCCCATCAACTATCGTGCAGGAGATCAACCTAATAATGCCCTTTCACTCAATGTGCTGGAACCTGGAGAGGTAGCAGCTACAGGTGGCACTTCGGGTGTTGTATACGGCGTAGTAGATCAACTTAATTATGATCCTCTATCCAGAGTAAATAGTTTTGCTCACGTCAATCATAGCAAAGAACAGATTCGAGTAGGTATTCTCCTTTGTATCAATGGTGCAGGTAGTCAATATCGCTGGATAAAGCAGGAAATGACTCGCCAGGATATCAACTATGCTGACATGGAAAAACTGGCAGCAAGTGTTTCTCCCGGAGCCGATGGTTTACGAATACTTCCTTTCGGCAACGGAGCTGAGCGCATGCTCAATAACCGTACTCCCGGAGCCCAGATCAACAACCTACACTTTAACAGGCATCATCAAGCTCATTTCTTTCGAGCAGCATTAGAAGGTATTGCTTATTCATTCGTATACGGCATGCAAATACTAAAAAATCTGGGATTAGATGTCCAGATTATAAGGGTAGGAAATGATAATCTTTTCCAATCTGCTGTCTTTTCTTCTACCATATCCAATTTGATTGGAAGCCGGATAGAAATTCAGGAAACGACAGGAGCTGCTGGAGCCGCTAAAGCAGCTGGTATTGCTAATGGTATCTA
Source organism: Chitinophagales bacterium (assembly GCA_022360175.1). GTDB lineage: Bacteria > Bacteroidota > Bacteroidia > Chitinophagales > Saprospiraceae > JAKSDI01. The sequence continues at coordinate 30,564 of JAKSDI010000038.1, forward strand.
TACCTCTGTTAGAGATGCGATGGGAGGAAATAAAACGATTTGGGTATACGAACCAACAGATGTAGATGACCTGGCTAAGGACAATTATATAAAATGGGAAGAAGATTTAGAGAGGATGATGTGGTGATGTCCTAACTACGCTTATCAGCTCCGTCGGGCGAAGAGTGATGTGGTTAAGGTAGGTGATTTATCACATTCCAAATTTGGGATTTTATGGCAGTGATTGGTGAAGAATACTGAGAATCTGCCAACTGAACACTGAATACCGCACAACCGATTAAAACATAAAGAAGCATAAAAAACTACAACATGAATAAGATTCAGCTAACAACTGGAGATCGTGAATACTTTAAAGGTATAGGTAAGATTGTCTATGAAGGCCCTGGAACAGATAATCCACTGGCATTTCGCTGGTATGATGAAGACCGTGAAGTGATGGGCAAGACGATGAAGGAGCACTTCCGTTTTGCTGTTGCCTGGTGGCATACGCTTTGTGGTACTGGCGGAGATCCTTTTGGAGTTGGCACTAAGCAATTTCCATGGGCAGGTAGTGGAGATGCCATTCAGGATGCTAAAAATAAGATGGATGCGGGATTCGAATTCATCACCAAAATGGGAATACCATTCTATTGTTTCCACGATTATGACCTGGTAGCAGAAGGAGCTAATCTTACTGAAAGCACCAAAAGGCTGGAAATCATTACAGACTATGCGCAGGATAAGCAAAATGCCTCTGGAGTGCAATTGCTTTGGGGTACTGCCAATCTATTCAGCCATCCTCGTTATATGAACGGGGCAATGACGAATCCAGATTTTCAGGTGGTTGCACATGCCGGAGCACAGGTAAAAAACGCACTGGATGCTACCATCAAACTTGGAGGCCAGTGTTATGTCTTCTGGGGTGGACGTGAAGGCTATATGTCATTGCTGAACACTGATATGAAGCGGGAATTGGAACACATGGCTCGTTTCCTTCACATGGCCAAAGATTATGCACGCAGCCAGGGCTTTGAAGGAGTATTTTTCATTGAACCTAAGCCTATGGAGCCCAGCAAGCATCAATACGATTTTGACGCTGCTACTACCATCAATTTCCTACGCGAATTTGGCCTGGATAAAGATTTCAAACTCAACATAGAAGTTAATCACGCTACATTAGCACAACATACTTTTGAACATGAACTGCAGGTAGCTGCTGATGCAGGCCTATTGGGTAGTATTGATGCCAATCGTGGTGATTATCAAAATGGATGGGACACAGATCAGTTTCCAGTAAATCTATATGAAGTTACAGAAGCAATGCTGGTGATTCTGCAATCGGGAGGTTTACAAGGAGGGGGTATCAATTTTGATGCAAAGACACGTCGTAATTCAACCGATATGGAAGATATCTTCTATGCACACATTGGTGGTATGGATGTCTTTGCTCGTGCATTATTAATTGCAAATGACATTCTGGAAAAGTCTCCTTATCTGAGTTTGCGCAAAGAGCGTTACGCTTCTTTTGATAGTGGCAGGGGCAAAGCATTTGAAGATGGTAAACTTCAACTTTCTGAGCTGGCAAATATTGCTGTCAAATCTGGAGAGCCTAGAATAATTAGCGGTAAGCAAGAACTCTTTGAGAACATTATTAATAATTATATCTAATAAAAAAATGGAAAAGAAAAGCTATCTACATGCCACTCAGGAGGCTGGTAAAGCCTTTTATTTGCGCCAGCTCCCTGGTCCTGTTTCTATGCTCAATCTACTAAAATTCAGAGATGTAGCTGATTACACAGAACACCCTGAACTAGCACCTGCTACTCCCCTTTCCGGAAAAGAGGCATATCAATTATATATGGATCATACATTGCCCTTCCTTGAAGATGCAGGCAGTGAACTGATTTTTTACGGCAAAGGAGGGCCTTTTTTAATTGGTCCTGAGCATGAAGGATGGGATGCAGTACTCGTCGTTCGCCATAAGAGTACTTCTAAATTTTTAGAGTTTGCTGCCAACCAGGCCTATCTAAAAGGAGCAGGACACCGCACAGCAGCACTGGCAGATTCTCGATTATTGCCGATAGAAGAAATAGAATAAAAAAGGGGGACTTCCCATACCATGAAGTCCCCTAAAAAATGGACTATTAACTACAATCTATCTTTTGAAAGCTGAGATTGATCACATGCTCAGCTTTTAGCCTGAATTCAAAGGTTTTCAGTTTTCATATTATTTAACCTTTATAAGATTAATTAGTTCTGAACTAAAAGAACTAATGGTACAAAAAAAGAGAATTATTCATTTTCTCTTTCCCATTTTTCGATGAACTGCTCGATGAATCCGGCTAATTCCTCATGGAAGTGTCTCATTTTCTCTAAATCATCATTAAAAGCGAGGTATTTACTTCCTTTTCTAGCTTCCAGTATATCTCCAATAATATTTTGCAAAGTAACTACTTCCAATAATTGTTCCTTTGAATGACTCATCCAACCATCTACGCTTACTTTAAAATATCTTTTTCTATCTCCACTAAAGGTAATATACTCAACTTTCCCTGCATCCATTAGTTTATTTAAAGCATTGCTAATTGCACTCTTGCTAGCTTTTAGGAATTCCTGTATCTCATAAAAATCCTTATGAGGAGGTTCTGCCAATAATAGATAAGCAAATACCCTTCCATGAATAGGCGTAAGTCCATATTTCTCAAAAAAGATGCCCATACGTTCGACCATCTTCTCTTTCTGCTGTACTGTCGTGCTTGGTTTTTCCATATCAATCAAAGTCCTAAATACAAAAATAGTTTACTTTTTTTAGTTCTCCCAATAGAGAACTAAAAAAGGATTATATTTACATTCCTATTTATTAAATCCTATAAAATGATATTCTATTCAATAATAGGCATTATATCAGCATTGCTTATTTTTTTCATCATTTACATCAATTTCAATCCTCAATTTGGTGGCCGTATAAATCGACAAGAGCTTAAAAAACTAGAAGCCTCACCACAATGGGGAAATAAGATATTTACCAACCAGAGTGAAACAAAGGTCGACATCAGTATACGCAACTTACCAGATTTAATCAAATCTAATTATAGTGGTAGAAAGCTCCGCGGCCCTGACCAGGTTCTTCCGGTACAAGCCTTTGATGAAAATACCTGGCAGCAGTTAAATACTGATTTCCATTTCATCTGGTACGGGCATTCTACCTGCCTTATGAAACTATCGGGTAAAAACATTCTTATTGATCCTATGTTTGGACCAGATGCTTCTCCCATAGGCCCATTTCGCACTTATCGCTATAGTAAAGATACCTTATCAGTTATTGAACATTTGCCTCCACTCGATGCCGTTTTTCTTACACATGATCATTATGACCATCTAGATTATAAAAGCATACAAAAGCTAAAAGGAAAAATAAGCCATTATTATGTAGCCCTCGGAGTGAAGCGACATTTATTACGCTGGGGAATTTCTCAAGAGTATATTACTGAATTTGATTGGTGGGATCAGGGTCAAATTGGAAAAATTGAATTTACCTTTACTCCCTCCAGGCACTTCTCCGGAAGAGGGCTATTTGATCGAACTAAAAGCTTATGGGGAGGTTGGGTATTTATAACTCCTGAACAACGCATATATTGGAGTGGAGATGGTGGTTATGATAATCACTTTCGAGAAGTAGGACAAAAATTTGGGCCTTTTGATTGGGCATTTCTGGAATGCGGTCAATATTATAAACTCTGGACTCAAATCCACATGAATCCTGAAGAAGCGGTAAAAGCAGCAATGGATGTCAATGCAGGTATAAGCATGCCTGTGCACTGGGGAGCTTTTACGCTGGCACTTCACAACTGGCAAGAGCCTGTAGATCGGTTTACAACTGCAGCCCGGCAGCATAGCCTGGAAATAGCAACACCTCCATTAGGAACTATCGTCCACAAAGGAAATATAAAATCGATCAATCATGAATGGTGGAAATAGACCCTCTGTAATTAAAACTGATGGTATCACTAAATACTTTGGTACTACCACTGCGGCAGAAAATATTTCCATTACGGTCAATGAAGGAGAGATATATGGATTTCTCGGCCTGAATGGAGCAGGAAAAACAACGCTTATCCGAATACTCCTGGGGATGATAAAAGCACAATCGGGCCGTGTTCATCTTTTAGGCGCTCCTCTAAATAAGCGTTTCAAACGCTGGAATGAAATAGGCTATCTAGTAGAAACACCTTATGCCTACCCCAATCTTTCCGTAAGAGAAAATCTCGAAGTATATTATAAGCTCCGTCAGCTCAATCAACCACAGCTAGTTGCAGACATTATCCAAAAGCTGAAACTTAACAAATACGAACACACTAAAGCAAAAGTATTATCTCTTGGTAATCAACAACGCCTGGGTTTAGCAAAAGCCTTAATGCATCATCCTAAATTATTAATTTTAGATGAGCCTATTAATGGACTAGACCCTGAGGGTATTGTAGAAGTAAGAGAACTTCTTAAGGAACTAGCAGCAAATGGAACTACCATTTTCCTTTCCAGTCATATCCTTGGTGAAATTTCCAAGATTGCTACTCGCATAGGAATTGTACACAATGGCCAGTTGATCAAAGAATTGACTACAAAAGAACTGGATGATCAATTGATCCGGAAATTGATGGTAAAAACGACTGACAACTTTCAGGCTAAGAATCTATTAGCTAAAGCGGGCTACAATATTTACTTGAATGAACGTCAGGAAATAGAAATCAGCGATACAAAAGCCATCCATTTTCCTGAAATGATTTCAAAGATGCTGGTAGAAGCTGGGTATCCTCCCAAACAAGTTTTTCTGTTTACAGAAGATCTCGAACACTATTTTCTAAGAACTATTAGAAGCAATCCATCATGAAACGGCAATGGTTGGCCATACAGGCAGAATTTCTCAAAATCAGGCATTCCAGCATAGTATGGGTTTCTTTCATCGCTTTTGCTCTGGCGCCTCTGATGGGAGCCATCTTTATTTTAATCGCTCAACATCCTGAAGCGATGGCACAAACAGGCGCTTTAGCTGCCAAAGCAGAAATAATGAATTTTGGCTCCAACTGGACATCCTATCTCAATATTCTTACTCAAGCGATTGGTGTAGGAGGAGTGTTAATCTTTGGCTTTGTATCTAGCTGGATATTTGGTAGAGAATACTCAGAGGGGACTGCAAAAGATTTACTTTCCCTAGCGGTCTCTCGTACCAAAATCATTAATGCTAAATTTATAGTGTATATGATATGGTGTCTCACCCTGGCCATATCAAATTTACTAGTTGGTTTTCTATTGGGAAGCATATTACAGTTGCCCCCACTCGAAATGGGCAGCCTTGCTCCTCTTTTAATCTATTATCTTATTACTACCTTACTCACCATTATTATTGGTACTCCGATAGCTTTTTTCGCTATTTGGGGGAAAGGATACCTCCCTCCTCTCGGCTTCGTAGCACTTACACTTGTTTTAGCACAGATCATTGCTGCAATTGGCTATGGCACCTATTTCCCCTGGTCAATTCCTGGGCTCTATAGCGGAGCTGGAGGAGAATATAAAGAACTCCTCAATTATCTGAGTTATACAATTTTAGTGGGTACCGGGCTTGTTGGATATATAGCCACTGTTCGCTTCTGGGAAAAAGCAGATCAGTCAAATTAGGCTGTTATAACAAATGTGCTATAAGTATCGCTTATATAAACCTAATCCTCCTCTTCTATAAAAATCTTTATATTAGCCATAAAACAAGCTAATAAATGATAATAAGAAGAGGTACCAGTTTCATCGGAATTGTCAAATGGACAGGCCATCATATTATTTGGCTATTGGGTGGAGCTACTATTTTTGCATTGTTATATCGGATGGAGTACATCCAATTTAGTATTCCCTGGCTTCCGGTATCGGTTATAGGTACAGCGGTTGCTTTTTATGTGGGTTTTAAAAACAATAGTTCTTATGACCGTATGTGGGAAGCTCGAAAAATATGGGGAGCTATAGTAAACAGCAGTCGTGCCTGGGGTTCTTATCTTGATGGATTTGTTACCAATCACTTTACTGAAAGTAAATACTCAGATTATGAGCTGCAGTCTATAAAAAAGCGGCTTATATATCGCCATATTGCATGGCTGTATGCTTTGAGAAGCCAGTTGCTGGTTGCTACTCCCTGGGAGCACATTAGTCAGGGAGGAATGCTTGCACGTACTGCACGCTATTACCAAAAAAGGTTTGGCATTGGATTGGTTGACGATGAGGTCACACGTATAGAACTTAAGTCATTCCTGCCCGAAAACGAACATGACCGCCTTGTTAGTAATGTCAATACAGCCACACAAATCATTAACGAACAAACCAGAGACCTGACTCAACTTCGGGAAAAAGGCCTCATCGATGATTTCCGGCATATGGAGTTGATGCAAGTACTCTATCATTTTTATGAGCACCAGGGCAAATGCGAACGCATTAAAAAATTCCCACTTCCTCGACAATATGCCAATATGAGCAGAATCTTCGTAGGTATCTTTATTTTTCTCTTGCCTTTTAGTATGATTCCGTCGCTTATGGAATTAGGCACTGGAGACTGGGGATTTTGGCTGTCCATTCCTTTAACCGCTTTGGTAGGATGGGTATATGTGATGATGGAAATAATAGGTGACTATTCAGAAAATCCTTTCCAGGGAATGGCTAATGATATACCGATGCTTTCCTTGTGTAGAGTGATTGAAATTGATTTAAGGGAAATGCTGGGAGAAACAGAACTTCCACCACCTGTACAAGCTAAAAATGGAATATTGATGTAATATGATATATATAATGATGGTGATTTCAAGAAAACCACCATCATTATCCGCTTCATTTTTTAATAAAAATCGCTACCGTTTCGCATACTACTCGAAGCGTCTACTTTACCAAAGAGTAAATTTAGCCCCAATCGAAGATTGGCAGTATTACTATCCTCTGGCCTGAAAGCAGTAAAAATATTATCAGTAGCTGCCAATAATTGCACAGGCCCCAATTTGACGGTAGCATTCAAGCCCAGATTGTCAAAAGTACCACTGCGAAAGGCATATATTCCTCCTACATTTAGAAATGGGAAAAGATCAATATTGCTCCCTACCGCTACCGCAGGAAATACTTCATCACGATAAGTCTCGCTATAGAAAAGCGCTCCCACTGTCCAGTTGCTACGCAATTGATAGTTAGCACTTAGATAAAAGCGGGTAGGCAAGGTAGAAGAAAATGCATTGGTCGTTTCTGTAAATTCGTAAATCATTTCTATAGTATCAAGCACAGAACCAAAATCTGTTGAATCTTCTAATATTTCTTCCGCAAAATCCAACCCATCAAATTCATAGGTACCATTCAGGCTATAGTTATTCACATCTTCTTCCCAGTCGATAGTAGCTCCCAGGTCAATTACACTTGCATTTATTCTAAATTTGTCAAAGGAGAAACTGGCTCCCAGATCAAATGCATAGCCTGTATTTTTGGTAAACAAATTGCCCCCATCTAAATTTCCAAAGTCAAAATTAACAGACAGGTCATCAAATCCACTATAATCAATAGAACCAGAACTATTAATCGTATAATCGGCATCCATAGTTAGCTGATACACATCATCACTAGTCATTAATTCCAGTTTATCACCTTCTGAATTTGCACCTGCAATACCAGATAGTAGCTTAAAACGGCCGCCTACACTAAGGTTTTCGTTAATATCAATCATCGCTCCCAGGGCAAACTCCTGGTAGGAAAATATATCCACGCTTGGTGCAAAATTGACGGTCTCACCAATATACTGGGCATTACCTTCCCATATTAAAGACGGCAAAGCTTTGGGATAATTCATATAAATATTGAACCGGGCGGCATGAGAAATGCTCAGTCCTAATTTTCCTATTCTGAAACCAAGGCTTAGGGTTTCTATATCCAGATTTTCGCGAAGGATATTATCGGTATCATCCAAAGAAGCAATTGCTGTACTTGGATTGATAACAGAATTGCCATTTGCACCATCCATTACAATATCATTGTAAGTGATATTGGAAACTAAAAGGCTATTGTACAAGCCAGGCAGGCCTACTACAATTTTATAATCGGGAAAAAATGCAGGGTTTGTCCGGCTAGACTGCCAGGTATGGCGCATGAAATGAGTAGATAAATCTTCCTGTGCATCTACTAAACTTCCCATTGACAGGAAGCTAATCAAAAGAAAAAATATTTTACGCATATAATTGTTTATGATCTTTTTCAAAAGAAGGTTATTAGGTATTAGCCACTATTGGCTCACTCCCAGGATTGCTCCTAAGCGGACTGATAAATTTTGACTATCCAGAATATAGACAGACTTCTGCCCTTCTTCTGAAGTATAGAAAGAAGCCACTATGGTCAATTCTTCTGTTGTACGTATACGATCAAAACGCTCTGGCGAGAATTTAATATAGGTAACTTTTTCTGAGGTAGCAATCGCATTGCCCTCCTCATCTACTTCAGCTCCGGCTATGACCAACTGACGCTCTTCAAAAAGAGAATCTAAAACCTCCCCTCTTGAGTCATGGAAATACCCCTGGATTTGTACTTCCAATGGCAATTCATTTTCAGCTACCATTTTAAATTCTGCCTCATCTACCCTGTCATAATTATTAAAATCAATCTCGAAAGTATCTCGTGCTAAGAAGTCAACAGAACGGCCATATAAAGGCAAGTCTACCCCTATTGTTACATCATAATAGCTACTATCTGTTAGGAAACCTCTAATGGAAGTATCTTCATCAGGATTAGTAATCGCATCTACATCGTAGTAAATAGATAATGGCCCTGCTCCAAGAATTACATCAATATTGGAATTATTCCGATCGAATACAAACTCGCCATAAACCTTTTCTCCTACCTGATCCAACCCAGGATATGGGAAGTCTATACCATTATCTATATACTCTCCTTCCATATCAAGTGAATCACCACTCACTGTATAAACCTTGAATGCATTCACCTGTGAGCGAGTAGGTATCCCAAAGGAGTTTTCTACATAAAAAGTCACCTTAGGATCAGCAAAGTAAATGTCCCCTTTTACATAATCATCAAAGAAGTCAATGATAATGGTCCCTTTTCCTTTATGGGCTTCTACTCCCATATAACCTTCCATATAATAAAACTCTAAATCACTGAAAGTAATCCACAACCCTTCTGGTTCTACAGACTGGCCACCTGTTGTGATCAACTCATACTCTACATATATTTCGCCAGTTTCTGAATCAGGAATTACCTGATACTCGGATAAGTCAATTGGAGCAGTTAGATTAGAATTTCCCCCATTAGCGGATACTGAGGCAGTTATAGTAAGTGGCACTCCATCCTTAGTTATGTTTGGCAGCGTAAGCTCCATGTCTACATCTTCAGCCTGATCATTTTGAACCAGCCACAAGAAGGTACCACCTTTTAGTACAAGATGGTCAAACTCAAAACCACCATCATCACCTAGTGGTAAAGGCATATTATTTTGGGTAATAGGAATCGGAAATCCACCTATCGATTCATTGATACTTTCAAAAAGCACATCGCTATTTTGCGTAAGCAGATCACCAAAATATTGGAAATGAATCAAGCCATCTTCATCAACATAGATCGTATTCAAATCCTCAAAGCTTTCCAGTGTTTCTTTTAATGAGAAGTGAGTATTGACAAGTGGTATTGCATAATCAGCATCAAAACTTGCTGAGTCAACATTATCCAGATCATCTAGTGGTTGGCAGGCAGTTATTATACATACTGCTGCTATCCAAGGTAAAGCCAATTTAAAATTCATATTCTAGTCAATATTTACATTTGGGACAAGCCCTGCATAATTACGCATACGAGAGGGGTAATAGTATATTATGCTCCATTAAATCAATTAGGTTTTAATCGCATCTAGTTAGACGTGGGCAAATTACAGCACGTTGGGGAATCTCTGTCAATAATAATGTTTGATAGACGACATCTTACAGAATAGCACAATCTATCCTATGATATCAATCATTTCACCATTTGGATCTAATATGCGATCTTTAAATATTAGGGAAGTTGCTTTACTTACGCATTGGAAGGAACAAAGGTATTCATTTTCTTTTAGAACTTGAAGTGCTTTAGGCCTATAGAACGTTCCTCTTTGTCCTGTGGACAGCTTCCCCAAGGGAGCCCAGCATATGTACTCCTCTAAAAGCCGGGGAAGGCACACGTATTGGCGAACAAAAAAATAGCTCCTAATGCTCTATTTTTTAGCACTTTATTAGAAGCTGTACAGAATAGTAAAAATGGATACCGGAAATAGAACTGCCAGGTAGTCCGTAGAATACCTGGCAGTATTTATTATAAGGATATATATGCTATCCTAATTTTATCTTGTTTTCACAAAACGTAATATTTCTGGCTCCTGGCCTTCAGTACGTACTTCTATATAGTATATACCATTGGTAAGATCAGAAACATTCAATTCTGTACGAATAGCTGGAACTTCCATACGACGCTGCTCAACTACCTGTCCTAGTTCGTTGCGTACAATTAAAGTAGTTTCATTTTCACGTACCGTACCCAGGCTGATATTTACCATATCAGTAGCAGGGTTTGGATATAATGAGCTCGCTTTTGGCGTATCCATATCAGCCACTTCACCAAACTCAGGAGCTTCAACAGTTGGGATGATACCACCATTTACCACTACATTAGAGAATTCTGCAGTTGCCTGCTGGCCTACGATATAAGAGAAACTAGCCAAACCAACCTGTACACAGTTACCCATAGGCACATACACTGCATGTACATACTGGAAGTTGGCAGGGCCTGTAGTAGAGTAAAAAGCAAAGAACCAATCACCCTGGCGCTGTAACTTCAACCAGTATGGGAATGGGCGGTTATGTGCACTTACTACTTTATTACTACCTGGGAAGTAACGCACTTCATGGCGAACTACAGATTGTAAGTCTGTAAATACAGAAACCTGTCTTGCATTAGCTGCATTTGTTTCGCGAATCATCAATCCACCATAACCATTAGGGCTTACACTTTCAACTTTTGCAATGATTTCCATATCACCACAACGTAATTGATTAGCGAAAGCTACCGCATCATCAGTAGTACCTGGGAAAGCATTATTTCCTCCACCTATAATAGTGAACTCATCCGTACAAGGATCAAAGCTAAAGTCATTGCCTGCTCCGGCAGCACCTACATCAGTGCCCATCCATGGATAAGCAAGGCTATAGTCTGGTTCATCTACAGTAGCAGTAGCCATAACCATACAATCGCTATCTTCCGTATCCATTACTACTACATCATAATCATCTGCTGAAAGGCCATCAAAAGTATTGCTCGACTGGAATGTGTCTCCACCATCAATAGAGTACTTAAGGCTTGTACAATTGACCGTACAGTTTGCATTGATAGTTATACTTCCTCCTTCATCTGGGCAATCAATAGTGGTATTGATACTAGTGATTTCAAGATCACAACATTCTGTTTTACCTGCATTTTCTTCTCCTTTGGTATCAGCACAAACCACCATCCAGGAGTCTTCAAATAACTCTAGTGAAGAACCTTCCTCTGTGCCACTTCCTTCTGCAACTCCTATATCCGTACTCAGCATTCCTGCTGCAGGGCCATCGTTTGCAGTAAAAGTACCTTCATAGCTCAAGAATTCGATTATAGAACCACCATTACAGGTCAATGCCATCCCATCAGGATTTCCGTTCATGATACCATTTACAGGGAAATCGTAGTAATAGAAAGTAAATCCACCTGCATTGGCTCCGGCAGTAAACTGATCCAATGTTATGGTATTATACTCCGTACCATTGCTACCATTGTAAAGTACTAGTGCAAAATCAGATAATTCGCCATCATAAGCATCAGAAACAGCTACTTCGAAAAACTCGCCATCATCTGTACCTGCATCATCATAGTGGAATTCGCTGATGTATGCATCCGCAGTGCTACAGCAAACGGTAATACCTGTATTGGCTGCTCCTTTAGAATCCTGGCATACTACTATCCAGCTTCCGTCATAGTATTCTATAGAAGAACCTTCAGGGGTAGAATTGGTCTCTTCTACTCCTACATCCGTACTTGTATTACCAGAAGCAGGGCCATTTGTTGCCGTGAAGGAACCACCATAACTTACAAAATCTTCAACTGTTTCCACGCAAACCAATGCGATACCATCAGGATTACCATTCTGAATCCCTGATACGCCAAAGCCACCGATCATCATGGTGTAGTACTTGTAAGTACCATCATTATCACCTTCTGCAAATTGATCTAGTGTAGCAGAGCCGTATTGTTCGCCATTATTACCATTATACAGGATAACATTAAGGTTGGCAAGATCACCGTTGAAGTCATTAGAAATAGCTACTTCTACAAATTCGCCGTCATCTGTACTTATATCATTATAGTGGAACTCACTAATGAATGCTGCTGCCGGGCAATCATCTGGTACGACAACAGTACAGCCATCTGCTGCATGTGTACCAAATCCATCTGCTGTATTAAGTGCAAAATTATCCCATTGTACAGAAGGATCAAAAGCATCCATTTCATTAGGATCACCTGCATTAACCGATGCCTTACGGCGCAAGGTCTGGTTGGAAGTACTTGCTCCACCTCCTGTCCATCCAGAAGAACCAGGATCATTACCCAACTGTCCAATACGGTCAATCACATCTCCGTTTTTCTTTAGCACAATTGCATCATTACCACTGTGGTTGATTTCATTGCTGGTGAGGTCTCTTGTCACGCCAACTGCTTCACCTGAGTTACAAATCACAAATACATCACCAGGAGCGATCGTACCTGTCAAATCAATTTCAGTTGTAGGAGAAGGACCAGAACTTCCATTATGGTAAGCTTCATAACGATATACGCCATCCATAGTAATAGGAGAAGCGGTAGGATTGTAGATTTCAATACACTTGTTAAAACCGTTACCTTCCATATACTCAGAGAAGAAAAGGTCACTACAAGCAGTACCACCACTACATCCATCAAAAGTATGGCTACCCAGATCAGAAACATCATCTTGAGAAAATTCTGCCCATTCTGTCTGTAGAGTTGAAAATGAAGATGAGTTACAAGTTCCACCAGGGTTCGTAGTTACTCCACCGGTTACGTCTGCATTACGGCGTATCGTTTGATTTTGTGTTTCATTGGTAGCCGTTGTCCCCCACTGAGAACCAGGATTACAGCCAATTTGGCCAAATATATCTACAACCTCCATCGTTACCGTATTATACAGGTCATAGGCATCATTTCCACTGTGGGTCACATTAGAAAGCGAAGTAGAAGCTCCCATATAAATAGTAGCTGATGAGTTGCGATAAACGATAACATCACCAGCAGCCAGTGTACCAGAAAGCGTAACACTTGTTGGGGTGGACGTACCATTAGCGTAACGCCGAAGTTGATAATCAGCCAGGTTTACAGATGAACTGGTAGGGTTGTACACCTCAATGTACTTATTATTACTTGAGCCCTCCACATATTCGGAGAAAAAGAGCTCCGTACATTGGGCGTTTAAAGATAACGCAGCCAAGAATAAAGAGGCCGTTAAGAGGAAAAGTCGTCTCATATCCTAATTTTAGTTTTAAGAATTATCGTATTGTATAAGTTAAGACAAAGCATTCTCTGTCAGAGTTATAATATAGCTAATGATATACAGAAAGCCTTTTCCAGGCTCAGGGGGATAGGGTATTAAGTGAACGCTAAATCTGTTAGTGCATCTCGCTATTTATCCTTACCGGATAAATGTAGTTCATTTACCACAGCTTCACTTAAGATTTTATATTAACTATATTTTAATTTTTAGCTTTTGGGAGGGAGGGTATTCAGTCTTTGTCAGTTTCCTTACATTTACGGTCAGTAAATTGTTGAAAACGCCTCAAAATACAACAGTTTGAGCATTATTTCATAATGGTTGGAAGAAAACCATTACAATGCAACATTTTTTACGAATATACGACTTGAGAGGTTACAGTACTAAGTCGTTTAATTCAATCAAAAAGGGCTAAAATGATCAAAGAAACAATCAAAGCACTCTCCAATGCTTATCATGAGGATGTAATTGCTATTCGTCGCCATTTACACCAGCATCCTGAGTTATCCTATCAGGAAAAAGAAACGGGCCTGTTTATCGCTCAAAAGCTGGAGGAATACGGTATCCCATACGAGCATGGAATTGCTGATAATGGAGTAGTAGGGCTTATACACGGCCGTAATGGCAGTGATAAAGTGACCGCACTAAGAGCAGATATTGATGCATTGCCTATACTAGAAGCGAATGATGTACCTTATAAGTCTAAAAAAGAGGGCATCATGCACGCCTGCGGCCACGACGTACATACCGCCTCTTTGTTGGGTGCCGCACGTATACTGAATGAAGTAAAAGATCAGTTTGATGGCACTATCAAGCTAATCTTCCAACCTGCAGAAGAACGCCTGCCTGGCGGAGCTTCTATTATGATAAAAGAGGGAGTGCTTGAAAACCCAGCTCCTTCGACTATTTTTGGACAACATGTGCACCCTCCACTGGAAGTAGGAAAAATAGGCTTGCGTCCAGGAAAATATATGGCTTCTGCTGATGAGTTATACCTTACGGTAAAAGGACAAGGAGGCCATGCAGCACTTCCTCATGATGGTATTGACCCAATTGTCATTACAGCCCATATCATTACCGCTTTGCAACAAATTGTAAGCCGCAATGCCAATCCTGCGATACCATCTGTACTATCTTTGGGTAAAATAAACTCTACAGGAGGGGCTACCAATATCATTCCTAATGAAGTAAAACTGGAAGGCACTTTCCGCACCATGAATGAAGAATGGCGGTTTGAAGCTCACCGGCGTATGAAAAAAATAGCCCATAGCATTGCCGAAGGCATGGGAGGTGAAGCAGACTTACATATTCTAGTTGGCTATCCCTTTTTAGTCAATGATGCTCCTTTAACTCAGAAGGTGCGCCAACGGGCAGAAGAATACCTTGGCAAGGAAAATGTTGTTGAGCTTCCCATTCGAATGACAGCAGAAGATTTTGCCTACTACTCTCAAGCCATGCCCGCTTGCTTCTACCGACTTGGCACCGGCAATCCTGAAAAAGGCATCACCTCCCCTATTCATACCAATACGTTTGATGTGGATGAAGAATGCCTGTCTTTAAGCATTGGTTTGATGGCCTGGCTGGCAGTGAAGGAACTGGAGGAAAGGGAATAATAAAGTGAGGAGGTCATGTAGTTATGTGGTTAGAGGGACATGTGTTCGTTATGTATACGATTTGCATTTGGGCTTGAGTTTGCACTTGCACTTAATGTAGCGGGAAGTGAGTGGCTATAAAATGAGGTTTAGGTGGTTTAATATGGTTTAGCAAGGTTTAGAGGGGATGTGGAGATTGGTGATGTCCCAACTTTGCTGATCAGCTATGTTGGACAAAGGGTGATTGGTGATTGGTGATTGGTGATTGGTGAAAATATCTAGCTGCAATTAGATATATTTTAAATTATGCTTGCGATTTGAGCTTATGTTTTATATCACGATGTGGTTAAGAAAAATTTTTCCATGAGTTGAATTGATTGTTCTTTGATTTCAAATTAGTCCTTTGTTAACACTAAAAGACGAGTATGATGAGAGTAACGATTTCGGAGAAATCGTATCTTTTTTGCCTAAGCAAAAAAGCTTTCGACTTCGGATGAAGTCGCATATTCTGTTATTGTGCGACTTCATCCGAAGTCGAAACTTCCATCATAAGCCTTTTCAACAAACTTCCGACTTCTCCGAAGTCTCTACCTCTCATTTCAGTATTAACAAAGCACTAGCATCAATTTGTAAAATACATCCGTTTATAAATTCTCCTTTCCTGCATTTCGCCTGTGCTGAAAGGTAAATTTATTTTTCACTATGCCTTTTCACCCACGGCAGTATCATTGCAAAAATGGGGATTGCTTTAGCGTCTTCGTAAAACCGGGCAAAAAGCTGCCGTTTTTTATCTTTAGTAGCATAAGAAGCCCTACTCAAGACAGATATTAATTTCCGATAGGTAGGGCCATGTTTTTTTATCTCAGGATGGTGTTTATAACGGCTTAAATGCTTGCGAAAAGAAGGAACCAGGTGCTCCGCAACAATACCGTAATCTTCCAGCTCATAATGCACTACAATCTGGAGTAAGCGAGATAAAAGGCGGGTATTCATTTTAAGTTTATGGCTATCTTCTAAAGTAAGGATACGGTTCACCCAATCAAGCACAGGAGGATACTCTTGATTGAGAAAATAGGCCATGGCAATGTTTTGGAAAAACATGAGTTGGAAAGTAACAGGAATAAGTTGGTGATAGTGTTTAAGCCCTTTGTCGATAGGTTCTATTAAACCTATAGCTTCAGCATATTTTTCCTTATTCAACAATAGTATTAGTTCATTATAATAAGAAAGTTGAAAAACTCTGGACTGAATTTGATAGCCTTTTATGCCATACCCATCTTTGGCTTTAGGAATGATTATTTTCCGCATTTCAGACAACAAATCAGGTATTTCGACAAAAGATTTCACCCGAAACAATAGATTCACATAATTATGCAAAAAGCCAACATATCTATCAGGGTTATCAGCTACCATATGGGGCTCTTTTTTGTATAAGCCTGCCATTAATTTTTGCTGTTCAAGTGCAAGATCATATTTCTTTTCTGCATAATATAGATTAAACTTCAAGGTATGTAAGTCTCCATTAAGATGAAAGGATATTGTGCTTGCAGTATCTATTTGCTCCTCTATTCGAGCTACTGTTAGTTTCACTTCCTGCAATTCTACTTCAGATAAATATTCATTTATAAGATGCGTATGAAAACGATCATAAAGATTAAGCAATTGATTGCGATATCTAATAATTAGTATACAATGATTGCTTTCCCTGTTAATTTCTTCTAATAATTTTCCTTGTCGCCTACGCTCAAATCTACGTACTAAGCGGCGTTCTATATTCAAAAAATCCAGTAGTTGGTATATGTAATGGTATTTTTTTGCTAGTGCTTTTGCTTGTTTGAGCCGTTTATAAGCCGCATTATTCATACCTCTTTCCAAAAGTAATTGTATATCCTCTGATAATGCAGCTAGTTTCACACTCACTTTATCAGCAATGTTGTGCTTGCGCAGAAACGATAGTAAATGCTCATATAATGTATTTTTATAGACTGAAAAATGCTTTAATAAACGAGGGTCATCAATTCTTTTTTTTATAGCACTTTCATCATACTTTCCATCTTTTTTTGAATAAACTTCACTTTCCAGCGTACCCTCCATCACTTCAAATAGTATTAGATATAAAGAAGGAGAAGATTGCTTCATTAAAGTAACATCTTTTTTAAATGCCTGCTTTTCCTCTACAGACATTTTTTTAACCAACTTAAAACAATCAAATGATTCACCCAAAATAAAAACTGATTATCAATTACTTAAACAAATAAGCACAAAAATTTCAACTTAATAATGACACAAATATACCTTTTAAATTTTATTTAATTCCTGGATTTTTGTAATGATACTTCGAGTTTGTTTTCCTTTCATAAGGACTATCTAAAAGTGATAAAACAAGCCCATAAATAAAGTATCAGATGCTTTTGCCGGCAAATCATCTTTGTTACTAGCTCCCTTTATCATTCTACATGAATGGTATTGGATTAACTCCTTTCAAAGATGAATAAAGAAAAAATTCAAAAGCAACTAAAAAAGGTATTGGCTACTGAAAATGAAGAGCACCTGAAACTATTACAGGAAGCCTTATACGAAGAGCTATTTACAATGATTTACGCCATTGCTAAAAACAGGTTTCCTACTGATACCGAAGATGTTGTACATGACTTCTATGTCGACAAGCTCTTCAAGGTATCTCCTGTCAAATGGCAGCAGGTGATGGGTTTTTTGGAGCCATTTGTGATCCGTTCGCTATTAAACTATTGTTCTACACTGGGCAACAGAAAAAAACGACGCAGAGAGGTATTAAATAATGATATTTCGTATCTTAATAGCGAAACAGCTATTACCCATAATCCCATCATACAGCTTCATTGTTCAATGGACCTGGATAAAGCATTAAAAACAATACCCGACAGACAACGCACTGCATTTGTACTCCATTGTCAGGAAGGGTACAAGTATAAGGAGTTTGCCGACATTATGGAATCCTCGCTGAGTGCGGGGGCGGCCAAACAATTGGTGAACCGTGCGAAAACAAATATGCGTACATGGCTCTGCTATCAATAATATTAAAATCATTAATGCCGATGTCATGTCTAAAATTAATTATGATGAATTATGGAATTACCTCTCTAATGCCCTTTCTGAAGAAGAACAGGCTGCTTTTCTAGCTAAGCTGGATGAACAAGCTGGCTTAAAAGACTTTCTGGAGGGCTTAAAAAAACTGGAGAAAGAGCTGCCAGAAAGTATGACGCTCAGGCAATATCTGGATACTCGTAAGGAGTATCTCAGAAAAAAAATATTTGGCGATAAAGAGTAATAACCCTTATGTAAAAAAATCAAATTGATATTTAAATAGAATGAATTGCAATTTGTCCCCCTTCCATTGGACTGCTTATTGCTTTGCATTTTATCTATGTCGATTTCATTTTTTTAGTACTCTACAA
Source organism: Chitinophagales bacterium (assembly GCA_022360175.1). Taxonomy (GTDB): domain Bacteria; phylum Bacteroidota; class Bacteroidia; order Chitinophagales; family Saprospiraceae; genus JAKSDI01. The sequence continues at coordinate 49,202 of JAKSDI010000038.1, forward strand.
TTTCAAACCTGCTCTGGTGTAGAGGGGGATTAGAAAAGGTGATTTTCTATTCCCCTTTGACCATATATGCTAGCCCGAGCAACAAAGCTTAAAACATGAAAACATTTTTTGTAATGTTATCTCTGCTGACTTCATTAAGTTTATTTCATTCTTGCACTAGTAGATCGGCGCCTGGTGACGCAGCCGATGCAACTGAGGCAAGACATGCTGCTCCCCAACCAGATACACTCTGCACTGAAGAGGAAGTAGAAATCAGTGTTAGTGATCAAGCATTTATCATTATTGTCGAAGAAATTGTAAATCGCTTCGAAGACCTGGACACCAACTGCCTGGATACAAGTATTATAATAGACCTTACTAGCCAACGCTTGTCGGTTGTCATTCCCAATGAAAAGCTGCAGGCTATCCAAAGTAGGTTAAGAGCCAACTCTCGTATCAATATAACATCCAGGGAAATTTCTGCAGAAGGAGGCCTTTCCGCTGCCGATTCTGAACGATCTAGCCCTGATACTACCTACGGTTGCTACAAAGTCATCTATCAGGATACAAGCTTCAACAACGGCCAAATGCTTAGTGTATGTAACAATGATAGCTTGTGTGTTACTCAAGTGGACACTATTCCAAATGTTATTAATTCGCCAGATAAGGATTGCTTTGATTATGACCTTTCCAATACAAATTTAAAAGATGCAAGAGAAGCCATCATTGCCAATGATATAGCTGTTTTTATTGGTGACAATATATTTTTCTTCTCTGAAGAAGTAGATTGTTATTACATTTTTATAGATGGCAATCAAATTTGTATAGTAGCGACATCTTCCATTTAATGATCAAACCCTTCAAATGATTATGAATCGGATTTTCAATATAGGGCTCCTGTTATTGGGAGCCTGCTTTTTAAACGGATGCCTGAATGCTCCTTTCGTTGATCATCTGGCAGGCACTCCCTTAGCAACTACCACTCCACCCTATTTTCATCATAAAAATTTGTTTATTAACAATGAAGATGATGTTCACTTAGGCTTTGATTTAAGCCGCTATCCCACAAAAAATGGAACTGATTGTGATGTATATGTTGTTGAACATAAACACCCCAACCAGTGGCGAATTGATCCAAGCCTGGTAGATGTAACAGGAGGCCATCACACAATGACTAATATTGGTGGCAATATGCAGCAGAATAGTAATCGTCCTTTATTATGGTCTCCAAATATACCGGATGTAGACAACTATCCCTACTTCAAAGACTATGATATCGTCATGGATTTTGGGCAAGATGCACAATATGATACACTGCATGATATCATCGACTACATTGGCGAATTTGAATTGGGCAATGCTGTATTCCCAAGCGGAGGTTTTACAGTCATTAAAGACCCAGCCGAGCAGGGAAGCTTTGATGTTGAAGATTATAGGTATGATGAAGGAAACTGGCAAATATGGGGTTCTTGTGAGTGCCCTTCCGATTCAACGATTACTCAGAAAATTTCCATGCTTGGAAGGATTTATTACCCTGAAGACCCCATAAGCAGTGGAAAGATCAGCAACCAATTAGATAAATATCCTCTTGTATTGATTGCACATGGGTTAAGAGGAGATAATATTTTCTCTTATCAAGGCTTTGCCTATCTCACTAACTTACTAGTTAGCAGAGGTTATATTTGCGTAAGCGTTGCACTCCATGATCTAGATGCTACCAGCCCTCCCCAAATTTATGAACGAGGGCTTGCTATCATAGAACATCTTGATTATTTATTGAGGGACGCAGGTACAACAGATGCTTTTATCCTCAATCAATTGAGGCCCAAAGTCGATTATGAGCGTATAGCTCTGCTAGGCCATTCCAGGGGAGGTGAAGGTATTATTGCCGCTCAGGATATATACCAGGGCATTACTCCTCCTCCTTCATACCATATTGAAGCCTTATGTTCTCTGGCTCCTACAGATGTTACTCAGGACCCCAGTGGCAATGACGTATTATTGTCACCCTGCGGCCCTTATACCCCTAAATTACCTTACCTGATGATTGCCGCTACCAGAGATACCGACTTGGTATTCAATCCAGGAAACCGTATTTTGAACAGAGCCGCCAGGCCTAAATATGGCATCAACATTTATGGAGGGAATCATAATAATTTCAATATGTTGTGGCCGCCAGATGAATACCCACAACCCTATCCTTCCCCCCCAGATCCTTTGGATTGGCCGATGCTTAGTGCATCCGCACAGCAAAATATTGCAAAATCGTATGTGCATTCCTTTATGAATATTTATTTAAAGGACCAGCAAGCCTATCTTCCCTTATTCAATGATTACACTCCTCCCAGAAGTCAGCGAATAGTTGATGCACCGCTTATTCTGCACTCGTATCAGCCTAAAGGATGGGCTAATACCCGGCTTACCATTGACCATTTCGACGATCTCGCCTCCAATATTAATATTAATAGCCTTTCAAATCCCAACTCAAATGGAGCAGGCCTCACACCAGATGAAGAATGGATGGTTTATGCCACTGGCTCCCCTGTCTATTTTACGACCTACTCTAATGGAGGGAGAATGGAGTGGAAATCCTCTGACTATTTCCGTTTCGAAATCAAAGGCAAAAAGATATTGCACTATGGGTATCTAAATTTTCGGGTAGCCCAACGTTTTGATATTAATAGTAACCAGAACGATCCCTACGTTTCACAAAATATAGAAGTATATCTAACAGATGCCAACGGGAATACGAGTAATAGAGTTGATGCCAGTACTTACTGTACCTATGAGATTCCGTACAATGATAAGCACCCAGGGTCATTATATCCTAAAACCATTATGCAGACAGTCACTATTCCTATAAGAGCCTTTACTGCCAATGGTGCGCATTTAGACCTCGACAATCCTGATGAATTGACATTTGAATTCGAACCCAGAGGCAAAGGAGATGTCCTCATTGACGATGTCGAATTTCTCGGCCTTGATATATCAGAGCCTGACCCCAAGCCCGTAACTTCATTTGGCCAATTATTGAGACTGATATTCATCAAAAATTGGCCCAAGAAGGCTGTTATATATGGAAACTGATTCAAGAATATATTTGAAAATCAGCTGATAATGGTTAATAAAAATGATCGATATGAAAATCATTCAATATAGTAGCTTCTTTTTCTTTCTTTTGATATGCCAGGCTTGTGTAGCTCCTCTACAAACACCCGAAAAAATTGGAGCCAGCCATCTACCTGATGTCAATACATCAGAACCAGACATCGTTGTAGTAACACCTCCTGATGCTCCTCCATTATCTTATACTATCTATACCTGGCAAGATGAAACCAATGCGGATGGTATACGAGAAATCGTACTCTACGGTGAAAATCTACAAGTATTTGACTACCTCGAAATTGGCAATGAGCAAATCCAGCTTGCTCCCAATGAAGATGGAAGCATCAGCAGGGGGATATTTCCGGAAGGGCTTTATGATAGACAAATCATATATGCTGTAGATGTTGATCAAAACATTCGATATCCTCTCCCGGAAGTGTTTATCAATAATAAAAATGAAGTTCCACAGATTAATAAATGTAGATTTTTCAAAGGCAATGAATTAATTCCTAACTGCCTTGAAGGAGAGGAAAAGGCTATTCAGTTTACATGCCTTGTTGAAGGGGTAGTACCTATCAAACCTGCTTTTACGACTGCTTATATAGGGCGTAAGATCATCCCTGCCCAGCAGATCAGGTTCAAGGACGATACTATTTCTGGTTACCTCTTACCTAGCCAGGCTCAAGATTTGGAGGGAAATCAACCTTTCATGGTAGACTTTGGACTTGGTCAAAAATCGCTATCAGAAAATTTCTTTTTTTTACCAGACTAGCGTACCCTTATGCTATGCTGCTTAGTTCTATACACAAATAAGGGTTTTTAACGAACCCAAGCGACTCATCCAAAGAACCATTTTTTATACCCTGTATTACCCTGAAAACAACCGAGTAAGTACTACCAAATAATTTGGTAGCTACTTACTCCTTTTGGCAGACTCTCTGTATTACAAGCAACAATCAAGGCAAATCATAACACTGATGGCTATTTTGATTTTTGAGCGTGGCTTTACCCTAACCTACAAAAGTGGTGATAATAATCGTTGGGTATAAGTTTTAATACAGCAGAGTCGCATTACGCAACCGGCAAGAGGGTATATGTTCAGGCCGGTTGCCTCTGTTGTTTTCTTGATGAAATCTGATCATACAGCGTGCAGTCTTCAATAAAACTACAGATTTCTAACATTTAATCGTATTCGCTCCGGATGAAGGTTCCTGTCATTAAGTACCAGGAGCCTTCTTTTATATCCCCTTATCCTAAATGTTTTCCTCATATCTCCGCAACTTATATATGTAGCGCTCGTACAATAGAGATTGTAAGTAGTTCATAGTATTGAGCCACTTTAGTCAGTAAACAATCACAAATTTGCACCATATGGCAAAAGTGTTAATCGTTGATGATGAAAGAAGCATCCGTACCACCTTGCGCGATATTCTGGAGTTTGAAAAATATGATGTAGAAGAAGCCAGAGATGGAATGGAATGCCTCGTTAAATTGAAGCAAAAAAAGTTTGATCTCGTCATTCTGGATATCAAAATGCCTAAAATGGATGGACTGGAAGCCCTAGAACGCATCCAGATACTCCAGCCGGAAACACCCGTTATTATGATATCTGGCCATGCCAATATCGATACGGCGGTTGAAGCAGTTAAGAAAGGAGCTTTTGATTTCATTTCCAAGCCACCAGATCTCAACAGATTGCTTATTACACTGCGTAACGCTCTTGATAAATCTAGTTTGGTGACGGAAACCAAAATGCTAAAACGCAAGGTAGCACAGTCCAAAGTACAGGAAATCATTGGAAAATCGGAGGCAATTGCCCTAGTAAAAGAAACGATTGAACGGGTAGGTCCTACAGATGCAAGAGTGCTGGTACTAGGACCCAATGGTACGGGTAAAGAATTGGTTGCGCGTTGGTTGCATGAAAAAAGTGCCCGCAATGAACACCCAATTATAGAGGTTAACTGTGCTGCCATCCCTGCTGAATTGATAGAGAGTGAATTATTTGGGCATGAAAAAGGAGCTTTTACTTCTGCACATAAGCAGCGCATTGGAAAGTTTGAACAAGCAAATGGAGGCACCCTTTTCCTGGATGAAATTGGAGATATGAGCCTTTCTGCTCAGGCAAAAGTCCTTAGAGCTTTACAGGAAAACCGGATTACCCGAGTGGGAGGAGATAAAGAGATTAGTGTAGATGTACGGGTTATTGCTGCTACGAATAAAGACTTACGAAAGGAAATAGCTGCAGGCCGTTTTCGCGAAGATTTATACCACCGACTAGCAGTTATTATCATCAATGTACCATCGCTCAACGACAGAAAGGTAGATATTCCAGGGCTTACAAAACATTTCATACAGCAAATTTGTAATGAATACGGTATTCAGGCTAAATCAATTAGTGAAGATGCCATTGGATTATTACAGTCTGTCAATTGGACTGGTAATATCCGGGAGTTACGCAATGTCGTAGAACGACTTATCATTTTAAGTGAAGACACGATCACGGCTGAAGCGGTAAAAAGATATGTTTTACCTACAAGTGCTGCTCCAACTCCCCGATTGGAAGATTTATTCCAACAATTTCAGGATAAAGAAGATCTTTATCAGTTCATTGAATCAGAATTTGCCAATTTTAAAAGCAATTAATCCAAGCTTTTAAGCACATTACCATAAAAAAGATTAATTTTAGGAAAGCTCGTCCTATTTGGGACGGGCTTTTTTTGCCTGCAAGCAGGCGGAAGGTGATGGTGATTTTTGAAATCACCATCATGTCGAAAAAAGAAAAATTATGACCGATCAACATGTGAAAAAAAGTCAAATGAAGAAGTGGAGTCACACTATGAAAGGTGAGAACTCCTGGACCATGTTTAAAGTAATTTCCGAATTTGTAGAAGGCTTTGAAACACTTAACAAATTTGGACCCTGCGTTTCAATTTTTGGATCTGCCCGTACCAAACCCGAGGATCCTGCCTACAAAATGGCAGTGGATATCGCCCGTCTACTAACAGAAGCCGGATATGGCATTATCACCGGAGGTGGCCCCGGCATCATGGAAGCGGGCAATAAAGGAGCCCATATCTATGGTGGCCGCTCTGTAGGTCTTAATATTGACCTTCCTTTCGAACAAGGCCACAATCAGTACATTGACATAGATAGCAACCTTAATTTCAGGTACTTTTTTGTTCGAAAAGTGATGTTTGTAAAATATGCTCAGGCATTCATTGCGCTGCCTGGTGGTTTTGGTACAATGGATGAATTATTCGAAGTACTTACACTTGTACAAACCAATAAAATCACGAAAGTTCCCATCATCCTTGTAGGCAGCAAATTTTGGGGAGGTTTAAGAGAATGGATAAAAAATACCATGCTAGAAAAAGCTAACAACATTAGCCCTAAAGACATGGACCTCATCCCTATCACCGATGATCCCGAAGAAGTTGTACAAATTATCAATGATTTCTACAAAGGTAAAGATGAGGAACTGAAGCCGAATTATGAACTTTAGGCAGCAAGCCCTACCCAGATGGGGCTTCATCTTGTTTCGCCGGATTTCATTTTATTCAACAGTGTTTAGTAGGCAGTAAATCTGATGACTCACTGCCTACTAAACACTGTACTTACTCCAATGGAATTACTCCATATCAATTTTCAAAAGAAGATAATCGTATTTTTTCAATAGGCCTTCTGATTTAATCATTAGTTGAGCAGAGCGTTGATTGAAATGAACTTTAAGAGATGCTATGTTTAGCAATTCAAGAAGTTCTTTGAAAATTTTTCAGCTTTGACTCTCAAAGAAAGTGGATTTTATGCGCTTCATGATGCCCAACACGTAGTTGTGATGAATAACAATATAATAGTGGCTAATAACAATCAGGCACAACAACTTTTCAAAATAAAATAGAATATTCCCCACCAAAACATTTATCGCTGACAATCAGCCCATTACATCTTTTACTGTTATTTTCAATTTTTAGACTATGGATTATTCACGATAAAAAGCACTCCAATTATACATTTGGCCAAACACCACAAACCCACACAACACAACTACAAAACAGCAATAACATCAAATAAAATTTGGTCGACAAATATAGCTTTTCTATATTTGTCATCACATTGACATTTTTCCGCTCTCCCCCCTATGGAAAAATCGATCGCGTTCAACCAGCACTTGACGTTAAATAATGTATTATTCATTCTCGCAATAACAGTAATCTTATGAAAAAAAACAATTACACCTTTTTAAGGGCTGTTGCCATTATTGGTATCCTTCTGATAGGTTTCAGTCCCCTTTCTTTACAAGCTCAGTGTGCCTATTTAGGTGACCAATTTCTATCCTCTCCTGCACCTACAGTTGTAGGCGAACAGGTACAATTAACAACATGCTTATTTGGGGGTGAGTATCGTGAGATGACTGGCTTGCAAGCAGGGTCAACCTACCGTTTTGAAACCTGTGGCGATACTGATTTTGATACTCAAATAACAATTTTCCCCGCAGGCGGTGGAGCTTCTGTAGCTTTCAACGATGACTTCTGTGGTGTACAATCTTCTGTAGACTTTACTCCAAGCACTACAGGTGATTATGATGTGCAGATTAACCAATTTGACTGTACAACCAATTCTACCTGTATGACACTCTGGGTTACACTGGTAAGTGGGGCTCCTTGTGATGATAATGAAGTAGTAATAGAAATGGAGGATTCTTTCGGTGATGGCTGGAATGGAAATGTGCTAGATATTGTAGACGAAAATGGTAATATCGTAGAATCGGCTACCATTACAACTGGTTCTGATGGTACTGCAACAGCTTGTCTGCCTGATGGCTGTTATACCGTAAATGTAGATGGCGGCATCTTTGATAGTGAAGTAAGCTGGGATATATATGTCAATGGCAACCTGGCACTCTCCGGTGGTGCTCCTGAAGATGGCCTGGAGTTGGATGTCAATGGCGGCTGCGGTGGCGGTGGCGGCGGTGACTGCACTGATAATGAACTGTCACTCGCACTTGATTTAGATTTCTTTGCCAGCGAAACAAGCTGGGAAGTTTATGATGAGAATAATGCAATTGCCGCTTCTGGTGGTGGTTATATCAATGGCCAGCCTGATGTAGTAGAGCCTCTTTGCCTACCTGATGGCTGTTATGATTTGTTTATTTATGACGCCTTTGGTGATGGTATATTCAGCGATGGAGATTTTGAGGTGTTAGATGCATCCAATAATGTAATAGCATCTGGAGATGTTACAGGTTCTGGTGGCTTTATGACCGAATTCTGCGCTGGTGACGACGATGGACCAACTTGTGAAGACGGCATGCAAAATGGCGATGAAGAAGGCGTCGATTGCGGTGGTTCTTATTGCCCGCCTTGTGGTCCTGTAGAAGGCGAACTTCCTTATCCATGGCATGCATCCGTTGTAGGCCCAAGCGGTGACTGCAATGACTTTGGCTTTGACGATGCAACCTATGAGTTTACTGTCGCTGGCTGTGGCAATAATGCTTTCCCTGGTACTACTATGGACGCAGTTGCTTTTGCCAATCAGACCATATGTGGAGACGGTGAAATAACATTAAAGGTAGAAAGTATTACCAATAATGGTTATGCAGGGGTGATGATTCGCGAAACAGAAGATGCCAATAGCAAGCAGGTATCACTGTTCTCTAATCTGACTAGCTCTTTACGCCATGAAGTACGTTATATGGCAGGAGCGAATAAAGTTGTACAAAACTTTGTAAAGCCTGCTCCTTACTGGTTGAAATTACAGCGCCAGGGCGATTGGGTATTTGCTTATTACTCTTCAACTGGTATGGGCTACCAATATGTACACGGGGTATACATACCTATGAATTATTGCATAGAAATTGGTATGGCTACCTTCTCTTATCTACCAGGAGCAGTAGCTACAGCCACATTCTCAAACGTAAATGTAGTTGGTTCTCCAGCTCCGGCAATGGAAACACCAGGTATAGAAATAGCAGATATGGATCGCCTGCAAGCGGCCCGCTTATTCCCTAATCCTGCTCAAAGTAATGTAACAGTAGAATTTGCACCAAATACGGAGGCATCTACTTATCTAACGCTTCGCAATGAGCTTGGCCAGGTAATTGAGCAGCGCCAGCTAGAGCCTGCTGCTTTCCGTACAGAATGGGCAGTAGAAAGTTTAAACAATGGGGTTTACTTCATCGAAATAAATAGAGATGGGGAAATACCTCAGGTATTAAGATTTGTAAAAGCTAACTAACTAACATAAAAAGTACCAGGCACGAAGTAATACGGCCTGATTGCTTTTCATTTTTCGGTGGCTTTAACCGCCGAATGAGAAAATTTATTGGCGGCTATTAAAATTTAAAAATAACCGCTTATTTCCGGACACAGGTTCCGGTATGTTTAGGGGTCCACGAATTACACTTATTTCACGAATTTTCAAGACTTTCGTGCAATTCGAGTCATTTGTGGACCTCTTCTTCATCCTTTTTCTCGGAATACTTTCTATAGCATTCGGGATTTTTTAGATACAGAATTTACAAATATTAAGAACCTTTTTTTGTTCTTTACGTATACCATAACCAAATTTCTTCCCCAAATATTAGGATAGTATAATGGATATGGTTTGGTGAACAACTTTTTCACCTTTCTGTTACCTTATACAACCTCCCCTCCTATTTGAACATTTATCGTATCAAACTTTCTAGCTACTAAACACTCCCCCCCTTAGTGCATATACAGTTCTATGATTAAACCATAAATGTTCTGATTTATCACGCACAGATTCTCCGCAACCATAAACATTTTTAATTTAACATTTAATGTATTCGTTTATGAAAATTCTAGATTTACGTATTCCCCTACTCGCAAGTTTATTTATGCTCGCAGTAGCCAGTACTACTTTTGGACAAGGTGGAGGAGATTTTCCTTCCAATTTATCAGCAGATGAACTTTCAGGCCTCCTAAATGGAGATGTACCAATAGGGGTATTTGGGAGCTCACAAAAAGACATAGAAGTAAAACCATTGGAAGCTCCTGTTTCCCAGCGAAGCGGAGATTGCTCGGATATTACCACCATATACAACACTAATAATGGTGCTTCCGGCAATATGTTTAATGTAACCAATGTCTCTGATGTGCCTATCATTATCAACTATTTTGATGGGGTAATGGAATCTTTTGCTCCCAATCCTGCTACTGTAAAAGTATGGTATAGAGAAGGAGGCTATCAGGGCGTTGAAACTAATGCCAGCGCCTGGACTTTTCTGGGAGAAGACAATACGGTAGTTGCTCAGGGCAATGACAATCCGACACGAATCAATGTAGGAGGGCTTATTTTGCAACCAGGAATTACCTATGGCTTATTCATATACGATACGGGTTCTAATACAGACTATAGAAACGGAGCCAATACCTATGACAATGGCGATCTACTTATCCAAACAGGCTTAGGCAGAGGCTCAAATAACAACAATCCTTTTGGTGGTGGGGTTTTTAATCCCAGGACCTGGAATGGTACCATACATTACTGTAAATTAGACCTTCCTGCACCATGGATACATACTTCTGTAGGCACTGCTGACGATTGCAATTTTGCATATCAAAATGCGCTTTCAGGAGATTATGGTGTACTTAGTTGTGTCAATAATGCTTTCCCAGGTACCACAAGTGATAATGTATCATATGCTTATCAATCTGTTTGTGGAGATGGAGAAATTACTGTAAAAGTAGAAAGTGTAAGCTCCAACGGCTATGGTGGTATTATGATCAGAGAAACTACTGCCGCTAATGCCAAGCAAGTTTCTATGTTTTCAAATCTTACCAATGTTATCCGTTGGGAAAGCAGAGCAATGACAGCTATGCCTAAATCTGTACAATCATTCTACAAGCCTTCTCCTTTCTGGTTGCGCTTAGTGCGCCAGGGAGATTGGATATTTGGGTATTACTCTTCTACGGGATACAACTTCCAGATCGTACAGGCTGTATATGTTCCTATGGGATACTGCGTTGAATATGGCATGGCTGCATTCTCTTATGTTGTTGGAGAAACTGCATCTGCTACTTTTTCTAATGTTTCCCTTATTGGTGGTGGCGATCTGCAAGATAGTGAAGGCTTTTTGCAGACACCAGGAGTAGAATCTATTAGCATGGACCGCCAACAAGTGAATCTATACCCCAACCCTGCTTATAACAATATAATAGTAGCGTTTGCACCAAGTGCTGAGTCTTCTACTCATTTGACTCTCCGTAATGAGCTAGGACAGTTAATCGAGCAGCGTCAATTAGAGCCCGATGCTTTCCGCACAGAATGGACCATAGAAAGTTTAAACAATGGGGTTTACTTCATCGAAATCAATAGAGATGGGGAAGTACCTCAGGTACTACGATTTGTAAAAGCCAACTAACATAACAAGTACCAGGCACTAAGTGATATAGCCTGGTTGCTTTTCTTGTTGTGGCAGCTTTAGCCGCCGAATGGAAAAGTTTATTAGCGGCTAATTATTCCGGGCACAGATGCCGGTATGTTTAGGGGTCCACGAATTACACTTATTTCACGAATTTTCAAGATTTTCGTGCAATTTGAGTAATCCGTGGACCTCTTCTTCTTTCTATATTTTTATTATTGCTAATTATATCCAGCAACAACTGTTATTCTGAATAAGCCACTGAATGGAAAAGTTTATTAGTGGCTAATTATTCCGGGCACAGATGCCCCTATGTTTAGGGGCCCACAAATTACACTTATTTCGCGAATTTTCAAGATTTTCGTGCAACTCGATTAATCTGTGGACCTCTTCATATTTACTCCGGCCTAAGTTTACGTACCTCGATTCCTGTTTGCCATAGCTCACTTTCGCGTATTTCCGTCAGCTCTTGTTCTAATTTTTCACGATAATCTGCCTTGCTATTTGCTTTTATCACTATTTCTGCCTCTGCCCCGCTGGCTACACTTTCGTACAATTCATCCAGTAAAGGTTGGTTTAAAGCTTTGAACTTTTTTTTCCAGTCGAGCGCACCTCGCTGGGCAGTAGTAGAAGTATTGGCATACATCCAATCCATACCGTTTTGAGCAATCAATGGCATTAAGCTTTGAGTAAGTTCCTCTACCGTTTCGTTAAAAGCTTCACTGGGCGTATGCCCTTTAGTCCGTAACACCTCATATTGTGCCTCAAATAGCCCGGCTATGGCTCCCATCAGTACCCCACGCTCACCTGTTAGATCGCTATAAACTTCTTTTTTAAAGGTAGTCTCAAACAAATAACCACTGCCAATTGCAATTCCTATTGCAAGTGCTTTTGCTTTGGCTTTTCCACTATAATCCTGAAACACGGCATAACTTGAATTTAGGCCTTTGCTCTCTAAAAACAAGGTTCTTAAAGAAGTACCTGAACCTTTAGGTGCTACTAAAAACACATCAATATTTTGGGGTGGAACAATGCCTGTTTTTTCATGAAAGCTTACCCCAAAGCCATGCGAAAAGTACAAGGATTTTCCTTTTGTCAAGTGTTTTTTGACAGTGGGCCAAACGCTTATTTGACCTGCATCAGAAAGTAGATTCATCAACAGGGTTCCTCGCTGACAAGCTTCTTCCAGTTCAAAAAGCGTTTCATTTTCTATCCAACCATCATTCAGCGCTTTTTGCCAGGATGCAGAATCCTTGCGCTGCCCAACTATTACATTGATGCCATTATCCTTTAAATTTAATGCCTGTCCAGGGCCTTGCACGCCATAGCCTAATACGGCTACAGTTTCATTTTCTAGTACCTCTCTTGCTTTTTCTACTGTAAATTCCTGGCGAGTAACTACTTCTTCTAGTACGCCTCCAAAATTAATTGTTGCCATCGTTATTTTTTATTGATTATACATTTGAATTTTTAGTCTATCGAGGATTTTATAACCCTCTAAGGTTTAGAAGAATTTAGGTGTATCGTTTTTACTTCTACAATACGCTGAAATTGCTTTATCAACCTTTCAGCTTCCTTTAAACCTATCTCTGCTGATATACTTACCCACCCCGTGGGATGGCCAGGTTTAGTATCAAGAGCAAATTGTGTCGGTGTCACACGGTTTCGTGTTAGCACATTGCTTAGTTTATCCAATATGCCTACACCATTTTCCAGTTCTATTTTTATGATGTTCATCGTTCTTCTTTTTTAGTGCCTGGAAAGCTTAATAGCATTTCATCTACTGCTGCACCTGTGGGCATCATTGGAAATACGTCATCTTCTTTCTTGACCATTACATTCAGTATATAAGCTTCCTCACTTTCAAGCATCTCCTGCAAGGCACCCGTTAATTCGCTTGCCGTACTTATGGTTTTAGCTCGTAAACCATAAGCTTTAGCGATGGCTTCAAAATCAGTGTTTTCCATATTGACAAAGGAGTAGCGATTGTTGAAAAACATACTTTGCCACTGTCGTACCATTCCCAAATAATTATTATTGAGAATAAGAGCTTTTACAGCAATCCCGTATTGTTTTATAGTACCGAGTTCCTGTAAGGTCATTTGAAAACAACCATCTCCTATAACGGCTACAACTTCCCGATCGGGTGCGCCCATTTTAGCGCCCATCGCAGCAGGCAATGCAAATCCCATAGTACCCAAACCACCACTGGTGAAATAACTTTTTTGTTGAGCGAAAGGATAATATCGAGCGGCTATCATTTGATGCTGTCCAACATCAGCGACCACCATAGCTTTTCCGTTTGTCAACTTACCCAGTGTATGTATTACCTGGGGCATGGTAAGCTCTTCACCTTCAGGATTGCAGGCCGTGTTTCGCACCGTGTTTTGTTCTTGCTCATCCAGTCGCTTAAAAGTCTTTAACCACTCTGTATGCGTTCTATCTTCCACTAAAGGAAGAAGAGCTTGTAATACATCTTTAGCATCACCTTGTAAGGGCACAGTAGCAGGTACGATCTTGTCGATTTCACTCGGGTCTATTTCTATGTGAATAACCTTGGCCTGCTTGGCATACTTGTCGAGCTTGCCTGTTACCCGGTCGTCAAACCGCATACCAATAGCGATCAGCAAATCGGCTTGGTTAGTTAGGACATTTGGTGCATAATTGCCATGCATACCCAACATTCCCACATACAATGGATTGTTTTGATCAAGGCAAGACAATCCGTGAAGTGTACAGGCTACCGGGATTCCTGTTTTTTCAGCAAAGTGGAGCAATTCTCCTTCAGCATTCGCAATGCCAACACCATTTCCTGCTAGGATGAGAGGTGCTTTACTATTGTTGATGAGTTTGGCCGCCTTTTGTAATAGGGAAGTAGAAAATTGGTTGCCAAATTTTTCTTCAAAACAGGAAGTATTTAGATCAAACAAGGGTAGTGTTTCACTAAGCATCTCCAATTGAGCATTTTTGGTTATTTCCACTACTACTGGCCCGGGCCTACCACTTCTGGCTATATAAAAAGCTTTATGCACTACTTGCGGAATTTCTTTAGCATCAGTAATCTGGTAGGTCCACTTTGTAACCGGATTGCACACACTCATCACATTGGCTTCCTGAAAAGCATCTGTACCCAGTAAGTTAGAAGTTACTTGCCCTACAATACATACCATAGGCACGCTATCCATTAGTGCATCTGCCAAACCTGTGACTAAATTAGTTGCCCCCGGTCCCGAAGTAGCAAATACTACCCCTGTTTTTCCGGTAGCCCGGGCATAACCTTCGGCTGCATGAGTGGCGCCTTGTTCATGGCGTACCAAAACGTGCTTTAAGACTTCCTGGAAGTCGTATAAAGCATCGTAAACTGGCATAATAGCTCCGCCTGGATAACCAAATATGAGTTCAACATTTTCGGCCAGCAGGCTATGCATTAAAGCCTGTGCTCCAGTTTGTTTGACCGTCTTTTGAGACCTAGTCAAGTTATTTAGCGTATTTGTAAAGGGTTCCATTATTTACTTTTAGTTCAGCTTGTTTTCAATTTTGTTTTCTGGTAATTAAGAGATACTGTATTAGCATTTCTTAGATTTTGTTTGAAACCAATGACTTTAAAGTGTATGCATTGTGAAAGTTGCTTGCTGTACATAGTCATTATATTTTAAGAGGTTTGTTAATTGAATTGGCGATCATGTTTTAATGCTTGTTTGAAATAAGAGCATATTTGGGATTTATTAATCGGACTTATTTCGTCACTAATTGACTTGTATTTTGTTGAAAGAACACTCATTTAGCTTAGGCTAAAATCGTAACCTTCCGCCTCATCCAAGCCAACTAGTGGCAAAATCGTTTCAAAGAACAAATTCCCAAACATGCTCTAAAAAAAAAGCGGGCTCTCTTTTCAGGAGAGCCCGCTTTCAAATGGTGCTTAAGTTGAAGCAATACTCTCCTAGGTGATTAGAATAATCACGATAATGACTTGAAGAATAATTGAACTTACTAAGCTATTCATAAGGTCTTAAAACTAAAAAAGGCTGCTCTCTCTCGAGGCAGCCTTGTACTTAAGTATATTTATTTTTTCAGTTTAACATACAACGCCACCTATCATTGGTACAATAATGACCACGATAATAATTGTGACTGTAATAATATGTTTAACTGTGTTTTTCATTTTCAGGTACAAATGTAGAATAATTTATTTTTATTAAAAAGATATCCACTGCAAAAGTCTACACAGCTTATAGTATATGAATTTGAACTTAATACTTATTTACTATCTTGCCGCCCTATGAAACGGGAGTTTATTATTAACATTTTATTCCTCTTGGCTGTTAATCTGCTGATTAAGCCTTTCTACCTTTTTGGTATTGACAGAGGAGTGCAAAATACAGTACCTCCCGAAGATTATGGCCTGTACTTTGCCTTATTCAATTTCACCTTCCTTTTCCAGATAGTTACTGATTTTGGCATACAAAACTTTAACAACCGTAATCTCTCTCAGCATCGTCAGTTGCTTGATAAGTACCTGCCCAATATGCTAATGCTGAAAGGTTTACTGGCTATTTCCTATCTCATATTAGTATTGGCAACAGCCTGGTTGGCGGGATATCAAGCCAGTTATTACTATTTGCTTTTTGTCATCGCTATCAATCAAGTTTTAAGTTCTCTCCTACTCTACCTACGCACCAATGTATCAGGCCTTGGTATGTATCGAATCGATAGTTTACTTTCTGTGACAGATCGCCTATTATTGATTGCTATTGTAGGAATATTGCTTTGGACACCTCATTTTCAGGCTAATTTTCAAATTGAATGGTTTGTATATGCACAAACCTTTGCTTTGGGAAGCACTGCCTTGTTGGCCTTTTTCATTGCTTTTCGCAAATTAAAATATTTCCGTCTACGTTTACAAGCTGCCTTTTTATGGATGTTGTTGCGAAAAAGCTGGCCATATGCACTCGCTGTTTTTTTGATGTCTACCTACAACCGTATTGATGGAGTAATGTTAGAACGCCTGTTGGTAGATGGTAAACTAGAAGCTAATATTTATGCTTCTGCCTATCGTCTTTTTGAAGCAGGTAATATGATTGGTTTTTTATTTGCCAGTCTGTTACTCCCTATCTTTTCACGTATGCTTAAAACCGGGGAAACGGTAGACGAACTGGTAGAGTTCAGCTCTAAAATGATACTGGCTGGTGCTTTAATATTAGTAAGCAGCACTGCTTTTCATCATACGGCTATTATGGAAGCCTTATACGTGAGCGGTTCCGCCTACTCGGGTAGAGTACTTCTTTATTTGCTCGCCAGTTTCGTTGCTGTAAGTGGTACTTATATTCTAGGGACCTTATTGGTAGCAAACGACAATTTGAAACAACTCAATTATGTATTTGTAGGAGGTTTGCTGTTAAATATTATACTCAATATCAGCCTTATCCCTTCTTTAAAAGCGGAGGGTGCTGCTATGGCTACTTGTGCTACCCAATGGCTAGTCTTCCTTGCAGAAATTTATCTTTCTTACCGCTTACTACGAATCCACTTATCAGTCAAAGCTTTTACACAACTGCTTCTTTTCTTTGTCTTCACACTTTTGATTGCTTACTGCTTAAAGGAGTTTTTCAATGTCTATTGGTTCTGGCAGTTTTTAGCTACTGTTATGATGAGTGGTGTATTAGCTTTTTTACTAAAGCTAATTGATTTGAATTCTATCTTAATGTGGAGAAAGAAATAAGTAAGTGGCAAGACGAAAAATGCAGGCATAGCCGTAGTTTGGCGTCCCGATAGCTATCGGGATTCAACGAAGTATAAGGCTAAAAGTCACTCAAGTTATTATGTGATTTAGATTTACCACCTACTTAAGTGCATCGTTTTTCCTACTTTTGCAGAACTTTTGAACTTTAAGGCAACTAATGAAACATAACGATAGTCTGATTGGCGTTCTGCAAACGCTATTTAAATGGAAAAAACAGATATTCATCGTCTGTCTGATCGCAGTGGTGGGAGCAGTCATCATTAGCTTGGCACTCTCCAACTATTATAAAGCCACGACAACCTTTCTGGCAGTAAGCCCAGACCAGGCTAAACCAGAATCTCTTTTTGGTAAAGGGCAACTCAAAACTCAGTACTACGGTAATGAGAATGATATAGACCGCATACTAACAGTAGCTAATTCCAGTGAGTTGATAGATTACCTGATTGATACTTTCAAGCTGTATGAGCATTATGATATCACTCCTGATTTGCCTAAATCAGCCTTTAAGGTTCGTGAAAAATTCACAGGCCTATACGAAGTGACTAAAACCAAGCGAGATGCGATTGAGCTTTCTGTAGAAGATAAGGACAAGGAACTGGCTGCAAATATAGCCAATGTTGCTCGCGAAAGAGTTAGTGAAATGACTCGCCAACTGATACTACAGGGGCAAGAAAAAATTATTAATTCTTATAATAGTAATATCACCAATAAGGAAACACAATTGAGAATATTGAGTGATACACTTTCCAGGCTCAGGAAACGCTACGGAATATATGACCTGGATGGACAAGCAGAAGCTTTGACCTCTCAATTATCTGAAACGGAGTCTACTCTAATTCGCAATCGGGCAAAATTGGAAGCATTAAAAAACACTCCGGGTATTCCTCAAGATACTATTCGACTGCTTCAGGCAAATGTTTCTGGTATTGCAGAAGAATACAACAATCTCAATCAGAAGCTGGAACAGTTTAATGAAGGTTTGTCTGAAGTAGGAATCGTCAGTCGTCAGTACCTGGAAGCTAATATGACTCTAAGTGAAGACAAGGAACGCCTCAAGCAGGCTATGGCTACTATTGAATCTAATATTCCAACTATACTAATCATTGAGCCTGCTCATACTCCACTGATAAAATCCCGCCCTAAGCGTAGCCTCATAGTATTGGCTGCAGCTGCGCTGGCATTTTTATTTAGTGTGATAGGTGTATTGATCATTGATACCTACCGGGATGTCAACTGGAAGGAGGTTTATCATGGGAAGTAAATGGGCCCAACTGCTC
Organism: Chitinophagales bacterium; assembly: GCA_022360175.1. GTDB lineage: Bacteria > Bacteroidota > Bacteroidia > Chitinophagales > Saprospiraceae > JAKSDI01. The sequence continues at coordinate 67,686 of JAKSDI010000038.1, forward strand.
GATACTTCTGATATACCTAAGCTCTTTTTCAGAGTTTATGCTGTTATTTTATTGCTAAGCCTTTTCATAGGCATAGCAACAGAATTTTATTATCTGGCAGCATTGCCTGCATTTTTATTGCTAGTATACCTTACCGTTGTTGATTTCAGGAAGGTATTCTATCTATTGATTATATGCATCCCTCTATCTGCCGAGTTCTTCTTTCCCAATGGTTTTGGTACCGATCTGCCTACCGAGCCGCTCATGGTTGGATTGATGATAGTAGGCTTATTATTTATTATAAAAAATGGTAAGAATACAGATGCTCGTTTTATAAGGCATCCTATTACCTTATTGTTATTGCTACATATTGGATGGATTGCTTTTACAGCATTGACATCCGGGATGATCTTTATTTCTATTAAATTTTTGCTTGCTAAACTTTGGTATGTAACCACTTTCTATTTCTTGGCAGCTCGTATGCTGTGTAATGAAAAAGATATTCGCAAGCTTTTCTGGTTATTCCTTATTCCTCTCATATTCACTATTGTCCAGGCCTTAGTAAGGCATGCCAGCTATGGGTTTTCATTTGCTGATGTATATAAGATTTTGTACCCTTTTTACAGAAACCATGTGTCCTATGCTGCTATCATGGTGCTTTTCTTACCATATGCCTGGTTTATCCGAAGTTGGTATCCAGCTTATAGTACAAAATGGTGGGTAATAATCGGAAGTATGGGTATACTATTGATAGCAGTGCAATTATCATACACACGTGCCGCATACATCGGCCTCTTTGTAGCAATAGGAGCTTATTTTGTGATCCGCTGGCAGCTTACCAAATATGTTTTATTGTTGGTAGCGGCAGGAGCTATTGCTGGCCTGGTATATGTTACACACAATAATAAATACCTGGAATATGCTCCTAATTTTGAGACCACTACTTCTCATCAAAATTTTGACAATCTGCTAGAAGCTACCTACCAGATGGAGGATATCTCTACTATGGAAAGAGTATACCGTTGGGTAGCAGGTTTTCATATGAGCGCAGACAAGCCATTTTTAGGCTTTGGACCAGGTAATTTTTATACTTTTTATAAATCATATACGGTTACCAGCTTTCAAACCTATGTTAGTGATAATCCGGAAAGATCGGGAATACATAGTTATTATTTAATGACTCTGGTAGAGCAAGGGCTTCCCGGCCTTCTTATTTTTCTGTTGCTATGTGCCTATGCGCTACTCCGCGGAGAAGCTTTATATCATCAGCTACGCAACAAAAAGCATCGGCAAATTGTCATGATGGCTTTGTTATCAGAAATCATCATTTTGACATTGCTTATCATCAATGACTTGATTGAAACTGACAAAGTAGGCCCTTTCTTCTTCATGAATTTGGTAATCCTGGTATCTTTTGACCTTTATGGGGATAAGCACACAACAGAAAAACAACTGGCTGAATAAACTATCTGCTATTGAAAAAGCAGCCAAGAGCGGGCCGATAAAACGGCTACTTTATGCTCCTTTTGCCTATCTGGCAGGAGTAATCCATCACCGTTTTATCTATCAATTGTTGCGATATCCATGGGAAACTAATGCTTCTACTTTTTTTGGTAGCCCTATGCGTGTATTACTTCCTGCCGGGCTCGACATATATTTGTTAAATGCTAAAACGCACGATTCAGAGATTCGACTGGCAAAATATATGGTCAAACACCTGCAGGAGGGACAAACTGTAATTGATATCGGTGCCCATTACGGCTTTTTTTCTCTACTCGCTGCAAAAATAATTGGAAAGCAAGGCCGTTTGATAGCGATTGAAGCAGCTCCTTCCAATTTTGCCCTACTTGAAAAAAATCTACGTGCTCATACCCAAGCTCAAGCTCTACAAAGAGCAGCCTCCAATAAAAAAGGAAGCCTGACTTTTTATGAATTTCCTCCTCTCTATTCAGAATATAATACCACAGATTCTGTTCAATATGAAGAAGCAGTAAAAGCTTCGGGGCATACTGGTGAAAAAATTGAAGTTCCTGCTATACAAATAGATGAACTCCTGCATGCAGAAAAGTTAAAACCCAGCTTCATCAAAATGGATGTAGAAGGAGCTGAAGCATTAGTACTTTCAGGTATGCAAGACTACTTATCTCTTCAACAAGGAGTATTGGCAATGGAATACCTGGCTTCAGATCGACAGAATGAATCACACCAAAAAGCTGCCAGTATCCTTAAGGCAGCAGGATGGCTATCATATATCATTCTGGCAGATGGACAATTACAAGCTTGCCAAGATATAGAAGCTTATTTGGAAAGCCACCATCTGGATTCAGATAATATTATCTGGAAAGCTACTTAAACTTCATAGACTTACCCCATTGATCCAACTCTTCCTCGGTCCATAAATCAGGGAACAAAGTAACACGCTGATTTTTAGGTGGCAGGTACTTTTGCCAGTTAGTTCCACCAGTTGCTTCTATCACTGCTGGTTTTGCATCCAGATAGCGCACTGCAGAACGAAGATGTGACAAGGGCCAACGTACTCTAATATTAAAATCATATTGACGAAGCTGCTCCTGAATGGATGCATCATTTTGACTCTCCTTATCTAATTTTAGAAAAGTTTGCCAAAGATTGATGGTTCTCATTTCATTTGCCAGGCGAATGAATTCTTCTGAATACTTTTCTTCGAATTGACGAAGCGTAAGCGTTTTTTTGCCTGTTGCCAGTTCAGTAGCACCACTTTTCCAGTAAAGGTTTTCATATAATACATCTATAGGAGAATGTGGATCAACTTCCGTTCTCTTGCTAGCATGTACCAGTTTGTACATGTCTGTACTCATAATCTCAATCTTGCGAAACTGAGCAGATTGAAAACCGCTGGCAGGCAATAAACTCATGCGAAACTTGAGAAATTCTTCCCGGTCCATACCATCCACCATCACATCAAAAGAATCTATGAGGTGTTCAAAGTATCGATTGATACGACTTATCTGCCGTTTGAATAAATCCGCATCTACTACTTCCTGGTGAACTAGCTGATCCAGTGCCTTGATTGACAGCTTGAAGTATAATTCTGTAATCTGATGATAAATAATAAAGATATGTTCATCTGGCAATGGAGTCTTGGGGTTTTGAAGGCTTAAGAGCGTATCCAGATGAATATAATCCCAATAGGTAAGGTAATCAGCATAAAGCAAACCATCCAGATAAGATAAAATATCCTGCCCCATGACAGCATATTTTTCTTCTAGCTGATTCAGCTTCTCCAGAATTTCGTGTGTAAGCTGCATACTATAAATAGTAGTTATTGATGAAATAGCCTACTGACCATTTCATTGGTTAGGTATTAATAAGGCAATCTTCAGTCCCAGGAATAAACACAATAAACACAATAATAAACTGCCTGCGATATTAGCAAAAGCCATCCCTAAATTTCCCGTTTGGAAAAGACTATAGGTTTCTCCTGTAAAGGTTGAAAAGGTACTAAATCCACCACAAAAACCTGTTATTAACAGCCACTTATATGTCTGTGGTATCATTTCATGTCGATCAATGCCCATTAATATCCCCAATATTATACATGCCAGTGCATTTGCGATTATAGTCGCAAATGGAAAAACAGCGTAGTAACTAAAGGCTAACCGAGCAATCCCATATCGACAAATACTCCCTAATCCTCCACCAATAAAGACCCATAAATAAGGCATCTCTCGTTTTTACTGCAAATGTAAGGAATAGAAATTTTCCAACTACACACCAAAAATGCGCTCACCATCATCTAAACAAATAGTCAGTTAACTAAAAAATACGTTAAACAGTTGCATAACTAAAAAATACGTTATAGATTTGTAATGCACTATCCAAGTTATGTTTATGAAAAAATTGACAAAAGCAGAAGAAGAGATCATGCAGATCATTTGGGAGATTGCTCCTTGTACAGTTAGTGATATTCGCAACTATATGGTTGAAAGGATGGGAATGAAAAAGCCTCCCCATAGTACGATATCTACGATGGTACGGATACTAGATGATAAAAAAGGTTTTCTGAACCATACTGCATATGGCCGAACTTTTGTTTATGAACCCGCTGTAAGTAAAGAAGACTATAGCCGTCAGTCTCTTGATACACTGGTTAGAGATTACTTTCAAGGTTCTGCCAATCGGTTAGTTTCTTTTTTGGTAGAAGAGAAAGATTTGAGTCTCAAAGAGTTGTCTGAGTTAATTGAAAAACTAGAAGAAGAATAAAGCTATGATAACTTATTTTCTTCAGACAAGCCTTTGTTGGTTGATCTTTTACGCCCTCTATGCCAGCCTATTGAGGAAAGCTACTTTTTTCACAATCAATAGAGTTTATTTGTTAATGAGCCTGGTTTTAGGATTGATATTACCCTGGGCAGGCACACTTAACTTATATGAAACCACACCTAATACAGCAGCTCAGTATCTGTACCCTATTACTAGTGGAGTAGCCCAAATTGAAGCAGTGGTAACCCCTCCCACAGAAGTAAATACTATGATAAACTGGAACACTATTTTGATAGTCATATACACTATTGGCGTGTTTTGGATGTCGGTACAGTTTATTCTTGCTTTAAAGCGTATTCATCATTTGTATCAATTTGCCGAAAGGCAGGCAAGCCCTCATTATAGCCTCTTAATAACCAATGAAATACATGCTCCTTTTTCATTCTTAAACTATCTATTCTGGAGCGCTCGCTTGAATTATACCGAACAAGAACAGGAAAAGATTATGCTCCACGAAGCTGCCCATATAAAGGGTAGGCACAGTATTGATATACTTTTACTCGAACTACTTAAGATACCATTTTGGCCCTGCCTCCCCATTTATTTTTATAGTAAGTCTGTCCGCTCAGTACATGAGTATTTAGCGGATGAGGCAGTGCTCAACGCCAATATAAAGAAAAAGCAATATGGCCTTTTGCTCATGAGACAAGCGGTGTCCGGACCGCCGCTTGCACTCGTCAATCATTTTTATACTTCACAACTAAAACAAAGAATTATTATGATGACTAAAACAAAAACCCGACAATCGGTAAGAGTCCGTTACTTATTGGTACTTCCCCTGGCTGTATTACTGGCTTTTGCCTTTGCTCGGCCCACGGAATCATCCAATTACTCTCCTATGGTAGAGTCTCTGGAAACAGGAGGAGATCCGCTGCCTATTTTTGCAGGATGTGAACAACTAGAAACGCTGCAAAAGCAGCAAGCATGTAGTAAAGAAAAGCTGATATCATTTATTATCGAAAAACTGAAGTATCCCGAAGCTGCTAAAGCGGAAGGAAAAGAAGGTACAGTAATTGTCGAATTTACAATAAATGCAGAAGGCTGGGTAGAAGACGCTACTGTATTAAAAAGCGTTGGTTATGGTATGGACGAAGCAGCATTAGCCGTAGTAAACGATCTTCCTCGGTGGAAGCCTGCTCAAAAAGATGGTAAAGCATTAGCAAGTCAGTTGAAACTTCCTTTTCAGTTTAAATTAACGGATGAAGAAAAAGTAGCCTCCTACAAAGTAGTAGACGAGATGCCTCGTTTTCCTGGCTGTGAAAATGAGACCTCTGCTAAAGAATTGAAAAGCTGTGTTGACAAGGCACTACTACAGTTTATTTACGAGAATATCAAATACCCAAAAGATGCCAGCAAAGCAAATGTAGAAGGTACCGCGGTTGCTTCCTTCGTTGTCAATAAAATGGGAAAATTAGAAAATATCCGAATCACCAAATCTGTATATCCCAGCATTGACGACGAGGTAATGAGAGTCGTTCATTTGATGAATGACATGGAAGAAAACTGGATACCAGGCAAGCTGGACGGCAAAGCTGTTAATGTAGACTTCAGCATTCCTGTTAAATTTGTGCTGGCTCCTAAAGAAACGGCTTCAAAACCAAAGGCAAGTCTCGAGTTAGTCAATTATATCTTAAGTCCTAATCCTACAAATGGACAATTGCACTTAAGATTTCAGAGTGATTTAAAAGCTGTAACTATCCAGTTAATAGATATTGATGGAAAAGTAATTGCAACTGATAAGCGTTCAAATTTCGATGGTTATTATGACCAGGCATTTGACGTAGGAAGAGCTCCCAAAGGTTTAATTACTGTTCAGATAACTCAGGGAGAACAAGTATTTACAGATAAGGTAATGTTGCAGTAAAAATAAGTGCAAGACCAAATATCAAGTGCAAGATATTGTAAACCACGTTTGTTGATACTTGCACTTGTATTTGTACTTGCATTTTAGAAGTCTCAATGGCAAGTTCAGGTGTAGGATATTTGTTGTAGAATTTCGTGTTTTTTAAGCCATATTTTTCATACAGCTACACCTTGGACTTGCACTTCATAAAATCAAGTGTCAAGTTCAAGATCAAATATCAAGTTCAAAATATTGTAAACTACACTTGCGAATTGAGTTTGGGTTTGAACTTGACACTTACACCTGAATTTGTGTTTCAGCTTGTATTTGAGCTTATGTTTGTTAAAAAAGCATACCACATCGCGGAAAGTTGATTTTTAGTTTTCCGCATATCCAACCTATTAAAGCCTTATTCTGCTTTCAGGGCTATTAATAATTCTCTTGCTGCTTCATCCATGTATGCTTTATCATCAACAATTGCCTCCAACTGAAGACGCGCTTCATCCAATTGCCCTGATTTTATATAGGCTAGAGAAAGCACCCAATTTATTTCCTGCATCAGACTAGGAGCTTGTTCTTTGGTCTTTTCTAATAGAGAGATTGTTTGCTCTGGTGCTGATTTCTTCTGGCGTAGGTAGCTAACTCCCATATAAAACAGATCATAACTATTAGCATGGCCATTCAGTTGCAATTCCTGCCAATGGTGAATTGCTTTCTCAAAATCCTTATTGATGTATGCCTCATTTGCTTTAATGCGAGTTGTTTCCTCTTGAAATTGCCCTTTCCTATGCACTGATTGATCTGCCATAATAGATAATGTTTCTATATATTGATCTGCCAACTGCTGAGAAGGCGATTCAGATGATTGTTTCACTATAAAAAATGATACAATAATCAATAAAAATGAAGCTGCTATCCCTACTATCCAACGGACAGATAAGCTCCGTACTTTATTTTTTGTTGAGCTCTTACGCTCTATACCATACTGATCTTTAAGAATCCTTCCCCAGGACTCTTTTTGATCCTGATCAAATTTCTTTTGAATAAGCAGTTCGGTGTATTCTTCCATTTTTCCTGCTTCCATTTGACCGTTTAAATATTTTCGCAATTGATTCATATTTCGGACAGTTGAATATTACCTAGGGGTAAACCGGGTAATTAAAATTGATATAATTGGTTAAAATGCTGTCTTAATTTTTCTACACAACGCTGCTTTTGCTTACGCAATGCTGCAGCATTTTTTTGTTGTTCCTGAGCAATTTCTTTTAAAGAAGATTTGTGATAATAAAAACGCTTTAACAGCCCTCTACAATCATCACATAATTTATCCCATGCTTTGTTAAGAATGCTTAGAATTTCATCATCAAAATATTCTGTTTCTTCATAAAGCAAGTCTTGCAATTCTGATACTTCTGCTTTTGCCGATGGTCGTTTCAGTTCTTTGAGATACAATTGACTAGCCATTTGAGTAAACAGAAAACGTATGTTTCCATAATGGATTTTATTTTCTAGCAGCCGCTTGCGGAACAATAAAAGAGCATCCATTGTAATGTCATATGCTTTTTCATGTTGCAGTCCATACCTTTGAGATAAGTATTTCATACAATCCTCAAAGTGAGCTAAAAAAATAGCCTGGAACAAATCTTCATTGCCTCTTCTGAGCTGATTTACCAAGCGATCGAATTCCTCCGCAGTAAGTCCAAAGTTTTTAATAAGTGCAGGATCAGGCATTTCACTTGTATTATCATCAATGCGAATCGCCCTACGTATTTGTAGGTTCGTTTTTAGAGAGGGGCGTTTACGTTCCGAATTGAATAAATAGGTTGTAGTGTTCATAATAAAGATATAAATTCTTAAGAAAATAAATCACCATAAACAAGGTCTCGTATTTGTTCCTGGATGTATTCATGAGCACCCTGCGGTGTACACCATCCTTTGATATCTCCTTTTATATTTATAGTTCCTGGCAATAGTTGTGATCCCACTTTTTTAAACCCAATAAGATTGACATCTATATTCTTAGCCCCCCAAAAAGGATAATGGCTTTGATCGTACACACTTTCTATGATAAATTGTGCCGTATCATTCCATCTATTATCTTTTAGCCTCTTATTTTTCCACCCCCAATAGAAATAAACATCTTCAGACAGTTCTTTTTGGATTGCCTTACCTCTTACTGTAGCAGTAATACTTATATCCACTCTAGTAGATTCAATATTTATAAACCCGATTACCTGAAGCACAAGTAATAGGGGGATTATTAATAGATATTTGTAAGAGAATTTAAGCCAATCCATACTGCGGTTTTTATAAAAACAGTAATTACCCTACTGACTAGCTGCAGTAGGGCAATTATTGTTGTCATATAATCTTATTAGTCTCTATTAGTAATGGAAGCACCATTTAGCTTATCTTTCATTCCATCTACTGGGATGAACTGCATAGCTGTGATATTCTCAAAGGTTTGACCATCTGCTTGTACTGTAATTCCACCACCATTAGGAGCTGGAGCAGCCATACTTCCGAAACAGTCGCAGTCAAAAGCTACAGACCATCCGTTAGAACCTACTTGTGCTTCAACACAGCACAGTACAATTGCTGTTGCTATAGCAGTAAATATCCAATCTTCCTGTTCTACGCTTACTATTCCATCATAAACGACTTCTTTAGTTTCGAATCGCACAGGAGGAATAGAAGGCCCACCTGCTGAAGCATCAGCTGATGTTTCGTATACAGGAGTTCCATTACTGATAAGAACCATACGAGTGGTTGTACCATTAATACCAGAATAATCAACACCAATTAGGGTACCTTCTTCTCCCTTTTGAAAATTCAGTTGAGAAACCTGATCGTTCCCCTGAAGTGCTGTCAGGCTAGATTCTCCATTCGTATAGATTAAATCATAGCTTTGTGCATAAGTGATGTTCAATGCAAATAGAGTTGCAATAATTAATGATAATTGTTTCATAGCTTAAAAAATTAGAATTTGGTTATAGAAATATTTTCAAGATTTAATGGCTGATCGGTTACGGGAAGTACTCTCACAGCAGTGCCCTCCACTGTTGTAGGTGCTCCGTCTTCAACTTGTATAGTATTAAGAGGGGCTGCAACGCTTTCATAACAATCAAATTCCACATACCAGGAACCATTGCTATTATACTGTGCTTCGATACAAGGTAAAAGCCTAAGTACTCTGAACCAACTGACCAAATTTTCTTTATCTATTAGAAAAGTTTCCACTTTTACTTTTTTCTTCTTTAGAAGATAAGTAGGAGAAGGCCCATTTTCTTTCAATTGTCTTTCATATACATTCTCATCATTAGCGTATACTTCTACCTGAAACAGCTCCGCATTTAGTCCGTCATAGCTGATGTCGATATGAGTTTCACCATTAGACGTGGTTACATGCAGTCTACTGTCAATAGTAGAAGAAGTTGCATGAGCAGTAGACTCACTAGACAAGTCTAATCTGACGCTTTGAGCATTTATCCCAAACCAGCAAAGTGATAGTAGGAATGTGAACATAATTTTTTCAGTTCTAATCATAGCTTTATTTATTGTGAAAGATGAATATTAATAGCTTTTCCAAACGATTTATAAACTTTCTTATTTAGGATGAATCCTGTTGTAAAATTGTAATTAGGCTGTTTTCAAAATTTGGAGTAGTGCTTTTGGAATTTTTCATAGCTTTAAATTTTATTGTCGATTCAAAAGAAATAATATCAGTTCGTTAGAATTAAGATTTTAAACTTCGATATCATCATTTTCGCTTATAGAATACTTCAAGAATGAAAGTGTGACACGTATACTCAAAAAAAAATAATCCAATAGATTTTGTCACACTTATGCTACTCACTGCTTATATAATTGAAACCCTAAAACACAGCAATAAAACATAATAAATGAATCAATAGCATTATATATGCTCAAAATAAATTCACTGGAAGATTCATCAAATATCTTGAATAGGTAACCAGATTATCGCATACTTGAAAGTTGTATGTTTTGGACTAAAAGTGATGATAGAGGAAAATCAATGGCAGTATCTAAGCTAAATCTTCGAGTAGGTGACAATCAGCTTTATGTAGAAATGTGTTGAAGTGGTTTGAACGCTCATAAATATAAAACTATGAAAACTTCAATTTTTTTAATCTTAATATTAATAGGTTTAGTATTTGTATCATTTGATTTTGGTATGGACCAACAGGCCGTTGTCTATGCTCAAGCTACTTTTGGGAGAGGCCCTAATTGTTCAGGTAGAGGCCTTTGTAATTTAGACGCAAGTGACACTCAGAATTCAGTAGGTGGTGTTGATAATAAATTATATATAGATAGCCTGGGGCGTATGTGTATGGATATCGACAAATCTGCAATTAGTGTCATAGTCGCAGAGCAGCAATTTGTAAATGACAGTTTTTACATTGATGCCTTCCTTACTATACCGACCACCATCACTACTGCTTTGTTAATGCCTCAAGATTCGAAAATAGCTCCAGGCTATTATCCTGTAGATGAGACCTCTAGCAGGTTCTTAATCACTTTTTGAAAAGATAAATGATTAAGCATATGGAAAAGCTATTAATATTTTCATTGGTTCTAGTTTCGACAACAGTGTTTGGCATATCAGAATCCCAAACTCAAGACTCTATCCATTTATGGTTGGTACAGACAACTCAAAGTCTTGATAATGTACATAATATGTATATTCTTCAAGCATCAGCTGTTCAGCAAAAGCTAAGTGCTTTAAGCAATCAAAATAATAGCAAAGAAATGCTTATAGAAGAAATCATTCTTCAAAATAAGCTCAATCAAATCTTTCAGGCATACCAGTATGACCTCACGGTTAAAAGGTATCAAAAAGGAATAGATTTAATCAGAATCCTCCATGAAAAAATCCTCGGATTAGATCATCATTTTTCATCAATGAAGACCTTTCAGGATATACTCACATTAGTAAACCCTAACACTTATCCCGGCTTTGAAGACACCAAAGAAATTATAACTAGCCAGTTGAAAAAAAATCAGGCGATCCAATTACCAGCCTTACTAGAAAGTAATCCATTTGTCAGTGCCTCCTATATGATTATGGGGCTGATGATCGGTGATAAAGATAAAAAAGCCAAAGAGGCAGATCTAGATGCGATCTCCTGTATATTGGATTTCACATTGCAGATGCAACACGAACTGAACACCATATTTTATGAAACAGAATATCTAAGGACTAGCAATACTGCTCTTTTGGAGGAATGCTATACTCTTTTTGAGGATTATACGACCCCCATTAATTATCTCACCCCTCTTAAACGGTGCCGTGAAGTAGATGATTGGGATCAATTATACCATCAACTGTCTAAAACAATGCAAAGTATGGAAAAGCTCCAAAATGAGAACAATCAAATGGCATTGTTTAAAATACAAGCAGATTTGGAGTTTGCTGTTGATAGGCTTTTAAGCTTTATAGATAGCTACAATCGCTTCATTCAAATGGGCGAACGATACTATCAAAAATTTGAGCTAATTGCATCCAATTATAGCAACGCTCCTGATTGTATGGATCAAATTCCTATTCAGTTTAAAGCTTTACAGCAGGATATCCATTATTCAATTGATAAATTTGATGAGGCTTATAATATTACGGAGTTGAAAGGGTCTCAGCTCAAAGGTTTATTGTACGGTTTTGAGTAAGAAAACTTATACTAATAGTAAGTATAGGGTCAAAAAATAAAAGCTATGAAAACTTTATTCTTCATTTTATTAATCAGTATGTCTTGTATACAAGAAAGGGCTGCCAATACTCTTTCCCGAGATTGCAAAATGAGCATACGAAAAGAAGTAATTGCTACCGTCAATAGCAAGCAGTTTGGTTTAAATCTTGAATCTGTTTTATCAGAAGAAAAAGGGGTTCTTGAAATATGCATTGATCAAAAAGGCAGTTGTAGTTGGTCATTTGAAGGCAAAAACTATGATCAACTCCATTTTAACGTCCCTGGTTTTGTAGAACTACTGCAAATAGTTCACAATGATTCACCAAAAACTGTAGCATCTTATGCCCAATCATCAACTCAAAAAGGAGGCAAACTCCATCAGGTTGATGAGCATACTATTAGCATCATTTACTATGATCCAATTACGAATAACAGGCTTAGTATATTAATCGATACTAATAAATGGATAATCCTCGGCAGCACTACCTCACTCAATGAAAATGAACATACAACTAAGTTGGTATGTAAATACAAAAAAGGCAAGGCAGGTAAAAACATACTTCAACATATCGTTTTGTCTACCTGGGACAATAATCATCTGTTAGAATATGCTTTTGAATATCTATAAAATGCTACCCATGTTTAAGCTTCCAAACACTCAGCTGTTTATTGAAAAAAGGTTTTTATGGATCTTCATTTTAAGCCTTATGATACTAATATGGCCAATGATTACCAAAGCGAACAGCCCTCCAGGAGATAGCACAAATTTCATGACTGTACATGAAGATTGGGAGGTGATGCTAAGAACACTATTTGAAAGGCATAAAAAACAAGAGGCAGTAGCACTCCTTCGCTTAGAAAATATAAATCAGCAAAAAAAAATACTTTTTGCCAATGGCGATATAGCGCAGTATATGTTGCTCCTGGAAGAGCAAACAAAAGCTTATGAGGATATTTTACAGGCACGTAAATTGATGGAGGTCGATATGCTGAAAGTACGGTACCAAAAAGGGATTAGCCTGATCAAATTGATTTATGAAAAGTTACTCAGCCTTGATCATCATTTTTCGGGTATGAAGACCTTGCAAAATGTTGCCTTACTTAGTAATCCTCATAATTATCCTGAGTTTCGCAAGATTAATAATGTCATTGAAAAGCAGACCGACAAAAAGTATGCTTTTAACCTTCCATCAATGCTGAACTCAAATCCCTACCTCACTGCTACCTACTCCCTGGTATCAAGCATATTGAGAAACGGACGCACAGAAGAAAAGGAAGCTGATTTTCAGAAAATTTCCTGTATCCTGGATTTTACCGTTAGAATGAATGGAGACTTAAATATTATCAGACATGAAACTGATTATTTGCAAACTGCCAATCTTGCCCTAAAAGCAGATTGTGAACAGCTTTTTGGAGAATATACCAAGTTTTTGGGGTATTATGTTCCTCTGGAAAAATGTAGGAATAATGATGATTGGGAGACACTAGCACAACATCTGGACAAATTCATATTACAACTGGAGCAAAATACTGGAAACACTAATGAACAGACGAGTAGAATGGAAGTGAACATCATTTTTGCTACAGAAAGAGTGGCAGAGTTTGTTTCTCAGTATAGTGCTTTCATCAATCAAGGAATGCAGTATTATCAAAAATTTGATAATATTATTTCATCTTATGAAAATCAGGATTTCTGTGAAGAACAACTGCCTCGTCAATTTAATGAATTAAAGTTTGATATTAAATCCACTATTGAAAAATATAAAAACACTTACAATCTACCAGAAATTCATGGTTCTCGGTTAAAAAACCTTTTATACGGCAGGCCTGATTTTTAGGGTATGAACTGGTTTAAACTTATAGAAAATCCCCCTCAGCCCTGCGGGCAGCTCCCCCGAGGGAGCACAGCACTTATACCCCTCCCAGACGGGTCTTACGGTTGGAAGGGTCGGCTGAAAGCCGGGGGAGGAGTAAACATTAAGTTACTAAAAAAGGAGATTTAATGTCCTGTTTTTTAACGCCTTAATAAGACAAGTCTAAACTACTTCATACTCTTAACCTCTTTAGAAATTATAACTCTTACAACATAGCATTAATACATGCTATTATAGCATAATCAATAGTGCAGTTTTCATTGGCCTTACTTCATTCGTGAAGTGAGGCCTTTATTTTTTTACTTTTATTAGTCACGTTTTTTTCACCTGAGTATTATAACACTTGAAAACTGTATTATAAATTCAAAATGTATTCCGTCATGAATCGATTTGCACTATTGATTTGCTTCCTTTATTTTTTCCTTTTTTTTTTTTTTAGCACCTTCGGTCAACCAATAGTAAATATTCCTGTAACTTATTTTAATAATCGGTATGTAGAATTTGATCTACATGCAGGCGCCAATGCTAGTTCAGCATTCTTTTATCTATTCGATGACGGCCACTACAGTATACAGAGTGAACCATCACATCAATATCACAATACAATTCCTTATACAACTGAGGTATTTGCTGCAGAGCCTTACTCTATCTCTTTACCTTCTCAGCAAACCATTGGAGTAACTCCTATTTCCACTAATAGTTCGATGGGAAGTAGTACCGCAAATTCATTTATGGGAAATCAAAAAATCAGGATTGGAGAAAGCTGGTCTGCCACAGAAAATAACGAATTGATCTACATTTTATCTTTTACTTATCCATGTGATACTACAGTCCAAAAAGATACTATGTCTGGAAACATAGAATTTCACGTAGACCAAAATCTTTCAGTAACCAATTTTTATAACCCGCGTTTAGACTGGACAAATCCTGGCAGCCTTATCCCTCTAGGGTCTTCAGAGCCCGGTTGTCAGGATAAACTAAGCTGGAGTTTTTCTAATCTACTACCTGGAGAGGTCCGCCATGTATATATTCATGTATCTGTTCCTCAAGGAATCAATCAGGCAGGTTTGAATAATATAGCCAAAATATTAGTAGACGGAGATGAAAACCATTGTAGCACCGTTGAAAAAAAGTTTACGTTACTGAAAAGATATCCACATGACCCCAATGGCATAATAGTTGACTATCAACACATTCCTCATTCCATACCACAGCAAAAAAAGCTAACTTATACCATATTTTTTCAAAATTCAGGCAACTATTATGCTGATGATATTTTCATTGATGCGGTTTTTGATGGCCCTGCTCTAACTGAGAATTTCAATATTCTATCTTCAAGCTCTCCCGTTTCCAATTTTTCTATAGCTGGTAATGTGATTTCTATAGCTATGACTGGCCATAAGCTCCCCGGATCTAATCAAATATATCCTAATACCTACTCCTATGATCAAACTACTGGTTTTGTTAAATTTTCAATCTGTACTGAAGCAGGACTCGTTTTAAATGACAATATTGAAGGACAAGCAAGCATTATATTTGATACCCAGCCCAATATACTTACTAATACTGCACTAACAATAGTATCTGAACATAACCCCGGATACACCCCTTGTTCTTCTCAATCTCCTTCAAGCGTACAACCTCCTATCATTGAACAGACCCAGGAAGCTTTTTTAGATGTATATCCCAATCCATCATTAGAGCATATAAATATCAAATACGAAGTAGCAGGGAGTCAAGATAGCCCAGTAAGTATTTCCATTTATAATCTTTCAGGCCAACGATTATCAACTCCACTTCATCAAAGTATAAAAGCTCCTGGAAATCATAATTTGACAGTTGATATTAGTAATTTCCCGTCTGGACCGCTTGTCATAGAAGTCCAAACTAGCAATAATACAAGCCGGTATCAAATAATAAAGTCCTGATCGCAACTATCTAAACTGTCCTTATGCATGTTCCATACCCATTCCTTTTATTACTAGTCATTTGTATGGCTATTTCATGCCAGCAAAACAATACTGACGAACAGCATAATAAACTCAATAGCCAGTCGAATACTTCAGAAGAAGCTATTCAACTGGCTATTGCCAGCTGCATGGATAATGCTTCTTCTGCAGTAAATAAGCATCAATTAGACAGTGCTTTTTATTGGCATCAACAAGCAGCCAACTTACATGGCAAATTGCAGCACTGGGATAGCACCTATCTCAGATCCAGGGATTTATTTTACCTGGCGTATGAAAAAAATCAGCTTAGCCAGGCCAAGCCATATATAAAAACCATACTGGATATCTTCCCTTCTGATGTTGATACCACTAAAGCTAAGACTGAAGAGATACTAGCCCTCATTTACTATCTTGAAGATAATTTACCATCAGCTCTTACTCATTACAAGACATGCCTTAATTCATGGCTTCCTTATGAAAAGCCGAATAGATTAGCTGCTGTCTACAACATGCTGGGTATTATTTACACCATTCAGGGAGATTATCCTCTTGCAGAAAGCATTTATCAGGAAGCCATTCAGGTAAACCGTCAACTCGACAGTAAACAAGGCGAAAAAGATAATCTTTTTAATCTAGGTAAAGCTTACCTTGCTCAAAATCAATGGGAAAACGCCATTAATTCTTTTGAGGAAGGACATGCATTAATCAAAAAAAGTGATGGCTATTTCGAAGCCAGCCTGGCAGCTGCCTATCTTGCCGGAGAACAAAATGAAGTAGCAAAAAAGCTGGCTCAGCAAGCTTTGGATTTGAATACTCAATATAGCGGCAGATCTCATTTTAATATTTCATCTGCCCACCAACTATTAGGCAAGATATATCTTGCTTTGGGTGAATTGTCCCTTGCTGAGTCTCATTTTCAACAACATCTAAATCTTGCTTTAGAGAACTATCCATTCACCCACCGAGCTATAGGGAAAGCACACATTTTCCTTGGCGACACCTATAAAAAACAAGGATTGGACAATATAGCTCTTCGCGAATACCACAGAGCTATTAAAGTTTTTCTGCCTGCTTTCGAACCAGACAATACATCCTCTTTACCTTCCAATGATAGCATATTCTCAAATGAAGTATGGCTGATGGAAGCACTCCGTAATAAAGGCGCTGTATATCTATCAAAATTTGAAAAAAGCCAGCGCACCAGAGAGTTGCAATTAGCCAGCTCACATTTCAATACCGCAGTAGAATATATCAACAAGATTAAACTATACTACACAGAAGCAGGAGCCAAGTCTTTTTTAGGAGATTATTCCATTCCATTCATAGAAGATGCTATACGTTCTGACCTATTACTTTATGAGCGTACTAATGACATTGAGCATCAGAAAGCCGCCTTCATGCAGGCTCAACAGGCTACGGCCTTTCTTCTTAGAGAAGCGGTTAATGAAGAACGCGCCATTCAGCTTTCGGGGCTTTCTCCTGATAGCCTTGCTATGTTTTCTCAGCTTAATACCAATATTCTAAACATACAGTCAGCAATTGCTCAGGATAATAGCCGAACAGCATCAGATAGTCTTCACTCCGTTTTATTTCAACTCAAGCAAAAACGGTTATCGATACTTGATAAGTTGCAAACAGAGCACCCAAAATATTATCAGCTTAAGCACCAACTTCAACCTGCTTCTTTAGAACATTTACAGGCTGAATTAGATAGTAATACCCTTGCCATTAAATACTTTTTTGGTGAACGACAACTCTATGGCTTTGCCTTCTCAAAGAATACTCTTTACAGCTTTACAAACCCTATTGACAATGATTTTTTAGATGCTATTAAAGACTATAGAAAAACCCTTTCTGATCTTGATTATATAAAGTCAAATCCTACTATTGCTGAGCAGGTTTTCACCGAAAAGAGTCACTATCTGTTTCAGCAATTGCTACTTCCCGCTATCCGGGCATTTGAAAAAGAGCAATTGAACAATTTGATAATCATTCCTGATGGCCTACTTAACTACCTTTCATTTGAGTGTTTATTAACCGAATCGACCAATTCCTGGTTAGAAAAAGATGCGTATCTGATCAATGATTATGCAATTCGTTATGCCTACTACACTGGCCTTATTTTACGCAAGGAAAAAGCGATAAATTCCAGCAATCGTTTTCTCGGTTTTGGCACAGAATACAAGGATAATACATTAGATAAACTCGAGGACAATAAACAGGATTCAGTCTCTAATCCACATCTCCAGGATTTCTTTAGAGGGAAGCAATTATCCAAACTTGCTTATGCAGATGATGAAGTAAAGGAGGTAGCTGATATGCTGAATGGCAAAGCCTATTTAAATCATCAGGCAACCAAGGCCAATTTCTTATCAAAAACTCCGGATTATGAAGTTATACACGTAGCCGCTCACAGCTTTATAGATACTGAAAATGACTCTACAGCTTATATTGTATTTAATCAAGACAACAATTCTGAAGATTTTCTTCTCAGTCTTCCGGAAATCTACGGTTTACAATTGAATGCTAATCTCATTACGCTCAGTGCATGCCAAACAGGCACCGGAGCCCTACAACGCAGTGAGGGGGTCATGAGCCTGGCACGTGCCTTCCAATTTGCTGGCAGCAGTAGCCTTATTGCCAGCCAGTGGAGCATCTCTGACCGAGCGTCTTCCCTAATCATGAAAGATTTTTACAAAGCTTTACGCAATGGTATCCCTAAAGACGAAGCGCTCCGCCAGGCTAAACTCCGTTATCTGACAGATGACGCTATTTCCAGTCCTGCTTATCGTATTCCTGCTTACTGGGGAGCAATTGTACTGATTGGAGACGATGCTCCTCTGGAGTTTGAGTCCGTAGGATTTGGATGGTGGTGGGTATTGATGATTGGTGGTGTTTTGTTGGGTATACTTGGAGTGATCCTATATCAAAGGAAATATAAAAATTAAAATGATTAATTGTAATAGCATTTAAACTTAGGGGCAGTGATTCCACCCCCTAAATCCTCCGCACGCTGTCGCTTTAGCGTAGGCGCCCAGCGAGGGACAGTCAAGTATTGGATAATATTTCAAAGAAAAAACAAGTGTTACTAAGTTAATCTGTCTGTACAATTAATCTTTAGCTTTTTCTGACTTTAAAATTATTCTTCCTTCTTAGAAGCTCAATCAATTGTCTTCATTATACAATTGAATATCAATTATAGATAGATATCTTCTAAAGATAAAATCGATTACTTTAGTTTAGCTGGAAAATTATTAAAAACGATTAACAATGCAGGATAATATAATTTCTTGCGTTAGAAGTTTAGCTAATACTTTTGTAGAAGTGGTCCATGATTTTATATTTCAATGAAGAAAAGCTATGAAAGCCATAATTGTTGACGATGAACCGATGAGTCAGGATACTCTCCGGCAATTACTTGAATTTTGTTGCCCTCAGGTTCAAATTGTCGGAGAAGCCGATTCTGCTAAAGCAGCTTTTTCAATTATCCAAGAAAAAGATCCTGATGTCGTTTTTTTAGATATTGAAATGCCTTTTGGGAGTGGTTTTGACCTGCTTGCCAAATTCCCTAAAATTGATTTTGAGGTAATTTTTGTGACCGCTTTCGACCAGTATGCACTGAAGGCTATAAAATTTTGTGCTCTTGATTATTTACTCAAACCAATCAATGGGCAAGAGCTTATGGAAGCAATAAAGAAATTGGAACAAAAGCAGTCTGTCTTTTACAAAAAAGTAAATATCAAAGCGCTCTTACAAAATCTGAAACAGCCAAATTCTTCCAGCAATCAAATTGCATTACCCACCAATGATGGTCTCGAATTTTTAAAAGTAAGTGAAATAATCCGCTGTGAAGCAGATGGACGTTACTCTAATGTATTCATTAAAGATGGAACAAAAAGCGTAGTATGTAAAAACTTAAAAGAATTTGAAACTCTTTTAAGTGATCACAATTTTATCCGGGTACACCACTCTCATTTGGTCAATATGTCGTATGTCAAAAAATACAGTAGGTTAGATGGTGGCTACCTCACAATGGAAGATGGAGCCAACATCCCCGTTTCAAGACGAAAGAAAGAACAATTTCTAGAACGTTTTCATTAAAACCTACAGATATCAGCTTCTTACCAGTTATGACAAGGCATCTACCATTTATTACAATTTTCCTTTTCGATCTGTTTTTTACTTTAGTTTTATGATAAAGTTGTTTAAAAAAATTCAATGAGTGCAAAATCTGATCTTCATCGACTCATCAGACATTCTCAAGCCACTTCGATGTGAAACAATCAAAAAACCGGGGTTCCAAATTTTATGGCTTTGTATTTTATGCATTAGCGGGTATCATCTTTTGCCTGCTCAATCTCATGGTTCCATAAGGTTTAAAAATTACACAACTGCAGATGGCCTTGCCCATAATGTAGGGTTTGAAATTCTGCAAAATGTAGATGGTTTTATCTGGATAGGTACCGACTATGGGCTATCACGGTTTGACGGTTTTGCATTCAAAAATTACCATGAGGGGCAGGGTTTGAAAACGCCCTTTGTTATATCTCTAGACGAGGCGTCTGATGGTACAATACACATAGGCACCTATGGTGGCGGGCATCATTTCATGCATGAAGATTCTATTAGGCAATATAAAGCCGGTAGTTCTGGCCGACTCAATCAAATTGATGTTTTAAAGGATGGAACTGTTCTGATAGATAAAGGAAAACCTGGAGCCAGCCAATTATTCATTAAAACACCTCGGGATTCTCAGTTTGTTAGAATAACTTTTTTTCAGCATGCCGATTCGATCGGATATTTTTATTGGAGGCAGCCCTTCTTTCTTGAGGAAACCGAGTTTCTCAGCATTGAACAAAAAAGCTGGGGTAATTTAATTACGACAGATTACAAAAAAAATAGCTTTCAAATATATTCCTATTGCGTTACTCAAAATGAGGAAGTATGGATGACTACTAATCACGGTGTTTATCAACTATCTTTTCAGGATACGACTGATCGTTTTATTATATATATACCAACTCCCGAAAAGAAGTTATTGGAGAGAAAAGCTCAATATTTACCTAAGAAAGAAAAAAAGTTATCCAAACGTGACTTTTACTCCATTGCAGAAGATACGCAAGGCAATTTATGGCTGGGAGGTAAAGGAATATTTGCAATGCTTCCAGAAACGGGAGATGAAGCCATATTATTTATGAAAAATCTCCCTCCTAAAAATATCTCCCGTTTTGCGCTTGCCCAATCAGGAAAGATCGCTATAGCAGCTAGTGACAATATTGTTGCTGCACAAAAAGAAGACTTGTATATTTATAATACCATGACCAATGGAATTACTCATTTAAATTCCTTGCTTGGATTAAAAAGCACCCTTTCTCACTTATTTTTTGACAGAGAAGACAATCTCTGGTTAAGCACACATGGAAGCGGTATCTATTGTATTTTCCCACAAAAAAGTCAGAGCTACACTCTAGAAAGTGGCCTGACCAATTCTTATATTCGGGATATTTTGGAAATGCCAGATGGGAGCATTTGGGCTAGTACTCAAAGCGGACTGAACGTGTTTCAAAACAATACATGGAAGCCCTACCCTTGGTTCCAGTCAAACGATTTCACCCCCAGTAGGTTTATACTGACTCAAGATGGACAGATTGCAGTTGCCATTGAAGGGGATGGAAGGGGACGCCTATTTTTAGTCCAATCAGATGAATCGCCTCCTTTACCAGCTTCATTCCATTATTCATTAGGTATGAACTTCTTTCTAGACAGCAGTGGATATTTTTGGTCGAGAAACAGGCTTTGGGATCAAATCCATGATAATGCTGCAGAAGCCCCAAAAACAGATACTCTACCCATTACAAATAATGTATTGCTGGAATTAAATCAAAGAATTCCTAATTATTCTATATCATCTTCCAAACACTTTCATTTTACTTTCCATAAGGATACTATTTGGCTAGGAACAAGAGGGCAGGGCCTCTTTAAAATTTTTGGAGACAGCCTTATTCATTATACTCAACAAACGGGCTTGCCATCTAACTGGATAAACGATTTAAAAATAGCTCCTAATGGGGCATTGTGGGCAGGGACAAAAAATGGTTTTTTTGAATTGTCAGAAGGCTCAATACGCAATTATACAACTCATGAAGGGCTATCATCTAATCATTGCCAGGTCATATATTTTGATCATAGAGGAACTTTATGGATAGGTACACCTAAAGGCCTTCACTATTTTCAAGATAGGCGAATATCTACCATCAACAGCCGAGAAGGCCTGGTCGCTGATCAAATCAACTGTTTGTTTGAGGACAGTCAAAAGCAATTATGGATTGGTACTAGCCAGGGGATTACAGTTATTGACAACAACATACCTCAACAAATGGATCTTCCTCCGGGGGTTCACCTCGAAAAGATAGAATTAGACGGGAAGAAAGTAGAGAAAGCTCAATTATCGGGTATTCTGCCTAAAACCCAATTGGCGATTCATTACACTTCTATTGCCTTCCAAAACCCTGTAGATATCACTTTCCAATATCGTTTGGGTTCCAATGAAGAGTGGATCACTACTAAAAATCGCTCCGTAATTTTGCAGAACCTAGAAGAAGGCAGCTATCATTTTGAGGTAAGGGCAAAAAAATTAAACTCGGATTGGGGCAATTCTCAAGAACTTTTTTTCGAAGTACAACCACCATGGTGGGCATCCAAAAGATTTGGATTAGTGGGTGGATTATTATTTGGAGTACTCATTTCTATTATCCCTTTCTTATGGGCAAGGAGAAGACAGCGAAAAAAAATAGCAGAAGCACAAATACAGAACAAACTAGCTCGCCTGGAGTTAAAAGCATTACAAGCCCAAATGAATCCACACTTTGTATTCAACTCATTGAATGCTATTATGCACTTTATCATGACGGAAGACAAGCTCCAGGCTAATCTTTATCTTTCCAAGTTTGCCCGCCTGATGCGTATGTTTCTCGATGCTTCTAAATCCAATTACCTTCCTCTTGCTGATGAATTGGAATTACTCGCCCTCTATGTTGAATTGGAACTATTGCGTTTTAAAGATAAGTTTGTTTTTAATCTGGAAATAGATGAATCTATTCCCCTGGAATCTACTGAAGTGCCTTCTATGATTTTACAACCATTCATAGAAAATGCCATCAATCACGGCCTCGCCTACAAGAAAAAAAACGGCCTACTACTACTTCGGGCTACACCAGTTTCCAAAGGTAAGTACCTATCTTTTATTATAGAAGATAATGGTATTGGCCGTGTAGAAGCAGCACGCATTCGCAAGAATTCATTAAAAAAACATAAATCACACGCCACTAATATCATAGAAGATCGCATAAGCATTTTGAATGGCGCAGAACCTGATCACATAAAAATTGAGATAACCGATTTAGTAGATCAGGAAGGAAATACTTCTGGCACCCGGGTAGAAGTAAAAATTAGTATACTCCATTAATACAGAATACATAAAAAGCTTACCAGCTCTATTCAAAAGAAATACACACTATAGTCCTACCAGTTGCTACTTCTAATCGACCAGATATTACACGCGCCTTTTAAGCTCTTTGTAAGCAAAGTAGTTTTGAAGTATTCAATAAAAATTGATTAGTGCCAGTCAAGGGTAAGTAAGATGCCACCATAAAAAGATTAATTAAATGTGCTCTCTTGCTTAATCCCCAAAAAAGCAAACCAATCAAGCTCAATCTCTTAATACTTCTACAACTTACAAACAACCATTATTATGAAAAATCCAATCAATTATCTTTTATTGCTCCTCTTTAGCGCTTTTAACCTCTGGGGGCAATCTGGTTTCATCAATACATTCACAGAGTGTTATTATTCATACGATACGAATAATTCCAATTCGGACAAATCCGAACATTTATTTGACTGTTTCATTGCTGCTCATGATCAAATACAGGTATTTGGAAGCAGAAAAAATGAAACGTTATTTACAACGCAGCCTTCTAATGATATTATAAGCTTTGCTGAATTTGATAAGGCCGGAAATGTAACTACTGCGAAGGGATTTGAAATAAACAATCAACATTCAAGGCAAATCAGCAATATCGTCCATAAAAATTTTGATTTAGCTGCTTGCGGGTCAAACAATTGGATACTAACAACATCTGTTAATAATGGACAGAAAGATGTGGTAGGATACGCTTTATCAAATAACTCCCAAAACATCATTGACATCATCAATTTTACAGAACAACTCAATCAGAATATTGAGTTTTCTGATTTTATCATTAATAGTAATGGGCAGCTCATCTGGATCGGAGTAATGCCTCATACTGGCAATTTACAATTGGGAGCCTATCATAATGACTGTTCCAATTGGTTGAGAAGAGAATATTCTTTTCATCCCATTGCATTGCCAAATGGAGACCACACTGTACCTAAGTCCATTATCCAACTACATACCCCATTCATGGGTGCAGAGTATGCAATTACCGGGAGTATTGGCAGCAACGTATTTTGCTTATTATTAGACAACCAATTAAATCCTGTTTTCAATGGTTTGAATATTTATGATATTGATAGTTCGCCTGAAACTAAAGAAATAGGGGTCAAGTTAATTCAACGATTAGATGGAAACATCGCAATTGTTGGAAATCGTAAGAAAGTTGTTAATAATTTTCCTTTCCCTCCTTTAGACTATGATGAGTATTTTTTCATCCTGGAACTGGATCAGAATATGAACAGAGCCAATAATCATTTATATGATATCCCTGATGTATGCGAAGAGATTAAGGACTTTGAAATCAATATTGAAGGGGACTATATTATCGTAGGTAATGACTCTTACAATTGTAGTACGCTCACCAGTTTGTCATCTCCTGTATCAGGCTACGGTTTTATGGCTCGAATCAATAGATCAGGCAATACCGTTTGGGCAAAGAGATTTACAGAATCTAATTCAGTAACTGGAACCTCATTCAAGAATGTAGAAATTGTCCATGACACCCATTCTGATGCAGTAGAACAATTCGTTGCCGTTGGCTCATGTTGGATGTCTGTGTTGGAAAGCACATTCCCATTTGATTCCTATTCAACCAATTTCGATAATTATATCATTAAGACTAGTATTGAAGGAGAGTTATTAGATGACAATACCTGCAATGAAGATATCGATATACCTCCAACTTATGTCAATTCTACAAGATATCTTGGAGATGTAAACGTTGAAGATTTATTGGAAGAGCATGTTTCTTTACCTCCACTAGAAAAAGACCTACTTATAGAACCCGAATTTTGTGATTTTCACCACGATTGCTGTGAAGGCACATTTAATGAGTTTAATGCTGTCTTTTTAAGTGGTGCGACGGTTGTTCCCTTCGGATGTGATGGTGTTTTGGCATCATTAAATGATGTAGGTGATTGTTGGCAGGTTACCTGGGATTGGGGAGATGGTACTACTTCTGGGCCTATGCCTGCTACTACCGCTTCAATTTCACATGTTTATAGTGACAACAAGTGTGCTGATGATTATACAGTTACCTGGCTGGTTGAAGAAATTGATGCTAATGGAAATACTTGTTATAGTAATACTTCTGGGACTTCTATCCTTTCGAAAGGGTCTGAATTAGTAACTAATGGTGATTTTTCATCACCTTATACTTTAGTGCCAGTTCAAGGAATTCTGAATTTTGCCCCTGTCACTTGTTCGTCATTACCACCATCCTCCCGACCTAGTAGCCTGTGGGGAACATACGAGGTACACACTAATGCTTCTGCAATGGCATGTAATAATGAATGGTGTGCTATAGGACAAGGGGTAAATAACAGATTTTTAGCTGCGGATGGTGAAAATGGTGCCAACCTTCCTATTACAGTTGGTCAATTACGCCTATTATGGCGCCAAATTGTTAATGTTAATCCCAATTCAACCTATAGCTTATGCTTCGATACGCGTAATTTACAAGATCCACTTTTAGTGCTACCTAATGCCATCTATTGGAATCCTACAGTCATGGCTAGTATTAATGGAAATACAGCTGTCCCTATCACAACTCTTGCTCAATCTGCTTGCAGTAATTGGACCACCCTCTCAGGTTCCTGGGACTCACAAAATAGTGCAATTGCAGACATTAGAATCTTTGTTATGGATATTGCTGGTACTACAGGTAACGATATCGCTATTGATAATATCTCTCTTAAACAGTGTCTTGGAGGAAGTGGAGGAGACGCTGTTTCTGGACCATCCAGTGAAGGGAATGATGATTCTATTTTAGAATCTCTCAATATAGAAATGATTGAATCTCCATCTCTTCAATCTTCATTCAAAGCGAACGTTTTTCCTAATCCATTTTCAGAACAAATTAATATTACCCTTTTAGATAGTGAAGGGGAAAGCCAGGTCACCGTTTATGATTTAAATGGCAGGCTTATAACAAAAACAGTAATGCACTCACAAAGTCACACAATAGATACCTCAGAGTTACCACAGGGTTTATATCTAATCCGAATCACCAATACACTTGGCAATAAAGAATTTAAAATTGTCAAGAATTAAAAAATACGTTGCTGGTAATCACAGTCCTTTATTCCTATTGGAAAAGAGGACTGTGATTAATAATTCGATTGGTCAATACGCTCTACCTCATTGGTGTGTCCAACTGCTAACAATTACATTACACAGAAATGACTAGAATTAATGAGACACACAAAATTGGAGTAAAATCGACATTACCTAAATATTTATAAGCCGGGCAGATGTAGAAAGATGCTTTCTCAATCATCTTCATAATAATTTGATTTGTGCTCCTCTGCTCAATTCTAAATCCTATTAGTTAACCTTTAAAATCAATTCCATTATGAAAAAGAAAATGATTTTCTTTTTAGGCATTGCTTTGTCCTGTCTTCAGTGGAGCTATGCTCAAAATGAGTGCTTCCCTGACGAAGAAGGAATATATAAGTACTATGCTAATCTGACACTGGATTATGTAAGTGAAGACTTTGGAATAGCTGATTTTTTTGCTCATATAGAAGTACAGGCATCTCCTGAGATATTCGCTGTATTGGAATCGAGCATAGTGGATGTAGAAAAGGCCTTTCCTGATGCAGAAACTCCTTTCTTACAACAAGCTGTTTCCGTATATGCTATGACAAATGATCTGGAAGATTATCTGCTAACGATTCCGGAATCAATCCACTTTGCAGAACTCCTATGCATGCCTGAAGAGATGCTATTATTCGAGCCGAATGATTATGCCCTGATTGCATCTAATCAAAGTACTCATCTCGATTTAATAAAAGCTCCTGAAGCATGGGAAATCACAAAGGGTGACAACCGAGTATTTATTGGCATAACGGACACTTACATAGATGAAACGCATGAAGATTTAGAACACAAAATTGAACAGGTTCTTCAAAACGCTATCTTCCCTAATGGTCATGGAACAGCTGTTTCAGGACTTGCAGCAGCAGATACTGATAATGGCTTAGGACTTGCATCTGTTGGCTTTGAATCCAAGATTATCTTTTCATCAAGATTGTACGTTGACAATGAAGTACTTAAGATAGCAAAAATACCAGGGGTAAGAGTTGTTAATTTTAGTTGGATTAATGGTTGTTCTGCTAGTGTAAATCAGCAAATGATTTATAGTGAAATATTAAATATCCATAATGTCGTCCCAGTTTCAGGCGCAGGGAATAAACCGGATCATTGTGGTGATAATGCTTTGGTATTTCCGGCTGCTTATGATGAAGTAATTTCTGTCACTTCAGTTGGTCACATCAATCCTATAGGACACGAACATGACCCTCCTTTGGTAGATCCATTCACAGGAGATCCTATTCCTCATTACAACTGGAAGGATTGCCATGAATTAGTTATAGATGCCCCTGAATCAACACATCACCACAATGACAAAGTAAACATTGCTGCTCCAGGCTACGACGTGTATACTACTGCTAATGATAATAATTATGCTCGTGCTGTTGGCACATCCCACGCTGCTCCACAAGTAGCTGGTGTATGCGCACTTATTGCCGCCGTTAATCCCTGTCTGACTGGCCCTCAGATTAAAGATATTGTCCTTACCACTGCAGACCCTTCTATATATCAGTTGGAATGTAATGAAGATTATATTGGGCTTTTGGGTAGTGGTCGGTTAGATGCTTATCAGGCTGTGAAAAAAGCATTAGATCTGGGCACACTTTACATCCAAAATAAAACCTATAATTCAGGCACAACTACCACCGAATTTGCAGAAACGCTGATGCATGTAGGCTCACAGGTAACTACTAGTTTGCCCTTTGGCCTTGTGACAGTTAAAGAAAATAGCGATGTAACTTTTCAAGCTACCAGGACAATCACACTCAGTTCTGGATTTACAGTGGAAACCGATGCCATTTTCACAGTTAATCTAATTGATTCACCTTGTTTCTAATTTTTGCTTTTAAAATCAATATCATGAAAAATATTATCAATATTTTTAGTTCAATTCTATTGTTTTCTTTCTTTTTAAATACTGCTAATGCACAATTCCGCATACGCAATGACCACTTCCTGCAAATTGGTTACGAAGACTACCGAATTTTATCTTTTGGAGAAGAATCGACCGCACAACCTAACAATGGTAAATATGCCATTGAGTACTGGCCTTCAGCTGATGGTTTGAATTTTTGGAAGCCCTGGCCTACTCCTGGTTCAGCCAATTATATATTATTCCTCCGAAATGATCATAATGTGGGTATTGGCACGGCTGGCTCAAGTTCCTATCGTCTAGATGTCAATGGTGCGATTAGGTGCGTCGGATTGAACAATAATTCAGACCGCAGACTAAAGAAGAATATTCAACCATTAAAAAACAGCCTAGAAATTATTGGTCAATTAAATCCTGTATCTTATGATTATGATTTTACTTTCGACAAGGATAGAGGGTTAAATCCTAATGATTTTCCAGAGAGCAAGGCTCAAACAATGATGAATGATAATGAGCTAGTTATCAAAGATGAAGATCGAATGGGTTTTATAGCACAAGAGGTTCAAGAAGTACTTCCACAGCTTGTTTCGGAGGATGAAAATGGTTTTCTCGCACTGAATTATATCGACTTAATTCCTGTATTAACTGAAGCCATTAAGGAACAACAATTAAAAATTGAGCAGCTAGAAAAAGAAATATCAGCATTAAAGTCGTTAAACACCAACATTAATGGTGCTATTATTTCCAATAACCATAGTTTCTTGTCAAGTAATACTCCCAATCCATTTAGTTCATATACTACACTTAGATTCTATATATCTGAAGATGATCTCGATAAAGTAGCCATAATGGTGATACACGATACGAATGGCAAAGAAGTCTATTCAAAACAGTTAGAAACAATAGTAGGAGAAGGAACTTTGGAGTTAAGTACGAATTCTCTTTCTAGTGGTACTTACTTCTATTCTCTGATACTAAACGGGCAAGTAGTGGATTCAAAAACAATGCTTAAAGCTGCTCAGTAAAACCAGGAGATTTTATCTAATGCAGTTTTTATGCCTTGCTCATAATTACTCCAATGTAGCAAGGCATTTTTTTACAATTTTCATATCCCCAACATTCAATAGGCAACTTGATTTTTTCCCTCTTTACATTCCTATCAACTCCATTTCAATTTCATCCGTCCATAAACACGCTTTTGCCAAAACACATTTTTTTTGGCAAAAAAGTTCCAGACATTTCCCTCCTCTTATACTCTATTTATTATTGAAACCGTTCATTTTTTATAAAAACAGTGTTCATAATCGGACACAAATTTCTTAAAAGTGAACACTGCATTAGATCACGAAACAACACAAAACACTAACAATCAACAATATGAGCAGGCAGGCAGCTATGCCAATGGCTAAACCAGAAATATTAATGAGGCTGTAAAACTGCTGTTTCTTCAGCTGGCGGAATGCTATCTTTAAGTAATTCTGAATCATAAGGCATC
>JAKSDI010000156.1 GCA_022360175.1 Chitinophagales bacterium
TTAATGACTTTTTACTGATGGGGACTCAAAATGGTTTATTGATATATAGAATTATGGAAGATGGTACCCCTGCATTCGTTTCACAATACCAACATATCACAAGTTGTGACCCTGTAGTTGCCAATCCAGAATATGCCTATGTTACTCTAAGGGCTTCTGAATGTAGAGAAGCAGCCGTTGGCGCAGCGAATCAGTTGGATGTTATCGATATTAGTAATATTGAAATCCCTACACTGGTTAATAGTTTTGAGATGGATGAACCTCGTGGGCTTGGCCTGGATGGAGATGCGCTCTTTATATGTGAAGGAGCTAGTGGCCTTCGTGTATTTTCGGCAGTTGATCCTATCAATCTTGTAGAGATTAACCATCTTACGGATATTCATGCAGTAGATGTTATTACATTAGATGGCTTACTAATTGTAGTTGGGCCTGACCGGTTGGTACAACTGGATTATACAGATATCAATGACATAAAAATCATATCTGAAATAAACATCACTCCCTGATAAACATAACTCATGACAAGATACTGGTACACAGCGCTCTTTGTGCTAATTAGTATCATAACATATGGGCAGGTATCGCAAGATACTGCCCATCTTAATGATACTAAAAGAGGGACAATCGTTAATTTTATTATCAAAAATGGAACAACCAGCCTGATAGATCCTATTATACCAAGTCTGAATGTGGGATTTGAAAAAGTCTTTGCCAAGCAAAACGGCTTCTATATTGAAGCTGGCCCAGCACTCAAATTTCGCTATTTCACAGTCGACCCTACCTTTGTAAAATTGAGAGGCTATCGTATCCGAGCAGCCCTAAGGCGGTACTTTAAACCTCCTGTCTTTGGTGAAACCAATTTCTATGTTGAACTATATGGATCTTATTATCAACTCAATGCTACTATTGAGGGCGATTTTTGGAGAGAAACCAACATAGGTAACTTCACCCAAAGATTTAATTATGATATGGATCGCAATCGTTTGGGAACCTATTTTAATATAGGTTTTCAGCCTGTAGATGTCAATGGGTTGGCAATAGAAGTGGGAGGTGGATTAGGAGCACTCCGAAGAATTGATAAATATAGTGGAGTACCTGCCGATGCCTCTTTCCGGACCAATGGTAGTAATATATTTCATTATGAATCCAATCCGGATGAGCCCGCCTGGATTGGAACCCTGTTTTTCTATCTCAACATTGGATTGGCAAAATAATTAAGGGAGCCTATAGAATACCTTAAATACAAGGTGATAGCAAGTTATTCTATAGGCTCTCAATATGTTTTTCATCATTTCTTCTTCCACTGCTCAATCATCCAGTCTATTTCTCCTTGGTGTCTTGTATAATAATTATCCTTATCGCTTGCTTTAGCCGCACTTATTGCTCTTTCGGCAGCATTTAGCGCTTGTTCTTTATCCCCTAATGCCGCATGAATTTTTGCTTTTATCCAATAATTCCAGGAATTAGCTTGTTGATTGATAGAACGTTCTATATAGGGATAAGCAGGCCCTGGTTGACCAACCCATAATAAAAAATCTGCTGCACTCCCTTCTATCATCCATCGGTTTTCATCCGTACTGTTTGACAAGGCTGTTTTAATTTCTTCAACCGCTTTATCCATGGCATCTACCTTTATCCTTACATACAGGCGAAGCTTTCCCCAGGCTAAGAGGATGTAGCCATTCTCCAGATTTTGAGATGCTATTTCATAGTTTAAACGCTCCTCATTATTCTTATCAGAAAAACGCGGACTCACCTCTACCCGTAGCGCATCTTTTGTTTTATCGTATTCATAAGCTCCCCAAAGGCTTGTATCACGATTAAAGACTGCTGTCCATTTTCCACTTTCTCTCGGGATTACAAAAAAGGAATATTTCCCTGCTTTCAGTACACTTCGTTCTATTTCTACATCTGTACTAAAACTGATTGTAGTTGCCTGATTGGCACCTGCGCGCCATACCTCATTATAAGGTACTACTACTCCCCATAGTGCTCGCCCCTTTACAGCAGGAGAGCTATAATCAATTTCGATTTCTGAATATCCAATTGTATAGGCTGTTTTGGCATGCAGGCTTTTAGCCGGCAAATCAATACGCTGTGCATAAGCGACTAATAGCTGCAAGGAAAATATCAGTAGTAGAAAAGTGTGACGCATAGTATATTTTTTTCCACTAATATATCGCTAATTGATTATCCTGCAATCCTTTTTCGTATTTTCATCTCAACAAGATTCACAATTATGAAGCCATACCTAACTCCCCTATTACAACTGACTTTACTTAGTATCCTGTTTAGTTGTTCAAATAATGATCCTTCTCATCCTAATGACTTCCCCTCCTTTACGATTCATTTACCCGATAGTCTGGCGGAAGCACCTCTTGATGGACGCCTATTACTAATGTTTTCTACAGATGCTGACAAAGAGCCTCGCTTTCAAATCACTGATGCCCCAAATACTCAGCAAATCTTTGGCATGAATATAGAAGCCTGGGAGCCGGGCACTTCTATTACTTTTGCCCCTGAGGCTTTTGGTTACCCTCTGGAAAAAATGAGTGATTTATCTCCAGGAGAATATCAGGTCCAGGCTCTATTACACATCTATGAAACCTTCCAACGCTCCGATGGGCATACCGTCAAATTACCAATGGATCGCGGTGAAGGCCAACAGTGGAATAAAGCCCCTGGAAATTTATTAAACACACCTTTAACACTCACTATCCAAAATGGAAAGGAATATACGATTGTATTGAATCAAACAATTCCTCCTATTAGCCCTCCAGAAGATAGCAAGTACATCAAACACATCAAGATCAAATCAGACTTACTCAGTAAATTCTGGGGAAGAGATATGTACCTGGGCGCACATGTTCTTTTACCGGAAGGCTGGGAAGAACATCCCGATGTAAAGTACCCACTAGCCATTATGCATGGACATTTTCCCTATGATTTTGGAGGATGGCGCACTACTCCACCTGATACCACAGAACCTTGCGAATACAGTAAACGCTTTGATTTAGATTGCTATAATCGCATTGTACAACAGGAAGCTTATGATTTTTATCAAGCCTGGACCAGTCCTGATTTCCCTCGTGTTATCGCGATAAAAATTCAGCATGCCAACCCATACTACGATGATAGCTATGCGGTCAACTCTCAAAATCTGGGCCCTTACGGAGATGCTATCACCTACGAATTAATCCCACATATTGAAAAGCAATTCCGGGGAATAGGAGAAGGCTGGGCAAGATTCGTCTATGGAGGTTCTACTGGTGGCTGGGAAGCCTTAGCGGTGCAAGTACTCTATCCCGATGAATACGGTGCCTGCTATGCTGCCTGCCCTGACCCTATTGACTTCAGAGCTTACTGCCTTACTAATATTTACGACGATAAAAATGCTTATTATCTCGATGGCTCCTTCCGTAAAGTAGAAATAGCGGGGCGCAGAGATTATCTGGGCAATGTAACCACCTCCCTACGATCTATGAATATGCGCGAATTAGCCCTTGGTGATAAAAGCCGCTCTGGCCAGCAGTGGGATATATGGGAAGCGGTATATAGCCCTGTAGGAAGCGATGGTTACCCCCAACGTATCTGGGATAAATACACAGGAGATATCAAACCCGAAGTGGCGCAATACTGGAAAGAAAATTACGATTTGGCGTATATCCTGCAACGCGACTGGGAAAGCCTTGCTCCCAAACTAAAAGGAAAAATCCATATCTATTGTGGAGATATGGACAACTACTACCTCAACAACGCGGTTTATCTCGCCGAGGAATTCCTTTCTGAAACGAATTATGATGGAGAAATAGACTATGGAGACCGTGCAGAGCATTGCTGGAATGGAGATCACACTCAGCCTAATCACATCTCCCGACTACGCTATCATCGCATGTTCATACCTAAATGGGCAGAAGAAGATATGCCAAAGATTGCTCCAACTGGTGCAGATACCAGGAGTT
Organism: Chitinophagales bacterium; assembly: GCA_022360175.1. Taxonomy (GTDB): domain Bacteria; phylum Bacteroidota; class Bacteroidia; order Chitinophagales; family Saprospiraceae; genus JAKSDI01. Next base: position 3,963 of record JAKSDI010000156.1, read on the forward strand.
GGAGATATTGAGGGAATGTTTAAAATTTCTTAATTTGTGACAATAACAGCCGACATAAACCTGAATGAAAGATATTAATAGCATCCGACAACATTTTAGATTCCTTCTGACTGACGAACTAGGAGATGCTGTCATTCAGCTCAAAGAACTATTACCGGAAGGTAGTGCCAAACATCAATTGGTCTTGCTTCAGGAAGGTAATTTCAAAAACCTCAACAAGCAAAAGCTACGAGGTACTATCAATTTTGAAACGTATCAAATAGAGAGCAATAAAATAAGATCTGCGCTTTTAGATTTAATAGAAGAACTGGAAGCTGGTGACCTGGAAGCCCCTGAAAAACCTACCAATAAAGGTACTTATACAAGAGGGAATATCCTCTACGATATTTCTTCTAAAATGAAAGTGGGAACCACTCATAAGTGTGTTATCCGAATAGCTTTTGATGAAGATACCTTACTCGAAAATATAGAGCTTAGTGAAGATACTAAGCTACAGGATATACGTATATCTAATGTAATGATGGTAGATATCGTAAATCCAATTGCCGACGAGGCTGCATTTTCTATCTATACCATTTCTGAAAAAGAACAATTCATTGACCAGGATAGCTATACACAATGGGTTTATTACGTAAAACCATTACGAACGGGCCAACATCCACTGATACTCAAAGTAGCTATTGTTGAAATGGTTAATAATAAAGAGCGGAAGCGAGAAATTGTGATGGAGGAGATGATCACTATCCTTAGTGAGCAGGAGCGCCTTCCAACTGAAGCAACTCAGTTTAAATCTGCTGGTTATTCATTTCTTGTAGGTGCTACTGAGGAAAGGGCTAAAAGAGCAGCTATACCATCCCCTCCGACTCCTTCATCAGGACAAAGTGGGTCTTTTTTCTATAAGGTAGTATCGGTATCTATGATAGCGCTCGTACTTACAGTTGCAGGAGCCTGGGCAATCGTGCCTGCAGTAAAGCATTATAACTTTTGGCAAGATACCCTCGAAAGTGATTCTGTAGAAGCCTATGAAGCCTATCTCGATCGCTATCCCGATGGAAAACATGCTCAAAAAGCGACCGCCAGAATCGAAGCTATAGAAAAAGAGGAAATAGAAAACATTATTCCTGAAGAAACTCCCGTGGACAGCATGCCAGCTCAGGAGCTACTTCAGGTACCAGAAGAATCGGACGAGCAGGATAAGAAGCCTCCTGTTATCAAGCAGGAAAAGCCTGTTGATACTCAAAAGAAAAAAGAAGAAACGACAAATACAGAGGTCTCGGTACAAGCCGACAAAACAAAGCAAGAGCAGGACAATGAACCAGCAGCAGAAAAGGCCAAAGAAGAAACTCCTGTAAAAAAAGCCCCGACCTCTATGCAAGATCCTAGAGATAATAAGTCTTATCGAGTGATCAAAGTAGGCAACTTACTATGGATGGCTGATAATCTGGAATACAAAGCTAAAAGTACTTTCCTATATGATAAAGACCTGAAAAATTGTAAGCCCTATGGCCGCTTATATCGATGGGATGAAGCCTATTATGCATGCCCTGAAGGCTGGCGTATCCCTACGGATAAAGAATGGCGAGCTCTTGCCAAAGCATATGGAGGTTGTGATGAAGACGCCTCCGATGGCGGCCGTCAGGCATTCCAGGCATTATTCATGGGTGGAGCGAGTGGTTTTAATGCCAAAGCAGGTGGAGAACGAAATCCCGATGGCAAATACAACCACCTTAATGTAATTGGGAATTACTGGTCGATCACTCCATACGCTACTTCTAATGCCCATTACTACTATTTTGATGCAAAGGCAAAAAGGATGGTCCGAAGCCAGGCATATAAGAAGTTTGCCTATTCATGTAGGTGTGTGAAGGAGTGGAAGTAAGATTTTCCCCCATACACCAGCTTCCAGCTGGCGTATGGATTCCCCCTTATTTTTCCTTTGATACACCAACTATATTCCAGTACTATACAAAACATCCCAAGACCATTTCACACCCTAGATTAAACTCCAATATACCAATAAGCTAAATTGTACCTGAGCTCCATACACCAGCTTCCAGCTGGCGTGTGGGTTCCCTCTTATTTTTCCTTTGATACACCAACTATATTCCAGCACTACACCAAAACATCCCAAGACTATTTCATGCCCTAGATTAAATACCAATGAAGCTAAATTGTATCTGAGCCCCATACCCCAGCTTCCAGCTGGCGTGTGGGTTCTTCCTTATTTTTCCTTTGACACACAAGCCATATTCCAGCACTACACCAAA
>JAKSDI010000141.1 GCA_022360175.1 Chitinophagales bacterium
ATGAAATCGTATAATCAGACACAGTTTAATGAACTATCCCCAATAAAAGGGTAAACTCTACCTTAATCACCAATCACCAATCACCAATCACCAATCACCAATCACCAATCACCAATCACCAATCACCAATCACCAATCACCAATCACCAATCACCAATCACCCTTTGCCCAGCGTAGTTGGGACATCACCAATCAAGTCATCCTTCCTCCTAATTGACAAAAGTCACCCCTTCTTCATAACATTCTTATATTTTAGTTCTCCTCCAAAAAGTTTACTTTGAGGTTTATATAAATCCAGTAGGTATGAAACAAAATAAGGACTCCTCTATTCCCTCTCAGAATGATAGAGGAACCAAACGCATGGATATCATTTATCATCCAGTAATGCTACTGCATGAAACAGGTCAACACCCTGAAAATGCAAAGCGTTTTGAAGCCTTAGGGGCATTGCCGGAAACGGACTTGATAGATGGAGCTCCTTATCTAGATTTGGTTCATACAAAGAATCATATTCGTGAAGTACGAGAGGCATGTATATATGGTAGCCATCTGGATGGTGATACACCAACTTCTCCACAGAGTTTTGAGGCAGCACGTTTCGCAGTAGGAGCAAGTATAATGGCAGCAGAAACAGGAGGTTTTGCATTGGTTCGTCCGCCAGGGCATCATGCTACAGTGGATCGAGCAGCTGGCTTTTGCTTGTTTAATAATATAGCTATAGCTACTCAAAAATTGGTAGAAGAAGGAAAACGTGTTGCTATTTTTGATTTTGATGGACATATGGGGGATGGTACTTCAGAAATATTCTACCATACGGATAAAGTCCTTACCTGGTCTATACATCAATATCCTGCCTATCCAGGCGGAGGATTTGTAGATGAGATTGGAGATGGAAAAGGAAAAGGATTTAATCTTAATAGTCCGCTCCCACCAGGCAGTGCAGATGATATATTAAATGAAACACTGGATTATATGCTGCCTATCATTGATCAGTTTGAACCAGATGTAGTAGGCCTATCAGCAGGATTTGATGCTCATCAACGAGATATGATTCTGGATTTAAAAGCTTCAGCTACTTTTTATCATCAATTGGGAAGGCGATTAAGAAAACGATACGATAATATTTTTGCAGTATTAGAAGGAGGCTATAATGTAGATGAAATGCCCAAATGCCTGAAAAACTTTCTGGCGGGTATGAATGGAGAGGCAATTGTACATGAAGAACCTGTGACACACTCTAGCATGCGTGCCTGGGAAACATTTGAGATTTATATTCATGCTGCACTAGGGCGTTTGCAACCCTACTGGAAAATATAATAATAAGGGTTTAGTGATGTTTCGGTGGAGTAATAAGGTTTAGACTAAACTTTTCTAAGCCACCTCAACTCTACTAAACCCTCGAACTAAAAACCCTTAAACCTCTACACCCCTAAACCTTATACACCTCTAAACATGCGAAAACAGCTTAAAAGTCTCTTCCAGCCAAAGTCAATAGCCGTTATTGGTGCCTCTGATGACAAAACTTCAGTAGGATATGCTGTGATGAAAAATCTACTGGATGGAGATTTTAAAGGCCGCATTACACCTGTCAACTTAAAGCACAAGCTAATACATGGTTTAAAAAGCTACTATTATATTAAAGATTTACCCGAGCCACCTGATTTGGCAATTATCACAACGCCTGCTTATGCCGTTTTGCAGGTTGTAAGAGAGTGTGGTGAAGCAAAGGTGGGAGGATTGGCGATTCTCTCTGCAGGTTTTAGCGAATTAGATGAAGAAGGCAAGCACCGATTAGAACGGATACAGCAAATTGCTCGTGAATACAACATACGGGTTTTAGGGCCTAATTGCCTTGGGTTTATTAATCCTCATTTGGGGATCAATGCCAGTTTTAGTACTCGCATGGCTTCAGCTGGCAATATTGCATTTATTTCACAAAGTGGTGCCTTAGGGATTGCAACACTCGATTGGGCTATTGAGCAAAATGTGGGTTTTAGTTATTTTGTATCAGTAGGGAATATGGCGGATATAGGATTTGCTGATATGATTGACTTTTTGGGTACGGATGCTCATACTTCTTGCATCCTTATTTATATGGAAAGCTTAAAGGAAACGCGCCGTTTTATGAGTGCTGCTCGGGCATTTGCCCGTTATAAGCCTATTATTGTGTTGAAGGCGGGGCGTAGCCTGGAAGGGCAGCGAGTTGCGGCTTCCCATACTGGTTTGCTCATTGGCAATGATGTTGTTTTTTCCGCTGCTTTCCAGCGATCGGGGATAATTAGGGTCGCTAAAATGGCACAATTGTTTAATTGTGCACAGTCATTAGCTATGCAACCACGGCCGAATGGAAACCGACTGGCTATTCTAACTAATGCAGTAGGGCCAGGGGTATTGTCAACGGATTACCTGATAGCTAATAAAGGAAAACTGGCACTCCTTTCCGAAAAGACTTATGATCAGTTGAATGAAGCTTTGCCAGTAAGATGGAGTCACCGTAATCCTGTAAATATTTTAGGAGATGCTGACAGTGAGCTTTATGGTGCGGCTCTTAAAATATTGCTTAAAGATCCGAATGTTGATGGAGTCCTCATAATTATGACGCATCTGTCACTAACAAACCCTGTTGAGGTAGCTAAAGAAATTGTAAAAATTAACAAACATGCACCTAAGCCTATACTTGCTGCCTGGATGGGGGAAAGCAGTGTGCGGGAAGCCCGTGAAGTACTCGAAGCAGGTAAGGTTCCCAATTATCGTTACCCCGAAAGCGCGGTAGAGGTCTTTTTATTTACCTATCAGTACAATCGCAATCTGGAGCTATTACATATTACCCCACCCGAAGAACCTCAGCAGTTCAAGCCAAAAAGAAAAAAAGCAGAAGAATTGATTAGAAAAGTACAGATAGAAGGGCGGCAGCAGTTGCTGGAAAGTGAGGCCAAAGAATTGCTTTCTTATTATGAGTTGCCGGTACCGGAATATTGTCTAGCTACCAATCCAGATGAAGCTATAGCATTTGCTGAAAAATGTGGTTATCCGGTAGCCTTAAAGGTGGCAACTCCCGAGATATACCACAAATCAGATATAGGAGGTGTTGTACTGGACTTGAATAGTGCAACAGCCGTTAAAGGAGCCTATAGAAAAGTGGTCAATAACCTGAAACAAGCTTTACCGGATGTAGAAGAAACCGGGGTGATTATTGAACCAATGATGAATCATCAGTTTGAATTATTGTTGGGTGCAAAGAAAGATCCCGTAATGGGGCCGGTCATTGCCTTTGGTAAGGGAGGGATTAATGTAGGTATATATAAAGATACAAGGCTTGGGCTTCCGCCAATGAATATGGCATTGGCAAGGCGAATGATTGAAAAAACAAAAATTTTCCCTCTGCTAAAAGGTTACCGCAATCAATCGGGAGTAGACCTTGAAGAATTGGCTTTTATCATCTGTAAGTTTTCTTATCTGGTAATGGATTTTCCACAAATAAAAGAATTGGAAATTAATCCATTGGCTATGGGGGAGAATGGTACCGCGGTCTTAGATGCATTAGTAGTACTGGAACCCCTGGATGCTGGAATTAGCCTGAGGCCACATTCTCACCTAATCATTCCTCCATACCCAGGGCGTTATAAAAAATGGGTGACTACAAAAAATGGAGAAAAGGTATTTCTCCGTCCTATTCGGCCAGAAGATGAACCCATGGAATTGGAAATGGTGAACAAAGCTTCACGAGAATCCCTTTACTATCGCTTCTTCGGATATGTGCCTAAAATAACCCATGAATTTATCATTCGATTTACACAAATTGACTATGATCGGGAAATGGCAGTTGTAGCAGTTGTTAATAATGCCAATGGAGAAGAGGAAATGATTGGGGTCGTTCGAATAGTAGGCGACCCATGGGGCGAAGCAGCAGAATACGCCATATTGGTAGCTGATGAATGGCAAGGACAAGGCCTGGGAAGCCAAATGACAGACTACATTCTGGAAATAGGCAAAGACATGGGGCTTAAGCAGATCTATGCATCTGTATTATCCTCTAATAAAGGAATGATCAATCTCTTCAAACGCAAAGGGTTTACCATTGAGCGAGAAGATTTTGAAACCTATAAAGTAGAACTTGAACTTACTTAAGCTGCAATAGAACCACGTTTTCAATATGATGGGTATGAGGAAACATATCTACTGGCTGCGATTTTATCACCTCGTATTTTTCGCTTAGTAATTGTAGGTCACGTGCTTGAGTAGCAGGGTTGCAACTCACATATACCATACGAGGGGATTCCAGTTGAAGCAACATTTCCACTACCTTCGCATGCATTCCTGCACGAGGAGGGTCTGTAATCAAAAGATCTGGCTTGCCATGTTTATCGGCAAAGTCAGTGGTTAAAATATCTTTTACATCACCAGCATAAAAAACGGTGTTCTCTATATCGTTGAGGGTAGCGTTTACTTTAGCATCTTCTATTGCTTCCGGAATTTCTTCTATCCCTACTACCTGTTTGCAGTGTTCGGCTATGTATAAACCTATACTACCTATGCCGGTGTAAAGGTCGTAGACATTTTCAGTTCCTTGTAAGTCTGCAAATTCAACGACTGTATCATACAATGTCTTAGCCTGATGTGTGTTGGTTTGGAAAAAAGACTTAGGGCCTACTTTGAAGCGCACCTCTCCCAATACCTCTTCTACATAACCTTTACCTGCATAAGTGTGCATTTCCAGGTCATAGAGAAAGTCATTCAATTTGGTATTGATACAATAATGTAAAGAGGTGATTTGAGGAAATTGCTCCAATATAGCATCCATCAAAGGTTTGTACAAGTCTGGTTTGTCTTCATGAAAACTCAGGAGTACGAGTACTTCGCCCAATGAAGTGATTCTAAACATCACCTGGCGCATAAAACCCTTGTGTTCTCGTGCATCATGAAAACTTAATCCCTGTTCGATAGCAAGGGCTTTGATACCATTGCGTAGTTCATTAGAGGGCTCAGGCTGTAGCCAGCATTTATCTATATTAATGACCTTGTCAAAAGCACCAGCACGGTGAAAGCCTAATACATCTTCTGCATTAGAAACATCACTATCAATTTCTTCGCGGGTAAGCCAGCGTTTATTGGAAAAAGAGAACTCCAGTTTATTGCGATAAAAAGAGGTCTTTTCAGCAGCTTTAATTGGTAGCATCTTTTGCACATCTACTTTACCAATCCTTTGCAAAGTATCTGATACGACTTTCTCTTTGTGCTTTGCCTGTGCTTCATAACTGAGATGCTGCCATTTGCAACCTCCACAATGCCAGTAGTGTTGGCAAAATGGTTCTACTCTGTCAGGAGAATACTGATGGAATTCTTTTGCGACTCCCATCCATACTCCCTTTTTCTTACGGATGACTAATACATCTGCTATATCACCAGGAGCTACTTCGTCTACAAATACGACACGTCCCTGTTCGTCGCGGCCAACACTACGCCCTTTATCGGCTATTCCTGTAAAGTGGACCTGCTCAAATAGTTGAGGTTTTCTTCTTCTTCCCATAAGCCACAAAGATAAACAGGAACTTTAAAATGAGGTTAATTGTTTCAATCTTGTCGTTTGAATATTTTAGAAAAACAAAAAAGAAGATTCTTTCATACGTGCTGAAATACTTAAAACCAATGGAAAACACCGAACTCATACTCGATTATGAGCAACCCACCCAACATTTTGAGCTTTATCTGGCTGGTAGTGGTACCTCCTTCTTCAATACACATGTGATAATAGATGAATTTCCTCAGTCATGAGATTAGAAGGATTCCAACTAATTGATGAAAATTTCAGACTGCATTTAAGTGCTATTCCTGAAGCCTGTGAAGGGATGAAAGTTTATCAACTGGAGGGCTTGACTGTGGTAGACAGTGGACTGGATTGTGATACTTTTAATGTCATTCACATTTATGATGTGAGTAAATTAAATAAAGAAATCTTAAAAGATGTGATTGATCATTTTGCTGCTCCCAAGAAATCGTATTGCATTTGGATCAATCAAGCTCAACTGAATGAGGAGATGAAACAACAATTTAAAGCGCTGCATATTATTCCACAAGGAGGAGAAGTAGGAATGATCATGGACCTGCAATCATATACTTCAGAAGAATCGAATTATGAAAATATTAGGCAAGTTGATACATCGGTAAAAATGAAAGATTACTCAACTGTTATTGCCAATAACTGGATACCTGCAGATCAAAATGTGATTACCTATTATGAGCAAACAGCTTCATTATACCTTGAAAGTAAGGTGATGCTTTTCATTTATTATCATAAAGGAAAAGCGGTATCTACCCTGGAAATGTATCCTACAGATCAGCAAACGATAGGTTTATATGGATTTACGACCTTGGCAGCCTATCGAGCGATGGGGATTGGTTCTTCATTGATGCGTTTTGCATTAAGCAGAGCAAAAAAGGAAGGATATAAACAGGCAGTGCTCCAAGCGACAGAAGATGGGATTGGCATCTATAAAAAGTATGGATTCAGGCCTATAGGAATGTATTATGAATATGCCCCGGCCTAACAAAAGGAAAGCCTCATTTTCTTATAGAGTGGAAAATGAGGCTTCAATATGTAATAAAGAGAATAACTACTCTTATTTACCAGCAATCAATTCGATCGTTAATCCAATCTCATCATTGATTACTTTATCTTGAGCAACACCCAATGCGCTAGAACCATAGCTAGCTCCCCATTGTGTACGATCAATAACAAATTGTGGTGTGCTGGCAGAAACTTTACCATCAGCCATGTTCACTTTTGCAGGAATAGTTACACTTTTAGTTTCTCCGCGTAGTGTTAGGTTGCCGGTAATGTTGTGAGTCGCTTCAGCATTGTCTGTGGTAGCTTCTACTTCAGCAATTTCAAAGGTAGCAGTTGGGAAATTAGCTACATCAAAGAAGTCACCACTCATAAGGTGGCCTTCTAAATCTTCTTTACCATCACCTGCCGCTAAATCTGTAGTTGTAATAGTACTCATGTCTATAACAAATGTACCACCTACCAATTGGTCATTAGCTACTTTTAAAGAACCTTCTTTTAGTGTGATATGACCAACATGCTTTTTGCCCACCAATTTGGTTCCTACCCAATTGATTTTACTATTGTCAGTATTAACAGCATAAGAAGCAGCTTCAGCAGTTGTGGCTTCAGTGGTTTCAACCTTTTCACCCGCTTCCACTTTTTCACCTGCCGGTGCATCGTTACAGGCAGTGAAAAAAGAAGCAATAGCTAGTACTAAAAAGAAATGGAGTGTAAGTTTCATGAAAACGTGTTTTATTGATTAAAAAGAATAAGATTATTTTGTGATAGATGGGGATAGGGTGATTTATATTTAAACAAACTCTATAACTGATCGAGAAAATCCATCGTTTGTTGCAGGCTTTTCAGGATGGAGACATTAGAAGGAGGCTGAACGTTTTGAACCACGACCTGATAACCGGAGAGTAGTACATGGCAACCAGCGCAATTGGCAGAGAGGCGGTCTATATATCTTTGTACAGGCTCCTTGGCAAAGGTTTCTGTGATCATGCTAAAAATGTAATCTGGGTTATGAATGTTACAAGCATCTTTAATGTCTGTAAGAGAAATATCCTGTCCGATATGGACAACTCGATTTTTCCTGGATTTTAGCAGGTAATGCATAAATAACATACTCAACTCCTGCTTTTCGCCTTCTGGTAAAAAAAGTATAAACTTCGGAGCATCTTTGCTGGTGGAGAGCGGTACTTTATCTATAGCAACAATCAGTTTTTGACGAATTAGGTAAGTCATGAAATTTTCCTGTACCGGATTAATTGACCCAGTTAGCCACAATACACTGAGCTTATCAAGAAAAGGATAAATGACTTCAAGCATCGTTCTTTCAAAACCAATTTGTTCAATATTAGTATTGACGATGCGGTCAAATTTATACTCGTCCATTTCAATCATTGAAATAGTAAGCGCGTCGAGTTGTGTACCATATTCAAAATTTATTTCAGAGATAGCCGCTATTTTTTCAGTAATTTCTTTTTCACTCATCTGAGCGATTTTCGAAATCTTGATCCCATTTTTATTGAGTAATGCAATGTTGAGGATGAACTTCAAGTCCTCATCCAGATAGTAGCGGATGTTAGTCTTGGTACGTTTAGGCTTGATAATAGAGTACCGTTGCTCCCAGGCCCGGAGGGTGTGAGCTTTAATGCCCGTTAATTTTTCCAAGTCCTTGATCGAGTATACTGCCACTTTGCGACGCTCTTATTTGGGAGCTGTTATTATCTACCTGCTAGGTCGAAAAGAATAAAAGCTTGCTTGGTTTTCTATTCTAACAATCAGGAAGTTAACAGTGCCTCCTTTAAAATGTTTACACTGGGGAGGCAAAAATAAAGCTTTCTTTGATGTCTTTTAAATATTGTCCTTATCCATATGGCTATTCTCTGTAAGAACATTTGGTTTTATTGGTTTAGACGGCTAAAGGACATGTAATTACAGAACGAATACCAATTTTTTGATTAATTTTAAGCGCTCTGAGAACAAAAAAATAAATTATGATTAGGAGTTTTACCCTGTGGACTTTCTTACTAACCCTGCTAATAAGCCCTGCTGCTTATGCACAGTTGAGTTGTGAGTATACAATACTCATGGATGATACCTTTGGGGATGGATGGAATTTGGCCACTGTGATCGTTACCGTAGATGGTAATGCAAATACTTATACACTTAATACCGGAACCACCGGAGTTGAAACTTTTACAGTGACAGATGGTGATGATATCAGTATAGAATTCACCAGCGGAATTTTTGACTACGAAATTACCTACACTATCCTTGATGCGGATGGTGTTGTTTTTTTTGAGGATGGAGCCAATGTAACAGGTCTTGCTCCGTTTATAGGTGTTGCCTTTGAAGGTACGGCTGGATGTCCTTCCTGCCCGGCGCCTCCGGCATCTTCTGTAGATGTGGAAAATATCCGGGCTTTTACGGCTGATATTAGCTGGGTTCCTTCTGATCCAATAGGAGAATATGTAATTGAATATGGAGAAAATGGTTTTATGCAAGGTGATGGTGACCTCAAAACAGTAACAGGAGGAGGAACGACCTTATTTAACTTGGACGAAAAAACACCCTATCAATTTTATCTTACTACATTTTGTGCCAATGGTGACACCAGTATTACCATCGGCCCTTATGGTTTTGAAACGCTGTATGCAGTAGATGTAGGAGTGTCTGAAATATTATCTCCGCAAACTGGGTGTGGATTAGGTTTGGATACCCTTTCTCTTGTGATATCCAACTATGGAGGGCTACCTCAATCTCTGATCCCATTCAACTACAGTATCAATGGTATTCCTGGTTCTGTAGGGATGCCTCAGGATGGTTTTTATACTGGAGTAGTTGGAACGGATAGTATGGAAGTCACAGAATTTGATAATCTTTTAGACTTTTCAGAACCAGGCGAATATTTTATTCAGGTATGGACGGAAGTAGAAGGAGATAGTGTGATTACAAACGATACTACAAGCTTATTAGTTATTAGTATCCCTGTAGTTGAGGAATATCCTTATTTTGATGACCTAGAACCATGGGGAGGCGGATGGACCGTAGAAAGTAATGGTTTTAATGCTGCTAGTTGGGAATATGGAATCCCTTCAGGTAGCATTATCAATTCAGCAGCAAGTGGAGAAAACGCATGGGTAACGAACTTGAGTGGTAATTATAATGATGAGGAATTTTCTTATCTGATTTCGCCATGCTTTGATTTTTCTTCTTTCAATGAGGATCCGCGTATTGCCTTCAATCTAAATATTGATCTAGGTGATTTTACAGATGAGGCATGGTTTGAGTATACTATAGACGAAGGGGAAACCTGGGTTAAAATGCTAGAAGGCTCAAACGCAGTGAATTGGTATAATAATACAGATGTAAGTTGGATCGGTAATGGAGGTTTTGAAGGATGGAGTTATGTACAAAACATAGCAACAGATTTAGGTGGAGAGTCCGATGTACGCTTCCGTTTTGTTTTCTCTTCAGACTTTTTTGAAGGAAGAGAAGGCATCGGTTTGGATAATGTATATGTAGGTGAAGTTGCTGATATAGATTTTGCTTCAACAGGCCTTTCAAATACTAGTACAGAGGTTTGTGGATCAGTTGATGATGGTGTAGCCCTGACGATTACGAATGTTGGTAATGACCCTCAGGCTGTATTTGATGTGTCGTACTCTGTAAATGGAGGTCCTGTTATTACTGAAAGTGTTGAACAACCTCTTTTGCCTGGGGCATCTTTTACATATACCTTTATGGCAGGCTTTGATTCGTCTATTCCGGGAGTGTACGAAATCCAGGCATGGGTTACCCTTCCAAATGATGGCCTTTTACTAAACGATGCTATTAATTTTGTTTACCGTACTGCTTTTGAGGCTCCATTTAGAGAAGACTTTGAAGGAGGAGCTATCCCATTCGGATGGAATGTAGATCCTAGTGTGCAGGTAAGCAACGGACATAATAATGCTACTCAGGCAATACACGCAAACGTATGGAGCTCTAATCCATCTGTCTTTATGTCTGGTCCGGTTGTTGGTCCTATCGAACTTGGTGATACATTGACATTTGATTATCGCTATGTAGATTATTTTGATGGCACTATTGCAACTGTACTAGGGCCTGGTGATTCTCTAATTGTTGAACTTTCAGATGACTGTGGAGTAACCTACACAGAACTGTTCAATATTACAGCAGATAACCATACGTCATCTACTGGAATGGCCACTATAGAGTTGGCATTGCCTGTTGAGAATAATATGAACCCATACTATAGTGTACGTTTCCGTGGAGTATGGGGTACTGGTGATTATTGGTTGGATATTGACAACATCAACGTACGCCGATGTCCTGAGAGTTTGCTACTGGATGCTGAAATTGTAGGAGCAAGCAGCCAGAACTCAGCTGATGGTATGGTGACTATCATACCAGGTGCAGGAGAAGGGCCTTACTCGTATAAGTGGAGTACCGGCGATAATACTAAAGTAGTAAATGACTTAACTCCGGGCACGTACCAGGTTACAGTGACTGATGTTTATGGCTGTGAGGATGTACTGGATATTGTTGTGGATGTGATGAGCAGCATAAATGAGCCTTTGAGTAATATTGAACAATTGACTATTGCTCCGAACCCAACTACGGGCAGAAGCTCATTAAATGTGCGTTTCCGTCAGCCAATGGATGCTCATATCCAGATATTTAACCCTATTGGGCAGTTGGTATTCTCTCAGGCAGAGCAGCATGTACAGGAACGTACCTATGAGCTAGACCTTTCTCAGCAAAATAGTGGTATGTATCTGGTACGCATCATTGCAGAAGGAGAAATCAAAACTGCTAAACTGGTAAAAGTGAGATAATAATATCTTCAAACCTTGATGAAGCATCATCGTTTGATCATTATTGAAATAAAAAAAGCTGCTAAAGCATTTTGCTTTGGCAGCTTTTTTTTATACCCCAACCAACTACACTTGCCTCTAGAGGCTCTCTATAATATCAACCGGAAAGATTTTCCATAATTTTTAGTTATGCATGTAGTACGTATAATGCTTATGCTGGCCGGCATAAGCCTGGCTTTTTTATTGCCTGCACAAAATGGTCAAACTTATGAATTGGGAGGTATCACCGTCAAGGGAACCGTTGCCAGTGATGAACTGGGAATTATAGCATTGACCGGCCTAAGAGTAGGAGACAAAGTAGAAATTCCTGGCAGCCGTATCTCTTCCGCTATTAAAGCTCTATGGAAACAGGGAATTTATGAAGATGTACAAATATCACTGGCTCGTACGGTAGGAGAAGTGGCTTTTTTGGAAGTAGAAGTACAAGAGGCTGTTCGCTTAAATAAATGGAGCATTAAAGGAGAAAAGAGGCAGGTCCGCGAAAAGATAGAAAGCTTATTAAAACCTCACCTTGTTAAAGGGAAAAGCTGGACGCCAGATATTAAGAACAAGATTCGTCAAATCATTTACGGCTATTTTCAGGAAGATGGTTATGCTTATGCAAATGTAGAATTCTCCGAAAACTACCATTCAAAGAATCACAAACTTGATTTGGAAATCAAGATTGATAGAGGAGCAAGACAACGAATTCATGAGATACAGTTTGTTGGTAATAAGCGTGTTAATAATAAGCGTTTACGCAAACAAATGGAGCTTAAAGCAGGGCTAATTAAAAAATCTAAATTTGTTGCCTCTGCATTGGAACAAGATAAAGAGATGCTACTCCATTATTATCAAACTGAAGGGTTTAAAGATGCAGCTATTCTGGGTGATAGTATTTGGAAAGATGAGAAAGATCGCTTGCACTTGCTTGTCAATATTCATGAAGGAGCACCTTACACAATAGGTACGATCAATTGGATAGGTAATAGCATATATTCTACAGAATTGCTACAGAAGATGTTGGGCATGGAAAAAGGAGATGCCTACAACCGGCCTTTATTGGAAGAGCGCCTTTTATTTAGCGAAAGCGGGACGGATATTAGCTCTATGTATATGGATAGAGGGTACCTCTTCTTCCAGATAGAACCAATTGAAAAAGGAATAGAGGGTGAAGTTATTGATTTGGAAATTCGTATTTCAGAAGGCCCATTAGCTAGTATTGGAGAGGTGAAAATAAAGGGCAATACCCGAACAAATGAGCATGTGATTCGCCGAGAACTGGAAACTCAACCGGGGCAGGTTTTCAACCGCTCTGCTATTATTCGTTCGCAAAGGAGGTTGATGGCTATGGGGTATTTCAATCCGGAATCATTGGGCGTTTCTACAGAAGTGAATCCGGAAAAAGGAACAGTAGATATTACCTATGAAGTGGAAGAGACGCGAAACGAAAAACTAGAGCTTTCTGCCGGGTGGAATCCTGCTACCGAACAAATAGTTGGTACAATCGGGCTTAATTTGAATAACTTTTCAGTTAAAAATCTCTTGAGTGGTAAAAATTGGAGTCCACTACCTTCAGGAGATGGACAGACTCTATCTATGCGCCTGCAATCAACAGGGCGTGAGTATCAGGCAGCTAATTTCACATTCTCCGAACCTTGGCTAGGTGGCAAACGCCCCAATTTGTTTACTGTAGCAGGCTTCTATCAGCGTTATACCAATGGCGCTACTGTGGGTAGTGAAGATTTTACCAGCCTAAGTGTAGGAGGTGGTAGTATACAATTGGGAACACGTTTCCGCATTCTTGGGCGCCCTGTTGCTTTTTCTACTAAGTTGAATGCAGAGCATATCTATTTAAATAACTATAGAGATATTTTGCTAGATGATGGTAGCACACTTAGCAGTGGTCGATTCAATAACATATATATACAGCCGAAATTAGTTTATGCGACTCTGGGCGATCCATTTTTCCCCAGAAGAGGTATTAAAGCAATGCTTTCGGCTCAATTTACTCCTCCTTTTACTACTTTAGGCGTTCAGGATGAATCAAATTCTTACCGCTGGCTGGAATATCATAAATGGCGTTTCGAATTAGAAGGTTATGTACCAATTGCCAAAAAACTAGTACTAAAAGGTGGCTGGAAAATGGGATGGTTATCTGCTTATAATGCGGCGGATGGTACTCCTCCATTTGAACGTTTTGAGCTGGGAGGAAACGGAATGAATTCTGAGCAAGCTGGTTTTGTCGGTAATGATGTTTTTGCAATGAGAGGATATAATTTGAGCGATTTTGATGCAAATGCACGCGGAGGCGGTTCTGCTTTTGCAAAAGCAACTGTTGAATTGCGGTATGAGTTGGTAAGCTCCCAATCCTTAAGAGCATATGTGCTAGGATTTGCAGAAGCAGGAAACCTATGGAATAGTGGAAGCGAAATTAATCCTTTTGATATGAAACCAGCAGTGGGAGCAGGCCTGAGATTGCAACTGCCTATGTTTGGTACTTTAGGATTTGATTACGGATTAGGATTTCAAAAACCAGAGCTGTCTGGTTCGCATTGGAGTAAATACGGAACTTTTAATATCATACTAGGATTGGAACCTGAGTAATTGTAATTGCTTCTTTTAACCAAGTATTTTAGCAACAGGTATTTCTTTCAGGAATACCTGTTTTTGCTGAAGCAGATCAATAAAAATAAGTTTCTATCCACGCCCAATATTCTCGGCGGTGCATAAACAGGTATACTGCGATGCCTAGTATAAGGAAAATAATGAAAACGCGGGTTTTGCGAACGGTGCCCTCGAACTTCTCTCGTCGGCTGGTGTATTTTTTGCGACTTTTATATCCCATGATGTGTTTACAAGGTAATGATTGTTAGAGGCGAAGCTAATCTCTACAGCCTCTTAATACTCGCAAAATTAATATTCTTTATGTCGCTCCCAGTAATTTTGCCCTTCAATTTCTTCTAAAAGTGTTAGGTAGTTGATATAGCGTAGCTCGCTAAGCGTTTCTTCTTCTATAGCTGCCTTTACAGCACATCCTGGCTCATTACGGTGTAGGCAATTACCTCCAAATTTGCAGTTTTCAGAATATTGGAAGAATTCTCTGAAATTATGTGCCACATCCATTGGCTCAAAATGATTGAAAGACAGGGTTTTGATACCAGGAGTATCAATAATCGCACTACCGTCTTGCAGGAAGTGCATTTCAGCAAAAGTGGTAGTATGTTGTCCCTTACCAGAGTAATCACTTAACTCTCCCGTCCTTATTTCTAGCTCTTTGTCTATACTATTGATCAAAGTTGATTTGCCAACACCCGATTGGCCACTAATGAGCGTGCACTTATCTTTGAGCAGTGCTTTTAGTTCATCTATACCAAAACCTTTGGTAGCTGAAGTAAGTAGTACTTCATAGCCTATATTATTATAAATGTCCTTTAATAATATAAAAGCATCGAGGTCTTCGTCCTGATATAAATCAGCCTTGTTGAAGACAATGACAGTTGGGATTTCATAAGGCTCCGTCATTAGCAGGAAGCGATCAATAAAGCCCTGTTTAAGCATGGGGTGTACAACCGTTACTATCAAAATAGCCTGGTCTACATTACTAGCTAATAGATGAAGGTTATGTTTTTTTCTTGGTGATTGTCGGACTACATAATTTTTGCGAGGCAATATTTCTTTGATGGTACCGATAGGTTCTTGTTCGCTACCTTCTATTTCTATTGCTACTTCATCTCCTACTGCCACAGGGTTTGTTAAACGCATACCATCCAGCCTGAATTTGCCGGTAATTCTGCATTTTATGATTTCTCCTTCTTCTGATTTTACTTGATACCAGCTTCCGGTAGATTTTGTAATGACTCCTTTTTTCAAATTGATCTCTTTTTCAGAAGGTAACTTATTAATAGGAGAGAAGGTTCCGTTGGTGAGGAATTATCGAGACTGTGCACCAGAGTGAACGGCTTCAACCAGCTCTCTCAATAGGCGTCGATCTTTTTCGATTGCATTTCCTACTACTACTACATCGGCACCAGCACTGGCAGTAAGAAAGGCTCGTTCTGATGTACGAATACCACCTCCTACGATGATAGGCACCTTGATGTCTTCACTCACTCGCCGAATCATACTTTCACTAACAGGATTGCGAGCACCGCTTCCAGCATCCATATATATAGTCTTAAATCCTAGCATTTCTCCAGCCAGGGCTGTCGCCAGTGCAATATCTGGTTTGTCGGATGGAATAGGATTCGTATTGCTCATATAGGTAGCAGTGGTAGGAGCCCCACCATCTATCAACATATAACCAGTACTGATAACCTCCAATTGGCTTTGATGAAGATAAGGTGCACTGATCACCTGCTGACCAATTAATAATTCCGGATTTCTGCCAGAAATCAATGAAAGGAATAAAATAGCATCCGCAGAGTTATTAATTTGTAAAGGACTGCCAGGAAATAATACTACTGGTAGATGAGTATTCGCTTTTAATTCCAGAATACAATTTGACAATTGATCATGCATTAAAAGGCTCCCTCCTACAAAAATAAGGTCAACCCCAGCTTCTTCACTCAATTTCATCAATGAACTAATGTTCTGAAGCCTAACTTCATCAGGGTCTATAAGCAAAGCAAAGCACTTTTTACCTTGCTCTTTAGCATCTGCGATTGAGCGGTATATTGTTCCTGGGCTAGCCATCCCGGTCTTTTTTTTTTGAGCACCAAAGATAGCGATATTATTTTTACTCTTGATTTATAATTAGGTCTTGCGTTCTACAAGTACAGCCATACTCTTATCTGCTTTGGAAACAGCGATTAAAAAATCTCTCAATGCCTCATATTCACTGGCTGCATGATTGCCTTTGTTTAATCGAAAACTTCGTAAACACGTAATTTTTTTATCTTCCTTAGCAATTTCTAAACGATATTCTCCAAAAGCAGAGTTGATGTGAATAGGTTGGTCATTCAGGTTTTCAATCTGATAAGAAGGAGGTAATTCCAGGTGAATACTATCCATATGAATAAAACCCTTTTCAATAGAAATTGGCTGTGTTCGCTTTTCTTTTTTTGGAAATACAAAGTCCCATTTATTGATCTGATTGAGTGGTAAAAACAGGCGTTTGCCTGCTTTGGATGCATAATGAGGGACTTCGCCAGTATAGGAAACGCTCGCTGTAGGTTGAGTTTCGGATGCTTTTATTTCAAGTTGATCTAGCTTTAACTCAGGAAGCTCTGTGAGTTCCAGCCACCAATCTCTCTTTTCTTGTTCTGAAAATTCGAAAACACGCCAACGTAATTTTTCGTGTTGAGCACCTGCAGCATGAGTCTCACCCTGAATATCGGCAGCCCCGGAATCCTGGATTTTAATGCTTGTATTACTTATCCAAGTATTGCCTTCTATGGGCAGTGAAGGAGTTGCTTTTAAGGTTCCTCCTTCTGGTTTTACCAGTAACGTATTTCGATTTGAAGTCCACTCTCCGATATAACCCGGAGGATTGTAAGAACTGGTGCATTCCAGCCACATATCCTCGGAAGGAACATACAGGATGACATGATTAAAAAGGGGATGGGTGAAATCTTCACTGACATTATAAGGTAAATCTCCACCATAAATTAATGCAGGGTAAGACTCAATTCCCACTTCACTGAGCATGCTGTGCATATAATTGGATAAGGCTTTACAGTCACCATATTTATTTTTTGCAACATATTCAGCAGAGAAAGGCTGCCAGCCACCAATACCCAACTGTATACTAACATAGCGAGTATTGTTCTGAAGGTACTTATATAAAACTTCTATCTTCTCTTTTGGATTTTGGATATCTGCGGTAAGAGATTGTATTTGCTGTTTGATATCATCTGGCAATTCTTGCCTCCCTTCATATAATTTAGACATGAATGAAGAGTAGCTTTCCCAATCAGACATACTACCGGAATAGTCTTCTATTTGAAACTTGCCCGAGGAAGTCATCAAAAAGGGGAGGATTTCGAATTCACTGGGGCCATATGGCTCTCTGGGAATTGCTTTTAGATGGCGAACTGCCCAGTGGTATCTGTTTTTTCCGTCTACTAACTGTTCTTCTGGTTCTATATCCAAATTGAGCAACTTATATTGGATTGGGATGTGTCGGGGCACTTCGATGATTAGATCTGATTTAATCACACTTTGATAGTAGGATTGAAAAAAACGCCTTGGAAATACAGCAAATCCTACACCTTTCTCAATTGTTTCGTATTCGAATAGAATCGTATAGGGATATCCATATTTATTCGAATTTATAGTGAGAGCTTTCGCCCGGCTGTCATCATATATTGAAGTACCATCTACCAAACCAATATCATTGAAATCATTCTTCTTAAACTTGTGCACTACTTTTCCAAATGCATCATATATAGTAGCACTTAATTGTTTGATCCTGGTATCCTTATCATAATATACGCTCAATCTATTTGCGCTACTTTCTTTATCTAGTAGCGTTATCACTTGCCGAACGGAGGTGTTACCTTCACGCTCTGATAATACTTCAAAATGCATATAGTCTTCCCATATGACTTCATGAGCATTTTCAAGCAAACTATCTGGAATAAGTGCTGTATTATACAACTGTGCATTCAAGATGATGGGGCAACAAAAGAGGAAGCATATAATTAAAGTTTTCATACTATTGTTTTTTGGAGAATACTAGTTGCTCGTTTTGTTTTTCGATGATTAAGCTGAAGAAATTCTTGATCGTTTTGTATTCTTCAGGAGGGTAGATTAGCTGATTTATTTCCATTTTCATGATTACGCTAAGCTGTGTTCCTACATCATTGATAAGATATTCAAACTTACCACCTCCATTCGGCAGATTGATACGTATTGATTCAGGAGTTTCCTCTAACTGATACCCTTCGGGCTTGGTAATGAAAACTAAGCTTTGTTGATGGATTGGATAAGGAATGTTAACAGGATAACTTCTTTCCTCCAGCTTAAGTGGATTTTCTGGGAAAAATGGATTCATACATGGGTTGACATAAATGAAATCGCCTATTGTTTGAGCAGCATCAGTAAGATCACCCGAAAATTCTAATATTAGTGGCTCTGAATCGCTAGATGTACCTGTCAATTTTACATCTTTTACATCAAGGCCGGGAAAAGATTTATACCACTCCTTTATGATAGAGCTACCACTTGCATTATTCTGAAATTTTTCGAAAAGACTAACAGCAGAATAACCTTCATATTTACCCTTTAGGGTGAAGTTAATTTCTCCATCGGCAGTAAATGTATAATTAAACATTTCTGTTGATTTCGATGGAGGGGTATTAATATCTACCCATTGTGGGTTGTTAGGCGAAGGAAGCCAGGCTTTACCATTTAGAGATACTTTTCTGGGGAGTCCTAAAGGGCGATTCGGGTTGCCCAAATCAAAAAGTAACAGATTGCCATTTATATTTACTGCTGCTATTGTATGATTAAATTGTTCAAGAATAGGGTATATTTCAACCATTTTACCATTGTCACGAGTACTCAATAATAAAGGATAAGCCTCTAAACCTAATTCATTACATAAAGCAAGTAACATCAAGTTGAGTGTACCACTATTGGCAGATTTCTTCTCATAATGCTCATTGAGATTTTGATGGCTACCTACACTGTAATAGCCATTCCATTGCATCTCATTATTGAGTTGTTGAAACGCTAATAGAAATTTTTCTTCATTACTATCGCCCTGTTCCATGACAGGAGCAAGGGATTCTAGTATCTTTTTGTAACGGCGACGTTGGGTATATTGTAATCCGAAATATTCTGATGTTGATAAATCTTTGGCTACTATATACCAATCGGAAAGAATAGGCTGAGCAGCCTGTTTGGGAAACTTAATACTGCGTAATTGAAATTTCATACCGGCCAGATAATCATCTTCTGTAGTCATAAAAGCCTCCGCTTTAAATGCAGGCATATCTTTCATGATGTATTGATGTTCAAAAACCTGCGTACTTACCATTTGATTAGATACGTCGATGATGCCCGTAGAACCAGGAGCGTTATATGTTGGTACTAGTAAATTATCTGTGCGTTCTACTATAGATGATTTATTCAGCTTTCTTCCCTGATTTATAATAATATAATCATACCACTCTGGTATTGATAAGCGGAGTTCACTGTGGAGAATTGGGATGTCAGTTTGAAATTGCCAGGTAGGCAGAGTGAATATTCCCCGAGAATCTACTGTGTATTTATATTCAATGATTGCTCCTTCTGTCAGTTGAGGAAAGGTGAAACTGACCTGATTCCAATTATCATTTAAAGGCTTTTCAAAGATGTCTCCTTTTTTTACGTCAAAACTGTTTCCATCAGGAGTATGTATTTGTGCTTTTATATTTTTTATTTCATCTGAATTGTGATAAATAATGCTGATGTCACTATGGTCGTATCCTTTTCGATCAAATATTTTTATACGAGTATGCCTTGTCATTACATGTTTGGCAGGACCTCTGGTAAAGTCAAATTTTAAAACACCATAGTCTGTAAGAACTAAGGCAGCGGCACTCGTATCCTGTTCATAAACGGTCATGGTCAAATCGGAGGTGGCTACTTTTCCCCATTTGATGGGAGGGCGTTGTGCTTGTACAGGGGAAGAAAAGGCTGTCAATAGAAATAAGAACATCAAGGTTCTGTTTAAGAGAGAATTATAAGTATACATGAGAACGTGGTTTTGTTTGTTTTGAAATAAGAGCATTGATAAAATGGACACTATTGTGTTTTCTTGAATACTAGTTGCTCCCCTTCCTTTTCAATAAGTTTGCTAAAGAGCTCTTTTAATTCTTTATATAAGACGGGTTCAAATATTGTCGTATTGATATTCAGCGTTTGATTAATATTGAGGACGTTTTCGCTTTGGAAGGCCTCAAAGCTGAAAGATGCTTTATTGTCGGGCAATTGTATCTGGAAATGCTCAGGAAAAGCATCGAGTATATAGCCCTCAGGAATAGTTACTTTGACAATGGTCTTTTCAGAAAAAGGATGAGGAAAATCGACTGGATAATATCGCTGTTCGAGTTTAAATGGATTTTCAGTATAGGGCTTGATAATGTAAGGAGAAAAGTAGATATAGTCATTAATTATTGTGGCAGCTTTCGGGATTTCAAAGTTTAAAGATGCTTGTAAAGGTTTCGACAGATTATTCAAATTCGTATATTCCAGATTGGTAATAATACAATTTGCTTCCATCTTTTCCTGCCAATGATTGCCTTCGGGATATGTTGTAGCAAGTATTCGTTCGTGATGGGCAGCATAGTTAGTAGAACGATGTTTAAGTTGTCCTTCTGCATTCCCCTGATCATTTAGAGATACTTCTATATAGGTGGTCTCTTCACTTTTTGAAGGAGGAATGATGATCCATTCATCTACATCCTCTTTAATTAACCAGCCAGTATAATTGAGAGATGATGTCATCAATTGACCAAATGGCAGATTAGGCTGCGGAGTATCCAATAGATGTAGTTTGCCATCTAAAATTGCTAAAACGAGCAAATGATTAAACTGACTGATGATAGGGTATTTAGTTTGCATTCTTCCATGATCTCTGGTTGAGGTCAGGACGGGATAAGCCTCAATATCCACTTCGTTGAGTAAGGATAAAAGAATCATTCCAATTTCTCCATCAGTGCCTACTCTTTCATCAAAAGCTTCTTTGGGATTTTTTTCGGGAAAAGGGCTGTAATGCCTATTCCATTCAATTTTTTGACTAAGGTAGTAGTAAATAATTTGTGCTTTATCTGTTTCGCTTTGGGTGGTTTTCAGTAGAGGCTTTAATTCTGAATAAGCGGCTTTGAGCCGTTTCTTTTTACGATAAAAACTTCCAAACACATCTGCCTCAATGAGTTTTTTTGCTGCTTCATCCCAAGATGTCAGGAGATTGTGTGTTTTGCCATCTGGTAGTTTGACTTCATCAGCTTGAAAGCGAATTCGGGCACGATAGTCGTCCATGGTTGTAATATAGGATTCTTCGGGTAGCGCAGGTACATTCTCAATTACGAAATAGTCCTTGTCTGCGTACATTTTTGTGTCTCCATGAGTAAATTCAACGCTACCATCTAGATTGGTCCACTTATGGAGTCCGGTTCCGGGTTGGAAGAGGTTGACATAGGTGAAATAAGATTTATTTTCAAATTTGAAGATGCTTTTTTTAGTTGGAATAGGATGTTGGAAATACCAGGTTTGGGGGCTCCATATATTTTCAGATTGTAAAACATAGCTATATTCCAGGATAGCTCCCTTTTCTACATTTGGAAATGAAAAGCTTATAGCATTTATCCATCCATATATATTTTTTCGATTAAAATCAGATGGTGCCAAATTGTAGAATTGTCCATTGGGTAGAGTAATTCGTGCCTTTAAGTTATTAATCTGATCTCTGCCGTTTTTGTGATAATATGGTATTAACACATCTCCTTCATTGAACCCTGCTTCATCAAAAATTTTGATCCTTTTGTATAGATGATAGGTGTAAAAGGAATTAGATAAATTGGATTTAACCCTCAACCAACCCGACTCGTGCAAAATGGCCGCATGTGCATTGCTGTCGAGTGGATATACTTCCATTTTAAGGTCATCAGGAGGTATTTTACCCCATTCGGCTTCTATTTGTGCGATGGAGAACAAAGGAAATAGCATTAAAAAAATATAGGCACAGACCAAGCGTATAGAGCGAGCGTTTTTGAGCATAATGAATGAATATTGGTAGTACAACAATACTATATAGAGCGTTTTCTAAATCTTGTATAAGAGGCGATTGCGTAATAAAGCTTAACATTGCGGTCTAAATTTAGAGAAAAGCGTTAAAAAACCCAAGAGGAGCCCATAAAAACGCGTATTATTGGGGGCGAAAAATAGGGTATCTTTGGCAACTAAGAATTGATCATAGAACAACTTCATTGTTTTTGAGTTATAGCGAGGGGCTAAAACTTTTAAAATGAGGTATTCGTAATACTTAGATACTGAAGTTATTTTTTGATCA
Source organism: Chitinophagales bacterium (assembly GCA_022360175.1). Taxonomy (GTDB): domain Bacteria; phylum Bacteroidota; class Bacteroidia; order Chitinophagales; family Saprospiraceae; genus JAKSDI01. Next base: position 22,415 of record JAKSDI010000141.1, read on the forward strand.
GTATTAAGATAAGAATTGTATGAAAGTTTACGTTAAATTAGGCATTCTTGCGATAGGTGTATTATTGGTAGCTTGCAATCAGGAATCTCCCTGTGGGGAGGACAAAGCTACCTTTCTGAAAAGTTATTACGACCTGATAGATCAGGTTTCCATCAGTAAGATGGCAGCCAATGATGGTAAATGGGCAGGATATGATGAGCAATTTCGAGCTTCGATAGAAGAGTGTTACCAAACATACGAGTCGGAAATGACTAAAGGAGAACGCCGCAAGTTTTGGGCAAAGTCAATGAGATATTATTATCATCGTTATGGTGGTAGTGTACTGGAAGTAGTAAAGGATGAAAGTAATCAACTTTCCCGTAAGATTAGTGAAGAAGTATATCGTCGTTGGGATCGCCCGAGTGATGCTTTGGAAGAAGCATTGATCAATACAGGAAAACGCCATAAGAATCAGGTAGAGAATCAAGAATAGGGTATTAGTATGACTCAATCTCACAATCAATTGCTTGTAGCTGCTGAAAAGCACGTAAAAGGTATTTTTGATAAGCACTTTTCACCAGAATATGTCTTCCATGATTTCCCCCATACTCAGAATGTGGTTGAAGCTGCTGTACTGATTGGGAATCAATATAAACTTACAGACAAAGAGCTGGAAATTCTTCAACTAGCAGCTTGGTTTCATGATACCGGATACTATAAAGATCCGGAAAATCATGAACAAATGAGTTGCGAATTGGCGGAAGCATTTTTGAGTGAGAGGGGCTATCCTGAAGAAAACATCCTGCAGTTAAAAGGGTGTATTATGGCTACCCGCCTCCCTCAGCGCCCTGAGCGCCTGCTCGAAGAAATTCTTTGTGATGCAGATTTGAGCCATTTGGGCAATGAACAGTATTGGGATCGCTGTGGCCGCTTACGTCAGGAAATGCTTTTGGCTCGAAATGTAATCATGTCAGAGCAGGAATGGGTAGATTTTGAGCTGGATTTTATGATGCGGCATCGTTATCATACAGATGTAGCCCGTAGCCTGTATAATAAGCGTAAGCGCAAGCATATTAAGCAGCTCAATAAGCAGAAACTGAGGTTGATGCCTGATGCTATGGGGGCGATAGAAGAGGTGAGAGAAGGAAGTAAAAAGAAGAAAAAGAAAAAGGCCTTTGATGGAGCTAGTGATCTAAAAGAGTTAAACCTTGGGCGAGGAGTAGAAACGATGTATCGTACTACTTATCGTACACACGTCAACCTGAGCTCTATTGCAGATAATAAGGCCAACTTCATGTTGACAATCAATGCGGTGGTCATTTCATTTGTAGTAACTAACCTGGTGCCGCAAACGAGAGATGAAACCTGGCTGATTACCCCAACAGTGATCCTCCTAACCGTTTGTTTGGCTGCACTGGTTTTTGCTATTATGGCTACTCGCCCTAAAGTAACGGAAGGCAAAGTGACAAGAGATGCCATTGAAGAACGAAGAACAAATCTTTTGTTTTTTGGCAACTTCTATAAAATGGACCTGGACGACTTTCACTGGGGAATGACAGAAATGATTAAAGACACGGATTTTCTTTATAGTTCGATGACTCGTGATCTATATTTCCTGGGAGTTGTACTGGCTAAAAAATATAAACTGCTACGAATTTGCTATGGCATATTTATGTATGGCATTATTATTTCAGTGCTGGCATTTGTCATCGCATTTGTATCAACTCCTTCAGTAGGATAGCAGTTTTTGTTGAAAATCATTAATATTGCTGAAAAGATAGAATTATGATATCGAAAGAGATGGAGATGGCGCTCAATGAACAAATTGAGTTGGAAGGTTATGCTTCTTTTTTATACCTGTCTATGGCATCCTGGTGCGATAAAGAAGGATTGGAAGGTTGTGCTCGATTTATGCACCGCCAATCAGAAGAAGAAAAAGAACACATGCTGAAAATATTCCACTACTTAAGTGAAGTGGATGGCTTTGCATTGACACCTGCCATTGCACAACCTCCACATGAGTTTGAGTCTGTACAAAGCATGTTTGAGCAAGTTTATGAGCATGAGCAGAAAGTAACAAACTCAATCCATGGCCTGGTTAAGAAAAGCTATGACAATAATGACCTTACCACCTGGAATTTCCTCCAATGGTATGTAGAAGAGCAACGAGAAGAAGAAGCTCTAATGCGTAGCATCCTGGATAAGATCAAATTAATAGGTGGCGGGCCTCAGAGTCTTTATTATATCGATAAAGAAGTTGATAAAATAAATGCTCAGGCGGCAAAGGCTGAAGGAGAAGAAGCAGCCTAATGGACAGCCCTGATAAACAGGAAGGAATATTTGATGAGAATACTCGAATTGTAGCTTTACAGCACTTCTTTTCGGAGTCTGAAGCTCGCTTATGTGCTGCCCGATTAAAAGAGGCCGATATTCCCAGCTTTATTTCCAATGCAAATATTATGACTGCCTTGCCATTAGGAGGAGGAGGAGGTATCAGTTTGCATATACGTGCATCTGATCTGGAAAAGGCACAAGGCGTTATGTCGCTTTGGCAGGAGTCACAAGCTAATATACCAGAAGAAGATTATCGAGAAATTGATGAAGAAGAGATTGCTTACCTGAAGGCGCTTAAAGAACAGGAAATTGGAGGTAACCAATGGAATGCATTACTCTGGATTGCCATTGTCTTTGCCATCCTGCTTATTATCAGAGCTTTTGCTCGTGCAGCTGGCTTAATGGAAAGTTGGCGAGATTTCTTTTGAGCGCAAATACAAAAATTGCAAACAACTTCTATATAGGACCTTAACGATTACACAAAATAAACTCATTTGTTTTGTGTAATCGTTAAGGTCCTTTTTATTTATCAATGGTAATTTACAGAAGGATTTTATCTTTTAAACCCCACTCCACATATCCATATATATTTTCCAATCTTTATCTTCTTTCTTCCAGACAATAATGTATTTGCCTTTCCAGCTCACTTCTTCTCCGTCTTTTTTTCGAGTCTTACCTTCATAATACCCCATATCATAGGCATGTTTGCCAATGACTTTTATCTCTGTTGGAGTGATCTTGTGATGAAGTATCTTAACTCCCTCAGGTACTATCCACCATTTTTCAATGGTAGCCCGCCCTGCGATTATATCTTTGCCTGGAGGCAAAATCTTAGCATCTTTACAATAAGCATTGGCTAGAGCTTCATGATCAGCATTTATGTAATACTGAGAAAAACTAGCAGCATTTTTTAGAATTTTATCAATATGACGCTTCGGCCCCTGATAATCTTGTGCACCGATATTACCAAAAATGCAGATGCAACAAAATAAAAGACTAGCTACTTTTAATTTCATGGTCGGGTGTATTTAAGGATATATTTAAAAACGCTCAATCATTATGTGATGGATATTCCCATTTTTCTCCAATTATATACTTCTATCACCACATCAAGCGCAAGTTCAGGATCAAACGCAAGCCTCAACTCGCAAGTGTACTGAAGATATTTTAGATTAAATCCTTCCTATATCATACATATCTCTCTAATCACATTACTTAGTATGCCTGATGCTCTCCCAATCACTAATCACTATTCCCTCACTCATTCATCTCTCACGACATCACCACATATACTATCTCGGCACCTCAATTTTCTGTATGATGGCTTGTACTACATCATACGTGTCATAACCTTCCATTTCTCGTTCAGGAGTAAGAATCACTCGGTGATTTAATACAGGATAAGCAACGTATTGTATGTCATCGGGTGTGACAAAGTCTCTACCATTCATAGCAGCTATTGCTTTGGCCATCCGCAGCATTGCAAGGGAAGCTCGTGGAGATGCGCCTAAGAAGAGATCTCCATTATTACGAGTATCATGTATGATGTGCGCTATATAATCCAGTAATTCATCCTTGATATGCACTTGCTGGATTAACTCTTGGCATTCTTTTATTTCAGTAGTGCCAAATACAGCTTTTACCTGCTCTCGTTGTGTCATCTGAAAATCGGAGCGGAAGCGTCTTAGGATGGCTTTCTCATCTTCCAGTCCAGGATATTTTAGATTGTATTTGATAAGAAAACGGTCGAGTTGAGCTTCAGGGAGTTTGTAAGTACCTTCTTGCTCAATAGGATTTTGAGTAGCAATAACAAAGAAAGGGAAAGACATTGGATGAGTTTCTCCATCAACGGTAACCTGGTATTCTTCCATTACCTCAAACAGAGCTGCCTGTGTTTTTGCTGGAGAGCGATTGATCTCATCGATCAAAACTACATTAGAAAAAATAGGACCCGCTTTAAACGAAAAGTCCGAAGATTTCATATTAAAAACGGTCGTTCCAATCACATCACTAGGCATAAGGTCTGGAGTAAACTGTATACGAGAAAAGTTGACATCCAGTGTTTGTGCCATCAGCTTGGCAGTAAGAGTTTTGGCAATACCAGGGACCCCTTCCAGTAGTACATGGCCACCTGCAAAAAGGCTGGCTAGTAGAAAATCCAGCAACTCTTCCTGTCCAATAATGACCTTCTGTAGTTCCTCTTTTATACGATCCACAGCCACTTGTACCTTGGTCAGGTTCAGACGAGCTTGCTCCCACTGTGCTTGTTCCTGAGGTGGCTCAGGAGTTAGTTCTTGCTTGGGAGGCAGGTAGGGCATATGCTCTTCCTCACCCTGATTTTCAGTAGGCGTAGTCTCTTCGTTTTCGTTGATTTCGTCTATCTGCATAGTAAAAATCTTTATTTGCAGTTTCTATAAAAAGCGTCCAATCGCTGATGGAATTCAATCAGCGTATTCTCAGATACAAAAGAGGACGATTTAATATTTTTATATAGCAGCAAGATCTTATCGATCAGTGCTTTGTCTGTTTCTGATTTGTAAACCAGTTTTTCCACGAAAGTGGCATCCAATTCTCTGGTATTTAGGTAGTAATGCTCTCTGACATAAGCCAAAAACAACTTCATTTGCTGCATCGCCAGTTGTTTATGGTTATTTTGGAGAAATGAAAGCCGTCCAATTGTTGCAATAAACTCCAGGGAAGTATTGCTATTGGCTTCCACTACAGGGATAATTCGCTGCTTTCGCTTGGCGCGGAAAATAAGGTATAGTAAACCCATCGCCAATAATAGATACCATGCCCATGCTAATGGAGGCTGGCTCAGTATATATTGTAATGGGCTGTCAGTAGATAGAGAACGATCAGGGCTATAATATTGATTCTGATTTCTTCTTCTTCCCAACCATTCTGGTACTCGACTATAGGAATCCCAATAGATGGCACCTTCCTGCAAGTGAGATAATAAAGCACTGGCATATTCCTGTCCTTCATCATCCAGCAATTGCAAATTGGTAAAAGCCAATGGAGTAGTATGTAGATAGAAGTAGCCATCGCCCATTTTCCGGCGTACAAAATTGACAAGGCTGTCATTCATATAGCCAATAGGAACAAGGCCCTCTTCCAATTCGCAGAAATAATAATCGGCTACATAACTCCAATTATAATACTGTGTGATATTATGCGAGAAAAACTGGTACTCATAGGCAGAATCTGCACGAAGGTTAGAGTGTTCCAAATTGAGATGTACTAATGTATCTTGTATGATGTCATAGTCATCCCAATAGGCTTCATCACATTCATCAAAATAGAGATAAAACATGAGGTCGAAAGGAATGGTTTTGCTGGAAATAAAGGCAACATTCCCTGCACTTACAAAATCACGCAGATAGCGGAGGTCGATAGAATCCATGTACAGTGCTTCACCGACGAATATATAGTTACCAGTTTCTCCTTCTACAGGAAGGACATGTTTGATACTATCCTTTAAGGTAATAAATTCTTTACCAGGGAAATAAGATTGTAAAAAATCGTAGATAACCTTAGTTCCATAGGGTTCTGTACTCTCTTCATCATAGGTTTCTCTCCAGTCAAAGCGTTCATTGCGGGTACTAAAGAGTACCGCTAGCAGCAGTAATACTACCAACAAGATCCCTCCTAATGCATATGTACGTCTATGTCTGCTCATGAATGCTTCTTTACCTCCTCTACAATTGCTTCAAATTTTGGCGCAAGCCGATGATAGTCAGCTTCACTCAACTCATGATTACCATACCATGCCCATTCAAAAATTCGAGTAGCTTCAGTAAAAGCGGGTGCTAGTGGAGACTGCTGCAATTCCAGCATGTATTGTCTATTGGTTTTGTCTCTTTTCCAGCGTATCGCTTTCGCTAAAGATAATTCCTTAAGGATGGCCAGATAATAAAGGCGGATAGCTAATGCATAGTTTTTTTCTTCTAAGGCCTGTCGAATGAACCGTTCCAAATCAGACTCGTGAATATTCTCTTCGATGGCTTCCAGGCTCAATGGCCCTATAGATGCATTTTTAATCTTTTTATTACGTGGAATGATTTCTATTCCCAGCATATTTTTGATGATCAGGGCGATCCCTACTAATGCAGCTATAATCAGGATGAAAATTAAAATATTACTAATAAGCTTTTGGCCTATACTAATACTGCGCTGTTGACTTCGAAGGTCTCCGTAGCGGCGGTTATTTTCTTCTTTTTTCTTTTCCTTTTTTTCTTTTGCTGCTTCCGTATAATCAAGCCCATCAGTCACTTGTTCCCATTTAGAAGGCGTAATAGGGCGTGCTTGAATGCTTTCATTTTGGTAATCATCAGAGGGCAACTGAGCAGTAGTCGCTGTGCTATAAGACAGCAAAATTGCAAGTAAAGTAATATGTTTTAATAACTGCATGCCCATTACTCTCTGTCTAATCCTTGAATTTTACGACTCCTGCCAATATTTTGAATACTCTCTTTTAATGCCGTTGCATCATGGGCCTCCTTAAGAGAATAATATAATAAACCTCCACCAAGGAATAACATAGTTAATGTAAGATGGAGCAAATAGGTTGATGTAAAGGTTAATACTATAGTGCTAAAAGTAGCCATCTCTGCTGCCTCGAAATGCACGACCCAGGTAATCAGGTCAACAAATAAAGCAGCAAGGGCAGTATCTGCCAGCATAGTGAATATAAAAGCCAAGATAAGCATGATGGTAAATAAACCAAGTGAAAGGCCTATCCCTGACTGGATTAGAGGGATTGCTCTGCCAAGCGCCTGTGGCAATAATTTCTGTTCTCTAAAACCGGCATAAGCCCATACAGAAATGATAGGCAAAACAGCCATAATCAGAAATATAGTATACCAATCATTGGTTCGGATAACCAATTGCAACAACGCCATAGGGATCAATACATTGACCAAACCCATTAACCATTGCCGACGGTTTAATTTTTGAGTCTTATCATCCTCCAGCCATACAAAACGGAATGCTACTAATGACAATAGGGTAAAACAGACCGCATTAATCAATGAAATAAAAGGGACTTTCTCGTTTATAAAAAACTGAGGTTTGGCACTGATTACTTCCCATGTGGCTGAGGGAAAGGCAAATCGATTTTCGAGTGTTGCTTCACCCAACAAAAATGCTCCTGCACAATAAAGAATGCTGGTGCCTAAAGCAGTAATAGCAATTTTACCAAAATAGCGGCGATATAAGACGAAAATTTCAGCGAAAATTTCCCCGGAGTTTTTGATCCTGTTATAACGTATTTGCTGAGAACGATTAGGAGCAATTTTATCATCCCGGGCAGCCTGCCTGAATCCTACTCTCGCCCTATATCTTGGATACCATACAAAATAAAAAAGGACAAAAACCAAGCAAGCAGCAATAAATAAAGCTCGGATAATATCAGGAGTGTCCGTATGACGAGTTAAATAACCTTCTATAAATCCTGCCATGATAATAAGGGGAGTAATACCAACCATTAGTTTGATACCCCGGCGTGCTGATCGCTGAAAGGACTGGATACGAGAATAGGTTCCTGGAAAAACCAAGCCTTTACCCATTGTAATCCCTGCTGCTCCGGCAATTATGATAGCAGAAATTTCTATTGTACCATGAATCCATATAGTTAGGAATGACTCCCAAAAGAGCTCTTTTTCAATGAAGAAATATTGAAAGGCGCCCAACATGATACCATTGCGTATAAGAATGGCAATGGAACCAATGGTAAAGAAAGCTCCCAGGACAAAAGTCAGAAAGGCTACCCATAAGTTATTGAACGTAATGCCCAGCGACATCCCGAATGCCCCTTTTTGTTTATAAACAGCCATGGGATCACCAGATTCTATATTCTCCATGGTCATTTCTACATAGGCATCTCCCAGAATAATGGAGGCAAATTCTTCATCCATGGCACTGGATACGACTCCAATGAGTACCGCTAATACAAATACAAAAAAAGAAAAACGAAATGCCTGCCTCGATTCAATAACAAGTCTGGGCAATTCATCCGTCCAGAAGGTCACTAAGCGCTGGCCATGGGAGCGCCGGTTTTTGTAAATCTTAAGAAAAATACGCTGTGCAAGCCCATTGAGGTATACCCTAACCGAGCGATTAGGATAAAAGGTACGAGAATAGGAAAGATCGTCCGTAATCTGGACAAAGAGGTCATTCAGTTTATCAGGGTCCTTATGGGGATTTTCCATCACTGATTCAAATTCCCGCCACTTCTCTTCATTCTGCTTAATAAAGTTTGTTTCGCGCATCTAGTTAGATATATCGGGCTACTCTTCAATAAGAGTATGGAGAGGTTTAAACTTATTCTAATAAGGTACTAAAGACTAAAATGTTGTATAACTTTTATATGTTCCTTCCCAGCTTTCAACCAATCCCTCCAATCGTAAGACTCGTTTGGAGGAGATATATGCTGTGCTCCCCTGGGGGAGCTGTCCGCAGGACTGAGGGGGACATTCTATAAGTTTAAATCACTTCATACCTTAAACAAAAGGCTGACGTTTTTATTCCTGTTTTATAAAATTACTCTTTCTATTTGTATTTTCACCCAACAAGATAAAAAGAACATGTTTAAAAATCACACTTTGGTGCCTTTACGGCTAATATCTCCCTACACTGCGTTATTTTTTTCGCCGGATTGCCCACATCCGACTGCAAAAAATGCCTTGTTCAGAACGATATTTGCTCATAAATGCGCTCAAAAGCGAAATTTAAACATGTTATAAAATGGATACAATTGAGATCAGAACAACTCAGAATGTTGTCATCGAATATGAGCTTGCTGCTTTGCGTGAACGCATTCTGGCTTTTTTTATAGATCTGATCATTGTTGGTGCCATTTATATCGTACTTAGCCTTACACTCCTTAGCCTTATCATTAGGAGCTTGGAAAGCTCCGGTGGAATGTATGGAGTCCTCTTTTCACTGCTTCCCATCATTTTTTTCTTATTCTATCAATTATTATCTGAAGTATTGGCAGATGGACAATCCTGGGGTAAAAAAGCAATGGGTATTAAGGTGGTGCGCCTTGATGGGCAAGAACCAGGCTTAAGTGATTATTTATTGCGTACGGTATTTCATATGGTAGATACGCTGTTTTCAGGAGGGATATTAGCATCATTGCTTATTAGTTCTTCGCCCAAAAATCAGCGACTTGGAGATATGACTGCCAATACCACGGTCATACGTGTACGCCACAATCTGCGCTTTCGCCTGGAAGATATCCTCAATATCAGTTCACTGGAAAATTACGAGCCGAGATTCCCGGAAGTAAAACAACTTAGTGAGCAGGATATGTTACTTATCAAAAGTGCAATTGCTCGTTATCGCGCTCATCCTAATACTGCTCATACCGAAGCCATCAACCAACTAGTTGCTCACCTTCAAAACCTACTAGGCATCTCTGAACAAAGAGGCAGTAAAGTAGAATTCTTAAGGACATTAATCCGAGATTATATAGTAATCACTAGATAAGTAAGTGCTTGGATTACTGTGTGTACATTAGTGCAATTAGTGGACCATACTCAATCCACAAACTTCCTTCACAAGCCTGCCTGTCTGCTTCCATTGGCATGGTCGGGTAACATCCAAATTTGTGCAATTTGAGACATGCACTAGATTACTTGCCAAAGTTTAAAAAAACCTTATTTTTGTTAATAACCTTCGCACGACTCTTAGCTCTTTCAGACCGTAAAGTGTGCGCTCTTATAAATTGAAATACCAGAAGAAATGGAAAAGATTTATTTACTGCTATTATTATTCCTACCTACACTTATTTTTTGTCAGGATTATAAAGAAATAGATGCTTTTGCTCGCTCTGTAAAGTATACCAGAGATTATAAAGAAGCAGCTATAAAACTGGCAAAGCCTTATCAAACTGAAAAAGAAAAAGCCAGAGCCATTTATAGCTGGATTTCCACTAATATACGCTATGATGAGAAACAGCAGCAGGCGAATCAGAAAAATCCTACTTATCGAATTGGGCACTCCTCTGAAGCTGACCTACAGCAAAAGCGACAAGAATATATCCAGGAAAAAATTGAACATACGTTGAAAAAAAAGAAAGGCGTATGTCAGGATTATTCCTGGCTCTTTCAGGCAATGCTTACTGAAATAGGCATAGAATGCGAATTTGTTTCTGGTTATAGCCGTACGAGCCCAAGCCAAATGGGAAAGATACCTCAAAGGCCCGGGCATGCATGGAACGCAGCAAAAATAGACGGTGAATGGGCGCTATTTGACCTGACCTGGTCTACTGATATGTCAGTATATGGAGGTAATGGCTTTTTTATGATGTCACCAGAAGCGTTTTACAAATCCCACTACCCATCCAATGCAGAGTGGTTACTTATAGAGCCTGCTCCCAGCCTGGAAAATTGGTCTAATCAAATGTTCTGGTACAAAAGCTATAACAGATACAAGGTGGAAAACATTGAGATAGATGGAAAAG
>JAKSDI010000244.1 GCA_022360175.1 Chitinophagales bacterium
ACTGGAAGAACTACTGAATTTATATTGTACATAACCATTCTCCGGATTATCATCATAACTTTCCGTTGTTAAAGAATAAGTGCTGGTATAAGTAGTGTTGACATAGCTGCCACCACCGCCGCCACCACTAGCAGAACCGCCTGCTCCACCACCAGAGTAACCGCCACCACCGCCACCCGAATCACGAGCAAGGCCACCGCCACCAAAGCCAAAACCACCATTGCGGCCTTGCGCACAGTCTAAACCTTCTTTAGAACCACCCGCACCACCTGTAGTGCCTCCTGCTTTTCCTCCGCCATATTGATCTTCGTCATCTAACAGGCATTGGCAATTAGCTCCATTCGTAAGGTATCCAGCTCCACAGCCTGAGTACTGGCTAAAATTACTTTCCGGATCGCCAGGCTCATAGCCACCACCGTCACCATTGCTACCTGCTTCTCCAGGGTAAATACTTCCTTTACCTTCGGTAGCATCTCCATTGATGTTGGTATTACCGTCTCTTCCTGAAGAGCTATCTACGCATCCTCCTCCTACCATACCCTGATAGGCACCGCCGCCACCGCCTGCTACTACCAGGATTGTCCAATCAGTATCGTCCGGGGCTTTATACAATATACCTGTACCGCCACCACCAGAGCCATTGGCACCACCCGCACAAAGTACTTCTGTACCATTGTGTTTTTCGCCTTTTTCACCAACAACAAAACGGATGATACCTCCAGGCTCTAGTTGCCCTGAGCTACAACCGATTTTGAAAGTAGCTTCGACCTTAGCACCATAACCCCCTCTTGATTTACAGTTCTCTGCACAGAAAGTCCCATTTAGTTTGGCCCAGCCACCATCGCCTCCATTCAATGTGAAAGTAAGGTCCGTATTATTCCCTTCATAAGGGATGTAATAATCTTCATAAGTCCCTGAGTAATCAATCTCAAAAGTACTTGTGCTAGAAGGGTTCAAAGAAGAAGCAGCGCCGTAATCTGGTGTGACAATTACATGTGTTTCACATTCATCCGTATTATTGTTTCCATCTGTTACGACCAGCGTTACAAAATTGCTACCTAGGCTCAAAGAATTATTATTGGAAAAGCTAAGCATTACATTTCCACCATCTGGATCATAACTACCATCATCAATGTCTTCCGGAGCCAGATCAATTGATGGATTGTCATAATCTAATGATATGGTATGACTTGGCTGGCATAGTGCTATAGGTGGATTATTTTGGAGTGCATGGGTGCAAGCCTCTTTAGAAGTTTCTTCTACCATAAAAACAGACTTAGCAGATATTTTAGCATCACTTAACAGAAATAGCAAAGCGACGATAAATAAGTACTGCTTGTTAGTCACTGGGATTATAATTTTACTTAGCATGTATATGAATGTTTAAAGCATAAATTAAACACCCACAATATGCAGGCAAGCCTTGAGTGAAATCTTGCCATTTTTAAGTGATATTTTGACAGTCAGGTATAATAGGCTGATTATTAATTGTTTATGATACATGAGGTGATGACCCTTATTACAAAAAAAAACTATATTTGGAAGCTATTTGAATTTCACCTTCTCTTTTTACAGATGTACCGAAGGGTTTTTACCATAATATTTTTGATACACTTTCGTGAAATGACTGGGCGATTTGAAGCCAGACAGATAAGAAGCTTCTGCTACACTTTTAATGATTTGATTTTCTAATAGATGGCGGGCTTTTTGCAATTTGACTTCCTGGATGTATTTGCCAATAGTTAGGCCTGTAAGCAATTTTATTTTTCGGGATAGTTGCCGTTGGCTAATGGAAATGGCATTCGCAATGTATGGTATAGTCAGGTCCATTTTTTTATCTAAAGCATCCAGCATGGTTTTTTCCAGTTCTTCCAGCCATATCTGATCTGCTGAAGTTGCTTCTTCAAATTGAGGTGCCACCTGATAATGTTCTTTTTGGTAGGCTATTCGTTTTTTATAATTGCTTATTAGGTTATCAATTCGGACTAATAACTCGGTAGGTGAAAAAGGCTTAGTCAGATAATCATCTACTCCCATACGCAGGGCTTTGAGCTTACTCTTTTCTTTTGTTCTGGCCGTAAGTATAATAATGGGCACTTGTTGTAATCGATGATCTTTTTTTAAGGCTCCCAATAATTCATAGCCATTCATTTTGGGCATATTAATATCTGAAACGATAAGATCAACAGGCAGTTCTTGATCTTGCTTCTGTTTCTTTAGAAAGTGTAATGCCTCGGAACCATTGTTTTGGGTAATAACCTGATAGTGAACGCTCAATATAGATTTAATGAAATCTTGTACTTCAAGATTATCTTCTACAACTAATACTGTAGATGATGGTCCATCTCCGCCACTCTTTCCTGGCAGTGGATATGCAGCAATATCTGAGGGTATACTATCTGTTATTGCCTTAGGTTGATTGGCGAGTTTAGCTTCTTTTAGAGGTAAGGAAAGTGTGAAAATACTGCCTTGCCCAAAGGTGCTATCTACTACAATATCTCCTCCCATCAGTTTTGCCAATTCAAGAGACAAGGATAGCCCTATGCCACTACCAGTAGATATGGAAAGTACTTCCTGTTTGGATTGAAAATAACGATCAAAAATATGAGGTAGGTCTTCGGGAGGTATACCCCGCCCGGTATCTTTTATTTGAAAACAGATCATTGCTTGCTCTGAAAAGACGTTAAAGCTAATGGTTTCACCTTGAGTAGTGAATTTAAAAGCATTACCCAATAGGTTACTTAATATTTTTTCCAGGCGCTTCGGGTCTGTTATAAAGCTTATATCAGGATCAAGCTGGTAGTTTAGCCCATAATAGATCTGGTTTCGCTGAGCAGCTGCCTGATACGCTGTATATATGGATTTGCACAGAGGGTAAAGGGCTATATCCTGTTCGTGGAGCTTTATTTGATGAGATTCTATTCTTGCTAAATCCAGCATTTCATCTACCAGGTTAAGTAGCTTTTTCCCGTTTTGTAATATAGATTGTAGAGACTGCCGTATTCTGGGAATTTGTGGTACGGCTGCATCTTGTTGAATTAATTCTGCGGGGCCGGTAATTAGCGTAAGAGGTGTACGGAAATCATGAGAGATGTTTGCAAAAAACCTGGATTTCATCTGGTCGAGCTGCTTCAGTTCCATGGCTTGTTGCTCAATTAATTCTTTGTCTTTCCGAATCTGGAGTGTACGTTTATCAACTTCTTTTTCCAGTATTTCTTTTTCTTTATTCAACCGCAGAATCCAAAGTAGGGCAAAAACAAGGAAAGGCACTGCCAGGAGTATATAAAACCAGGCTTGTTTGTAGAAAAACTCTTTAGCTTGTATTGGAATACGGATAGAATTTTCAGACTTATTTCCATTATGATCTATGCCTATGATTTCTAAAGCATATTTACCTGCTGGTAAATTGGGCAGCCTAATGAAATGCTCTGTCCCCATGTAGGTCCATTCCTGCTCTATTCCTTTTAATCGGTAGGCATAGCGGTTTTTGGTATTCATGCCATAATTGGATGCTCCAACTCTGACACTTAAGAAGCGTTTATCAGCAGGCAGTTTTAGGCTGTTTTCGCCTGATTGGTAATTCCTGATTTGTACGACTCGATCTTCAGCAGCATCAAAATAAGATAATTGGGAGATATAAATTTTTGTGGTTTCAGAAGATTGTAATGCCTGTTTTACTTTTTTAGGATCAATAACATTTAAGCCTTCCAGTGCACCAAAAAATAAGCTCCCATCGGCTGCTTTGAAATGGGAGTACCGATTAAATTCATTATGGGTAAGTCCATCTTCTTCTTTGAAAATAGTAACGCTCTCACCTGATGACTGGATTAAATTGAGGCCATTATAAGTTGATGCCCAAATTGCTCCATCATCATCTTCCAGGATACCAACCACAAGGTTGTTGCTTAAGCCATCCGTCACATCAATTTTCATTACTACTTTTTCCTGCTCAATATCAAAAACATGTATACCTCGATTTACGGTGCCTAACCACAGCCTTCCTTTTTGATCATCATGTATCACTAGTATTCGACTATCTTCAAAACCAGGGATGTCGCCATAATACCTGGTTGCTCCGGTCAGCCAATTTACCTTATAAAGCCCTTTATTGGTTGATATCCATAATACATTGTCTGAGGCAAGATGCATATAATGAGGAACTCCTTTAAATGGGGCTAAATCTGAGATAGATTCACTTTTTTGAGTCTGAAGATCATAGATGACCAGTTGATTGGTATCTTCCTCAATAAGTGCCAGTTTTTTATCTGATAAAAAGGCCGCAGATTTAATTTTTGTATCAAAGGTGTAAGATATACAGCTACTATCTGGCCGTGGATTGTATCGGGTCATCCGGGATATACCTTTCAACCAGACCCTTCCTTGAGGGTCTGTCAAAAGTGTTATACTTCCCTGAAAATCACTCGGGTCGCTTAAACAACTATTTTCAGGAAGGTTTAAGACTTCTCCATTTTTGATAATGCGTAGCCAGTCGCGTTGAGTTCGAACTAAAAACTCATCCGTACCAATCTGCCGGATATAACGCAAGCTTACCAGTTCTTCATAAGTAGTAATTGCTTTTTTGCTACGCGCCTGTACAACATAAGCACCCGTAGTAGTACCAAAGTAGGTCTGTCGTTTAAAATCGTTTGCTGAAACACTACGAATACGTGGTATACTTTCGACCATAGGGGAGTAGTCATAAAGATTATTGAAGGAGTCTAGCAATGTAGCTCCCATTTTATATCTATCTGGCTTGATGTATTCATAGAGAAATAAAAGATTATTTTGTTTATCCTTCCATATAGAGTGGGCACGAGCATTCTCAGGTACGATATTTAAAGGAAAAAATAATTGATCCTGCCCTTTCCTTTCCATTGTATAAAATTGCTTTCCAACTAGGTTGTGGACGAGATATAAGCTATCTCCTCTAATCTCAAATTCCTTGTGTGCATTTCTATTTTCATTGAGTGTTACAGGCTTCTCCACAAAATCAGGAAAGTTGCTCCCATCGTACCGCTTCACCGTTTTGGAAGCTATCTCAAAAGCAATCAATGGAAAATCTGCATCTAATATCCAGAGGGTGCTATCTACGTATCTGAAATCTGTGTCGGCATGTTTTAAAAAACCTTTGGGTTCGCGATAGTGAGAATGATTAGGTATAGAAAAATAAAAATGCAATTCTTTACCATCCCAGTGGTGAATATTGAATGTGTTTTTTGTCTTTTCAAGTACCCAGAATTTTCCCGGCTCATACTCTTCAATACTACCTACCATACCTTCTGGCATTGGAGTGTACTGAATATTATTGGTTTCTACTTCAAATGTATAGAGGGTTGATTGTTGAAAAGGATCATTGAGGTAACCATATAATAAGCCGTTGGTGTTAAAATCTTCCAGGTATCCAGCCCGAATGTTGGCGTCTTTCCAATTTTTCCTGGCAACATCTACAAACCAGTGATTGTATCCATCAAATTGAAAGACTTGCAGGGCGTAAATTTGTTCAGCTACTCCAATCGTTTTCAGCCACAACCTTCCTGTTTGATCTATGACCAGATTTCGGTAGGCGTATTGTGTAGGGGCATTTTCTCCATGTAAGGGAGCTATATATGCAGGTGTAATTTCAGGAAGTGTATCCTGACTTTGCAAGAGCAAAGGGAGGGAAAAAAACAGAAATGATAATAACAGCAGTATTGTGCTCTGATACCTCCTAATCATACTACAGTCAACGGTTAAAATAATGATTGGTTTCAACTCTCAACATTCTATCGACTTAAGTAAGCAACCTAATCATGCTCGCTTACTTAAGTAAGAGAGCACATTTAATTAATCTTTTTATGGTGGCATCTTTTTACCCATATCTGCGTTGCGTACTCGTGTTAATAGCTATGGCTATTACACTCCGCCGCGCCTTAATCTGAGCAAAAAGCTGCTCGACCAAAAAAGCAACCTAATCATGCTCGCTTACTTAAACGACATTTGGATGAAAAATTGCCTTTTGCTTGCTTACAAAAAATAGCACATTTCGCAAACAAAGGTAAAATACCGTTGTTTTGATAGTAAAACTATTATTTGTAAAAGTAAAACAAAAATGAGAGTACGCCCTATATTAATATTGCTTTTAATTGGCAATTTGCTATCATCAACATTTTCAGTAGCTCAATCGCGACAACCGAACATGATCATGCCATCTTTGAGTGATGATTCGGAAATTTCGAGGGAAGGCATATCTATGTTCGTTGTCGCAGCAGAGAATCATATTAGGCGAGGACAGTTTGAATTGGCAATCATGACTTATGATGAAATCTTAGCCTGGGACCCATATGATGTAGATTTTTTGATTAGAAGAGCTGAGTTGAAATACCGGATTGGCCGTGTTACAGAAGCTAAGCAAGACTATGTTCTTGCACACAGAATTAATCCCTATTTAGCGAGTTTGTTCAATGCGAATAGTCCTATGCGAAGGCTGGAGTTATTAGCTTTTGATGTTAGCCAATACTACAAATTAGAAGGAAACCAAAATTCAATCCAGGTCTTGCAAAACCAAAGCATTGATAAAAAAATGAGAGGGGATATTCTGGGAGCATTGAAGGATATAGAACTGGCTATACGAAATGCTGATAAAGAACTGGCTCCTTTGTATAAAATAAGGGGGAATCTATACTTATTGCTAGGGAAGTATTATGAGGCAGAAGCAGATTATACAGAAGCTTTGCAACTTCAGCCTGAGCTCTTAGAGGCTCAATACAACAGAGGTATTGCACGTGTATTAGGCAATAAGCGGCAGGATGCCTGTATGGATTTTATTACACTATATAGGAATGGGTACGCTACTTCTCTTGACCCTGTGCATCACTTGTGTTCTAAATAATTGATTTTCGAATCCTAATTAATATATCCTTTTCCAAAAAGGAATTCACTCTAAATAGATTAAAATATGAGAACATTCTTTTTGATGATTCTTAGTCTGTGTTTCCTGGCTAGTTGTACTGTTGTCCGACAAGGCGAGGTAGGTGTCAAACGCAAACTGGGTACTTATAATGATCAATCTTATACGGAAGGGGTCCAGATTTTTAATCCCTTTACGACTACGATTGTAAAAGTACCGGTTCAGACGGAGAATATGGAAGTATCCCTGGCTTTGCCTTCAAAAGAAGGATTAAACATCAGAGCGGCTATTTCTATATTGTACAATATTCAGCCCAGCGCTGCACCGAATATATTGAGAAACATAGGGAAGGATTATGAAGAAAACGTTATTCTACCTGTATTCAGATCGGCTGTAGCAGATGTGACTGCACAGTTTTTTGCGAAAGATATGCATACCGGTGAGCGTAGTACGATAGAGACAGCAATACAAGATAGAATGACCGGTATTTTAAATGAAAGGGGGATCAATGTAGAAGCTGTCCTAATCAAAAGTATTCAACTTCCAGATAATCTATATAGAGCTATTGAGGAAAAACTGGAAGCAGAACAAAGAGCATTAAGAATGCAATTTGTATTACAGGAAGCTGAGCAGGAAGCACAGCGCAAGCGTATTGAAGCGGAAGGAGTCAGGGATGCTCAAAGTATCATTTCTCAGGGATTGAATCCTCAGATACTACAATTCAAATCGATAGAAGCATTTTTGAAACTGGCACAATCTCCAAATACGAAGGTTATCATTAGCGATGGCGATATGCCGATGTTGATGGATTCAGAGTCCAACGGTTTAAATACTAGTAAATCTAATGATTAAGTAATAGTTCAATTTCGTGACCAGTGTTAGGGTTTATTGGGAATCTGGAAGGCTATCTCATGTAGATAGCCTTTTTTGTCTGAGCAAAAAAGGGGTG
This sequence comes from Chitinophagales bacterium, assembly GCA_022360175.1. Taxonomy (GTDB): domain Bacteria; phylum Bacteroidota; class Bacteroidia; order Chitinophagales; family Saprospiraceae; genus JAKSDI01. The sequence continues at coordinate 7,836 of JAKSDI010000244.1, forward strand.
ATTTCTTCGGAAAAAAAGCAAATCACATTCTTCATTTTATTCACAAAAAAAAGCGCTGCGAATAGAATCGCAACGCTTCACACAAGATTCCCCAAAAAATTAAATTTCTTTAGAAGTAGTCATTGGGGGAGCACTTATTTTTTGTAAAAAAACACTGTGACATTACTGCCACAGTGCTACCATCGACATTCTACTTAATGTTGATAAAAAACTTCTTAGAGTATGTTTAGAGTAGGTGCTTTGAAGGTGAGAAGATCAAGATTAAGGTTTTCGCAAATCTTATTTTTGAACTCATAGCAGCGCTACGGGTGATAAAATAGGTGCAGCGAAGTTCTTGATATTGATTTTTGTAACCCAAATGATCTACTTTAAACATACTATTGCTAAGCAGAATGACGGAATATCGTAAGTAGGAGTGTCTTATACTCCTGTATGTTTTAGAACGTGAAGAGGTTTGAATATTTCTTGTTAAAGCGCTGAAAATTAGAGTGTTGGATCATCTTTTTTTAGCACCTTAATATCTATTCCTCACCCGGCTTTCAGCCGACCCCTCTAGTCATACGACCCGTCTGGGAGGGGTACAGGTGCTGTGCTCCCTCGGGGAGCTGCCTACAGGGCTGAAGGGGATGTTCTATAAGTTTAAATAAGTTCACGTTCTTAGTTCTTAATGGGATAGGATAAATTGCTTTACCATCTGTTTCCCTTGTACATTATTAATTCGAATGAAATAAGCACCAGCAGGTACGTTTCCTAAATCCCATTTTATGCTTGATGAATGAGCTTGCACTATTTTTTGCGCAATGCTCTGTCCGTATAGATTGTATACCTCCAACTGAATTTCATCAGGATACGCTTGTCCCAATTGTACTATAAATTGACCCGTATTTGGGTTTGGATAAACCGAAAGATCTGGAGAAACTTTGGATAATATCGCTTCTGGATGGTTACCTTCAGTACTCAATCCACCATTACTACTGCTAACCATAACATGACTAAAGATCGCTTCGGTAGCAACTCCTGGCAGGTAGGAGAAGGTAGCCATACCCATTTCTACACAGCTTTGCATAGGTACGTATACGCTGTGCACATATTGGAAAGAGCTGCCTGTCGTACTGTAGTAAGCAAAAATCCAATCTCCCTGTCGTTCCAGCTTCAGCCAATAGGGGGAAGGCCTGACGAAAGCCTGAATTACCTTATTGGCACCCGTAATGTATCGGGTTTCGTGGCGAAGGCTGTTAGAAAGGTTGGAAAAAATGGCTACCTGTTTGCTATCATCATCAGCTGTTTCGCGTATCATGAGCCCTCCATATCCATTGGGCGAAACACTTTCAATTTTGGCAGTAATAGAACCATCGCCACACAAACTTTGACCAACAAAAGCCAATGCATCGGAATTGTGAGTGGTAGCGTTCTGCCCACTACTGGAAATATAGAAAGTACCTTCGTCGGGATTAGGATAGTGGCATGGATCAAAAGCATAATTGTTTTGGGCGGCGCTAGTACCGATGTCATATCCTGTCCAGGCGTTTGGTAAGCCATTTCCGGGAGCTACACTGATGTAAGACCTACAAGTACTGGTGTTTCCGGATTGATCTTGTACCGTTACATCAATGGGGTTGATGCTACCTATATCATAACAGTTGTAGGTAGTTGCAGGGAATGATACATTGGTAATGGCACAATTGTCATAACTGCTAATAGAATTGTACACATCAGCCTGAGTTAGTGTATAGGTACCATCGGGTTGAATGATGACTTCCGTATCCAGGCAATATACCGTAGGCGCAATTTTGTCGAGTACAGTCACTGTAGCAGTACAAGTACTGGTATTTCCTACGATGTCAGTAAGTGTGAGGGTGACGGTATTGCCTCCCAGTTCATCACAAGTAAAAGTGGTAGTGGAAAGTGATAAAGAGGAGATGCTACAGTTGTCGGTAGAATTGAGATTAACAGATTCTGGCGAAGTATAGGCATATCCAGCATCATTGAGATATATTATTACATCCTGACATTGAGCTATTGGAGCGATATCGTCTTCCACTGTGACAGATGCCTCGCAGCTGCTGCTATTGTTATTTACATCAGTAATGGTGAGTGTTACTGTATTATCGCCCAGGTAACTGCAATCAAAATTGGTTTGGTTTAAAGCTAATGTTGCAATACCACAATTGTCAAAGGATTCATTATTGATATCAGAAGCGGAAATAGTAGCATGTCCATTATCGTCCAATTGAATGTTTATATTTTGACAAATAGGGGTAGGAGGGAGGTTATCTACTACAGTCACTACCGCATTACAGGAGTTGGAGTTATTATTGATATCTACCACCGTAAGGGTTATCGTGTTACTTCCCACCTCGCTACAATTGAAAGCTTGCTTGTCAAGGCTTGTAGAAGCAATACCGCAAGCATCAGAAGAGCCATTATTGATATCACTGGTACTAATAGAGACTGTTCCCTCGCTATCAAGATAGATAGTGATATCCTGGCATTGAGCATCGGGAATTATTTGATCTATGATGGTTACAATAGCAGTGCAAGAACTGGAAAGTCCATTGGCATCGGTTACCGTTTGGGTGATGGGAAGGCTTCCTACCTCACTACAGTCGAAAGTGTTTTTGGAAAGGCTATAGGAATCAATACCACAGGCATCAGAAGAGTTCAGGTCCATTTCATCATTGTTCATAGTGTATGTGCCATCTGGTAAGAGATAAATGGAAATATCCTGGCAGATAGCATGAGGAGCTGTAACGTCTTCCACCGTGACGGTAGCAGAACAGGAAGCGGTTCCTGCATCACCACTAATGCTTAAAGTAATGGTATTGTTTCCAACATCACTACAATCAAAATCATAGATATCAAGGCTCATAGCAGGAGCACCGATACAACCTTCCAGAGAGCCATTGTCTATATCTTCAACACTAATACTTGCATTTCCATTGGCATCTAATTGAATAGTAATATCCTGGCACTCCGGGAAGAGTGTATTGTGGTCAATAACAGTAACAGTAGCGGTGCAGGTGGCAACATTATTACTAGCATCAGTTACGCTTAGTGTTACGGTATTCGGGCCTATTTCACTGCAATCGAATGTACTTTGGCTAAGCATTAAAGTTGGATAATCATCACAAACATCATAAGAATCATCGCCTATTGTCTGAGCAGAAACGGAAGCATTACCATTAGCATCTAATTGGATAGTTGCATCTTCGCATATAGCCTTTGGAATTGTATTGTCTTCTACAGTTACACTTGAAGTACAGTTAGATACATTTCCACTTGGGTCTGTAACCGTTAAAGTGACGGTGTGAACTCCTATATCATTACAATGAAATACTGTCTGGTCTAGTGTTTGGTTGGCAAAACCACAAGCATCGCTCGAACCATTATCTACCATTTGAGGAGTAATAGTAGCCTTACCGTTATTAGGGACATTAGCAGTTATATTCTGACATATAGCTATTGGCGCGATATTGTCTTCTACTGTTACAATAGCCGTACAGGTAGCAACATTCGCATTTACATCTGTTACAGTTAAGGTAATGGTATTACTGCCTACATGACTACAGTCAAAGTTTGTTTGGCTTAAAGCCAGGCTGGCAACACCGCAAGCATCATTTGAACTATTGTCTATCGCTTGTGGAGTAGTCGATCCATTTCCGCTGGCATCTAATTGGATAGTTACATCCTGGCATATGGCAGTTGAAGCTACATTATCTACAACGGTTACATTTGCGGAGCATGTAGAAACATTTGCATTCACATCCGTTAAAGTTAAGGTTACCGTATTAGATCCTACATCGCTGCAATCAAAGTTTGTTTCACTTAATGATATACTAGCGATGCCACAAGCATCATTAGAACTATTGTCTACCGCTTGTGCCGTGGTTGATCCATTTCCACTGGCATCCAATTGGATAGTCACATCCTGACATACAGCAGTAGGAGCTACATTATCCACAACGGTTACATTTGCGGAGCAAGTGGAGGTATTGGCACTCACATCTGTTACGGTTAAGGTTACTGTATTGGAACCTATATTGCTGCAATTGAAGCTTGTTTGGCTCGAAGCCAGGCTTGCAATGCCACAAACATCGGAAGAGTTATTGTCTATTTCATTAGCAGCCATGGTATAGGTGCCATCAGATTCAAGTAGGATGCTTATATCCTGGCAATTAGCAGTAGGTGCTATCACATCTTCTACTGTAACTGTAGCTGTACAAGAAGCAGTTCCTGCGCTTCCACTAGTGGTTAAAGTGACGGTATTATTCCCCACATTATCACAATCAAAATCATAGATGTCGAGACTCATAGAAGGAGCACCAACACAGCCTTCCAGAGAACCATTATCTATATCCTCTACGGCTATACTTGCAGTGCCATTGGCATCCAATTGAATAGTAATATTCTGGCATTGAGGGTATAAGGTATTGTCATCGTTTATGGTGACTGTAGCTGTACAAGAACTAGATAATCCATTCACATCAGTTATGGTTTGAGTAATGGAATGAGTACCGATTTCATCACAATCAAAGCTGTTTTTAGAAAGGCTAAAAGTAGCAATGCCACAGGCATCGGAAGAGTTATCGTCTATTTCATCATCTGCCATCGTATAAGTGCCATCTGATCCAAGCATAATGCTTATATCCTGGCAATTGGCAGTAGGGGGTGTTACATCTTCTACCGTAACGGTGGCGGTACAGGAAGTACTACCTCCACTACTGCTGGCTGTTAGGGTCACGGTATTATCGCCAATATCATCACAATTAAAGTTGGTGATATCCAGGCTTAATGTAGGAGTGCCATCACAACCTAAAGTAGAGCCATTGTCGATATCGGCAGTTGTGATACTGGCTGCGCCATTAGCGTCTAATTGTACAGTAGTATTCTGACACTCAGCATCGGGGGAATTATGATCGTTTACGGTGACTGTAGCAGAGCAACCATCGGCATTGCCTTTATCATCATATATGGTAAGATTTACCGTATTGTCTCCTATATCATCACAATCAAATTGAGTAATGTCCAGCGTCCTACTGGCAACATTACATTCTGCTGAAGAACCATTGTCAATATCCGAAGCTGAGATAGAAACCGTACCATTATTGTCAAGTGTAACGGTAAAATCAATACATACTGCTTCTGGAGCATCACAGCAAACAATAGGTCCACTGGGTTCTTCTACCATTACATTTGCAGCACAGGTGCTTTGATTGCCTGCGGCGTCTGTTACTGTTAATATAACAAGGTGGCTACCTACATCTTCGCAATCAAAATCAGAAATATCTAGTGAGCGGGATTGAATTCCACAATTGTCAGTACTGCCGTCATCTATATCAGTGTCACTAATAGATACTGTGCCGTTATTTCCTAATACAACAGTGATATCTTTGCAAACGGCTGTGGGAGCTTCGTTTTCAGTAATGGTAACTACTGTTGAACAGGAACTACTACTAGCATCTGAAGCTTGTGGATAGAAACCAACAGTCATCGTTTGGCTACCTACATCATTACAATTGAGGTCTAAAAAGGAAGCATTGGGAATAAACTGAGCGTATAGGCCATTTGCATCGCATTCTAAAGAAGAACCATTGTCGAGTTCATTTGGGAATAGTACTGCAGTACCATCTTCACCGAGTTCTATTGTGTAGGTGTTCTTACAGGAAGCTGAAACGGTTCCACTACCATAAGAATTGCCACCAAATAAACGATACTGAATATAACCGTCAGCAGGGTCACCAGTATAAGCTTCTGTGGTGATATTAGAAAAAGTAGCATAGTCTGAATTGACATAACTACCACCGCCACCGCCACCACCAGCAGAACCACCAGCACCGCCTCCGGAGTAGCCACCACCGCCGCCGCCAACATCCCATGCCATGCCACCGCCGCCAAATCCAAATCCGCCATTTCTGCCATTACAACCTGTACCCTCACTAGAGCCCCCAGCACCTCCGGTAGTTTGTGCTACTTTTCCGTTGCCAATACTAGTCGTTTCAAATCCACAGAGAAAAGCCCCTCCACTAGAAGAATAACCACCACCTGCACCTGCATCAGCACCAAACCATCCACCTCTGCCATCAGTACCTCCATCTCCGGCATCACTACCCCCACTACCTCCGCTGGCATCGCCATTGGCATTCGTTTGTCCATCTCCACCAGCATTACTGTTTGTGCAAAATCCACCGGTTTGGCCCTGGAAGGCTCCGCCACCACCACCTGCAGCGGCAAGAACCTCCCACTCATTACAACCATATTCTTTGTATAATAATCCGGTACCACCACCGCCACCACCAGAGCCATAGCCATTACAAGCGACTTCGGTGGCATTGATACTGTTGCCTTTACCTCCTATGATGAAACGCAGAATACTACCTGGTTCTAAATCTCCATCATCACACCCAATATCAAAACAGATCTGTGTCTTAGCACCAAATCCACCGCGCGATTTACAATCCGGACAAATGGAAAGGGTTCCGACTGAGGCATAACCTCCATCACCACCATTAAGCGTGAAACATAATTCATCGAAATTGGCAGCATATGGTATCTTAAAATCTTTATAACTACCAGTGTAGCTTTGAGTCGTATAACTAGCAGATTCGGTGATTTCAGTGGCACTAATTGCCTGATCTAATACTATTACATGTGTCTGACAGGTACTGATGTTTCCGTCATTATCGGTTACAGTAAGGGTGACAAGATTACTGCCCAGCCCAAGAGTAGTACAATCAGAATTATCAATACTTAAGCTAATAGTACCGGCTCCTAAATCATAACTTCCGTTATCGATATCATCGGTGGTGATTGCTATCTCTGTATCATAAACAGATAAGTTTACAGCTAAAAAATCATTACAAAGTGCCACTGGTGCCCCTTCCTGAGTAATCTGATATTCGATATAACCTGCATCAGCATCGTGCTCTGTAGCTCCGCCATCTGTCTTTGTGGTTTCTAATGCTTTGGAATTGGTAAAGCTACCACCACCACCACCGTTTTCGGTAAAGCTACCACCACCACCGCCGGAATAGCCACCACCGCCGCCACCACTTTCACTTCCTTGACCGCCACCACCAAAACCAAATCCTTCATTCGTATCACTATAAGCCCTAGATCCGGAAATACCTCCTTTTGCAACATATTCTCCACTGCTATTTGAACTTCCTGCGCCAAAAACTCCAGCCCCTCCAAGTCCATAATTACTATCACTGCCACCATTTCCATTGGTGCCACCATTATCATCACCACCGTTTGTAGATGCTCTGCCGCCTTGTCCGTGAGCAGCACCAAAACAGGCCCCAAACTCTGTCCGATAGGCGCCACCTCCCCCGCCAGCAACACCCAGTATGACCCATTTGGAAGAGGCATCATCCATATTAGTGCTGGCCGTATTGCCAGAAGGGCTAGATGCTGTAGTATATAGTAAGCCAGAGCCACCTCCACCACTTCCTGAACTTGATAAAATTCCCGTTAATACTCGGCCTCCTAGGCCAGGGATGAATCTCAGCGTTCCCCCGGGTGCCAAATCATTTGCTCCTGTACCTATATTAAAAGAAAATGTTACAAAGGCACCATCACCTCCATAGGCTTCGCATTCATAACCTGGGGTCTTAGCACCCCCGCCATCACCTCCTAAAAGGCGAAAACTGATTTTGTAGGTACCTGACAAATCACTAGGAATGAGAAAGTCTTGGTAAGAACCATTTGCATCTACTCTATGAAATGTTTCATCTGCGGTAAGAATGGTTTGACTAAAAATTGGGTCGGAATTACTGAAAAACAGTAATGATAGAATTAAAATAAAAGGTAAGGATATTTTGTGGATATCACCTTTTGAAGCTGTGAGATAAGTAAACATTTTAGTAGAATTTTGAATGTCGAAGAATGTAGCCCAAAGATGATAGGAAGAGGCTGTCGAATTCTGGACAAAAGCTATCTAGAATTGGACATTGGTTGTAATATGCTGATTGTTAGGTGTTTGAGATGGTGGGCTGTTCGTGTGTATTCTATTCGTTGATTTGATTTAATGGTATCGATGTTGAGAGAAATCGACGAATGAGTGAGGTCTTATTGATACTGAGATGGGCTTTTGCCAAAGCGTTGGGCAAAGAGTTGAGAGAAGTGACTGGGGGATTTGAAGCCACTGGCGTAAGCAACTTCAGCGATGGTGTGTTTGGAGCGTTCTTCTAAAAGGTGTCGTGCTTTTTGGAGTTTGACTTCCTGTATATATCGGCCAATAGAAAGCCCGGTTAAGCTTTTTACTTTTCGGGAAAGTTGTCGTGCACTGATGGCATGTTGATCAGCCAGATAGTTTGTATTGAGCTCCAATTGTTTTTCTAAGGCAAGGATAGCGCTTTCTTCTACTGCTTTAAGCCATTGTTGATCGGCATTGCCATCAGATGAAAATTCTGGTTGAATGTTTATTGCTTGTTCTGTTTCCTGTTGGCGCTGTTGGTAATTATTCAAAAGGTTTTCAATTCGTACTAGGAGTTCTATAGGTGAAAAGGGTTTGGTGAGATAATCATCCACTCCCATGCGCAGGGCCTTGAGTTTGTTTCTTTCTTTGGTTTTTGCGGTAAGCATGATTACAGGAAGCTTCCGCAGTTGTTCGTCTCGTTTAATTGCCTCTAAAAACTCATAGCCATTCATTCGAGGCATATTGATATCTGAGAGGATAAAGTCGACAGCTAATTTGTTTTTATCTTTTCTTTCATTTAAAAAGTGGAGTGCTTCAAGGCCATCGTTTTTGCAAATGACGTGATAGTGGTTAGTTAATAGTTGTTCGATAAAAGCTTGTACTTCCAGGTTGTCTTCGACAATTAAGATAGTAGATGTTTTTTGAGCTTTTGAGCTTTCTTCATTTGGGAGGTATTGAGTTGGTGTGGATAGGGAGTAGCTTATATTTGAGGTGCCTGGAATTGAAGGTTGGGCTGCTTTAGCTGCTAAAATTAAACGAAAGACACTACCTTCTCCCAGTTGGCTTTTTACCTCTATACTTCCTCCCATTAATTTGGCCAGGTCTTGGGCCAGCGCCAGGCCTATACCACTACCTGTAGATTTAGCAATGTTTTCTTGGCCTGATTGGAAAAAGCGGTCGAATATACGAGGGAGGTCTTCAGTTGGAATACCCTGCCCGGTATCCTCTACTTCAAAGAGTATCTTTTCTTTTTCTGAAAAAACACGGAAGGAGATAGTACCCTGTTCCGGCGTGAATTTAAAAGCATTGCCCAGTAGATTATTAATGATTTTTTCTAATCTTCTGGGGTCTGTTAGTAAGTGATAATTTGAATTAATCTGATAATCCAATTGGAATTGAATGCGCTTAAGTTGAGCAGCGGCTTCGAACGAGGAGTAGATGGTGTTACAGAAGGATTGCAAATGAACTTTTTCCTCTATTAGTTTGATTTGTCGGGATTCAATTTTTGCTAAATCCAACATTTCATCTACCAGGCGTAGCAACTTTTTACCGTTTTGCTGGATCGCCCTTAGTGATTGTCTGATTCTGGGGAAATTAGATACTGCTTCATCTTGCTCTAACAATTCTGCCGGGCCTGTAATTAAGGTGAGTGGGGTGCGGAAGTCATGGGAGATATTAGCAAAAAACCGAGATTTCATCTGATCCAGTTGCTTCAATTCACTGGCCTGATGTTCAATCAGTTCTTTATCTTTTCTGATTTGGATGGTTCGTTTGTCTACTTCATTTTCCAGCTTTTCCTTTTCCTTGCGTAAGCGTTGTACCCAAAGCAGGCCAAATATTAAAAAGGGAAGTGCCAGGACGATATAAAACCAGTTTTGCTTGTAAAAAAACTCTCTGGCTTTAATCTGGAGTATAATTGGTTCTTTCGCCCAGTTACCATTTTTATCGATACCACTTATGATAAGATTGTATTCTCCAGCGGGAAGGTTGGATAAGTTTATCTGATGATCATTGCCAATGTAAATCCAGTCTTTATTGATGCCTTCCAGTTGATAGGCGTAGCGGTTCTTTTTAGAATAGCCATAATTAGACATCCCCACGTTCACGGTAAGATTGCGTTGGTCTGCCTGCAGATATATTGTTTTATTGGCTTCTTCAGGATTTCGAAGGCTGACGGCTTGATCCAGCTTATCATCATAATAAGACAAGTGGGTAATGTAAATTTGTGATGCTTCGGATGCTCTGAGTCCTTTTTTGAGCAGTGGAGGATTGATGACATTCAAGCCATATACTGTCCCGAAATACAAAAGCCCGTTGGGGTCCTTGTAATGCGCATAGCGATTGAATTCATAGTGGCTTAGGCCGTCCTCTGTATTAAGACTTGTAATAATGGCCCCATCAGGCTGAAACAAAGTAAGGCCATCATAGGTGCCTACCCATATGTCGCCTTCATCGTCTTCCAAAATATTGACTACCGTATTATTGCTTAAACCATTGGCATTATTGATGACCTTGATAACTTTTTCTTGTTTGGGGTCAAAAATATGAATACCTCTGGAGGCGGTTCCTGCCCAGATAAGGCCTTGCTGGTCTTTTTCGATTACTAAAATTCGGTGGTCTTCAAAACCTGCAGATTCTCCATATTGCTGTATCTGCTGTTGAGGTAGATTGATTTTAAATAAACCTTCATTAGTCGCCACCCAAAGGATGTCTTCTCCATCTGTTATCAGGTAATGGACTACTCCTGGAAAATGTAAGGGGGTGCCGTCTACTTCAAAAGGTATTGCCTTTCTTGTGGGCAGGTCATATAGTAATAACTGAGACTTATCTTTTTCAATGATTACTATTTGAGTTGGAGATATAAATTGGGCTACTCCAACTAAAAAACCTAAAGTGTGTTTTTCACATGATCCATCTTCATTGGGTTCAAAACGCACTAGTTCACCATTATATTCCAGCCATAAATTAGCTTGCGGATCATTGAATAGGTGGAAAAAGCTTCTGCTTGCTAAGTAGTCATCAAAGCAGGTGTTGGGTTCAATATCATTGAGCTGAAAGTGATGGTTGATGTATTTTAATTTACCTCCATATCTTGCAATAAGATTCCCTTTAGTATTTCTCCTTAAATGCCGAAAGCCACCATCTTCAATTTTACTAATAGCGGTGTTTTGTCCTGCTGTAATTAAAAAAGCGCCGTGTTGCGTGGTGATGTAAGCTTGTTGAAGGAAGTTTTTTCCCCCTATTTTTCTGATCGGTGGAAGTGTTTGTACAATGGCAGAGTAATCCCATGACTGTCCTTTTTGATCTACTAATATTCCTTTTTGCCCTTTGCCATCTTTCCTTTTGGAATAAATAAAGAGCAGTTGCCCGAGTTTATCTTTATATATTCTATAAGCTGTAAAGCCATCTGGTACCAGTTTCAGAGGTTGAAAGGAAAGCTCTTCTTTTCGAAGTACATAAAAATCGTTCCCTCTTATATTATGGAAGAAATACAGGTCTCCATGGTGTTCAATGAGGCCTACTTTTGCCAATTCTCTTTGATGGATATCTAAAGTATCTTTGGGTAAATTGATAAAAGCATCTAGGCCATATTTTCGAAATTCCTTTTTGCGTATGTCGAAAGAAAAAATGGGTAGTTCTCGATCACAAAACCATAGTTGGTTATCCTTCATTAAAAAGGGGATATCCTCTTTTATGATATAACGATCCAGGGTATAATCATAATTTTTGTTAGCGATTCTGGCATATTCACTTATCTCAACACCATTCCAGTCATAAATAACATAGGCTTCCTTTTCTTTTATCAATACCCAGAATTGACCAGGTGCATATTCTATAATTCCACCACTAATGCCATTGATAGGAGTGTATTGGATTTTATTTGTTTTGAGATCGTAAGTATATAATGCCGATTGATAAGTGGCACGGTTTAAAAAACCATAAAGGCCCAACTGTTCTGATTCACCTTCCAAACTAGTGCGCATATATCCACTCCAATCATCACGAGCTATCGATAAAGGCCAAATGTTGTGCCCATCAAACTGGACGAGTCGCATAGCATAAAGCTGCTCTGCAACTCCGCAGGTTTTGAATATAAGCCTCCCTTTTTGATCAATTAAAAAATTGTCTATACAGTACTGTGCAGGATCGTTATCACTCTTCAAAGGCTTGATGCTGGTAGGCAATACTTCAGGCATTACAGGCTGGCCCTGTAACTGAATGATGTAAAAAAGAATAACACCAGTAAGACTCCCTTTAAGTAGTATGCCTAAAACATTCATATTTGAGAGCTAAATATACAAAAGGCTATATTCCCTATCAAAAAGCTAATGATACCTATTCAGTAATAGCTATCAATCTGCTAATAGCATTTTTTTGGTCACTTACATACGAGTTTTGTTGGGAGGGATGCCAAACTCTTTTATGTATAAGCGGGAAAAATAACTTGGATTACTAAAGCCAACGGCATAAGCAGTTTGGGAAACATTCATATCCGTAGCTTCAAGCAATTCTTTGCCTTTATGCAGCCGAATCCGACGCAGGAAAATGGAAGTAGATTCCCCTGTCAGGGCTTTGATTTTACGATGTAGCTGGGCCCGGCTCATGCCAATTTCACGACAAATATCCATGATGCCATAGTCTTCTTCTTCGATATGAGCTTGCAGCGTATTGCGAATTTTTTGGAGAAATTCATTTTCCTGTTTAACATCTTGAGCCTCTTCAGGAGTGAGCAGTACATCCTTTTGAAAATGTGCCTGTATCTTTTTGCGATTTCTCTCAAAATTAGCTAGTCGAATTAATAATTCATCTTCGTTGAAAGGTTTGGTTAGATAGGCATCTGCACCTCTGCGTAGGCCGCTCATTCGGGATTCATCATCTGCTTTTGCGGTTAGCAATATGATGGGAATATGACTGGTTCGTTCATCATTTTTAAGGGTGTCACAAACGTCAAAGCCATCTTTTATAGGCATCATTACATCACAAATAATAACATCGGGTATGCTTTCAATTGCTTTTTCAATGCCTAGCTGCCCATTTTCTGCCAAAGTGAGCTGATATTCCGGTTCCAGGCAGGCAACCAGGTATTGCTGTACATCGAGATTGTCCTCCACGATAAGCAGTCGAGGCTTTTCAAGCTTATCCTCGATACCTGCCGGGGATTTTAATTCTGGCCTTGCTAAGACTGGCTGGGCTATTCCTTTTTCCAGTATAAGCGTATCTGCGGCTTCTTCGAAATGATCTTCTGCCTGGATGGTAGCTTCTTTTGTAATAGGTAAATCAACGATGAAAGTACTACCTTTCCCCGCTGTACTTTCTACCCTAATCTCTCCTCCTAACAATCTTACTAGTTCCTGGCTTAGTGCAAGTCCTATACCTGTACCTTCCCCCTGGCGGGTCGTTGAATTATCGACCTGATAAAAACGGTCAAATATTTGGGAAAGCGCTTCTTCAGATATACCTACACCTGTATCCTGTATCCTGAAATGTAGAATGGCTTGTTCTTTATGTTTTCTTTGATCAACCTGGAAATAGATATTACCACCTTCAGGAGTGAATTTCATAGCATTGGATAATAAATTAGAAACAATCCGCATTAATTTTTCAGTATCATAGTCCATGAAAATTTCCTCCTGAGCAGAAAGAAAGTGTAGCGTCAAGCCTTTGTTGACAGCAAAAGACTCATAGGAATTGGTGATGTATCGCATATACTTTACTACATCTCCATGAGTCATATTGACTTTCATTTCATTAGATTCCAGTTTTCTTAAGTCCAATATCTGGTTTACGAGATTCAGTAAGTTATCTGCATTTTGTTTGATCATTCTAGCTCCTTTCTCCAACCATAAATCTGGCTTCGAATAAACTTGATCAATCATACCAGTAATGATGGTGAGTGGAGTACGGAACTCATGTGATATATTGGTGAAAAAACGAGATTTGGCTTCGTCCAAAACTTCCAGTTTTTCTTTTTGCTTTATGACCTGCGCATTGAGCTTACTCAGCGCTGCATTTGCTTTTTGTTTAGAGCGATAATAGAAAACGCCGATACCCAAAATGAAGCCTGCCACAGCCAATGCCCCCCACAATAGCCGTCGAATATTTGCCTGTTCGCGCCGTTCTTTTTCCTGTGCAAAAGCTAGTTCCTGCTTCTCCTGTTCAAACTCAAACTGGGCTTGCATGCGGGCAATCGCTTTGGTATTTCTTTCATTGAAAAGGGAATCCTGTATGCTGGTTGAAATTTCTATGAAATGTAGAGACTGGGCTATGTTATTTTGCGCTTTATACATTCGGTATAAACCTTTGGCCGCATTCATTTCATTTTCTTTAAGCCTGGTTTCTTTAGCTAGTACGTAAGCATTTGTGTAATAGGAAAGAGCTTGCTCCTTATTACCAAGGGCTTCGTTTATTTTCCCCAAGCCGTACAAGCTTTTGGTTTTGATAAATACATTAGCAAGATTTTGTGATAATTCTTCCGCCTTTTTATAGTTCAGCAGTGCAGCATCTAGATTAGAAAGCATTTCATGGGCTTGTCCCATATTCCAGTATAAATCTCCTGCTATCAACTGGCCTGCTTCTTTTCTTAGTTTTTCAGTTTCCTCAAAAATATTGAGCGCTCCTTCATAGGATTTTTGCATTAAGAGTGCACGGCCTTTTTTAAATAATAAATCAGCATTTGGCTCTTGGCCATGAGCTTCCGTCCAGGCTTCCATTGCTTTATCCCAATAAAGTTGAGCATTTTCATAGTCCTCAATGGTCATATAGACTTCACCAAGGTAATCGAGATTTATAATAATTTCCTGATGATGTTGTGAGCCTTCTACAAACTGAAAAGCCTTATACATATTTTCAATAGCTTCCGGGTACATACCCTCAAAGAAATAAGTCACTCCAATATTTCTATAAGTATGGGAAATGCCAGCACTATCGTTTAATTCCCGCATCATTTCTTGTGAAAGAAGGTAGGTTTCAAGTGATTTATCTATTTGATTGGCCCAGCCATAATTATTGGCGATATTGGTATAGATTTCCGCTATTAATCTTTTATCTCCTAAAATTTTTTCAGCCTCCAATGCGAGATTGAAATATATATTGGAAGAGTCAAATTCTCCTAAAACAGAATATATCCTACCAATTCCATTGGCTGCTCGGCGTTCGACAGCCTTAGCATTAGCTGCTTTAGATAGAATCAGCGCTTCCTTTAACAAGCTAAGCCCTCGATCGGAATCATTCTTAGCATGATGCATATATCCTATTTGGACCAGGCAGCTGGCAATGCTCGACTGATCGTTATTTGTCTCTGCTATGTCCTTTGCTGCTTCATAACTAACTATCGCACTATCGAGCTGTTGTCGTTGTTCATATATCCGGCCTCTGGTGTAAAGTATTGTTGTCTTCAAAGAAGGGTTGTCTGTTGCCATTACGGCTGGATAAATCTCCTCAAGAATTAGGAAAGAGCTGTCGGGGTTTTCGGTCAGATGGGAAAGCGCCAATTGATTGATCGCTTCAAAACGGGTAGTCTCATCCTGAGTTTTAGCAATTACCTTTTTGAGCGAGTCTACTCTTGTATTTTGGGCACAAAGCACTGTAGCAAAGCAAATCATAAAAATGATAGCGTGCAACACGCTCAAATAAGAAATACATGTTTTTGAAGTAATGGCCCCCATAATGGTTTCTTTCGTAGAAAATTGGGTAAAAATAACGATATATCAAAAATAGAATTGTTTGGATAGGGTTTGTTGTTGGGAAAGATAACAATGATACGTACTCCTAAAAAAGAAAAGCGCTGCAATCAAAGTTGCAACGCTTTCAAAAAAATCTTCTGAATAATAGAAAATCTTTTGCAATAGAAGCCTCTTAACGGGCGACTATAATTTTATGCTTCTGATGCTCCCCTTCTATTTCGAGCCAGTACGTTCCCTGGGGAAAACCCTGAATATCCAAAAGTACATTGTGTTGCTCCGCAGGGAGTATACGGCTAGTGGCTAATTGTCCAAAGGAGTTATATATATTTAGTAGGCGGGTTTCCTTTAATGGTTTGTCCAATTGCAGTGTGAATTGTCCCTGATTGGGATTAGGATAAAGGTTTATAGGGGTAGGGGTATAATGGTTTAAAGGTATTCCTTCTATGGGCCATGTTCGAGCGGTATTATCCCAGCTACGCTTGTCAGCTTTGTTAGGTAGTGTGTTTAGATCGACTTCATCTTTGGCTGCCTCGGATGGAAGGTTTAGGGTGGTTGAGGAAAGTTTAGAGGGTTTAGTTTCTATCGTACTATCTTCCTCGCCAAAGCTACCATTGCTATCACTTATAGATACATTACTAAAAACTGATTCTGTTTGAGCATTGGGCAGATAAGTAAAACTGGCCATGCCGATTTCCACACAAGATTGCATAGGTACATATACCCCATGGATATATTGGAAATTGGAGCCATCAAAACTATAGTAGCTAAATATCCAGTCTCCCTGGCGTTGTAGTTTTAACCAAATAGGGCTAGGTTTGAAGAAAGACTGTACTACCTTATTGGCATTCGCCAAATAGCGGGTTTCATGGCGTAGGGTATTGGTCATGTTTGAAAATACGGACACTTGTTTGCTGCCTGCATCTGTCGTTTCTCGAATCATCAGTCCACCATAGCCATTTGGATCAATACTTTCGATTTTGGCGGTAATGCTTGCATCTCCACACAAAGCGTAAGAGGTGAAAGCGACATTATCAGAAAGCATATTAACGGCATTATTCCCACTGCCTGTAACATAATAAGTAGGAGGATAATCACATGGATCATACCAATAATCATTGCCCACTGTTACCTGCCCTATATCTGTGCTACTCCATCCGTTTTCTAGGGCTCCACTTACTTCAACAGTAATATTTGAAGTACAGCTACTGCTATTCGCATTCACATCGGTTACAGTAAGTATTACATTTTTGGTGCCCAGATCATTACAGCTAAACTGGATTTGATTAATGGCCGTGGTAGCCACTCCACAATTGTCGTAGGAGTTGTTATTTACTTCTGCGGCGCTGAGTGTCCCATTGCCGTCCCCATCCAGATAAACCGTTACATCATTGCATAAAGCAGTAGGAGCAGTATTGTCTTCTACGGTAACTGTTGCCTGACAACTACTTGAATTGCCAGACCCATCTGTTGCGGTGAGGGTGACTGTACTTGTGCCTATATCTGAGCAATCAAAACTGCTTTGATTAAGTGCCAGTGTCAGATCACAATTATCTTCTGAATATTGAGCAGAGGTAGGCGTAAATGCTCCATCTATATCATCTGCTGTAATGGAAGCCATCCCGTTATTATCCAACTCGACTGTGATGTCATGACAATATGCTGTTGGCGCTATATCATCAATAATTGTCAAAGTAGCGGTACAACTTACTGGGTTGCCATATATTTGAGTAGTAGGTGATACCGTAACGGTAACGGTGTTATCTCCAATATCTTCACAGCTAAAGAGATGAGGTGCCATAGTAACATTAAACCCCTGGGAGCAATTATCAGTATAATCTATTGTAAAAATAGAGCCGCTTACTGAAACCGTGCCCAAATTCCCCAAAGCAACCGTAGCATTTGTTTCGCATATAAGCACAGGATCGATATCATCTACAACTGCAACAATAGCCTGACAAGTACTGCTATTTCCATTGCCATCATTAGCAGTTACTGTAACCGTTTTATCAGAAAACAAATCCCAACAATCTACCGTAGCGGGACTCATGCTATAATTAACCGTTCCACAATTATCATTACTAGTTGCTAAATCAGATCCGGTGAAGGTGTACTGGCCATCTTCATCCAGATAAACGGTAGTATTTGTGCAGCTAATACTCGGAGCTGTATCATCTGTTACAGTAACAGTAGCTGTACACGTACTACTATTGCTGTTATTGTCAGTAACTGTCATATTTACAGTATGTGCACCTATATCACCACAATCATAAGTAGTATTATCCAATGACATACTTGTAATTCCACAATGGTCAAATGAAGCATCATCAATATCTGCTGTGCTGATCACTGCCTCTCCATTGGCATCCAATTGCACAGTATGATTTTGACAATTAGCTTGTGGAGCAGTAACATCATTGATGGTCACTGTGGCAGTACAGCTCGATGCATTTCCTGAAGCATCTGTTATGGTTAAAACAACTGTATTTGTTCCTACATTATCACAATCAAATGTGGTCTTATCTAGGCTAATAATACTGCCAGCACAATTATCTGAAGAGCCATTATCTATATCTCCTGGGACGATATCAACATCGCCTGTATTCTCAAGATCAATTGTGAAGTTTTGACATGATGCTATCGGTGCTATGTTATCTTCAACTGTAAGCGTTGCCTGGCAAGAATTGCTATTTGAGCTGCCATCTGTTACAGTAAGGGTGATGGTATGATCTCCTACATCATCACAATCGAAAGTATATTGGCTTAAAGACAAGCCCACCGTACCACAGGCATCAAATGAGCCATCGTCAATATTAGATGTACTAATAGTGGCATTGCCATCTGCGTCTAATTGGGCAGTATGATCTTTACAATACACTTCCGGAGCAATATTATCTGCTGCTACTGTCACGGTAGCCTGGCAAGCACTAGTATTGCCGCTTTCATCCGTTACCGTGAGCGTGACGGTATGATCTCCTACATCATCGCAATCAAAAAGCGTTTTACTTAGAGATAGACTTGCAATTCCGCAATGATCTGAAGAATTATTGTCAATATCTGAAGCACTAACATTGGCTTCTCCATTCCCATCCAGATAAGCCGTATGATTTTGACAGTAGGCTTCAGGATCAGTATCATCCACAATAGTGACTGTAGCTGTACAAGTGGCGGTGTTATTGTCGAGGTCAGTAACCGTTAGCGTGACCGTATTGGGGCCTAAATTACTACAATCAAATGTGGTTTTGTCCAAAGTAGGGATTACGGTACCACAATTATCTACTGAATGATTATCAATATCTTCCGGAGCAACGGAAACTTCATCTGTGTCTTCCATCTCTATGGTTTGGTCTTCGCATATGGCTACCGGGGCAACATCATCGTTAACGGTTACTTTAAAAGAACAATTATCACTAAGGCCCGTAGGGCCTGTTATGGTGTAAGCTGTTATAGTTTCCCCTGGTGGAAAATAGCCACTGGGCAAACCTGCGGTTCGTGTGAGTGTTGCCGAACCACAAATATCAGTAGTGGTTAGGGCATAATCTACATAGCCTGCACATCCATCTGTTTCTGTACTGACCACAATATCATCCGGACAAGTCACAGTCGGTCCTGCTGAAGGATGTACGGTTACATTAAATGAACAACTAGCACTATTTCCTCCCAGATCGGTTGCAGTAAAGGTTACGGGTGTAATACCTTCCGAAAAAGTACTACCGGGATCAATACTGTATGAAATAGATGTTTTGTGTTTTGCCTGGAGCACAATAGCGCCATGGGCTCCCCATGTAGCACTGATTTGTAGTGTCTCAATGGCTCCTGAGGCTGCTTTATATCCTCCCCAGTTGCGAGTTCCTCCAATGTTAAAGCTCTGATCAAATATTTCTGTTTGACCACTTTGAGGCGTTACTGCTGCACTAGCTTTATGCATCATACCTTCATAAATCATATCTTTTTCACGAGTAATTACCGTAACTACTTTTTTATTCTTAACACTGTATGTATCTCCTATTGGGTTGTCCTGATCCACATTTTCAAAGGTGATGAATTGAGTATTCTTAGGTGACCCGCCTCCTGAAACCTGATAAGTCGCATCAGTAATTTCATCTCCTGACCCTAAAGTCAGGTACCAAATATCAAGCGTTCCTGAAGTACTCGCATTCTGTGCGATTACTTGTGTCATAGCCATCCCATTAAAGGTGATTCCGTTCACTGTGCCGAAGTGAGATACCTGGGCAATTATTATACGATCATCTCCTGCCGGAACGACAGTAGAGTTGCCCGTATAATTGACTGCAACTACTTCTGAGTCGCATTCATCACTAACAGAAGCGATGAAATTTACGGCGGCCTGACACTTATTATTGGTTAAGGTTTCTGTGACATCATCGGGGCAGGAAACCACTGGTGTGGATTGATCCGAGATAATCACGGTTTGTTCCTGGGTACTGCTATTGCCTCTGGTATCGGTATAAGTCCAGGTAATCGTATAGGTACCAGGAATTGAATAATAAAGTGGATCATCAGTTGTTCCGGTGATGGTACCATCACATACATCAGTAGCAGTAGGTGTGCTAGTAACTTCTATGGAGCAAGGATCTGTCAAGGTAGATAAGCTAGACACGTCTGGTGCTGGTGCCATTGCATCTCGAACTACCACATTTGCCGTACAGGTAGAGGAATTGCCGGAGTCATCTGTTACAGTGAGGGTGACTTCATTGTCACCTCCTATTTGGCTACAGGAAAAACTGCTAGGAGATACCGACATAGATGCAATACCACAATTATCAGATGATCCATTATCAATATCATCTTCAAGCCCTACTATTAGTTGCGGATCATTTTGCAATGAAACGACGGCATCCTTGCATCGTGCAACAGGAGCTCTTGTATCTTGCCATGTTACTATATAGTCTTCAATTATATCTACTACATTAGCCTGGTCACCTATAGTCTGGTACAGGTAAAAAGTAAAAGCACCATCAAATGGAATTATAAATTCTCCTGTATTGTTCTCTTCATTTACACCAGACCCGAAAATACCGTAAGAGAGGCCGGAACAACCGCCTGGGACAGTGGTATGTACTTTTAATATTCCGTCAGAAAAAGGTACACCGCAAAAACCTTGTACTTCCTCTATCCATGCGATCTCTGGTGCACAAATATCTTTAAACTGGTAAATCACCTGGCCATTTTCTCTCTCAGAGTCAACAGTACCCGCTTCTTTGTCTGCTAAATAAATATAGTTTGAATTAAGGTAGCTACCGCCACCGCCGCCATTATCGACCTTTCCTCCGCCACCGCCGCCAGAATAGCCACCGCCACCGCCGCCGCCACTTCCACCGCCGCCACGGCCACCACCACCAAAACCGTAACCTCCTCTCTTACCATTATAGCCACCACCGCCGCCAGCATCATATCCTGCTCCTCCTCCGGCCGAACCACCATTGGAACCAGCGCCATATGCACCGCCGCCACCACCGCTGTCATTATATTGCCCTGCTTCACCAGTACCTCCTCCTTCTCCATCCGAACCACCTGAGCCACTATCAACCCCGGCACCACCGCTACCACTAGTTCCTATATTGGCATTTCCTCCATTTTGACTATCTACACAGCCTCCAAAAACATTGCCCTGATAAGCACCACCACCACCGCCAGCGACAGCAAGGAGAATCCAGTCTTCATTATCATCTTCACGATATAAGACCGCAGTACCACCACCACCGCCACCAGCACCACCAGAAGTACCACCTGAGCTATAACTTTCACCATGCTTACCCACAACAAAACGGATATCACCTCCCCGCTTTAGTTGGCCAGTCTCATCTCCAATCAGGAAGGTTGCTGATATAGTAGCCCCCCCTCCACCATCAGATTCGCAGTTGTCACCAGCTTTGGCAGAACCTCCATCTGCACCTCTGAGGATAAATGAGATGGCATTCTGGGAAGTGGAAAGAGGTATAGAATAGGTTTGGGCGGTACCACTGGATACTTCATCATCGTCTCCTTCACAACAATTGTCTACATTGATCACTTCTGCATCACCACTGGCATCCAGATTTTGAGCATGAGTATTTGTATTGGCGAGCATTAGGCCCGCTAGTATGAAGATCGTTTTTAACAATAGATTTTTCATTTGTATAAGGTTTTACCGTTTGAGGTGATTTAAATATGATAGGATGTCCCCTAGAGGCAATTGTATTTAGCTGGAACTTCAAAACAGATAGGTTTTCAAAATACCATCCACCTGAGGCGGATGGCGCATGAAGTAAGCTTCCCTAATGAAATAAGGGAAAAGTAAAACCTAATAGTTATTGAGTTATGACCATGATTTCAACTATAGGTATATTGGATTGCTGTGTAAAATGAACCATATAGTTTCCTGCAGGCACATTGTCCAGTTTGCACTCCAGGTTTTCTGATCTTATTGGAATAGATTGTTCATAGACTACCTGGCCAAAAGGGTTGAATATTTTTATCATCATCGTTTTCCAACCAATATCCATCTGTAAGTAGGTCTATTTCACCATCCTGATTGATATCTGCGGATAATAATGAATAGGCACCATTGGGCCATACGGTTTGTGAAAAATAGCTGGGTTGAACTAATGCTTTTGTGAAAAAACCAACAAGGAATAGGATTAGAATCAGCTGTTTGTTCATTAGTTTAAGGTTTTACTTTTTGATATACATACATTACAAAAGCAGAGGGAAGTTAAAATCCACCCCCTAACCCCCGCCGGCGGGGGAAATGTTTTCTTTGAGGCACAAACCCTGAATTGGAGAAGATTAAAAAGAAAAACACTTTTGTTCTGTATATAAAATTTTGACATAGTATTCCAGGGTAAGCATTAGCTTGCCGATCTGCTTACCAATAAAAAATTGATGCTTATTTTTTCTGGATAGTACAAAGATGGGGGCGAACAAGGAAGAGGGCTTTCATTGATGTGCCAAAAGTTTTAAACCGTGTTCCAAAGTTCAAAGAGAGTTATACTCAAGTTGCATTATTAGCTAGGGAGGGGCGTGTAAAGTGCTCTTAATTAGTTATTTGCGTGTTGCACTGGGTGAGATGCCAAATTCTTCCTGAAAAGCTCGGGAAAAATAACTAAGCGATGTGAAACCTACATCAAAAGCAACATCAGAAACAGAAAGATCACCCTGGGCAAGTAATTCTTTACCTTTTTGTAAGCGATATGAACGGATGAGAATGGTAGCTGGTTTTCCGGTAAGTGCTTTTAGTTTTCTGAACACCTGCGAGCGGCTCATGCCAAGTGCTCGACAGATTTGGTTCATATCCAGGTCAGGATTAGAAAGCTCTTTTTCGATAAGGGCATAAAATTTTTGCAGAAAAGGATTTTCAGGAGTAGCATTACTTACTATCTCCTCCTTGTTATAAAATGTTTTAGCATAGTGATCCTGTAATTTTTTGCGAAGCTCGAGCAATTTTTCAAGGCGAAGCAGTAATTCTGCCTCATTAAAAGGTTTAGTCAGATAAGCGTCTACGCCTTTACGTAGCCCACTCATCAGGGATGCTTCATCCGCTTTGGCGGTAAGCAAAATAATAGGGATATGACTGGTGCGTTCATCTGCTTTAAGGGTATCACAAACCTCAAAGCCATCTTTTATGGGCATCATCACATCACATATTATGATGTCTGGTATGATTTCTATAGCTTTTTGAATACCCGATTGACCGTTATTTGCCAATATGAGCTGATATTCAGGCTCCAGGCAAGCGATTAAATATTGCTGGACATCGGGATTATCTTCTATAATAAGCAGTTGGGGCTTATCAAGAGAAGGGTCAAATGCAGGCAATACCAGTTCTGGGTTTTCTAATCCTTTTTTTGCGATTCCTTTTTCCGTTGCTTGTGCATCAGCAATTATTTCAAAATGATCATCTGCCTGAACGTTGGCCTTTTTTATTATGGGTAAGTTTACGATAAAAACACTTCCCTTCCTTGTACCACTTTCCACTTGGATTTTTCCTCCCAATAGCTTAACCAATTCCTGAGTTAGTGCCAGCCCTATACCTGTGCCTTCTCCTTTTCGGGTGGTAGAATCATCAATCTGATAGAAGCGATTAAATATTTTTGATAGGCTGGCTTTGGGAATTCCAACGCCTGTATCCTGTACTTTAAATTGAAGTGTTGATTGTTCGTTAAGTATTTTTTGATCAACAAAAAAGTAGATATCACCACCAGCAGGAGTAAATTTAATAGAATTGGATAGCAGGTTAGAAACTATCCTGAGCGTTTTATCTGCGTCGTAATCCATAAATATCTCCTCACGTTCAGCAAGAAAGTGGATTTGCAAATCTTTATTAGCGGCCAATGACTCGTAAGAACTGATGATATAATGTAAATATTTTACTACATCACCATGAACCATATTGACTTTCATTTCATTGGATTCAAGCTTTCTCAAATCCAGTATCTGGTTCACTAGATTTAGAAGCCCGTAGGCATTCTCTTTGATCATTTTGGTTCCTTTATCCAGCCATAAATCTGGTTTTGTATGAACTTTATCAAGCATTCCAATAATGATGGTAAGCGGGGTACGGAACTCGTGAGATATATTAGTGAAAAAATGAGATTTGGCTTTGTCGAGTACTTCCAGCTTTTCTTTTTGCTTAATGATCTGTGCATTGAGTTTACTCAATTCGACATTAGCCTTTTGTTTTGAACGGAAGTAAAAAAGGCCTATTAGCAGAGCGAAGCCAGCTAAAGCTAATGCCGTCCATAATCTTCGCTGGATATTGGCTTGTTCGCGCCGTTCCTTTTCCTGAGCAAAAGCCAGCTCCTGTTTTTCTTGTTCAAATTCAAAGTTGGCTTGCATGCGGGCAATAGACCTGGTATTTTTTTCATTGTACAATGAGTCTTGTAAACCAGTAGAAATTTCTAAAAACTGCAAAGAACGAATATGATTATTGCGTGATTTGTATATTCGATATAAGCCCTTAGCTGCATTCATCTCATTTTCCTTTAACCCACCTTGCTGCGCTAAATTGTAAGCATTTGTATAATAAGTTAAGGCTTGTTCTTTATCATTAAGCACTTCATATATTTTCCCCAATCCATACAAGCTTTTGGTTTTAATGAATATGCTATTAAGATCTTGTGATAATGCTTCTGCTTCTTTGTAATTCAATAGTGCTGCATCATAATTGGAAAGCATTTCATAAGCCTGCCCTATATTCCAGTATAAATCTCCTGTTATGAATTGGCCTGTCTCTTTCTTTAATTTTTCCGTTTCAATAAAAACATTGAGCGCTTCTTTATAAGATTTTTGTAGGAGTAACGCGCGCCCCTTTTTAAATAATAAATCTGGGTTGGGAGCCTCGCCATTTACATTGGTCCATGCACTCATTGCTTTTTCCCAATAGAGTTGAGCATTTTCGTAATCTTCTATCGTCATGTAGACTTCCCCCAGGTAATCAAGGCTAATGATAATATGTTCATGATGCTTTGAGCCTTCCACAGCCTGGAATGAATGGTGTAGGTTTTCAAGCGCTTCTGGGTACTTTCCATTAAAAAAATAAGTGGCACCGATGTTTCTGTAAGTGTGAGAGATACCAGCACTATCTTTCAGTTCTCTCATTATCTCCTGGGAAAGGAGGTAATATTCAATGGCTTCATTTAGGCTGTTGGCACGAGAGTAATTATTGGCAATATTGGTATAAATTTCTGCAACTAAGCGGGTATTCCCCAGTTCTTTTTCTATGCCTAATGCAATGTTTACATAAAAATTAGAAGTATCAAATTCAGACAAAAAAGAATAGACTCTGCCCAATGCATTTGCAGTCCTGCTCTCAAGCCTTTTATCATCGATTGTCCTGGCAATAACTAAAGCTTCTTTTAAAAGCTTTAGCCCTTCTTGAGACTCATTTTTTTGACTATATACATATCCTAATTCGATCAGGCATTCAACCACATTTGACTGGTCGTTATTGGATTCTGATATATGTTTTGCCGCATCAAAGCTCACCAACGCACTATCGAGTTGTTGTCGTTTATTATAGATTCTCCCTCTTGTAATGAGCACTGCTGTTTTTAGAGAAGCATTATTAGTATTCATTACATCTGGATAAATCTCATCTAGGATTAGAAAGGCGCTATCTGAGTTTTCATCCAACATGTAAAGCGCGAACTGATTGATGGCTTCGAAACGGGATTCATCGTCTTGGGCTTTGTCGATTATGCCTTTTAATGAGTCAACTGCATTACTTTGAGCACTCAGCAAGGTCGTATAACCAATCAATAGGATGATAATGTACAAGACACATCGAATAGCCATAACCATTTTCGAAACAGCAGGATTCATAACGGTTTCTTTAGAACAGGTTTTCATTCGTAAAGATATATCCAAAAACGGAATCAATAGGTATACACTTTATCAGAAATAAAAAAGCGCCATCCGTAAGTATACTTATACGGATGACGCATTTACATATCAATTTCTAAAAAAATAAAAAACACCAATTGCTTGGTTGATAAAGCCATAGAATATGAGATGGGAGTGGTTTGAATTTTTATTATTAAAAGACTAAAAAACAGAACATTAAATTGTCTTTTTAGTACCTTAATATTTACTCCTCCCCCGGCTTTCAGCCGACCCCTCCAATCGTAAGACCCGTCTGGGAGGGGTATAAGTGCTGTGCTCCCTCGGGGGAGCTGCCTGCAGGGCTGAGGGGGGTCTTCTAGAAGTTTAAATCATTCCATACTCTTATTTCGATATAACAAATACCTTGGTGGCTAATAACTCCTTTTTGTTACTCATTTTTAGCCAGTAAGTACCGGATGGCAGCTCTTCCAGAGATAGATCTAATTGGAACGCACCTTCTTGCATTTGCTGACTATACATTTGTTGTCCATACTGGTTATAAATGAAAATCGTGGCCTGTTCTTTTATGGACTTATCTAGTTGAACGGTAAAATGTCCCATATTGGGGTTGGGGAAGAGGGCGATGTTGGCATATGGTGATGTTGTGATATCCCAACTACGCTTATTAGCTACGTCGAGCAATGGGTGATGCGGTGATATGGTATTATGGTGTCGTGGTATTTCGGTATTTCGGTATTGTGGTGTTTCGGTGTTTGCTAATCCATCATCGTCATTAGTAGAGAAACTTCCACTACTACCTGTTATGCTTACATTGCTAAACACTGCATCTGTTTGTTGATTGGCTAGATAAGTGAAGCTCGCCAATCCTATCTGAATACAATCCTGCATCGGTACAAATACAGCATGTACATAGGTGAAGGTAGTACCCGTAGTACTGTAATAGGCAAAAATCCAATCCCCCTGTCGTTCTAGTTTCAACCACCATGGGGATGGCTTGAAGAAGCTATTCACCTGTTTGGGGCCGTTGGTAGCATAACGGGTTTCATGGCGCAATATATTTGTCAGATTGGAAAATATAGCCACTTGCTTTGAGCCTGGATCTGACGTTTCTCTAATCATCAATCCTCCATAACCATTTGGTGTAATACTTTCTATTTTGGCAGTAATTGAGCCATCACCACAAAGTGTCTGGTAAGCAAAAGCAACATTATCTGTAGTTGAACTAGTAGCGTTATTGCCAGAACCTGTTATTGTAAATTCTCCATTTGCCGGACTGGAGTATGTACATGGATCAAAAGCATATTCATTACCTATGGTTACTAAACCAAGGTCACTTGAGGACCATCCATCTGGCAAGTCATCTCCGATCATCACTTGTATATTGGCAGTACAATTGGCTGTGTTACTGGCTGCATCTGAAACGGTAAGTGGTACTGTAAAAGTGTTACCCACATCATTGCAGGTATAAATGGTTGCCGGAAAGTTGACCTGTGTGATGATACAGTTGTCACTACTATTGATGTCATCAAAGACATCTGATTTTTGCAAGGTATAAGTGCCATCAGACTGTATTTCAACAGCGGTGTTTTTACATACCACAGTAGGTGATATATGATCTTCTACTGTTACTGTGCCAGTGCAGGTGCTACTATTGTTATTAATGTCAGTTACCGTCAATGTAATGATATTGGCACCCAGGTTGTTACAGGTGAAACTGGATTTGTCAATGGTTGTATAGGCCAGACCACAAGCATCATCAGAACTGTTGTCAATAGCGGAAGCTGTAATGTTTGCCATACCTGAAGCATCTAGCTGAACCATCACATTATTACACATTGCTACTGGTGCAATATTGTCTTCTACAGTGATTGTAGCATTACAACTAGCCTGTTCGTTGTTGATATCTGTTATTGTGTAGGTGAGGCTTAGTACTCCAACATCTGCACAGGTGAAGTTTTCCTGCGTAATTGTTTCTGAAAGCAAACCACAATCTGCAAAACTTCCAGCACCAACTACTGATGGGGTAGTACTACCTATACCATTGGCATCCAACTGAATGATCAAATCATTACACACTACAGTGGGAGACTGGCAGCAGAAGGAATTCGGATCGCTTACATTCACGGTGGTCTGACAACTACTGGAAAGTAGGTTGTCATCATTCTGAATCGTCAGAGTAACAATGATCGCTTCATTAATATCATCACAATCAAAATCTGTTTGGGATAGTGACAAAGTAAAATTTCCGCAGGTGTTAAACGAGCCATTATCGATTACTTCTGGTCTTAATGCAGTTGTACCATCACTGGTTAATTCCAAATCAACTGAAGGCAGGCATTGGGCAGTGGGTGTATTGTTATCCTCTACCGTTACGGTTGCAGTACAATTGCTAATATTACCATTTACATCAGTTACAGTAAGTGTCACCGTATTATTGTTCCCTACATTTGCACATGTGAAGTTTTCATTGTCTAATGAAAGAGTAGCAATCCCACAATTATCTGTTGAGCCATTATTGATTGATGTCGCTTCCATTGTCCCATTGCCATAAGTATCTAATTGTATAGTCGTATTCTGACAAGATGCAGTAGGAGCGATATCATCCACTACTGTGACATCAAATGTACAACTTGCCGTACTGCCCTCTACATCTTCAATAATCAAAGTTTCTGTCTGCACACCCACATCTGAGCAGGTATATTCGTAAGAAAGAGTGTTAGGGCTGAATTGATTAATATCACTGCAGTTATCAGCAAAACCAGCTATAATACTTGTATAAGTTACTATAGGAGAAGACAGATTCACCATTTGATCACTGCATGTTAATACAGGTTCGATATTGTCTTCAATGGTGACGATTGCATTACAAGAAGAGGTATTCCCATTTCCGTCATTGATGGTCAGCGTGACGTTATTAGCTCCAATGTGACTACAGTCAAAGGTATTAGGTATGACACCGACGAGGTTGATAGTACCACAATTGTCTGAAGAACCTGCTTCGATATCGGTTGCGGTAATGGAAACTTGTCCATTTGCATCGAGTTGCGCTGTAAAGTTTTGGCAACTGGTTGTAGGCATGATATTATCTTCAACGGTGACGATTGCATTACAAGAAGAGGTATTCCCATTTCCGTCATTGATGGTCAGCGTGACGTTATTAGCTCCAATGTGACTACAGTCAAAGGTATTGGGTATAACATTGACAAGATTGATAGTGCCACAATTGTCCGAAGAACCTGCTTCAACATCAGCTGCTGTAATAGAAACTTGACCATTACCATTGAGTGGCACTGTAAAGTTTTGGCAACCAGCTGTAGGCGCGATATTGTCTTCAACTGTAACCGTAGCCGTACAGGTACTTATATTGCCATTTACATCTGTGATAGTGAGTGTTACCGTATTGGGCCCCACATCGGTACAATCGAAATTAGTTTGGCTCAGTGTCAGGCTAGCGATGCCATTATTACTAGGATCATTACTCACTGCATCTGCTGTGGTAGAACCATTACCGTTTACATCCAACTGTACTGTAACATCCTGGCAAGATGCAGAATTATCTACGTGAATCGGTCGATAGCAACAATGCTCGCTCTTTTTTGAAGGAAGCAATATTTGGCTGGCTGCAGTTGTATCCTTAAAATGAACCGTTTGAGCTATATCAGTATGGCCAATATCAGAGCTTCCGATTTGTCCAAACATAATAAACGGCAAACAAAGCAAACCAATAATTCCAATTATTATTCTAATCGGCTGGATATGGTACTTAGTAGCTATGGTTAAATACTGGTCCTGCAGTTTCATGTGTGATTTCGATGGTAGAGTAAGTAAATGATATTTCTTCAAAATCTGTTAAGCCAAAATTTGCTGTAGATGTTTCCTGCTTCAGCTGTCGCAATGAAACCATTTTAGCACCTGTGAATTGTATGGTGTAGTAATGCTCTGGGTTTCCTGTTTGATAACTTTGTCGCCAAAACTTCAAAGTGACCTGAAGAGGGGCTTTATTAATCAATGCACTAAATAATTCAGGAGAAGCTTTATCGATCACTTTTTTTACTTTAAGTATACAAGGGATCGCATCTCCAAGGATAGCACCTGTATTAGGGTCAATATCATGTTTGTTGGTAAATTCCATCGCAACAACATAGGATTCGTTTGGATGGGACTGACTGGATAAAAGTCCTATTGACTCTAATGTTCCGGCACCTTGGGTAATTTGAACACCACTATTTTCTTCTCTTACCTCCATGTAAATAATATCCTGTGCAAAGGATGTGAATGGAATAGCCAGGAATAAGAATAGCAGGGAATGAATGGTGAATTTCATTTTGTTATTATTTAGAAATGAATGTTTAGAATTATAAAAAGTGTTGTAAACAGTCGGGTGCTTACTTAAGTACTATCGTGCAATCACGACTTGTAAAACCTGCGGTTTAGATTCCACTTGCTGTAATACCATAAAATAAAGTCCGTTTGGCAGTTCACTTACGTTCCACTTTGTGCTTGTCTCACCTGCTTTGAGCTGCCGTTGCTCCAGGATTTGACCAACTTGATTGCGGAGACTAACAGTGACTTCATTGGTCAACGGCTGTTGGAATGATAGTGTAAAGGCATGATCTGTTGGATTAGGGAAGAGTCGTGGATTTAAAGGTGTTCCTTCTACGGGGCCGGTCCGGGCGGTGTTATCCCAGTTGGATAGTGGGTTTGGGGCGACTTTATTTTTAGTTATGTCGGATGGAGGGTTTAAGGTGGTTGAGGAAGGTTTAGATGGCTTAGTTCCTATGGTACTGTCTTCTTCACTAAAGCTGCCATTATTACCACTTATTGACACATTACTAAAAACAGCTTCTGTTTGAGCATTGGGTAGATAGGTAAAGCTGGCTAAACCTACCTCTACACAGTTTTGCATCGAGATAAATACGCCATGTACATACTGGAAGTTGATACCATCAAAGCTGCTATAACTGAATACCCAATCGCCCTGTCTTTCCATACGTAACCAAATTGGATTAGGCTTGAAAAAGCTGCCGACCTGCTTGGGAGTATTGGCACTGTAGCGCACTTCATGGCGTAGTGTGTTGCTTAGGTTGCTAAATATAGATACTTGTTTGGCACCATCATCTGCTGTTTCCCGAATCATCAGCCCGCCATATCCATTGGGTTCAATACTTTCTATTTTAGCAGTAATTGTGCCATCTCCACAAAGGCTTTGATGAGCAAATGCGACATTATCTGTTGTTATACTGGTGGCGTTATTTCCAGAGCCTATGATGCTAAATTCACCTGGAGCAGTGCATGGTAAATATTCGAATAGGTTGCCGATAGTTACATTACCCACGTTGGTTGATTGCCAGGGAGTAGGCAGATTTTTTCCTTCTGTTACCGTTACCGTTACATGACAAAACGATGTATTCCCGCGAGTATCTTTCAAAGTCATAGTAACTGAATTATCACCAATATCGCTACAGCTAAAATCTGTTTTATTGAGAGTCATGGAAGCGATACCACAAGCATCTGTTGATCCATCATCTATATCTTCAGGAGTGATGGAAGCATGGCCGGTAGCATCCAGCTCAACAGCTGTATTTTTACATAACCAAAATGGCGGATCGACATCATAGACACTAAGGATAGAGGTACATTGTGATATATTACCATTCACATCTTCTACTGTAAGGGTAAGTGTATTGTCACCAGCATCTGCACAGGTGAAGTCAGTCTGACTCAATGATAAGGAAGCAATACCGCAAGCATCATTTGATCCATTGTTCATATGGCCAGGAGTAATTGAAACGGTCCCGTCACGGTCCAGGTATATCCAATTGTCCATACACAAAGCATTGGGTGGAGTGTTGTCTTCTACTATAACGCTCGTGGGGCAGTAGGTGGCATTACCATTTACATCGGTTACCGTTAGGATAAGATCTACCTCCCCTACATCAGCGCAGTTAAAATTGGTTATATCCAGTGACCGGGAAGCAATGCCGCAAGCGTCGGTTGATCCATTGTCCATTTCCTCAGGAGTAACCGAGGCATTTCCGGAAGCATCCAGAGAGATGGTTTTACTAGGACATATCGCAATTGGGCTAATTTCATCATAAATGGTAACTATTGAGGTACATTGAGCTGTATTGCCATTCACATCTTCCACAGTCAGTGTGACCGTATTAGCGCCAATGTCTGCGCAGGTGAAATGTGTAATATCTAATGACATTCCCGTAGCTACTGGGGGCAGGCCACAGACATCCGTCGAGTTGTCATTTATAAGCGAGGGTTCAATCGTAACGTTTCCATTTGGAAGAAGATACTTGTTGATGTTTTTGCAAATGGCATCAGGAGGCGTATCGTCTTCTATCGTTAAATTTGTAGCGCACGTACTCGCTAAGCCTCCTTGCGCATCCCAAATAATTACACGGCAAGTAAGGTTTCGCTCGATATCACTACAATCAAATGACGCTACATCTTCAACCAGTTCTGTATAGCTATTCCCATCTGCTAAGAATACTTCAGCTGATCCCCCACAAGGGATAGATGAATTTAGCAAGTAATCAGGTCCATTAAACTCCCCATCTCCATTTTCATCCAAAGTAACAGTGAGAGGTGGACAAACAGCTTCTGCAAGCTTATAAGTTGTAATTTTTATCTTACCGATTGAGGGAAAGTCAACAGTTCCTCCGTCTACACCAGGCGTAATCGTTTTGTCAAAACTACCGAAGCTATCAGTGGCATAAGAACCACCACCACCGCCACCTTCTTCACAATATACCGCACCGCCGTGGAAGCCGCCACCGCCGCCACCACCTTTACCGGAAGCGCCACCACCAAAAAAGCCAAAGCCTCCCCTCATTTGTACATTACCTTCTCCGATACCCGCTGTTAATATATATTCATTGACCGGCCTCAACTGGACATAAATAATTGCCTGGTCTGTCGGCGTATGATTAAGCACAACATCTTTTCCCTCGTAAGAAGCTGTTTCAGCGCATTTGAGGCCAGCCCCTGTTCCTGGGCGATTATCCATAATGAAACAGTATTCTTCCTCTGGACAACTACTATTAGTTCCTCCAAGAGAACCACTTGAATTACCGCCATTTTTTCCAGCCATAGCACCGCCACCAACTTTATCTAATTTATTAGGGCCAGGACGAACCGCACCGCCGCCGCCACCAGCAACTGCCAGTAATATCCAATTGGCCCCTGCAGCATCTGCTAATGGTGGAAGATAGACAATAGCCGTTGCTCCACCACCAGCTCCGGATACTTCATCGCCTGTATTCAAACAGCCAGTTACCCGAGTTCCACCACGTTCTCCTCTGTAAGTCCTTATTATCCCACCGGGTTTTAATTTACCATCTTCATCGCCTACCTCAAATGAAACTTGCACGCTGGCTCCGGTTCCACCATGTATATGAGTATCACAGGTAAATTCTGCAAATATCACATCCCCACCATCTCCTCCAGTAATATCAATACTCAGTACATCCGTGTCTGGAATAAAGAGGTCTGCACCGTGGATGAATAAATCAATTGGAGAGCTTATGATGTCCTCGTAAACCCCTTCACAAGCTAAGGTTTGTTGGGCATTGGTTGGTTGGTATATCAATACGCTGATCAATACCAGCATGGCTAGCATGACATTTATCTGATATTTCATGGAAAGTAATTTTTTAGATTTTACTTTGGAAAGTGTTTGATTCTGGCTCACTAAATATGGAGGAATGAAAAGTACTAATCTTACAGATCGGTACTTTTCAATATCGTATTTGATAACTAAGGCTATTTAGTGACCGTGAATACTTTGGTTGCCAAAACATGCTTTCCTCCGCTTATTTTCAACCAATAAGTTCCAGATTGAAGTCGCTCCAGACTAAGCTGAGTATTTGTCATACCTGGTTCTAAAACCTGACTGTGCATTTGCTGCCCATAGCTATTGTAAACATAAAGTGTAGCCTGTTCCTCAGTGGGCTTTTTAAATTGTAGGGAGAATTGCCCTTGGTTAGGATTAGGGTAAAGATTTATGGGGGTAGGGGCATAATGGTTTAAAGGTGTTCCCGTTGCGGGATCGGGCTGAGCAGTATTATTCAAGCTATGTTTATCAGCTTTGTTGGGTAGTGAGTTTGGGGCGACTTTATTTTTGGTTATGTCGGATGGAGGGTTTAGGGTGGTTGAGGAAGGTTTAGATGGTTTAGTTCCTACGGTACTGCCTTCTTCACTAAAGCTGCCATTACTACCACTTATTAACACATTACTAAAAACGGCTTCTGTTTGTGCATTGGGTAGATAGGTGAAGCTGGCTAAACCTACTTCTACACAGTTTTGCATCGAGATAAATACGCCATGTACGTACTGGAAATTGATACCATCAAAACTGCTATAGCTGAATACCCAGTCACCCTGTCTTTCTATACGTAACCAAATCGGATTGGGCTTGAAGAAACTGCCAATCTGTTTGGGAGTATTGGTATTGTAGCGCACTTCATGGCGTAGTGTGTTGCTTAAGTTGCTAAATATAGCTACTTGTTTGGCACCATCATCTGCTGTTTCCCTGATCATCAGCCCGCCATATCCATTGGGTTCAATACTTTCTATTTTAGCGGTGATCGTACCATCTCCGCAAAGCGTTTGATGGGCAAAAGCGACATTATCTGTTGTTGTACTGATCGCGTTATTTCCAGAACCTGTGATGCTAAATTCACCCGGAGCAGTACATGGGAAATACTCGAATAAATTGCCGACAGTCACCGTGCCTACATCAGTAGATTGCCAGGGAGATGGCAAATTTTTTCCTTCTATTACTGTTACTATTACATGACAAGACGATGTATTTCCGTGGGTGTCTACCAAGGTCATAGTAACTGGATTCTCACCGATGTCACTACAGTTAAAATCTGTTTTATTGAGAGTCATGGAAGCAATACCACAAGCATCTGTTGATCCATTATCTATATCTTCAGTAGTGATGGAAGTATGGCCGGTAGCATCCAGCTCAACAGTTGTATTTTTACATAACCAAAATGGCGAATCAACATCATAAACACTAAGGGTAGAGGTGCATTGAGAGGTATTGCCATTCACATCTTCTACCGTCAGTGTGACCGTATTATCGCCAACGTCATCACAGGTGAATATATTCTGGCTCAATGATAAGGAAGCAATGCCACAGGCATCATTTGATCCATTGTTCATATGACCAGGAGTAATCGAAATAGTCCCATCATAATCAAGATATATCCAATTGTCTTTGCACAAAGCATTTGGGGATGTATTGTCTTCTACTGTAACAGTTGCTATGCAGTCTGACTCTTTTCCATTCACGTCTTCTACGGTGAGCGTAACGTCATTATCACCTACTTCCATACAACCAAAATCCATTGTACTTAGAGACATGGAAGCGATGCCACATTCATCAGAAGATTCATTGTTTATATCGGCAGTAGTGATGGAGGCATGGCCAGCAGCATCTAAAGAGATTGTAATATTTTGGCACTGTGCGTCTGGATTTGCAGGATCATAAATGGCTACAGTATTGTTACATTGGGCAATATTACCATTCACATCCTCTACAAAAAGGGTAACGACATGTTGGCCTACATCTGCACAGGTGAAATCAGATTGGCTCAATGTCAATGAAGCAACACCACAAGCATCATCCGTAAGGCCACCACTCAGGCTTGATGGAGAAAGTGACAAGGTGCCATCTGGTCCAAGATTTAGCCCTAAAAATCCTCCTATACAATGAGCATAAGGTAGTGTATTATCTTCTATCGTAATGATTGCTGTACAAGTGGAGGTATTACCGTTTACATCTTCTACTGTAAGGGTCACGTTATTATCACCTACATCATCACAGTCAAAATCCATTTCGCTCAAGGACATGTTAGCGATACCACAAGCATCTGTTGATTCATTATTTATGTCTGCTGGCGTTATCGACACATCACCGTATTCATCCAGTGAGATAGTTATATTCTGGCATTGTACATCAGGTGGTGTATTGTCCATTAGAGTAAGGGTTGTGCTACAGGTCAACCCGATGGAGTTTTGTGCTTCAAAGACAGCAACATTGATGGTATAAGTTTTTCCTATGTCATTACAATCCAATGAAATTACATCTCCTGATACTTCTGCACTATTATTATCAAAAACACTGATTGTAGCAGTTCCCCCACAATAGACAGATGAATTTAAGAGATAATCTGCTTTAATGAACTCCCCATTTCCATTTTCATCCAACGTAATAGTAACTGGAGGACAAACGGCTTCGGGTACCTTATACGTTGTAATTTTTATCTTACCATTTTTAGGAACATCAGTAGTCCCCCCTGCTACACCAGGCGTAATGGTTTTATCAAAAGCACCGTACTTATCACTGGCATAGGAGCCGCCACCGCCACCACCTTCTTCGCAAGATACAGCTCCTCCATGGAAGCCACCGCCGCCGCCGCCGCCATTACCGGAGCCACCACCACCACAAAAGCCAAAGCCTCCCCTTACTTGTAAATTACCTTGTCCAAGTCCCGCTGTTAATATATATTCATTAAGCGGTTTTAAACGGACCCTAATTGGGGACTGAGCAAGTGGCGTAGAAGCAATAACAACATCTTCTCCATCATAGGAATGTGTTTCTGTACAGCCCATGCCTGATCCTACTCCCTGGTGGTTAGTAGCATCAAGGCAATGATCAGCATCAGCACAATTTCCGTCAACTCCTCCTCCAAGTGTACTTCCTGAGTTACCGCCATTTTTTCCAGCCATACCACCACCGCCAATTCTATCTAATTTATTGGGGCCAGGACGAACCGCACCACCGCCGCCGCCAGCAATTGCTAATAATCTCCAATCAAAATGATCAGCATCTCCTGATGGTGGAAGATAGACAATAGCCGTCGCGCCACCACCACCGCCTGATAATTCATCGCCAGTATTCAAACAACCAGGTACCCGAGTTCCACCACGCTCTCCTCTATAAGTCCTTATTATTCCACCAGGCTCTAATTGATCATCTCCATTACCTACCTCAAATGAAACTTGTACTCTGGCCCCGGTTCCTCCATGTATATGGGTATTGCAAGTAAGTCCTCCAAATATCACATCCCCACCATCTCCTCCGGTAATATCAATACTGAGTACATCTGTGTCTGGAATAAAGAAATCTGCACCGTGGATGAATAAGTCATTTGGAGAAGTTATGATCTCCTCGTATACCCCTTCGCAAGCTAAGGTTTGTTGGGCATTGGCTGGTTGGTATATCAATAGGCTCAGAAGTGCCAACAGTGTCATCAAGACATTTATTGGATGTCTCATAATCAAGTGTTTTTTTATGTTTTTTCAGAAATTGTTAAGTAGGGAATGCCTGAGATTGGCTGATCAATATTGTTGAGTAAACTTCAACATCTTCTTAATTCGAATACTCTATTTTGTTATTCCCGATACAAAGATGCAGGGCATGTGGAAATTTGCTATACACTATATGTACATCCTTATACATTATATGAACATCTAGTGTAAGGTATTGATAATTAGTGTTTTGTGGTGGATGAAGAAACTGTTTGTGTAAGTGGTTGGCGGATTTTTTATAGGAGATAAGCATTAAAAAAGTCAGAAATTGAGCGCTGGAAGCCATTTTATCGAGCTTGATTTGTTAGCAAGTAAGTACTAAGACAAATTAAATCACATATTATCTTGAGCCAATGTTCATCCTATGCAGCGTTAAAAATCCTCGTCGAAGCACCACTTCGCCTACGTTTTTTGCCTTGCCTAGAATGAACATTCTTCTCAATATAATGGTAACACAATTTTGTCTTAGCACTTAAGACCACAAATAAGTAAAGTGAGCCACAAAGCAAATCTCCACTTGCTAACAAAATTGGAAAGGTAGCGAATTACGTTTGTTGATTCTCTCTGGTGACGGTAGGATATTCACCAAATTCTTCTTTATAAGAGTTGGAAAAATACCCCTGATTGGAAAAGCCAACATCGTATGCAATTTCTTTGATACTAAGCGATGTGGTCAGTAATAATGTTCGGGCTTTTTGTAAACGGATGGAACGTAAATATATCGCAGGGGTACGTCCGGTTAATGCCTTTACTTTTCGCCCAAAGTGAGTTCGGCTCATGAGCATTGCTTTGCTTAAAGCGTTAAGGTCGAATTGAGTATCATCTATATGTGCGTCAAAGATTTCACGTAGTTTGATAATGAATTCATCCTCTTGCTGGATAGCCGTATCTTCAGTAGGAGTTAGGGGAGCTAAACTGGAATATCGGGCATGTAGCTGTTGGCGAAGAGCTAATAGGTTTTTCAATTGTACGCTTAGTTCCCGCTGGTCAAAAGGTTTAGCCAGATAGGCATCTGCTCCTCTTTCCAATCCCGTGATTCGGGAATCGATATCCGCTTTGGCCGTTAGCAGCACAATTGGGATGTGGCTGGTACGCTCTTCTTTTTTGAGGGTATCACAAAGTGTATAGCCATCCATACGTGGCATCATAACATCACTTACGATGATATCAGGTATTAGCTCCAATGCTTTCTCAAAGCCATCCTGTCCGTCATAGGCAAAAGTCAATTGATAATCTCTTTCGAGGCAGGTAATGAGATATTCCATTACATCTGGATTATCTTCTACAATGAGTAGGCTTGGAAGATTATCGTCAGCATATTGTGTTCTGTTCTTAATCGCTTCTGTAGAGAATGCTGCTGCAATGGGCATAACTGCTGCTGTTTCTTCCATAGCATCCTGTACCAATATTGCCTGTTGTGTATAGGGCAGCTCAACAGTAAAGGTCGTTCCTTC
The DNA here is from genome assembly GCA_022360175.1 of Chitinophagales bacterium. Taxonomy (GTDB): domain Bacteria; phylum Bacteroidota; class Bacteroidia; order Chitinophagales; family Saprospiraceae; genus JAKSDI01. Next base: position 46,565 of record JAKSDI010000244.1, read on the forward strand.
ATCTTCCAGGCTTTTCACCTGAATACTACCATTGAGCAATTCTACCAATTCTTTAGTTAGTGCGAGGCCTATCCCTGTCCCTTCACCAAGCTTTGATGCCTCATCATCTACCTGATAAAAGCGATCAAAAATATAGGGCAGTTTTCCAGTTGCAATTCCCAATCCGGTATCACTCACGGAGAAACGATAAACAGGATTATCCTGATTTGGATGACTGGATACGGATAATTGTACGCGCCCACCTGAATCCGTAAACTTTATGGCATTGGAAAGCAGATTAGTAAGAATTCGGAGTAATTTTTCCGGATCGTAATCTACAATAATTGTTTCTTCTGTAGCTTCAAAAAATAACTGAAGTGCTTTTTGTTCTGCCATAGAATGGAATGATTCCAGCACATATTTCAGGTACTTAACAACATCACTCTGGATATACCTTGTAGGCAAACTCCCTGATTCCAGCTTTCTTAAGTCAAGTATCTGGTTGATCAACTGGAGTAGGTGGCGGGTATTTCTTTGAATTAGCTGCTTCACGCGCCCATCCTCACTGAGTTGTTCTGCCATGCCGGATATCACGGTGAGGGGAGTACGGAATTCATGGGAGATATTGGTGAAGAACCTGGATTTGGACTGGTCAATTTCAAGGAGTTTAGCATTTGCCGCTTCTGCTTTCTCTTTTTCTGCTTCCGCTCTTTCTTTGGCTTCCTGTATGCTAAGTCGCTGCTTTTGTATATACCGATATCTGTTGATAAGAATACCTGCAAAAATGGCTACAATCAATAAAATTGCCCATAAAAATCGATTGATCAGGCTTCTACGTCTCAGGTCCGCATTTTTTTGTTCAAATGCCGCAACATTAGCCAGGCTATCCTGATAGGTTTTACGTTCATAATCATACTGATACTCTTGCTGGATCAGTTCCCTGGTTGTCTCTTCATTACGTAAACTGTCATTGAGTAATTCCTTGGTTTCAAACATTTGCAATGCCTCAGCACTTCGGCCCAATTGCTTGTAAATAATTACTAATTGTGCAGCAAAATCAGACTGGAAACTCAAATCCTGATTAGCTTTGGCCTGATTATATCCTTTCATTCCATAGGATTCCGCTTCCTGCCATTTCTTTTGTTCTATTAATAATCTGCATTTGTAAAGATTTCCGGACAAGATAAATTGCCCAAAACCCAGCTCTTCGCTATTGGCTAAGCCTTCATTGATATATTTTTCTGCTTCTGCTAAATTTTGACTCTGAAGATATATACTGCCCAACTCCAGTTGTACAAATGGTACTCGATTGATCATGCCGCTTTCCTCTACAATTTTCAGGCATTGTTTAAATGCTTCAGCTGCGGCCTCATATTCTTGCTGGGCTTCTTTTAAGGCGCCTGTATTGGCATAGGTCATTGCCATGCCTTCGTAAAAATCGACAGATTCAGCTAATATTAATGCTTTATCCAGGTATTCTGCTGCTTTAGAGTAGGATTTGTCATTAATGTGCAACAAAGCCAGATTGCTGTATGTTGTAACCATACCCCAGGGATTCTCTGCACTTTCATAAAGTTTTAAGCATTCATAATAATGCTGTGCAGATTTATTGACATCACCAAGGTCTTTATAGTTATTTCCGAGATTATTTTGGCAAACAGCTTCGTGCCTTGGGTTTTGGTAGCGGTGGATTAATTCCAATGCCCACAGATTGTATTCGAGAGACTTTAAAAGGCTTCCCTGTGCTTCAAAAATAGCAGCGATATTGATTAGGTTTCCTATAATATGAGAACTATCTTTCACTTCAAGGGTAAGATCCATGCCTTTTTCAAGGAGTTCCAGAGCAATATCAAACTGGCCAAATTCTTTATTCAATATTCCTAAAGAATTATAAGAACCTAGCTGCTTTTGTTTATCTCCTATTTCCTGCCAATAGGCTAAAGCTTTTTCATGCTGTTCTTTCGCTTCCAAATACAAACCCATAGACAAAGCAGAGTTGCCTAACAGATACTGACCATAAGCGATGTAGTACTTATTTTCCAATTGTTCAGCCATGTCAAATAACTGTTGGCTAAAATGCATGGCGCTATCCAGGATATTGGCCTGATAATGATGTAAAATCATTTCTGCCATAGCCTCCATCCGGGTAGTGTCGGGCAAATTAGTATTTTCCCAAATCTGAAACAGGCTGTCTCTGCTGGGAGGTGTAGCACTCCATGCATTGGTTACAAAAAATGAAATACCAATGAATATCCAGGCTATACAGATTTGTTTTCGCTGTAGCATCTGACGAGTATCTTTTAATACGAAAAATTGGCTTCTTCTTAGCTTCCTAACTAATTGCAATAATTTAGATTTTTTTTGGGAAAAATTCCACCCATGCAATAAGTAAAAAAAACACCCGCTCAAGCGGATGGCTCTATTTATACTCTTTCCTTCCAGGTATGAAGGAAGTGAGTAAGTAAAACCTTAATAAAAATGGACATTTCGGTGGTATTGCTATTTTCATAGGTACCCCAAAATGTCCAGTTATAGAACTCAGTCTGATTGAAGCCGTATTATCTGGCGATAATAAATGGCAACATTTGAGCTGGCATCCCTTGTTGATTAATAACGATATAATAGCTACCAGCCTCTAATTGATGAACTGGCCACTGAGTAGTCGCTATTCCTGTTTGCAGTAGCTTCTGTTCCATTTTTTTACCTTGAAGGTTGTAAATAGTAGCAGTCACTTCCTGGCTTAATTCTCTTCCAAAGTGGATGTTGATTAACTCCCTGGCAGGATTGGGATATACATTTACTTCCAATAGACGATCTGAAGGAATCATATTATTAATGGAAGAACCGTTTACAGCATCTGCTATTCCCTGATTTCCGGATATCGGTTGTGGTTGTCCACCTGTGATTGAAACATTGGAGAAGGTTGCTACTGTATTTTGCCCTACGACATAAGTAAATCCAGCTAATCCAATTTCTACGCAATTAGACATCGGTACATAAACTGCATGTACATATTGGAAAGATATACCATTTGAAGAATAATAAGCAAAGAACCAATCACCCTGACGAGTGAGTTTAAGCCATATTGGAGATGGTTTAATAAAAGATTGTACTACCTTATTGGCGTTGGACAGGTAGCGTGTTTCATGACGCAAACTGTTTGTTAGATTAGAGAATATGGATACTTGTTTGTCGCCAGTATTTAAGCCTTCACGGATTGTAATACCTCCATAACCATTGGATGAAACGCTTTCTACTTTTGCTACAATTTCTACATCTCCGCAGGCAGATTGATTGATGAAAGCAATATTGTCTGATGTAGTTGATATAGCGTTGTTTCCACAGCCGGTAAGTGAGAAAATATCTGTTTGATCATCGTAATCATAATCATTGCAATCACTTCCCAGGTCTGTTGTAGACCACGGGCTGGGTACAGGACTACAAACCCCAGCACCTATTGTAAATTGAGTGGTTTCTATTGATCCAAACTCACTACCTGTTGCTAAGATAGTTCCATCTTCGTCCGTTAGGGTATAGTCACCATTACCGAAGTTGCAGCATATGCCATCGCCTCCACTATCCAGGATAGAAAAGTCGTAGCAGCCATCAGGCAGGCAGATTTTTTCATTATTAACAGTACAGGAATAATTGTCACCAGAGGCAACTGTGTTTCCTTCATCATCTGTAATTTCCCACGAAGTTTGTTCTGCAAGGAAATCAAGATTTAACGCTAATTCCAGCAAATTGTCATCACAAAGGGTTTCGCAAACGCTGTTGAGTGGCATTTCAAAATCTGTTACATGGCCACTACCACTATAGGAAGGGTCCTCTTCACCATCGACGTATATATCCCAACTTATATCATTTGGGAAAAAACTACCGCATACGTCTATGAGGTAACAAGCATCAGGCAGACAATAAAATTCTACATCCTGAGAACCTGCTGTAAGGCCAGTCGTGACAACTACCTCTTCGGTCTCTTTGTTCGTAATAGTCATCTCACCCTGGCCCCAGCCACTTCCAAAATCACCGTACATTACTAAGCGTAACAAATTGCCATTAGCGCATCCATCACTGATCACTCCATCGCCACAACTTGGCCCATTGGCACCACTAGCAGTGACTTCAGCCAGCCAGCCACCATCTTCGTCAGTGTTGTCGGAAGAAAACGCTACGGTCAAACAACCATCAGAAGAGGTGGATGTGAATAAGTAATTCGCCGGATTATTAGAAAGAGAACCATTCATATCGTTGGGGCCACCATCGTTGTTGTTGGCGTCACTATTATCTCCAGGCTGTCCATTTGGACAAAGATCAAAACCATCCTCTCCACAGCCCGAAAATAGTAAAGGACTATTGGTTGAATTACCGTTGTAGATCGATATCTCATCCCAACAAGCGCCTCCGGAAAAGCGGGTTTCAATATCTACTTCCAGAAATTCGATAGTGATGGCACTATTAGGATCATCGGGGCAGATGACTGCTTTAGAGTTATTGATGTTTCTGGAGTAATCGCCTCCTGGAAATACTATTCTGTCGCAGTAGGAGCCGCCATCATCATAGTATAGGACTTTGGCGCCTGCGGTGACACAAAATTGTTGTGTTCCACTTGTAGGGTGTTTAATATCTTGTTGAGCTTGCAGGCTATAAAAACCCATTGCAAGTATAAAAAGGCTAACGCTGCTCTTTAAAATAGAATTCATAAAGACTAGGTTTTACTTATGAAAAAAGGGGGGACTTAGCTTTCGATAATGCAAAAGTACAGGTGGCGGCTAATGATTGCGCCAACTATTGTTGCAATGTCTGTCATTATTGTTTCATCTTGATGATACATACGTAGTTACTAGCTAGAAGGGCGGTGAATAAGGATTTAAAAGCGCCACCCACCTAAAGCAGATGGCGCGTCATCAATTCCTTTTATGGGAAAAGGAATTTAGTAAAACCTTAAAGGTTGATGCCTTATCTGGGTACTATGCAAAGTGTGACTTCATCCGAACCTCGTATTTTTGTAAGAGGCAGAATCGGTGGCTTCCTTAAAAGTAGAATTTGGCTATTATCTGCCTACTATTATTGGTTTTCCCGCAGATTTCGCGGATTCTCACAGACCACTGCTCGACCGCCTGATGAACCTTTAGGCGGGGAGTAATTAGGCTTTCAGCCCAATACAATCTGCGAAATCAACGGGAGACTAACTTTTAAGATAAGTCCGATTTTTCCGGACTCATTATATTAATCATTAGTCACTGTAAATACTTTCGTGGCTATTGTATGGGAAGTCCCATTCATTTTGAGCCAATAAGTACCCGAAGCTAGTTGTTCAAGATAAAGCTGGAGTTGAGTTGCTCCTTGCTGGAGTTGCTCACTGTGCACTTGTTGTCCATACTGATTGTATATGTATACTGTAGTGTTTTCTTCTATTGGGCGATCCAACTGGATAAAGAACTGCCCCTGATTAGGATTGGGAAATAGGGTGATACCATTATATGGTGTTTCGGTGTTATGGTATTTCGGTGTTTCGGTATTATGGTATTTTGGTGTTGCGGTATTGAGGTGTTGTGGTTTTTCGGTGTTTGCTAATCCATCGTCATTAGCAGAGAAACCTCCATTACTGCCGGATATAGATACATTACTAAACACCACCTCAGTTTGAGCATTGGGCATATAGGTGAAGCTGGCCATTCCTACCTCTAGACAATTATCCATTTGGATGAATACGCCATGTACATATTGGAAATTAGTCCCATCATAGCTGCTGTAGCTAAATATCCAATCTCCCTGACGCTGAATTCTCAACCAAATCGGGTTTGGCTTGAAGAAGCTACCTATCTGCTTTGGGGTATTGGCGTTATATCGAACTTCATGGCGTAAGGTATTGCTAAGGTTAGAAAATAGGGCTACCTGTTTTGCTCCATCTTCCATGCCTTCTCTTACCATCAAACCACCATAACCATTTGGGTCTACGCTTTCTATCTTGGCGGTGAAAGTGAAATCTCCACAAGTATTATGAGCCATGAAGGCTACATTATCCGTCATTGTGCTCGTCGCATTATTCCCACTTCCTGTCACATAATGTAAGGGAGGATACTCACAGGGATCGTACCAATAGTCGTTGCCCACCGTTACCTGGCCTATGTCATTACTTGTCCAGTCACTAACTAAGTCTCCGCTTACTTCTGTATCTATATTGGCTAGACAACTGCTTAGGTGGCCATGGATGTCTATTACAGTGAGCGTCACATTTTTTACCCCTATATCATTACAACTGAACTGACTCTGGCTAATGCTCATCGAAGCAATCCCGCAATTATCATAGGAACTGTTGTTCACCTCTGAAGCACTAAGTGTTCCATTACCTTCTGAATCCAGAGAGACAATTACATCATGGCATAGAGCAGTGGGGGCTATATTGTCCTCTACTGTTATGCTTGCCTGGCAGGTACTACTATTGCCATTATTATCAGTAAGGGTGAGGGTAACCATATTAAGATTGCCTACTTCATGACAGCTAAAGCTCGTATTATCCAGGGATAAAGAAGCAATACCACAAGCATCATTCGAACCATTATCAATATCTGAGGTGGTGATGCTGCCTGCTCCGTTGGCGCCTAGTTGTACTGTCTTATCTTGGCACAGCGCTACTGGTGCTACATTATCCTCTACTGTTACGGTTGACTGGCAAGTGCTTGTGTTATTGTTTACATCTTTTACCGTAAGGACAATTGTATTTGTACCTACGTCATTGCAATCAAAACTTGTCTTATCTAGTGATAGGGTACTTATACCACAAGCATCATTCGAGTTATTATCTATTTCGCCCGCACTTATACTTGCCGCGCCATTGGCATCCAATTGGATTGTCTTGTTTTGGCATAAGGCTACTGGTGCTATATTATCTTCTACTGTTACGGTTGACTGGCAAGTACTCTCATTGCTATATTCATCTTCTACTGTAAGCGTCACGGTATGCGTACCTACATCCTCGCAGTTATAATTGGTATTATCCAGTTCTAGCGATTCTATACCACAAGCATCTGTTGAATTGTTGTTGATATCGGTGGTGGTGATGCTGCCGGCTCCATTGGCATCCAATTGTACCGTCTTATTTTGGCATAAGGCTACTGGGGCTATATTATCTTGTATGGATACTGCAGCATTGCAGGTACTGCTGTTCCCATTGTTATCGGTTACTGTTAGCTGTATGTTTCTTGTACCTTCATCAGAACAGTCAAAACTTGTTTTGCTTATTGACAGGGAGCTAATACCACACACGTCTGTGGAATTGCCTCCTATATCGGCAGCAGTAAGACTTCCCTGTCCATTGGCATCCAATTGTACCGTTGCCGTTTGGCATACAGCTGTGGGAGCTATATTGTCTTGTACCGTTATAGTAGCCTGGCAGGTGTTGGCATTATCATAATCATCTTTTGCAGTCAGCGTTACGGTATGGGTACCTACATCATCACAATTAAAACTGGTAATATCTAATGATAGGCTGGCGATATTTCCGCAATTGTCATTGGAGCCGTTGTCAATTTCTGTAGCCGTAATGGCCGCATTTCCATTGGCATCCAATTGGATTGTTTTGTTTTGACACAGGGCTTCTGGCGCCTGGATATCATTGACAGAGACGGTAAAGCTACAGGTAGCAGTGCGCCCTCCTCCATCGGTACTTACAAAAGTATTTGTTGTTGTACCAATTGGGAAATCAGCTCCGCTGGTCAAGCCTTCTGTTTGGGAAAGGGTAGGTGTGGTACAATCATCAGTAGTTGTGACATTAAAAGTGGTAGAAGCGGTACAGCCACCAGCATTATCCAAATTCGCGTCTAAAGTGATATTTTCTGGACAGCTAATGGTAGGATCGGCCCCATCTCTCACGATCACATTAAAGGCACAGGCATTACTTTGGTTGGCATTATCCGTCACCGTAAAAATAACCGGAGTGGTACCTACCTGAAAAGTACTGCCTGGATCAATATTATAATCATAACTTGTAAAATGACGAGCTTGAATGGCCACCGCTATGTGCAAGGCAAAATTAGGAGAGCTGATGGCTAAGGTTTGAGTACTACCTGTACCTGCTATGTATCCCCCCCAGTTGCGGTGTCTTGCAGCAATGCCTGTTGGTAGATGAGAGAATATTTGGGTCTGTCCACTTAAGGGATCTATTTCTGAATGATGGCTTCTACTCGCCCCTTCGTAAATGATATCATTGCTTCGTGCAAACACTTCCAGGTCTTCATTTACTCTTGATCTGCTATCTGAACCTCCCAATGGGTTATCCTGATCCACGTTTTCAAAAGTAATGTATTGTACGTTTCTACTACTTGAAATACCACCACCGCCGCCACCAGTGATCTGAGCAGTTGCATTAATTTCATCACCTGTGCCCAGCAAAATATACCAGAGGTCTAAACGACGTGCAGGATTCCATGGTTGGATTTCACGTATAACCCTTGTCATAGGCTTACCATCATAGGTTATACTGCTTATCCAGGAACCTGAGCTATACCTAATCTGAACCAATAGTAAGCGATCTGATCCTGCCGGAACGATATTAGAATTACCTGTATAGTTAACGGCCAAAAGATCGTCACAATTATCGCTTGATGTACCCGCATAATCAACAGTAGTGCTGCACTCACCTGGGGCTAAGTCGACTATAATGTCTGTTGGACAAATAGCAGTTGGGGCGCTATCATCTGTGATGATTACCGTTTGTTGTTGAGTGGTTGAATTTCCTGCTGGATCAATAAAATACCAATTGATGGTATAAGTACCCGGCGCATTAAACATCGTAGGGTCATTGGTCTGTGCTTCCATTAGCCCTCCACACAAATCTGTTGCCGTAGGTGGTTCTACCAAAGCAAAGCAAACGTTATTAATGGTGGGTAAGTTGCTGATAACGGGTATGGGAGCTTCGGATTCTTCTACCGTGACTTCTACTATGCATTCAGTCGTATTTCCTGCCTCATCTGCAAAGGTGATCACTACATCTTGTGTACCTACATCATTACAGTCAAAACTCGTTTTGGAGGCAGATATAGAAGTGATACCACAATTATCATAAGACCCCAGATCAATGTCATCGATCAAATTGGTAAGCTGAGGGGTAGTTACTAAATCGATGGAATAGGTAGGTAGACAGTCGACTACTGGAGCAATCACATCCTCATCATAAAAAGTAAGGCTCCGAGAATCCAGTAATATGGGTATAGGGTTATCAGGTTGATTTAACTCCAAATGAAGGCTAAAGGTACCTGGATAAGGGACTTCTACAATTCCTGTTGTACTTATTTTTACAGTGCCTGGGCCATAAAGCTTGTAATATATCGTTTGATCACAACCTAAATCACCACTTATATCAACATCAATATAAGCTGATGGATTTTCATCATCACAAAAACCCTGTATTTCTTCGACAGTAGTAATGACTGGAGCACATACATCTTCAAATTGATAAGTCACAGAACCATTATGGCTATTACCATCACTATGCCCTTGAACTAAGTAAGAATCATAAGCATAAAAATAATTGATATAGCTACCACCACCGCCACCATTATCTGATACTTCACCACTACCACCACCACTATATCCGCCACCACCAGCACCTGCTGTACCTCCGCCAGAACTACCACCGCCACCAAACCCCCAGCCACCTATGCCGAAGTTACCGGTGCTATTGTCTCCACTATTATCTCCTCCATTGCCGCCATTCGGGTAGCCTTGCTGGCCATCTTTGTCTGATCCACCAGGCCCTCCGCCGTAGGCTCCACCACCCGCACCACCGTCAATGAAAGCACCACCATCTCCTTTACTTCCTTTTCCTCCATCTGTGCCACCAGCACCACCATCATCGCCACCACCTTTGCCTCCTGATGAGGAAATACGGCCACCCTGGCCTTTTTGGCTATCCACACAAGCCCCTAATAAATTGCCCTGATGGCCACCACCGCCACCACCTGCCACTGCCAGGATGATCCAGTCATCACTATTTGTTTCCCTGTACAATACGGCCGTGCCACCACCGCCACCACCACCTGTAGCAGTGGATGGCCCTGAACTTGAGTCTTCTCCTTGTTTGCCTACAATGAAACGGATTTTACCCCCTGGTTTCAGATAATTGATCTCATCACCTAACCGACAAGTAATGCTTGCAGAAGCACCGGACCCTCCAACACTTTTACAATTGGAGCCCGCTCTTGCATAGCCACCATCGCCTCCACTCATGCTAAAGGTTATTGCATTGAAGCCATTATATATGACATCGTCCGGGATACGGAAATCCTGGACCTCGCCACGGCTCATCCAGTTATAGTCTCCATCACAACAGTTATCTATCTGAACGCTTGTTGGTGCATTAGTAGCCAAATCGGACTGCGACCATGAAGTATAGGATAAGCCTAGCATGAAGGTCATTAAGCAGATATACTTAATTGATTCCTTGAAAAGTATTTTACTTAGATTTCTCATCTTAATTGATTTATTAGGTTTTACTGAGCACAAAAATGCTTGAGAATTAAAATGGCTGCGCGTCTTATTGTTGCAATCTCCTGTCTTATTGTTGCAAGGCAAGGATTAGGTGTTTAAATCGCTGATTGTTAGTGATTTGTGTTTTGATTGGTATCTTTAAGAATACAGGTTTAAGCTTGTTTTTCTAAAACTTGCCTTTCATTTTTACTATAGGAAACTATTAGAAATGCCTTTCTTAAGGTAGCCACCCGCCTAAGGCGGATGGCATGAACATGTTGATTCGTCTTAATTCGTTTCTCTATCTACTGATTGTAAACTTCTTTACGATTCGCTGAGTGGTTTCATTTCTAAATTCTAAAAGGTACATACCTGCTGGCACCGGCCCTAAATCCAATAGTTTTTGGGAGAATCCAGCTTCGATTGGCTGTTGATATATTTGTTGTCCATAAGGGTTGTATATAGTTATGATTCCAACCTGGGGTGACTGCTCGTCCATTTGTAGAATAAATTGACCGTTGTTGGGGTTGGGATAAAGGTTTATAGGGGTAGGGATATAATGGTTTAAAGGTGTTCTTGCACCAGGCCATGTTTGAGCGGTATTATCCCGGCTATGCTTGTCAGCTTTATTGGGTAGTGGGTTTAGATCCACTTCATCATTGGCTGTCTCGGATAAAAGGTTTAGGGTGGTGGAGGGAAGTTTAGTTCCTATCATAGTTTCTTCCTCACTAAAGCTACCATTGCTACCACTTATAGATATATTACTAAAAACGGACTCAGTTTGAGCATTAGGCAGAAAGGTGAAACTAGCTAAGCCAAACTCTACACAGAATTGCATAGGGAGGTGTACGCCATGGACATATTGAAAATTGACACCATCTGTGCTGTAATAACTGAATATCCAGTCGCCCTGACGCTGCATTCTTAGCCAGATAGGGGAAGGCTTGAAGAAATTGTTGACCTGCTTCATACCATTAGTGATATAGCGGGTTTCAAACCTTAGGCTATTACTCATGTTAGAGAAAACAGATACTTGTTTGGCTCCTGCATCCAAGCTTTCGCGGATCATAAGGCCTCCGTAGCCATTGGGGGCCACACTTTCTATCTTAGCAGTGATGCTGCCGTCTCCACATATGGAGTAAGAAGAGAAGGCGACATTATCGGAAGTAACAGATGTAGCATTATTCCCTCCTCCTGTTACTATAAATTCGGGTGTTTGGCTGCAAGGAGCATAACTATAATCATTGCCTAGGCCCGATTGCCCGATATCTGTGTTTTTCCAGCCACCAGGCAGGCTGCTACCTTCGATAATAGTAACATTAGCAGTACAGTCATCGTTATTGCCTGATGGGTCAGTAGCTGTTAAGGTGACAGTATGATCACCGAGGTCATTGCAATCAAAAGAAGAGAGATCAAGACTAAGGCCAACATCACAATTGTCGAATGATCTTTGTAAATCATCTGGATCAGATGGATCAATTGGAACTCCATCTAGATCATTGGGTGTAATGCTTGCTTGCCCGTTAGCATCTAGCTCAACAGTGATATCATGGCACAATGCCCAGGGAATCTCATCATCAATTATGGTAGCTGTAACCGTACAGCTGGCAGACTGAGCGTTATTGGTTGTTAAATCTGCAACTGTAAGCGTAACATCTATTTCGCCAATATCAGAACAATCTATGAATTCAGGAGTAATGCTTGTAGGAAATAAGAAGTTAGCACAATTATCTATACTACCTACATAAATATCAGGCATATATTCGGTAAGATTAGCGTCTCCTTTATCATCTAAAACTACTGTGATATCATTACAAATCAATTCTGGCACTGTATTATCTTCTACAGTAACCGAGGCTGTACAGTTAGCCGTATTTCCAGCAGCGTCTTGTGCTGTTACGGTCACTTGTAAGGTATTAGCAGCATCTGTACAGTCTACAATTGACGGGCTGGCATTTACAAAACTTACCTCACTACAGACATCATTACTACTTTGTATCAACTCTGTACCTGTAAATGTATATTGGCCATTGGGGTCTAAGACTACTGTAGGAGCAGCACATAGTATTGTTGGTGCTATATTATCTTCAACTATCACAGATGAAGTGCAGGTGGCCGTATTACCTCCTTCATCTTGCACAGTCACGATTACTTGTACACTATTTCCAATATCAGAGCAGTTTACATTGGCTGGATTGGCACTTACAAAACTTACGGTGCTGCATGCATCCATACCACTTTGAAAAACATCACTTCCTGAAAACGTATATTGACCATTAGCATCTAAAGAAACTGTAGGATTATTACATATCACTTGTGATGGTGCTGTATTATCTTCAACTGTCACAGATGAAGTGCAGGTGGCTGTATTACCTCCTTCATCTTGTACAGTCACAGCTACTTGTACGTTATTTCCAACATCAGAGCAACTCACGCTGACAGGGCTGGCATTTAGAAAACTTACGGTACAGGCATCTGTAGCACTTTGAAATACATCACTTCCGGTGAAGGTATATTGCCCATTGGCATCCAGGAAAACTGTGGAGTTGTTACAAATCACTCCGGTGGGTGGGGTTGCATCTACAATGGTTACTGTAGCATTACAAGACTTAGTGTTACCAGATTCATCAACCCCCGTTAATTTAACCATATTATTTCCGATATGAGAGCAGTCAAAATTCGTTTGATCAAGGGTAAGGGAAGTTAAGCCACAATTATCATAGGATAATACAAAATCATCGAATGCAGGAGAATATACTCCATCTATATCTTCTGGTGTAATAGTAGCTGTACCATGATTTTCATCCAGTGTTACTGTTATATTATGGCAGAGCACACTAGGATTCGTTTCATCTACTACTGTAGCAGTTACAGTACAACTTACTTGTTGACCACCGTTGGAGGGATTTGGAAATGCGGTAAGAGTAACTGGTATTTCACCAATATCTGCACAAGTCACTTTTGTGGGAGAAACAGTTAAATTATAACTAATGACAGGGCAATTATCAGTTCCTTGCTCGGCAAGAAAAATGTCAAAAGGATCAATGTTTGTACCTACTTCAACTGTGATATCATTACAGGTGATTTCTGGCAGGATATTGTCTTCTACTGCTACATTGGAAGTGCAAGTTGAGGTATTTCCGCTTTCATCTTGTGCAGTTACAGTTACCTCAACGGTTTGTCTGGCATCTTCGCAATCTACAAATGCAGGGCTGGCGCTTACAAAGCTAAAAACGGTACAGGGATCGGTGCTGCCTTGTACTAATTCTGTACCAATAAAAGTATATTGTCCATTCTCATCCAACTCCACAGTGGGATTGGCACACAATACAGTTGCTGCGGGGCCGCTAGAATTATCAGTACAAGCGATTATCAGTTCTACTCCACCAATTCTGCCTCCAATGATATCCTGATCTCCATCACCATCTATATCTACGGCATGTACATCCCTACCAGAAAAGTCGTTTATAATATTATTTTGGGTAAAACTTCCAGTCCCATCGTTTTCCCAAATCGTAATTACATCTTGCACTGTAGCACTTGTTGTAATGAGATCCCTATCTCCATCGCCTTCCCAGTCAAGCGAATAAACGGAATGAGGACTCCAATAGTTAGAGGTAATAGTTTTACTTGTGAATGATCCACCCCCATCGTTCTGGTACCAAACAATGCGCCTATTTAAAAGACTTGTTACAACTATATCCAAAAGGCCATCTCCATTTAAATCATCCACATGTACCTGATCGGTATAATCAAGGAGGGAGTTATTCAATGTTCTACGCGTAAAGTTTTCACTACCATCATTCTCAAACCAGACAACCTGATCCCGGCCAGCATTCGACATGGCTATATCTGTATCTCCATCATTATCCAGGTCTGCTGCGTGAGCAGAATAACCATCTTGGAAATTACCATCTATCGTTTTTTTGGTGAAATTGCCATTTCCATCATTATCGTACCAATAAGCACCAGTAGAAAGTATACGTGCAGAAATCACATCCATTGTACCATTTTCATCCAGATCGACAACATACAGGCATCTGGCTCGGAGGTTATCCATGATATGCTCTGTGAAATTTTCATTACCATCATTTTCAAACCAGGCAACTTTATTGCCAGGAAAACTGGCAGTTACTACAATATCCATATCACCATCCTGATTAATATCTGCCATGGCAGCATTGGAAACCTTGGAAAAAGTAGTAGTCACCTGATGGGAAGTAAAGTTTTCATTACCGTCATTTTCCAGCCAAAACAATTTACCATTGGCTAATATAATGTCTATTTCGCCATCCTGGTTAATATCTGCTGGTTTGGAAAATTCAGTTCCGCCTCCTGTATGTACTTGCTTAGAATAATAGGAAGATTGTGCATTAGTCATCATATAGGTACACATGATGAAGGAGAGTAGTATATAGTGCTTGTTTAAAGTAGATCGATTAGCTGCGACTAGCTTTTTCATGTTGATTGACATTTTAGGTTTTACTATGAGTGAAATGATGAGAGGTAAGTGCTCATTATTAAGCTGAATATTTTCTCATCATTACCGGCACAAAAATGCGGTGGGAATGAAATGGCTGCGCGTCTTATTGTTGCCATTTCCAGTCTTATTGTAGCCTTGCAACAATAGTGTTAGAGAATGAATTAAGACGTGTTAAGTTGTAAAGTGTTGGATGTGAGTTATTTACGGATATTGCTGGGAGCGTAGCCAAATTCTTCTACAAATATTCTTGCGAAATAACTTGGATTAGATACACCTACGGTATAGGTGACTTGTGAGATATTGAGATCAGTTGTTTCCAATAATTCTTTGGCTTTAAACAGCCGAATGCGCCGGAGAAAGAAGGAAGTAGACAATCCGGTAAGTGCTTTGATTTTTCGATGAAGTTGCGATCTACTCATGCCTATATCCCGACAGATTTCGGGAATACCATAGTCATTGTCATCGAGCCGTTCTATCAATAAATCGCGGAGTCTTTGCAAGAATTCATTTTCCTGCTCTTCATCTATATTCTGAGCATTGCTCGCCGAGAGCTTATTGTTTTGCAGGAAGTACTGTTGTGTTTTTTTACGGCTTTTAATAATATTGTGGAGACGAATTAGTAATTCCTCTTCCTGGAACGGTTTAGTTAGGTATACGTCTGCTCCTTTTTTGAGGCCTTCTATCTTGGAATGATCACTAGCCTTTGCAGTGAGTAATATGATAGGAATATGGCTGGTCTTTTCGTTGGCCTTCAACTCATCACATACCTCATACCCATTCTTTTTGGGCATCATCACATCACTAATGATTACATCAGGTATCAATTCGAGTGCTTTATCTATCCCTTCCTGTCCATCTCTTGCAATGGCTAATTGATATTTGCCTTCCAGGCAAGACATTAGATATTGGAGTATATCCCGATTGTCGTCAATCAATAAAACCAATGGCAAATCCGATTGCTCATCTATAACATCCACTACATCTGTATGCTTTATTTCTTCTACTCTGGCGTATGCAGAATCTACGGTTAGCTCGTCCATTTCTATTACCTCTTTAATAGGCGCTCTGCGATAAACAGGAAGGCTTACCGTAAAAATACTTCCATGGCCTACCTCACTTTCTACTTTAATATCTCCGCCCATGAGTTCTACCAATTCCTTACAAAGTGCCAGTCCAATACCTGTACCATGCCCAGCCCATTTTGAGGTGCTTTCCATTTGATAAAACTGGTCGAATATTTTTTCCAGTTTCTCAGGGGGTATGCCTATTCCGGTATCTTTCACTTTGATGATCAATTCATCCTCCGTATCTGAATACTGCTCTGCTTTTCCTTTAGTAATACTCAAATATATGTTCCCTTCTTCGGGAGTGAATTTGATGGCATTAGACATTAGGTTCGAAATGATTCTAAGCATCTTTTCCGAATCGTAATCCATTACTAAGGTTTCCAGGTCACTGTCATAATGCGTTTTTATATTTTTACTTCCTCCAAGCGCATTGAATGAATCAAAAATATATCTTAAATGAGGAATGATATCTGCCTGATACAGATTGAGTGCTAACTTACCTGATTCCAGTTTTCTAAGATCTAATATCTGATTCACCAGATCCAGCAGGTTTTTAGCATTTCTGTCAATTACTTCTGCTTCATTTTTATCCCATTTTTCTGGTTGTTTAATGGCTTTTGCAATCATCCCAATGATGACCGTTAGGGGTGTTCTGAATTCATGAGATATATTGGTAAAAAAGTGCGATTTTGATATATCCAGCTCTTCCAGTTTTTCCTTTTGACTTAAGATTTGCTCATTTAAGAGGCCAAGTCTTTCATTAGACTTTTGTTTTGCACGATTGTACAGCAAACCGATAATTAATAAGATAGCTGCCACGGCTAAAGCTATCCAAAGCAGACGACGGATATACAACTGCTCTTTGAGTTCTTCTGCCTGAGCATAAGCCAACTCCTGCTTTTCTTGTTCAAACTCGAAGCGGCTTTGCATGCGTGTGATTTCCTCTGTATTGGCTTCATTAAATAGCGAATCCTGTATAGATTTTGATATTTCATGAAAATATAGTGCCTGATTGCTATTACTTTTTCTTTTGTACATGCGGTACAAACCTGCAGCAGCATCCATCTCATTCTCTTTTAGGCCATTTTCAAATGCTACATCGTAGGCTTGCTCATAATAGGATAATGCCTGATCGTATTTTCCTTGTTTTTCCTGAACTTGGCCTAAACCGAACAAACTTCTAGTAATAATAAATTGACTATTGACTCCCGGGGCAAGCTCTATGGCCCGTTCATAATTTTGTTGGGCTTTCTCATAATCTTCCAGCATTTCATGAGCTTGCCCAATGTGCCAGTACCAGTCTCCACTGATATGTTGTCCCATTTCTTTCATCAGCTCTTCTGACAACAATAAAACTTCTAAAGCCTCCTGGTATTTTTCCTGTAATAATAATACCCGTCCTTTTTTAAACAGTAAATCCGGATTTTGTTGGTCAACGTTGGCTTTCTGTGAAGTTTCAATGGCACGCTCCCAGTATAATTGGGCGTTTTCATAGTCTTTTATGGTAAAGTAGATTTCGCCCAGATAATCGAGAGATTTGATATGATCCACATAATATTTGGTATTGGCTAAAATATCCACTGAGGTATGTAAATTTTCCAAAGCCTCGGGGTATGCTCCAGAAAAAAAATAGGTTACTGCAATTGACCGATAAGCAACAGCAATTCTAGTACTGTCTTTAGCTTCTTTCATTAAATCAAGCGCTTCATTGTATGCCTCAATAGCTTGATCGATTTTTTGTGATCGGGCATAGTTATTACCGATATTGATGTGTAATTCAGCAATAATTCGCTTATTATCACTTAGTGCTTGTTCAACTTCTATTGCCTCCTTGAGGTAATAGGTAGATGAATCAAATTCTGCTATAAAAGAAAAACTACGCCCCAGGTTGTTCGCAGCTCTCATTTTAGCATTATTCGTATTATTAGCTGCTAATGCATAAGCTGCTTTAGCCAGTTCCAGGCATTTGTTCAAATCCCCTTTTTGAGCATAGATAAACCCTTGCTGAATAAGGCTGTTTATTCTCCTGTCTGGTACGGAATATTGCTGTGCCAGCGCTATAACCTTATCGTATACGATTAATGCACTATCCAATTGCTGGGTAGCTTCATAAACTTCGCCTAAAAAATAATAAACCTCTACGACTATCTTATCGTCCAGTGATTGTGCCAGCGGTAGTATTTCCAGCAATGACTGCTTAGCAACAAAGGGGTGATCTATTGTAATGGCATGAGCTAAAGTAGTCGTTTCTTTTACTTTAGTATACTCATTAGGAGCTGTATCTATAAGTTGTTGTAAGGAGTCAATATTGATATCTTGTGCCGGTAGGGCAATACCAAGGGTACTGCATAATAATAGATACCAAAGTTTAGGGAATATGAAGTAAAGTCTATTGATAATCATCTAATATGCACAGATTAAATCTTAAACCTCTTTCATGTTTTCAAATCTAAGATAAAACGAATCAGGCAATATAAAATCAAGCGGAGTAATAAATTCTGTCTCCAATCACCTTTATGTGAAATTTTTGTCAAAAGCTCTACTTAAGAGATATTGCCGATTTTTAAAAAAGCGCCACCCACCTAAGGCGGATGGCGCGTCATTAATTCCTCTATAGGAAAAGGAATTTAGTAAAACCTTAAAGGTTGATGCTTTATCTGATAACTGTAAATACTTTAGCTGTTATCGTATGGGAAGTCCCATTCATTTTAAGCCAATAAGTACCCGAAGCTAGTTGTTCAAGATAAAACTGGAGTTGAGTTGCTCCTTGCTGGAGTTGCTCACTGTGCACTTGTTGTCCATACTGATTGTATATGTATACTGTAGCGTTTTCCTCAATTGGTTTGTCCAACTGAATTGTGAATTGTCCCTGATTAGGGTTGGGGAAGAGGTTTAGGTTGTTTGGTGTTATGGTATTATGGTTTTGGGGTATTACGGCCGTATGGTTTTGCGGTGTTTCGGGATTATGGTGTTTCGGTATTGTGGTGTTTCGGTGTTTCGGTGTTATGGTATTTCGGTGTTGTGGTTTTGCGGTGTTTGCTAATCCATCGTCATTAGCAGAGAAACCTCCATTACTGCCAGATATAGAAACATTGCTGAATACCGTTTCAGTTTGAGCATTGGGTAGGTAGGTGAAGCTTGCCAAACCTATTTCTACACAAGATTGCATGGGTAGAAAAACACCGTGCACATATTGGAAGTTAGTGCCATCATAACTGGAGTAGCTAAAGATCCAATCTCCCTGGCGTTCCAGGCGTAGCCATATTGAATTGGGCCTGAAAAAGCTATTGATTTGTTTGGGTGCATTGGAGGTATAGCGTACCTCATGCCTTAGCATATTACTCATATTGGAGAAAATGCTCACTTGCTTATCACTTGCGCTCATCCCTTCTCTAATCATAAGCCCTCCGTAACCATTGGGGTCAATGCTTTCTATTTTAGCGGTTAGTGTTGCATTGCCACACATGCTATAGGATGTGAATGCCACATTATCAGCCATCATATTGGTGGCATTATTGCCGCTACCTGTTACATAATAGAGTGGGGGGTATTCGCAAGGGTCATACCAGTATTCATTACCTATGGTCACTTGCCCAATATCATTGCTACTCCAACCTCCTGTGAGTTCGCCACCTACCTCTATATCGATATTTGAAATACAAGTACTTACATGGCCATTCACATCTGTTACAGTAAGTGTGACATTTTTTACTCCCAAATCATTGCAGCTAAACAGCGTTTGGTTGATCGACATAAAAGCAATGCCACAATTATCATAGGAATTGTTATTGACCTCACCAACACTAAGTACTCCATTTCCTTCCGAATCCAGTGATACGATTACATCCTTACACAGAGCCGTAGGTGCAGTATTGTCTTCTACTGTAATGCTTGCCTGGCAAGTGCTGCTATTACTATTATTATCTACTACAGTAAGTGTGACAGTATTATTGCCTCCTACGGCATTACAGTTAAAGCTCGTATTGTCTAGTGATAGGCTGGCAATACCACAAGCATCATTAGAACCATTATCGATATCTGCTGTGCTAATGGATGCCTGGCCATTTGCATCTAGTGCTACCGTATGGTTTTTGCATAAAGCGATTGGAGCAATATCATCTTCCACTGTCACTATAGCCTGACAACTGCTATTGTTACCGTTATTGTCGGTTACGTTGAGTGTGACTGTGTTGGCTCCTACGTGATCACAGGCGAAATCTGTGTAATCCAGGGATAAGCTGGCAATACCACAAGCATCATTGGAATTATTATCTATGTCTGCTGTACTGATTGAAGCGGTACCTGCTGCATTTAATTGGATGGTATGGTTCTGGCATAAAGCGATAGGAACTACATTATCCTCTACCGTTACTGTAGCCTGACAAGTACTCTCATTGTCATTTTCATCTTCTACCGTAAGCGTTACCGTATGTGTGCCTATATCTGTACAGGTATAACTTGTGTTATCAAGGGATAAGAAGGAAATACCGCAGGCATCTGTTGAATTATTGTTGATATCGGCGGCAGTGATGCTGCCTTCTCCATTAGCATCCAATTGTACGGTCTTATTTTGGCATAAGGCTACGGGAGCAATATTATCTTGTACGGTTACTACAGCATTGCAGGTGCTGGTGTTATTGTTGGCGTCTTTCACTGTAAGCTGTATGTTACTTGAGCCTTCATCATCACAGTTAAAACTCGTTTTGCCTATTGATAAGGAACCTATACCACACACATCTGTTGAATTGCCTCCTATATCATCAGCAGTAAGGCTGCCTTCTCCATTGGCATCCAATTGTACGATCACATTTTGGCAGACAGCTGTTGGTGCAATATTATCTTGTACCGTTACCGTTGCCTGGCAGGTGCTGGTGTTGTTGTAGTCATCTTTTACCGTCAAGATTACTGTATGAGTACCTACATCATCACAGTCAAAGTTAGTTACATCAAGGCTTAAGCTGGCGATATTGCCACAGTTATCATTAGAACCATCATTGATATCGGTAGTAGTGATAGAAGCGTTTCCATTGGCATCCAATTGGATTGTTTTGTTTTGACACAGGGCTTCTGGCGCCTGAATATCATTCACAGAAACGGTAAAGCTACAAGTAGCAGTGCGCCCTCCTCCATCGGTACTTACAAAAGTATTTGTTGTTGTACCAATTGGGAAATCAGCTCCGCTGGACAAGCCTTCTGTTTGGGAAAGGGTAGGTGTGGTACAATCATCTGTAGCGGTGACTTCAAAAGTGGTAGATGCAGTACAATCACCAACATTATCCAGATTGGCATCTAAAGTGATGTTGTCTGGGCAGGTGATTTCAGGGTCTACCTGATCTTTTACAATCACATTAAAAGCGCAAACGCTACTCTGATTGGCCTTATCTGTTACGGTGAAAATAACAGGGGTTGTACCAATTTCAAAAGTGCTACCTGGATCAATATCAAAAGCATAAGAAGTGGCATGGCATGCCCGGATGACCAAAGCTCCACGTTTACCATAATCACGATCAACTTCCAAGGTTTGGATTCCATCGGCATTGACAGGCTTATATGCACCCCAGGATAGCGAAGGATAAAAGTTGCTATTACGTTGATCAAAGATTTCTATTTGCCCACTTAAGCCATCTACTTTATTAGGCCCATTTTGAGCATTGCCTTCATATATCATGTCTTTATTCCGAGCCTCTAGCTTCAGGTATTGTTTATTTTTTCCCTGATCAGAGTCACCGAATGGATTATCCTGATCTACATTTTCGAAAGTGATGTAGCTCACTACATTGCCAAAACTCAATCCACTAATCTGGCCGGTACCATCTATTGCATCTCCTGAACCTAATAAAAGATACCACATTTGAAGACTCACATTAGGCCCCAGAAAAAGAACTTGCGTCAAGGGCATACCATTGAAGGTTACAGAAGACAACTCATTTGACGATGGATTAGCTACCTGCACTAATAATAGTCGATCCGTCCCAGCAGGTACTGTAAACGTATTATTATCTACGGTTACTCCTGTGTAGGTGACTGGCAGGGCCTGATTTTCACAATTATCACTAGAAGAAGCATAATAATCTACAGTAGTATTACAATCACCTGGATCTAATTCAACTGTAATATCGGCTGGGCAAATAGCTGTTGGAGGGCTGTCGTCTGAAATAATTACTGTCTGTTGTTGAGTTGCTGAATTTCCTTTAGAATCGGTATAGACCCAATTGATGGTATGTGTACCTGGCGTATAAAATGCTGAAGGCCCATTAGCAATGCCTGTAATGGTGCCCTCACAGGCATCTGTTGCAGTAGGTGGATCTACTACAGCTGCACAGTTTGCGGTAATATTTGGTAGCGTACCAAGATCGGGTGAAGGACTTGTATCTGCTATTGTAACGGCTGTAGTACACTGAGAAGAATTTCCTTCCATATCAGTAACGGTGAGCGTAACATCCTGAGTACCTATATCGCTACATCCAAAAGTGCTTTTTGAAACTGCCAATGAAGCAATACCACAATTATCATAGGATTCATCATTAATAATATCTTCAAAATTGGCAAAAGATTGGGGATTGCTTAATAAATCGATTGTATAACTGGAAATACACTTAGCTACTGGTGGAACAACATCAACTATACTGACAGTAATCGTTTCCGAATCTACGATGTTAAGGCTGCCATCCACAGATACTGCTATTTGAATTGTATAATTACCTGAAAATGCCAAATTAAACGTACCAGTCTGGCTTATATTGAGACCTCCTATCCCAGAAATTAAAAATAAAAGATCATCACAGTCTTCAGTTCCAGTTGTATGTACCTGAATTTGTGCAGTTGCGAATAAACTAGTGTTACCACAAAAACCATCTGTTTCCTCAATGTAGGTAATCTTAGGGGTACACACTTCTTCAAACATATAAACTACACTACCATGATCTGTACTACCACTACTTCCTCCAGCATTCAGGGAACCAAAATGCCTGTAATTCGGATTGATATAGCTTCCGCCGCCGCCGCCATTTTCTTGTGCTTCACCACTACCGCCGCCACTGTATCCGCCACCACCAGCACCAGGATTACCACCACCAGCACTACCACCGCCACCAAAACCAAAGCCGCCTCTGCCATAATTACCACTAGTGCTGCCAAAGCTGTTATCTCCTCCATTGCCACCATCGGGATAGCCTTGTGCACCATTCTCATCTGAATCACTAAATGATCCACTACCTCCATCGTAGGCGCCACCGCCATATCCTGCATCTGAAAAGGCACCTCCATCACCTGTACTTCCAGCCCCTCCATTTGTTCCTCCATTACCACCATCATCTCCGCCACCTTTGCCACCGGATGAAACATCACGGCCTCCTGCTCCTTTTTGGCTGTCTATACAGCCTCCAAATAAATTACCCTGATAGGCACCACCACCACCGCCAGCTACTGCCAGGATGACCCAATCATCTCCATCAGAAGCCTGATATAACACGGCTGTTCCGCCGCCGCCACCGCCACCAGTACCCGCAGTACCGCCAGTAGAGGAATCCTCTCCATGCTTCCCAACAATAAAACGGATTTTGCCTCCTGGTGCCAATTGGTTGTTTTCATATCCTAATAAGCAAGTCATTGTTACGGTAGCTCCATCCCCTCCTACACTTTTACAATCATCTCCTGCCTTAGCAAAGCCACCATCTCCTCCACGTAAGCTGAAGGTTAATGCATTGATTCCATTAAATATGGCATCATCAGGAATATAATAATCCTGACTTTCCCCTTTACTCAGCTCATTGAAGTCTCCATTGCAACAATCATCTACGCTAATATTGCCCGGAACACCATTGGTTGCCAGATAAGGTTGTGACCAGGAAAAAAATGGTAAACTCCATACAAAGGTTAATAGGAATATATATTCCAGGTGCCTTTTATTACACGTTTTGGTTAGCTTTTTCATCTTAGCTTTTAAATTTAGGTTTTACTTGGGCACAAAAATGCAGTAGAAATAAAATGGCTGCGCGAACTATTGTCTCAATTTTGATTCTTATTGTTGCATGCTAAAAAAAGCTGTTCTTATTGTTGCATGGTATTGAGATGGGATATTTTTTACTTGTCTGTAAATCAATTATTTGTGTGTGTCGTGGTTTTGTTTGAGGAAGTTTGTGAGTTTAGCCACTAATGTTGCTTTTATAGAAAGGATCAGCTAATCAATAGATAAAGGAACCTTCTTTAAAAGGTGCCATCCACCCAATTTGGCAGATGGCACGGCTTATAATTCCCCTAAATAAGATCTTAATGTGATTTCAGTAGTGAGATAGTACTAAATCTTTTATCTACTGATGGTAAATCTTTTTACTACTGGCTGGGCAGTATCTCCTCGAAATTCTAACAGATATACTCCAGATGGGATTTGCCCCAAATCAAGCTCCATTTGTGATAAACCTGCTTCTACCAACTGCTGATATACTTGCTGTCCATAGTGATTGTA
>JAKSDI010000037.1 GCA_022360175.1 Chitinophagales bacterium
CGGGGTGATAAAAAAACGAAAAGTGGGGTAAAAAGGCGCTTTTGATAGGCCAGTGAGGACCACGAAGTAGACGCAAAGCGAAACTTTAAACAACTTCATCCATAAAGAATGCCGGAACTCCTATTTACCACCATTTATTTGACATTCTTTACCGTCTCTTCTAACCACTTAAAGAATTCTCTTTGCCAGACTAAGCTATTTTGGGCGGAAAGCACCCAGTGGTTTTCCTCCGGAAAAAATAAAAGTCTTGATTTTATACCTTGCAGTTGCGCAGCCTGAAAAGCTTCTAATCCCTGTCCAATTGGCACTCTGAAATCTTTTCCGCCCTGAATTATCAGGATTGGCGTATCCCATTTATCAACAAAGTTTACCGGATTGAATTCAGAATAAGATTTTTGAGCAGCAGCATTCTCTTTATCCCAATAAGCGCCACCAATATCCCAGTTTACAAAAAATAATTCCTCCGTGGTACCATACATAGATCTCCAATTGAAAATGCCATCGTGGGAAATAAATGACTTAAATCGACCTTCATGTCTTGAGGCTAAATAAAAAACAGAGTATCCTCCATAACTTGCTCCGATGCAACCCATTCTGTCTTTATCCACATAGGGCTCTTTTGCAACATCATCAATTGCAGAAAGGTAATCTTTCATATTTTGACCACCATAATCTTTTGAGATTTGTTCATTCCATTCGACTCCATGGCCAGGCATACCTCTTCTATTAGGGGCAACAACGATGTAGCCATTTGCAGCCATAATTTGAAAGTTCCATCTGAAAGAATAAAATTGAGACAAAGCACCCTGGGGGCCGCCTTGACAATAAAGAAGAGTAGGATATTTTTTAGTTGGGTCAAAATCTGGGGGGTAAATCACCCAGGTAAGCATATCTTTTCCATCAGTAGTTTTGACCATTCTCTTTTCTATCTTAGACATTTTGATGTCTTTATATATTTCATCATTTGCCTCAGACAATTGTTTCATTTCACCAGTTGCAATATTCAGATTATAAATCTCCGTTGCATGATTCATATCTCTTCTATACACAATTAGATGGTTTCCACTTTGACCGATAATGCCATTTACATCAAATTGGCCTTTAGAAATTTGTTTAGGTGCTGACTTGGCTTTCTTTCCAACTGGAACATCGATTTGAAAGACATGGACTGTTCCGCCAACCGGAGCGTTATAATAAATTTTCGATCCATCTTCACTCCAAATAAATCCATTGACAGTACCATCCCAATCTTTAGTAAGATTCACGTCTCCTTCTGGTAGTCTGACGATTATATCATTCTTATCAGATTCATAACCATCTCTTTTCATTTGCAACCAGGCGAGGGTGCCTTTGGAAGAAAATACAGGATGTGTATCATAACCTTTATTATTTTCTGTAAGATTGGTCGTCTGTTTGGTTTCTATATTATACTCATAGATATCTGAATTAGTGCTGACAGCATATTCGGTACCTGCTAGTTTTTTAGTGACGTACAACACTTTTTTAGAATCCGGACTCCATATATAATCTTCGTCACCACCAAATGGTTTCTGTGGACAATCAAATGGTTTTCCTTCCATCAAATCAATTCCACTATCCTGGGAATCAGTGGTAGATTGTATAAATAGATGGCTATAAGATCCATCTTCCCAGGTGTCCCAGTGTCTGTAGTTAAGTTCATCGTATATCAAAACATTGGAATTAGGGACATCATTATAATGATCCATGCCGCTTACTTTCTGGAGTTTCACTTCTTTGGCTACTAATTTCCACTTCCCATTTGGAGATACATTTTTATCTTTCACCAGCTCCCCAACTTCACCCAAAGATTTCAGATCTCCACCATCTACAGAAACTGAAAATATTTCACTCGAGCGCTCATTAGTCTTTAAATCAAAAGTTGATGTTTTGTAAATTACTTGCTTGCCATCATTGCTTAAGCCCACAGCAGAAACTCTATTTAATTCAATTAGCTGCTCTGGTGTCATCACTTTAGATTGGCTAATTCCAAAAGTTAAAATACATGCGAAACATAGTGTTAATACCAATATCTTTTTCATTATCAATTTTATTAAAGTTTTGATGGTGAAGTTAAGGATTTGCATCCAACCTAAATAAAGTTTTCAGTTTTATCTAAACGATGTACGGCATGCCCAGCATGAGCAAGGCATGACCGTTTTATGCACTGTATTTATTCTATTTTTCTTCTCATTACATAATAATTATCATACTCTTTGTTTATCCTGAAATCGTATCTCTTATATAATTTCAACGGTCCTTTGAAATTTCCCTCGCACGATGATTCTTCTTTTTTAGGATACGCTTCAAAATAATCATAGTCTTTATTTGAATAATCCGTAATGATTCTCTCAAGTATCTTTTGAGCAATTCCTTGTCTTCTATAATCAGGATGTATTAAAAAACAAACAATTGAACAAACCTTGTCATCTTGATTATCAATATAATCATAGTCTCTTAGTAATCTTTGATAATTCAATCTGTTATTTGCATTACACCATCCGATCGGTTTATCATTATCAAAGGCCAAATAACCTCGCAGCTTATTCTCATTGATAAGATCTATTACCGCAGAACGGCTAGTTTCACGAGTACATGTTGCTACATCTCCAAGGAAATGATAGTCGTAACAATAACATTTTAACCTATCATGATTTTCTTCGAAAAAAATATTATCAAAGAAAAGCAAATAATCGTCCTTTAAATCTTTAGTCAAAGGTTTTATTTCAACATTCATTTTATTGATTTTTAGTTTTTGATATAACCACCTCCAATTCTTTCATCGCCTTTACCAACTCTGCCTGAGTAGGACCTTCACTCATGGCATGTCCTGCTTTCTCCGTTATTATCAGTTTTGATCCGGGTAGATTTTTATGCAGTACATATGCATATTTCGGAGGACAAATAAGGTCCTGACGGCCGTTTATAATCGTTGTAGGAATGCCCTGAATTTTTGAAATTCCATTCAAAAGCTGGTCACTTTCCAGGAAGCAGGAGTTTGTCACATAATGATAATAAACACCATACATGTTAGACAGCTTTTTCATGTTTTCAGCTGAAGCATAATATTCATCCAGTTCTTTATCATCAACATGCAATCCTTCCGCTTTTGAGTCCATTCGGGATATAACTTTTAAATTATTTTCATCTGATTGATATAATTTCATGAGAACAGGATCAGCAAGTTCTGTTATCGAGTCAGGCAAGAGATCCATAATCTTGTGATATTCTTCCGGAAAGAATTTTCCAAGCAGCTTGTAGTAATCAGTAAATTCTTCTGAAGTTGCAAGGAATATCCCCCTGAGTACCATAGCTTCAATATTCACAGGGTATGCTTCTGCGTATGCCAAACTTAATGTTGAGCCCCAGGATCCTCCAAACAGTACAATTTTATCAAGGCCAAGGTGCAATCGTAACTGTTCAACATCTTTTATCAGGGCCTCGGTATTGTTATCTCTCAACTCCATTTTGGGTTTTGACTTCCCACATCCTCGCTGGTCGTGCAAAACAATCAGGTACTTATCCGGATTAAAAAACCGACGCATATTTGGGGAACTGCCTGCACCTGGTCCACCGTGTATTACAAATACCGGTATTCCTTCTGGATTACCCGACAACTCATAATAAACCTCATGAATATCTGATACCTTTAGATAGCCGCTATCAAATGGTTCAATTTCTGGCCAAAGGCTTATTTCATTATCAGATTTTTTTCTTTCTATGCATCCAAACAAAGATGCCAGCACTAGAGTACCCGTTAATACTTTTAAATATTTAGTAATTTTCATGGTAGTATCTTTATTGTTTCATTAGACTTCTTATAAATGTAATCCTGTGCTAATGCTCTCATCTGGACACATAGACATATACCCTTTGTTAGCAACAGGATTTAAACTTCAAAGTCAATTGATCATTTAATCGTTCAAAGGAATATATCTTTCTTTGATTATGTTGAAATGATGGATTTGATGGGCAGTTATAGTGAGCCCAATTGCAAAAAGAGGCATTTCGTATTCAAAAAACACGCAATTTGTTTCCAGCATTTTCTTACTGAAAGATTCAAACATCATTATTGTTGATTGGCGTACAATACGAAGTTCATCTATCAACTGTTCAATTGATAGTTCATTTGCATTTGAATTTTGGCCCATTATTTCCTGGTCAAGTGCATCCGGAACGCTTCCTTCTGCACGTGCAAAAATGATAGCTCTAAAACACCAAATTCTTTCCCAATCAATGAGATGTTGTAATATTTTATGAATGGTCCATTTATCTTTTTCATAAGTTTTCAAACCAATCCTGTTTAATTGGGCAATATCAATGTCATTGATTGCTTTCAAACTTATTTTAAGAGCCTCTGTAAGTTCAATACCTTCATTTAACTCATAGACATATTCTAAAAACGCTGGATTCTTTTTTACTTCTTGACTTTTCATGAATGATTATATTCTATACTTAATTGATCCAATATTCGTAAGTAAGAGAGCATAATTAGGTTGCTTTTTTGGTGGATCAGGTTTTTGCTCAGATCAAGGCGCGGCGGAGTGTAATAGCCATAGCTATTAACACGAGTACGCAACGAAGATATGGGTAAAAAGATGCCACCATAAAAAGATTAATTAAATGTGCTCTCTTACTTATACTCCCCTATAATCATCGAAACAGTAGCATACTCTTTTCCGTAAAACACAAAATTAGAGTACTTCGCTACTATTCCCCCTCCCCCCCTATATATACTAGTATATTCACATGTAAATCTAAAATCCGACTAAAATGAAGCGTTTTAACCTAACCCCTATTCGCACCAGCCGCCAAAAACTTTGGCTATTCAGTATTTGTCTACTCTATTTTTTTTCTTCTTCTCCGCTTATAGCTCAAACAGAATGGGTCATTAATGCCAGTGGTACTGGTGATTTCACCAATTTTAGCACAGCCCTTGCCAGCGCATCCGTGCTAGATGGAGATATTCTCAAAGTAGAAGGTACCATAACAGAACAAGCCATCAGCATCAATAAAAATCTAACTATCAAAGGAGAAGGGCAGGGAGTGAGTATAGTACAAGCCAATGCAGCCAGGAATACGGCTACAGACAGGGTTTTCCTTGTTAATGCTAATAAAGTAGTGACCTTTCAGGATTTGACCATTCAACATGGCCACCTGGGAGCAGGAGCTAATCCTGTGGGCAACTTTTATGGAGCAGGCCTCCGCTGCATGGATGGCAGTAATGTACGCCTGATAAGAGTAACTGTCCAAAAGAATGATGTGACATCAAGTAATGGCCTGGTTTCTCCCCGAGGAGGAGCTATTCATGCCGGAGATGATAATGTAACCTTATACATAGAAGAGTGCCTGATCACGGATAATTATTCTTTTGAAGATGGAGGAGGGATTTCTCTGGGATCTTCAGCAATAGGAGATAATATTGATTTTGACATGGTCAATAGTGTCGTGAGTAATAATACGGCCAACCTAAATGACAATAGTGGAGATGGAGGGGGAATGTTCACGCAAATGAATAATTCAACTTTTGATATTGTCGGCAGTACTTTCGAAGGAAACCAGGCAGGAGATGATGGCGGAGCTATTGCTATGTTTGGCCCTAACTTTATGGGTACTGCAAGCATGGTCAACTGTACAGTAAGTGGGAACCAATGCGGCAAAACAGCCTCCAGAGCACAGGGAGGTGGTATACAAGTCAACTCCAATAGCTTTGATTTTCTCAACTGTACTTTTGCCTACAACACTACTATAAGCCGGGATAATGATATAGGGGATGAAGAAGGAGCAGGCTTATGGCTGGATGATTCCAGCAATTCCGATTTAATCAATTGCTTATTAGCCAATAATACTCAATCTAATGGCACTGCTGAAGATATATTTCTCGATGCCAACATAGCAAACAACACCAGAAATCTAGTCCAGTCTTGTACCGGAGGAGATGTTAGCTGCCCAAGTTTCCACTTAACTTCCGGGGCTAACCTGGAAGCTCTGGCTAACAATGGAGGGCCTACTATGACCCACGCTTTAATGGCAGGCAGTAATGCCATCAATGCGGGAACATCTAGCGGTAGTCCTGCTAATGACCAAAGAGGTTATGTGCGTAATGTTGGAGCACCTGATATTGGAGCTTACGAATTTGGTGCCTCTCCTCCTGTTCCTCCCGCACCAGAAATCCTGGTAAAAGATGCAGATGGCACCCAAATTCCAGATGGCGATGATATGCCTGATGCTGATAAGAGTACGGATTTTGGCTCAGTAAACGTAAATGGTGGTAGCCTAACTCGAACCTTTACCATAGAAAATATAGGTGGAGCAGATCTTTCCCTTACAGGAAACCCTGTCGTATCTATTTCAGGGTCATCTGCTTTTGTTATTACCAACCAGCCTGCCAGCACCATCATTCCTAGCGCTAATTCTACCACCTTCCAGATCACTTTTGATCCCCTAAATACCGATTGTTCAGGGCCCCTTTCTGCTACGATCTCCATTGATAATAATGACAGTGATGAAAATCCATACACTTTTGATATAGAAGGTACACCAGTAGATAACATCGCCCCTACTCTAGGAGCAGGAAGCTGTAAAACAAGCACTGTCAACTTAGATGCCAATGGTATGTATACCCTACAGGAAAGTGATGTGTATAATGCAGCCAATGCAAGTGATAATTGTGGAATTACTAATGTTAATTTCTCCGCAGCTACCTACTCCTGTAGTGATGCAGGAAACACACTTAATGTAATGGTAACTGTAACCGATGCTGCTAATAATTCTAGCAATTGTAGTGCTTCCATTACCGTAGCGGATGCAGATGCACCCACTGCTATGTGTAAAACATCAACAGTGGAGTTGGATGTTAACGGCATGTACTCCCTGCAGGAAAGTGATGTATATGATGCGGTCAATAGCAGCGATAACTGTGGAATTACTAATGTTAGCTTTTCTGCTACTACTTATTCTTGTAGCGACGCCGGAAACAACTTTAATGTAATGGTAACTGTAGCCGATGCAGCTAATAACTCCAGCAACTGCAATGCTTCCATTACGGTGGCGGATAATATCAACCCATGCTGTGCAGCTCCTGAGGCCAAGTGTAAAAACCAAAGCGTGCAGCTTGATAACGCAGGAATGATCATGATTACTACAGCTACAGTAGACGATGGAAGTACAGCAAGTTGTGGCTTACAAAGTTTTACGGTTAGCCCGGATCAATTTGATTGTAATGATATTGGGACTCCACAAACTGTTACACTTAGCATTTCAGATACTAATGGTGCTAGTGACAACTGTACTGCTATGGTGACGATAGAAGATAACACAGCCCCTACTGCCGTTTGTAAAAACACTACAGTAGAAATCCAGGCTGATGGTAATTATAGTCTTCAGGAAAGTGACGTGTTTGACGCTGCAAGCAGTAGTGACAACTGTGCCATAACCAATGTAAGTTTCCCGGCTACCACTTATGGCTGTAATGATACAGGAAACACTTATTCTATAATGGTAACGGTAAGTGACCAGGCTGGTAATGATAGTAATTGCAATGCTTCTATTACGGTAAATTTAGGGCAGGGCTTACCTTCCGGTTGGTCTGCATCAGATATAGGTAGTGCTCCTCAGGGCAATAATTATAGCTTTGACCCTTGTTCTAATGCAGGGCTCAACGGTGAATTCAGCCTCTCTGGCAGTGGTAATAATGCCACTTCTTCTACCACAGACAATATCGCTTTCGCCAGCCAAACCCTATGTGGAGATGGAATGATCACTGCTAAAATTGAAGGTGTATCAGCAAATGGCTATGGTGGTTTAATGATTCGTGAAGGAACCAATGCAGGAGACAAGCAAGTAGCTATCTTCTCCAATCTCAGCAATTCATTACGACATGAAGCCCGCTATACTACCAATGGTATGAAACAGGTAAGCAGTTTCTTCAAGCCCTCCCCTATCTGGCTACGCCTGGACAGACAAGGTGACTGGATTTTTGCGTACTACAGCACAACAGGTGTTGCTTTCCAATATGTACATGCTGTGAATGTCGCTATGCAGAATTGTGTAGAAATTGGTCTGGCAGCTTTCACCTACTTACCAGGACAAACTGCCACAGCGACGTTTAGTAATGTCACTGTTACGGGCATGATACAAATGAATTCAGCGCCTGTTCCCACTGCTCCTGTTTACAATTCAGATCGATTGGAAGAAGTACAAATTTTCCCTAATCCAACCTCTGGGCAATTTACAGTAAAGCTGGAAACGGTGATTGAATCAGAAACACAGCTGGTGATTTATAACCTTTATGGACAGCCTATAGCACAAAAGTCTCTTGCTCCATTTACTTCTAGTATAGAATGGGATTTACAGGATGTTCCTTCAGGAACCTATTATTTACACATAATGAATCGAGAAAAAGCGAATACCATCAAATCCTTTATGGTTGTGAAATAAAAAGATTCAAAATGGATTCATTTGGTTTTAATAATCGTGGTGGCTTATTAAAAATCAAAAAATAACCGCATAACTGCGTACACTATTTATGGTAAGGTCCACTAATTGCACCAATTGCACGAAAGTTTTGAAAATTTGTGAAATAAGTGCGATTTGTGGATCACTTTCATCTCACTTTCCTGGAACTTCTTCTTCTATTAATTGTACAAACATAGCAGCCATTCGGCGGCTAATTATTTAATAACAATTAGCCGTTGTAGCTGGAAAAGCAATTAAATAAAATCACTTTGACTCAATAAAAAACTTATCACAAAATATTTTTCAGAGCTGCCTCACCGTGGAGAGGCAGCTTTTTTAATTTCAGAATTTGCCAGTCAGTTCTCTATTTCCCGGCAATTCATTTGTTGTAATTTTGATAAGCGTCCTCTGAAGGGTTCAGTTGAAAGCAAGGAAGGAATATATAACAGCGCCCTACAAACACAATTTAAAACACTGGTTTTAAGCTCCTTAGTAAGACTACCCAAGCAATTTTATATCATAAAAATTGTATTTTAGCTTATATTCCAGAGGAGTATCATATCACCATGGTACTTCCTTCTTTATTATATTAAGAACAAAACACTCTAAAACCAACTCATGGCACTTCCTTCTTCAAAAATCGAACACGTCATTTATTACATGCTGGAGAACAGGTCATTTGATAATGTTCTTGGCTGGTTGTATGATGAGGAAAATCCTCCGAAGCACATCATTTCCAATCCTTCTCAAAAGGATACTCCCTTTATGGGCTTAAAGGAAAATACTTACTTCAACAAGTTTAAATGGAGTAGAAAAAAACATTATGTCACCCGAGGAACTGGGCGGGAAGATGTACCACTACCGGATCCCAATGAGGAGTTTGAAAATGTCAATGTCCAGTTGTTTTATCCTAAATGGTGTAAGCCTACAATATCTAAAACACCAGACCGTAAAATGGAGCCGACCATGGGAGGCTTTTTGAAAGATTACAAAACAGCCAGGAAGCATGCGAAGTTTGGTTTCAGAAATAGTAGAAAGAAAGCTTTGCAAATTCTCCAGACTTATGATAAGACAGAATTGAACATTCTCAATACACTTGCAGAAGAGTTTGCTGTCTCAGATTACTGGTTCAGTTCTGTACCTACCCAAACGAATAGCAATCGGGCTTTTTCGGTATCAGGAGCATCAGATGGCTTTGTAAATAATGAGGGATTCTTGTTTGGCATTGTCCCAGACAAGTTTAAGGGGCATACGATTTGGCAGGAGCTTTATGATAAAGGATTTAAGACAACAGAGGATTGGATGATTTATTATCAGGATTTGCTGCCTGTAAAAAATGCCGATGGAAAAATAGAGTTAAAAGGCTTTTCCTATACAGAAGATGCATTTAATATTCCCAATCCTGAAAAAACGACTGATGAAGCAACTCGCCCTAATCCACACATAGCTCATATTGATGCGCTTTTTGATATCCTGGAGGGCAAACCAGGGGCAGGTACCTTGCCTACATTCAGTTATCTCGAACCCTTATGGGTGGGGCTATTTGAAGTAGCAGGCATCGTTAAAGACACGAATATTCCCAATTCTTACCATCCGCCAGGAGAAGTAGCTCCGGGAGAAGCTTTTGTAAAAAGGCTCTATGAAGCTTTACGAGCTAATAAAGAACTCTGGGAGAAAACCTTATTGATTATCACCTTTGATGAGCATGGAGGCATTTATGACCATATACCTCCTCCCCATAATGCTGCCGTACCAGGTCTGCCTGAACAGCCATTACCTAAAAATCAGCCTAAGTTTGACTTTGATCGCTTTGGTGTACGGGTGCCTACCATTATGATTTCACCCTGGATTGAAAAAGGAACCGTTTTCCGTTCTCTCACAGATGATCCTAATGCTGAAATCAGAACACCCTACGATCATACTTCAATGATCAAAACTATTCTCAATTGGGATAAATTTGGCATAAGCGTAGATGAAAAGAAATTTGGAGCAAGGGTAGCCAATGCCCCTTCTTTTGAAAGTGTATTAAATGTGCAGGGAGATAAACCTCGTACCGACACTCCTGAAACGCTACCAGAGCCTTTCTTTAAAGTAAATGACAAACGAGCTATTTATTTCAGCCATCTTCAGGCGCTGGTGCTTCCTATTATTGTAAAAATCATCAATGCACTTTCTCATAAGGAAGCAAAGAAAAAGGCAAAGGAAATTCTCAAAAGAGCAAAGACGGTACATGACCTCCATGAGGAAATTGCTAAACTGAGTAAATAAGACAATATCATTTCAATAAAGACAAAGGAATGATAGGCTTTGAAGATGAAGAAGGAGTATTGTGGACCATCAATAAAGCACTCAATACCCCATACACCAGCTTTAAGCTGGCGTGTGGGTTGTAGGCATGTTTTTCTTATGGCTCATAACCTACTTTGCTAAGTTTGAAAAACCGAACCTATCAGAGAAATGGTTTCAGAGAAATCGCATCTTTTTGTCTGGCAAAAAAAGCTTTCGACTCCCGATGACGTCGCACAAATAACAGAATATGCGACTTCATCCGAAGTCGAAATTTACATCACAATCCTTGTCAACAAATTTTCGACTTCTCCGAAGTCTCTATTCTTGATTTGATACTTGACAGTGTATAGAGTTACAAACTGCCCTATGAAGGTAGATAGAAAGCCAAACAGTTTACTTGACACTCATATTTTGACTCGTTCTGCCGAAGCTATTGATAATTCGTCCCCACTTTTAAAGGTACTACCTCCAGAAACCACATAAACCCTCCTAAACTTCCCTAAACCATAAGACCGCAACACCGCAATAACTAAACCATAATACGATTACCCATCTCTCCTTAAACACTCCTAAACCATCTAAACTTTCCTAAACTTCACACCACACTATAATATCAAAAACCGAAAAATATAATACCGCAATATCTCCCCCTAAACCTTTCTAAACCACCCTAAACTTCCCTAAACCATAAAACCGCAACACCACAATACCAGAGAACCACAACACCCTAAGATTCAAAAACCATCAAGCCAAATCATTCCATCTAAACCACCCTAAACTTATCTAAACCATAACACCGCAATACTCCAAAATTACCATTCAGCACACCAGAGCTACCATTCAGCCCATTTCCAGTATTTTATTTGGATAACAATTGCTCATTTCCCTACTTTTAGGTAAGTAATTATTCTACAGAGGAAGCCCCCCAAGTACTACCGATCTCCAAATCGGTATCCCCCAAGTTTTATCAATCTCTGGATCAGTACTCGTACTGTCGATCTCCAGATCGGTAGTCTCAGTTCATCGATCTCGAAGATTGATATGATCTTGAGATCGACAACAACACTGATCTACAGATTGCCAATTAGCATTGCCAGTCTGTAGGATAGACACTGCCGATCTGGAGATCAGCAATACATTGTATCACTACAAATTGACTTAAAATGAAAAAAGTATTCTACTCCGTTCTAATGTTTATTTTTTTAGCAGTTAATGTATTCGCTCAAACCTGGTCTGATGGAGCAGAAAGTTTCACTTCTACACTAGTAGGAGGACAAGGTCTAAAAGGCAAAAAAGGCGAAAATGAAGTTAATCGCACTACAAACTGTACCGACTTCATTTATGAGCAGGGTATTTCATTCGAAAATTTTACCGGAAGTGGCTATGGCGCTTCTCATGTTTCTGGACAGGCCTGGTATTTATTTGATGATTTTACGATTACGAGTACTTCCACCATTAATACAGTAGTCCTTGGTGCCGCTGATTTTAAAGAAACTTGTACTTCCCCTGAATTTGTCATTAACTTCCGTTCGAATGGGATTAGTGGAAACTATGGGCAGATATTGCATACACGGACTGTTGCACCAGGTGCTGCAGGTTATACTAAAGAGTGTATAATTCCTATTTGGCAAGCACAGTTTTACTATATGTTTAGCATCTATATCCCCATTGATCCGCTTACCCTCACTCCAGGTACTTATTGGATGGAAGTGTATTCTCCCAACCAACCCAGCTTTGTTGCAGGAATCTTTTGGCAACAAACTACTCCCGTACAGGGGTCTAAAGCCAGACGAGAATATAATGGCACAAACTACAATTTCCAAAACCGGGATTTTATTTTTGCCTTAAGTGGGTATACAGAAATGCCTAATTCTTATTGCCAACCTTCAATAGAAGCTTTATGCCAAAGCGCTTCCGTAACCTTGAAGCCTGGTGGACAGGCCAC
Organism: Chitinophagales bacterium; assembly: GCA_022360175.1. GTDB lineage: Bacteria > Bacteroidota > Bacteroidia > Chitinophagales > Saprospiraceae > JAKSDI01. Next base: position 12,710 of record JAKSDI010000037.1, read on the forward strand.
GCTTAATGCCAGCGCAGTAGATGGTGGCTCTTCTGGCTTCACGAATATGAGCGTTAGCCCTTCTACTTTCAATTGTAACAACTTAGGCTCCAATATGGTCACCCTTACAGTAGATGACGGCAGTGGCAACAGCGACAACTGTACCGCTACAGTCACCGTGCTGGATGATCAAGGCTTACCTAATAGCTGGGATGCCAATAGTATCGGCACCGCGCCATCTGGCAATAGCTTTAATTTTGATGCCTGCAATGGCAGTACTGTGACAGATCAATTTGTAATTGGAGGTGGTGGTAATAATACGATGAACCTGATGGCTGATAATGTCGCCTTTGCCAGCCAAACCCTATGTGGTGACGGCTCCATCACTGCTAAAATAGAAAATGTAGATGCTACTGGTTATGGTGGTTTGATGATTCGTGAGACTACAGCAACAGGCAGTAAGCAGGTAGCTATATTTTCTAATATGACTATGAATTTGCGCCATGAGTCTCGTACAATGAATAATATGCCTAAAACAGTACAATCTTTCTTCAAGCCTAATCCTTTCTGGTTACGCATGCGTCGCCAGGGTATGTGGGTACACGTAGAATATAGCTCTAATGGCATGATGTTTTTACCGGTACAAAGTACGATGGTCAGTATGCAAAATTGTGTAGAAATCGGTTTAGCAAGCTTCACATTCCTGCCTATGGGGCAAACCAGTGCAACATTTAGTAATGTAAGCACTACCGGCAATATAATGAGCTTGACAGGAGATGATCCTGCAACCTTTGCCGTGGATACCGAGCTACAATATGATAATGCCGTAAAACCAAATGGCATCAACCTATTCCCCAATCCAACAACGAATAATTTCACCCTTCAACTGGAAACACCTCTACAGGAACCAGCTATGGTTGAAATCTTTAACCTCTACGGGCAATCAATCGCTCAGCAGCGCATTGCCGAGGGGCAAACACATCAGGAGTGGAATACTTCTGATTGGCCAGAAGGTACCTATACCTTACGCCTGAATCAGATGGGTAAGGCTTCAATTGTAAAACAAATTGTAGTGATACGATAGTAATTGTAGTTATAAGAGTGGGAGCTTTTGCTCTTGCTCTTATAACTTTTTAATAGCCCTCTCATATATCGCGATTTCTCTTTCCTTCCTAAGAAGATGATAGCTCCACTCCTATTCTGTGCTTTAGACTTCAAATAAAAATACCTAATTTTAAGGCTGACAACAAAAGATCCCTGCAACCTTCTTGTTCGGATTACTGTTACAGAAGACACCACTCCCATATCTCCCAATTAAGAGCCTGAAGTTTAGCACATACAAATTATGCAAAAGGTTTACCTCATAGTTTTAGCATTATGGTTTACTGGTTCATGCCTGGGACAATCGTTGCCTGACAGGGATAGCTTGCTTAGTATATGGAATGATTCAACAAAGGAAGATACGCTGCGCTTAGAAGCGCTGTTTCAGATGATTAATAATCATTATAGTAGCAAGCTACCTGATAGTGCCCGAATATTGAGCCAGCTATTGTATGAAAAGGCGCTAGAAGCTGATGCTGTAAGATATCAGGTAAAAGCCAGTTATCTAGTAGGTAATGCTTTTATGCACCTTGGGCAATATGAAGCATCTAAAGCCAAGCTTGAAGAAGCACTTCTACTTTCAGAACAGTTGGGCGATCATAAATGGATGGCATTGACTCTAAACTCTTTGAGCATCGTCAATCAGGATCTTGGTGATCTTGATTTAGCACTCGAGCAGCTTCAAAAATCAATGGACATCAATTATCAGGCAGGAGATACTGCTCGTACAACGGGTAATCTGCTTAATATTGCCGCTATTTATGAATCTAAAGGAGAAACCTTAAACTCACTGGAATACAATAAAAAAGCGTTAAGCCTTTGCCGTAGATACAATAAACAAAGACATCTGGCAATTGCTCATAATAATATAGCCAATAACTATAAATTCCTGGGCGATATTCCTAAATCAACAGAACATTATCTAGGAGCACTAGCTATATACGATGGGGAAGATAATGCTTTGGGCAAGTCCAGCACTCTTAATAATCTGGCCGTATTACTCCTCAATAACAAAAATTATGAAGAAGCGAATGGCTATCTACAGGAAGCCCTGACAATAGCTAATGATGCCAATATATATCCTTATCAGGTCATTACCTATGCCAATTTGGGATCACTAAAAGCTGCACAAGGTCAAACAGAACTAGCGATGCTCGATCTCCAGAATGGATTAAATGTTGTAGAGCAACATGGATTAGGAGATATGAAGCCCTACCTACAGTTAGAAATGGGAAGAGTGCTTAAGGATATGAAAAGATTTGATGAAGCGGAGGTTTATATCTATAAAGGCCTGACCGGAAGTAAAAAAGGCGGAAGAACAGAGGATGCACTTAAAGGCTATATGAATTTGAGTACCCTCCTAATCCAAAAAGAAAAATGGGCAGAAGCAAAAGTTTATGCCACAGAAGGATTAGCGCTGGCTGAGAAAACTAAAAATCTATCCTACTCCGCTGACCTTTCTAGCATACTGGTCGATATCAATAAACACTTTGGGAATACAGCAGAAGCTTTACGCCTTCATGAGAAATATGTAAGCCTTAGGGATAGCATTTACAACGAAGAAAGCATGCGCTCCTTACTCAAGCAGGAGTACAAGTATGACTATACCAAACGAGCTTACCAGGACAGTATTGATAATGCTGCTGCTATGGAATTGCAGGGCGCAGACCTTAATCGACGAAAGACAATCAACCTATTCTTGTGGGGCATTCTGGCACTGGTTATTGTTTTTGTTTTTATCCTGTATAATCGTTTTCAACTGATTCAACAACAAAAGAAGGCTATTCAGGAAGAGAAGGAAAAAGCAGAAATGGCCAATGCCAAATTGTTGGAAATTGACCAGTCAAAATCCAGGTTCTTCACCAATATATCCCATGAATTCAGAACGCCGCTAGCTGTAATCTCAGGCATGGTAGAACAAATTAAAGATCCTGAACATGGGCAGGTGAAGCGACTTGTAAGAAGAAATATTGACCACCTACTCCATCTGATTAATCAAATACTGGATTTACGTAAACTGGAATCAGGAAGCTTGCCAGTACATTATGTACAATCTGATGTTGTAAAATATCTGCGATATATTCTGGAGTCTTTCCATTCGCTGGCAGAGACCAAAAACATCACCTTATCTTTTCAAACCAATGAGCAATCCCTGGTCCTGGATTATGATTCTGAAAAATTACTTCGTATCGTATCCAATTTATTATCTAATGCCATCAAGTTCACCCCCGAACAGGGAGCAATAAGCTTATCATTAGATGCCCTTTCTTCGCCAGAGATGAAGCATTATCAGTTTGCAGTGATAGACAATGGCATGGGCATTTCTCAGGAAAAACTCCCCTATGTATTTGATCGATTTTATCAGATAGACGATTCGATTTCAAGAGTAGGAGAAGGCACAGGAATTGGATTGACCCTAACGAAAGAGTTGGTCACTTTACTCAGAGGAGAAATCAATGTAAAAAGCCAGGAAGGAAAAGGGACTACTTTTATTGTTCAACTACCATTCACCCAGCAAGCTCCAATGGAAGATGTAAAAGCCATTATTGGAGAAAAAACAAGCATTATACCTGAAAGCTTATCCAATACAACGACCCAGGAAATTAGTATACTGAATCAATCAGCTTTGCCAAGGCTACTGATTGTAGAAGACAATCCAGATGTAATGGAATACCTCATTACCTGCCTTGGAGATGCCTATCAATTGCTTTTTGCCTATGACGGACAGGAAGGTTTAGATAATGCAATTAAAGAGATTCCTGACCTAATCATCAGTGATGTAATGATGCCGCGAATGGATGGTTTCACTATGTGCAATCGATTGAAAAACGATGAAAGGACCAGTCATATTCCTCTAATTTTGCTTACTGCTAAAGCAGACATGGAATCAAAAATCACTGGATTGCAAAGAGGAGCCGATGCTTATCTGGTCAAACCTTTTGATCAACGTGAATTAACCGCACAGTTGAATAATTTATTCCACCTCCGGCAGCAACTACAAAAGCGTTATGGTAGCCTCGAAGACCTGGTACCCTCTGATAATGTTGTACTACAACAAGAAGATGCTTTTATCCTTAAATTAAAGGATGTATTTATGGGGCATATAGATGATCTTGATTACAGCTTAGATGCTTTGAGCAAGGCAATGCACCTTAGCCGCTCTCAACTGGGCCGTAAAGTAAAAGCGCTGACCGGAAAATCTTTAGCACTTTATATCCGGTCTATACGATTGGCAGAAGCCAAAAAATTACTAATTACCACAGACAGCCCCATCAAAGAAATTGCCTATGATGTAGGTTTTGCAACACCTACTTACTTCACCAATTCCTATGTCAATGAATTTAATGAAACCCCTTCAGAAACCAGGGTTTCCGGGCTTTTGCGCAAATAATGTAAGTAAATGCGCATATAGTTCAAGCTTTTCATCAGGGGAGGATTTACCTTTGTAATCATTAATTACAGCGTTTTAATTTCCCTCTAAATTTTGGCACAAACTGATTGCCATTCTTCTGACACTTTTAATTATTTATTGAAACAAAAGATCATTCATAATGAGCATGTTGATTAAGCAACTCCTGTTCCTATTATGCATTATTGCAGCTACAACTATTGTTCACGCACAAACCTGGAATGGCAGTGTAAGCAATGACTGGGCAGAGCCTGGCAACTGGAATGGTGGCGCCGTACCTATAGCGAGTGGTAATGTAACAATACCTAATGTGTGGCGAAAACCTGTTATTAAAGATGGGACGGATGCCTTTGCCAAATCTGTATACATTAATAAAAATTCCAGATTAACGGTTGAAAATGGTGCTAGCCTAACGATTAATAATGCACCTAATAATGGGATTGAAAATAATGAAGGGACCGTAAATAATCATGGCAGCATACATATAGGAATGAGTGGCAACTTTGCAATTTGGAATTACTTCCGCAGTGCATTCAACAACTATGGCACTATAGAGATTGGAGTCACCATGAATGCTCGCAGAGGAATTTTTAATGCTAATAATTTCACCAACTGGGAATCAGGGAATATAAAAATAGACAGATTGATTTTGGGTGAAGGCTTTAAAAACCAGGGAACCATCACCAATAAGGGCAATATTGAGATAGGATTCAATAAAAAGGTCCAGGCCGAAGGGATTGTTAATACAGGCACTTTTAGAAATGAGCAGGGAGCTTTGATTCAAATAGAAGAAACGGGTGGATCGGGGCTTAATGATGTGGAAAATTTCTTCAATGATGGAAAGATCATTATTGGAGCGAACAAAAAGCCAGCAGGTGTAGGCATTGAATTGCGGGTTAGTAATTTCAACAATAATGCCTGTGGAGAAATATATGTATACGATAATGTTTCTTTAGCAGTTGGCTCTACTATAAAAAACAACGGACTATTCCTGATAGATACAGACCTGAATCATAGTGTATCACAAAGCTCAATCATAAACAATGGTATTTTGGCCTATCCACAAGGCAACTTTTTACCTGCTACCACTAATAATGATATCATCATTGCGCCCAAATCTGGTGAATGCACTCCTATTACTCCTTCATTTACATTAGGGGGGAGTGTCAGTTTCAATATTTTAGGCATATTTTCTGACCAGGCAGGTACTACCTCCGCAGGAAGTTATACTCAAAACAATAATACTTTTACAGATAATCCAACGCTAACAGATGGAACCGCTCACCAGCTTTATGTTCAAATTGAAGATCCTACCGGTGGGTGCACCAGGCTAGTTCCCTGGAATTTGACTGTCGATGATACTACTCCTCCCTCCTTTACATGCCCATCTAATCTAACTGTAAATATGGAAACTGGCAACTGTCATGGCCTTGTACCAGATTTTGCTGCCAGTATCAATGCTACAGACAATTGTGGCAATGTATTAATATCTCAAAATGTACCCGCCAACTCAAGTTTTGGCGCTGCGGATGGTGATCAAATAAGCGTTACGATCACAGCAGATGATGGTAATGGCAATCAAAATGCAACTCCTTGTGAAGTTACTCTAACGCTTAATGACAATGAAGCACCAAGCTTCACTTGCCCCGCCAACCAAACCATCAATATGGATTTGAATACTTGCTCTGGCACCGTACCCAATTTTTCTACTCTTATTCCTAGCGTAACGGACAACTGCGGAGCTGCTTCAATTACTCAAAGTGAAGCTGCCTATTCCAGCTTTGGAGCGGCTCACAATGATCAAATAAATGTTACGATCACAGCAAATGATGGCAATGGCAATCAGAATGCCATCCCGTGTATTGTTACATTAACACTCAATGACAACCAGGCACCTACCTTTAGCTGTCCTTCTGATATGATAGTAGCTATCAGCCCGATTAGCTGCGAAGGTATTGTCCCCAACCTGATCGATGGTATCTCTGATGAATTTGATAATTGCGGTACTCCTAATTTAAGTCAGGATGTACCGGCTGGTACCACCTTCGGCCCCATGGATGGTTTTCAACAAAGTGTGACTATTACCGCTGATGACGGCAATGGAAATACAACTACCTGCAACCTAATAGTCTCTACAGAGGAAAATCAGGCTCCTAATGCCATGTGCCAGAACGTGACCATCCAACTGGATGCAAACGGCAATGCCAGCACGACTGCACAGGCAGCAGATAATGGCTCCAGCGATAATTGTGGGATTCAAAATATGACATTGAGCCAAACTGATTTCGGATGTCAGGATGTTGGTGCTAATGCTGTAACACTTACAGTAACGGATTTTAATAACAACAGTGCTGAATGCTTACTTACTGTTTTTGTAGAAGATGTTTCAGCCCCTCTTGCAGAATGTGTAAATGTGACGGTACAATTGGACGAAAACGGAATCGGAAGTACCACAGCCGATGCGGTAAACAATAATTCCAGCGATGTATGTGGCATAGGAAATATAAGCCTAAGCCAAACGGACTTCAACTGCAATGACGTAGGAGCTAATTCGGAAACGCTAACAGTAACAGACATTAATGGCAATAGCAGTACTTGTACTAGTATTATAACGGTTGTTGATAATGTAGCTCCTCTTGCTAACTGTCAAAATATTTCCACCCTACTAGATGCATCAGGTAATGCCACTATTACTGAAGACGCCATCAATAATAATAGCACAGATGCCTGCGGCGGGCTAAACTATGATACGGACATTACCCATTTTGACTGCAGTCACATAGGAACCAATACTGTTACATTAAACCTTACGGATGCCAATGGTAATTCAAGTATCTGTACGGCAATCGTTACCGTACAGGACAATGGGGCTCCAACTGCAAGCTGCCAGAATATTACAACTCAGCTAGATGCTTCAGGAAACGCCAGTATTGCCGAAGATGCAATCAACAACAACAGCATAGATGCCTGTGGAGGACTAAGCTATGATACTGACATCACCAACTTTGATTGCTCTCACTTAGGCATGAATACGGTTGCCCTGACGGTAACAGATGCTAATGGCAATTCAAATACCTGTACCGCAATTGTCACCGTAGAAGATCAGATGATGCCTAACACTATTTGCCTCAATAAAACCATAGAAATTGAGCCCGATGGTACCTACGAGTTGATTGAAGCAGATGTATTCGATGCTGCCAGCAGTTACGACAATTGCGGCATTGTTCAGGTAGATTTCCCAGCAACTACTTATACCTGTGATGAGGCAGGTTTTAGTTTCACCATACCAGTAACAGCTACGGATGCAGCCAATAACAGCTCCAGTTGTAATGCTTACATTCAGGTGGAGGTAGGCAGCAGTTTATCATCAACATGGAGTACTACAGATATAGGACAATCAGGGCTTGGCAATGATTATTCTTTTGATCCTTGTTCTTCAACTACTAGCCCGGAAAATGGAGCATATACTTTGACCGGAGGGGGAAATAATGCGATTAGTTCTACTACGGATAATATCGCCTTTGCCAGCCAAACACTTTGTGGTAACGGATCCATTACTGCTAAAATTGAAAGTGTCGGAACAAATGGTTACGGTGGTCTGATGATACGAGAAACCGCAGATGCTGGTGCTAAACAAGTATCTATATTTTCTAATCTAAGTAATATACTACGACACGAAGCTCGATATACGGTCAATGGCTTAAAGCAGGTTAATAGTTTTTTCAAACCTACTCCATATTGGCTAAAACTGGAAAGACAAGGTGACTGGATATTTGCGTACTATAGCAGCACGGGTAGCAATTTCCAGTATGTGCATGGAGTTTATGTACCGATGCAGCAATGCGTAGAAATTGGACTTGCTAGCTTTACTTTCCTTCCAACAGGACAGACAACTGCCATCTTTAGCAACGTAAGTACTACGGGTAATGTAAGCTCGGCAGGAGGAACTCCAACAGCCTTAGCAGTAGACACTCCAAAACCACAATACCATAATACTCAAAAATCCAATAAGCTAAGCTTGTTCCCTAATCCTGTTACTGCTCATTTCACACTTCAACTGGAAGTGCCATTACAACAGTCAACTACAGTAACAGTAGTAAATTTATATGGACAAGCCATTGCTGAACAGCGCCTGGCAGAGGGGCAAATACGTCAGGAATGGGATTCGACAGATTGGCCTGCAGGTACCTATGTGTTAAAAGTGCAACGAAACGGACAACTGCCTATCATCAAGCAATTTGTAGTGATGGAGTAAAATACAAGAAAGCGTTCATGCGTGCACCCGACCACGTATAACACCCTCGTGATTAACACCTTAAAGCAACATAAACAAATATTCTCTTTAAGCCATCTTGAATTATTTATAATTTAGGATGGCTTTTTTAGAACCCTGAATGCTCCCTATGAATCAGATATTTTCTTCTCTCTATCTCAAAATACGGGTGAATTCTAAAGACTATAGAATAAGTAGGGTTTAAAAGTTGTTATCTTTGATTAGATACCAACACTTATTCGAATGCTAAGGATATTGAGCCTGGGACTACTATTGCTAATCGGGACTGCTGCATTTACACAGAAGAGCCAGCAAAAAGTAGATAGTTTGCATAATCTGTTTGTAAACGCCAGTGGGGAAGAAAAGCTCGAATTTATTGAACCTTTGTTCCATGTAATCTCTGTAAATACCTCCAAGCCAGTTCAGCCTATACTTTATGAGATGGAGCAACTTTCTATCCAACATAAAAAGGACAAAGAATTAATGCTTAGTTGGCTTATGCTAGGCTGGGCTTACCAATCACAATTTAAGTTTGACTCTCTGCGAGCCATTTCCCATAAAGGGATTGAGCTAGCCAAACAGACTAAAAATGATACCCTATTGGCCAAGTTCTACAATTCTGTTGGTGTTTCACATGAAAAAATTGGAGTACTGGATAGTGCCGAATACTTTTACAAATTGGCGCTGGCAACGGATTCGCGTGTTACAATGAGTGTTTATAACAATCTGGGATTGGCCTATATCCGCAAATCAAATTATGGTAAGGCTATTGAATATTTAGAGCTGGCACTTAAGGAAGCTCAGGAAAAAGGCTTAGTCAATGCAGAAGCTGTAATATCTAATAACATTGGAATATCTCACAACAAACTCAATAATCCCAAAAAAGCGGAGGCTTATGCACTAAGAGCACTAGAACTAAAAGAGCAGTTGGGAGATGAAAGAGGGAAGCTGTTTCCTATGGTTCAGCTCACCACGGCAGATTTACCTTTGGAAGAACACAAAAAATATGTTGAAGCTGCGCTTGTTCAGGCTCAAAAAGTAGGGGACCCCATTTTCATGCGTTTGTTTACCGCCAAGGCTGCCGAAGTATTGGATATGGAAGGAAAGTATAGCGAAGCCTTAGACTTGCTGGTGCCTGTATATGAACAATCACGTAAAGCTCAATCATATGACCAGGGAGAAGTGATGCGTGTTCTGGCTTATATTTACTACCATTTGAAACAATATGATAAGGCTCATCAAGTAGCTACACAACTCATGGAATTGGCCACCTCCAAAAATGCACTCGATGAAATCCAAAATGCCCGCATATTGTTGATGCAAATCTATAGAGAACAAGGGCAATACCAACAAGCCCTACAAATGGGTACAGATTATTATGAAGCCAGAGATAGTCTTGTACTAAAACTCAATCTCGACAAACTAGCTGCTCTCGATGAGAAATTAGAAGATGTAGAGCGCCAAAAACAGATTGACTTTTTAAATAGTGAGCTCAAACAAAAAGACATCCGAAGAAAATGGATGATTGCGGTAGGGGTGTTATTGGCTCTTATCCTTTCCTTAGTCATATACTTCAGAAACCGCAGGATTAGAGCTCAAAAGGCTATGATTGCCAGAGAAAAAGAAACTGCCCGACAACTGGAGGTAATGAACGAGAAGCTGAAGGGACTGGATCAGATGAAAAATCGTTTGTTTACCAATATCACTCACGAGTTTCGTACTCCTCTCACCGTTATGTTGGGTATGGCAGAGCAGTTGGAATCCTCAGCAGAAAACACAAATGAAAAATCCCAGCGCAAATTGGCCTTGATTCGCCGCAACGGAAGGAGCCTGCTCAATCTGGTCAATCAGATGTTGGATCTTTCCAAAATTGAGGATAATAAACTAAAAGTTGATCTTATCCAGAGTGATATAGTTGCTTATATCCGCTACCTTACGGAAAGCTTCCATTCCATGGCGAACGCACAGAATGTAATCCTGCAAACTTCAACTGATGAAAAGGAAATCATCATGGATTACGATCCTGAAAAAATCCGCCAGATACTTTCTAATCTATTATCAAATGCTTTAAAATATACGCCTTCAGGAGGAAGAGTAATGGTGAAAATTGCTGCATCTGAAGATAAAAAACACCTGGTTCTAGCAGTTAGAGACACTGGAGCAGGAATCCCTAAAGAAGACCTCCCCAATATTTTTGACCGCTTCTATCAAGCTGATGACACCATTGCTAAGGCTGGAGGCACAGGAATTGGACTCGCATTAACAAAAGAGTTAATTAAGCTTTTAGATGGCGATATCAGGGTGGAAAGTGAATTAGAAAAAGGCACTACTTTTATTATGCAACTCCCAATTACCCAATCAGCAGAATTATTAGATCAGGAGGTAGAACATTTTGCGCAAGCACCTCTTGTTATTCCTACGATGATTGAAACCAAGCTGGAGAGTAACAAGACTCCATCTTCAAGCAAACAACCGACCCTGCTTATTGTAGAAGATAATCCTGATGTAGTAGAGTATCTAACAGATTGTCTGGAATCAGAATATCAATTAATACATGCCTATAATGGGCGGATAGGTATAGAGAAAGCCCTGGAATTGGTACCAGATATTATCATTTCTGATGTCATGATGCCAGAAAAAAATGGTTTTGAATTATGTGATGCCTTAAAAAATGATGAACGTACCAGTCACATCCCCATCATCTTGCTTACCGCGCGTGCAGATGTAGAAAGTCGAATTTCAGGCCTGAAGCGGGGAGCAGATGCCTATCTTGCCAAGCCATTCCATCGTGAAGAATTACTTGCTGTACTTGCCCAATTAGTGGAATTGCGTAGCAAATTGCGTGCCCGATATGCTCAATTACCAATGGAAGCACCGGGTACTCCCTCCCCTGTCAGTCAAGAACCTGAGTATTCGATGGAGGATGCTTTTCTGAAAAAAGCCAGTGCATTGATCCATGATAATATAGCCAATCCAACTTTTGCAGTGCAGGAGTTTTGCAAAGCATTAGGCATGAGCTATCCCGTTGTTTATAGAAAATTATCTGCCCTGACTGGGCGCTCTCCTGCGCTTTATATCAGAGAGATCCGCTTAAACCATGCAAAAGGGCTATTACAGTCTACTGATTTCACCGTTTCTGAAATTGCATATGATTGTGGTTTTAATGACCCTAAATTCTTTAGCAGGGTTTTTTCTAAAGAGTTTGGGCAGTCACCTAGTGTATTTAGAAGTTCTCTTCAGAAGTGATAAGATTGAGGCAAAGGACTTTTAAAAATAAGAATACCTTCATTATCCGTGATGAATCAAGTCTCAAAAGCCCATACATCAGCTTGAAGCTGGAGTATGGGTTCTAAGCATATTTCTCCATTCACAGCTAAAGTCACCACAACTGAAAAGTGGTCAAATAAAATCCCCTTAAACATACAATCTTATGGAGAAGGGCTTTCTTGTAAAAAACACCTATCATCTGTGATGCATCCATATGCCCTCCATCACCAACAATTGGTTAAATAATAAAGCGCCACTCATACATCAGCTTGAAGCTGGTGCATGGGTTCTAAGCAACAAATGATTTTGCATACCACAAAACTCATATCTCTCCTCATTCCCCATCAAATTCAAGGAAACAATTAACAAATTAAATCTATTGAAATGGCATTATTTTCACAGTCTTACAAAAAAAGTACATAAAATCCACCTTGAAAAACAATTTCACAAAATACTGAAAATCAATATATTAACACACATTAGAATAAATAGTCCACCACTTAGAACACATAATCCACCCTAAGAATAAAATATACTCCACCCTTTAGAACGTATAGTGATCGTGCTTTTTTGGAATTACTATAAACTTTGTATCAACAAGTAAAAAAGAACATTACCAACCCTAAATTATTTTATCATGCACCGCATATTAAACTACACGTTCTACAAAACCATATTATGTTGTTCTTTTGCATTAGCTATGTTGTTTACAGCTTCAGCATTACAAGCACAAGTTTCCTACGATAATAATGGAATAGTAAGTGGAGGCAGTAAATTCATCACAGTACCTTCGGGTTATAATCGCTTATTAGTCGTACATGCCAGTACCTTTGGAGGCAATAGATCAGCCTCTTTCAATGGCATTCCCATGACTGAAGTGATTACCAAAACTGCATCTGGCTGGGTAGGCCGTACGACTATCTTTATACTTCCTCTTGGGACGGGCTGTGAAATAACTGCAAAGGTTACAGTATCCAGTGGAGGTGCTGGTGGAGGATATGCACGTATATTTTGGGCAGGTTCCTTTCAACATGTAGATCAGACTACACCAATTGCTGACAAAGGCTCCGCAGCCTTCCCTGGAGGTCACACAACTTCTACTATAGGTGGCCTAAGCAACGTACCAGGTATGGATATTATTTTTGATGGCCTTTGCATGGGCAAAAATGGTTCTAATCCTCCTGAACCTACTCCTAATGGTGGGGGAGTTGTATTATACAATAATGCTTTTTCTTTTAATACTTCCCGTTCCGTTGCACGTTTCAGAGGCGGCTCCGGAAGCAATGCTACTGCCAGTTGGACTGTAGCAATAGGATGGGACAAACCACATGTAGCAGTGGTCCTTAACGGAATTGCGCAAGATAATTATCCTTTAGATACAGAAGCACCTATTGCTCTTTGCCAGGACGCAACCGTAGCACTAGATGGAAATGGAACTGCAACAATAACGAAAAACCAAATAGACAATGGCTCCAGCGATGATTGCAGCATTGCCTCTATGACACTTAGTGAAAGCTCTTTTGATTGTACCAACTTAGGGACAAATAATGTCACCTTAACCGTAATGGATGGAATAGGGGCTTCCAGCACTTGCGATGCAGTAGTAACGATAGAAGACAATGATGCTCCTACTGCTTCTTGTGTAAATCCAATTACCTTATTACTTGATGCCAATGAACAAGTCAGCATTACTGCTGATCAATTAGATGGAGGCTCTACTGATAACTGTGGCATCATCAACCGCCAAATTTCTAGATCTTCATTCGACTGCAATGATCTTGGAAACACTACAAACGTAACTCTAACAGTAATGGACGCTACAGGAAATTCAAGCAATTGTGATGTAGCCGTAACAATAGAAAATCAAACGCCTCCCAATGCACTTTGCAAAGATATGATTGTGCAATTGGACGCCAATGGTTCAGCTTCTATTACCACCACTGACATTGATGATGGCTCTTATGCCTTATGTGCCTCTCCTACTCTAAGCCTGGATATAAATGATTTCACCTGTGATAATGTAGGAGAAAATGACGTAACACTTACGGCAACTGATATCAGTGGAAACACAAGTACTTGTGAAGCAATAGTTACCGTAGAAAGCACCACCCCTCCAACAGCAAATTGCACGGACGTAATAATAGACTTTGGCAATAGTAATGGGATTATAAACCTGGATTTAAATGCATCAGATGTGAATAATGGTAGTACCGTTGTTTGTGGAGACCCAATACTTTCTTTATTTCCCAGCAGCTTCACATTAGATTGCAATAATTTTTCTGATCCTCAAACGACCACACTGACCGTTACAGATGAAAATGGTAACAGCAGTACCTGTACTGCCAATGTATATGGCATAGATAATACCCCCCCTTCTGCTACATGTCAGAACATTACTATAGCACTCGACGACAATGGCAATGCAAGTATTACGGAAAGCACAATTGACAATGGAAGTAGTGATGTATGCGGTATCACCAACTACGATACAGATATTACAAGCTTTGACTGTAACAAACTTGGAAACAACACTCTGACACTGACTGTTTCAGATGCTGCTGGTAACACATCTTCCTGTACAGCAAATGTATTGGTAGAAGACAATATTGCACCAACAGCAATTTGTCTGACAACCACTGTTACGCTTCAACCTAATGGCTCCTATTCTGTAGTAGAGGCAGATGTATACGATGCAATCAACAGTTTTGACAACTGTGCAATAAGCAATGTTAGTTTTCCTGCAACTGCTTATACATGTGATGAAGCTGATAATTCCTACATGGTTCCTGTTACTATTAAAGATGCCAGTGGAAATACAGATCAATGTTACGCAGAACTCACGGTTAAAATTGGTACAACACTACCGCTTGACTGGAATACATCAGACATTGGTAACATCACCATTGGTAATGCTTATGATTATGATCCTTGCGTACTAAATGGAACATTTACAATTACGGGATCCGGTAATAATGCAATAGGCTCTGTTAATGATCACATTGCATTTGCTCATCAATCTTTATGCGGTGATGGTTCAATTACTACCAAGATTGAAAGTGTTACACCAAATGGTTATGGAGGCTTGATGATACGTGAAAATACAAGCCCAGGAGCAAAACAAACAGCAATTTTTTCGAATTTAAGCAATATTCTACGTCATGAAGTACGTTATACTGCAAACGGCGCAAAACAGGTGAATAGTTTTTACAAACCATCTCCTATATGGTTGAAACTAGAGCGACAGGGAGATTGGATATTTACCTACTATAGTAGCACTGGCTACAATTTTCAGATTGTACATAGCGTCTTTCTTCCTATGCAATCGTGTGTAGAAATTGGATTAGCCAGCTTTACTAATATGCCGTATGCTCAAACAAGTAGTGTATTTAATAATACATCTATAACCGAAGCCCATGGAACACTCACAAATCACAAAGGAGCACTTCATACAAATGAACTACACAAGACTAGTGCTCAGGAAAGCCATCAACTATCTGGCCCATACACCGCCGCAGTTGAACCTACCGAACTTAATGTATATCCGAATCCTGCAAATGATGCTTTTACCCTGCTATTCAATCAGCCGATAGAACAAGCAACAAGATTAGAACTTCACAATTCAGTTGGTCAGTTAGTGGATGATCAATGGGTACAGGCAGGAAGTACGAGCTTACAATGGACTATAAGTCATTTGTCTGTCGGTATCTATTGGATTAGCATCCCGAGAGAGGCCACTAGAATTCCATTAGTTATAACCCGACTGTAAAGATTGTTTTTTAGGGGAATCTTTTTAAGAGCGTGCTGTAGCATAGCCTATACTATGGGCTATTGCTACGGCATGTTTTAGAAAAAATAAATCAAGGTTCTCCTTCTAGTAGAAAAGATCTCTTTCCTCTATAGAACTGTTTGTTTTTGGTTTTCTAAATGCAAACAGCTCCTAAAATCAAAACTTTCGAATCATGAATTCTAAAACCCTTTTGATCCTAGCAGCCCTGATCATATCTTTTGCTTCCTGTAAGAAAGACGATCAGCCAGATAGTCAAAGTATGTTGGACGAGGAATTAACACTTGTCCTGGATGAAGCTGGAGGTACTCAGGGGGCTTCAAAGTATTTGCTTCCTCTTGATCATGAATGGAGCAAAATACCACAAGACCCTAACAATTCCATTACTGAAGAGAAAGTAATATTAGGAAAACTGCTTTATCATGAAACAGCAATCGGAGTGAATGCCATGCATGCGGCCAACGTAGGAAAATTCAGCTGTGCTTCCTGTCACTTTGCCAGTGCAGGTTTTCAGGCAGGCCGCCATCAAGGTATCGGAGATGGAGGTGTTGGTTTTGGCATCAATGGAGAAGGTCGAATTCCTAACCCAGAATATGCTTTATCCGATATAGATGTTCAGCCACTTCGCACACCTACTACCCTCAACAGTGCCTACCAAACAGTAAATCTGTGGAATGGACAATTTGGAGCAACCGGCCCCAACGCAGGCACAGAAGCCCAGTGGACGGAAGATACGCCTAAAGAAAATAATCACCTTGGCTTTGAAGGCGTAGAGACCCAGGCGATCGCTGGCCTGTCAGTACACAGAATGGTGATTTCAGACAGCCTGGTCAAGGCACTGGAATACGATCCTCTTTTTGATGCAGCTTTCCCTGGTGTAGACGCATCTGAAAGATACAACAGAGTACAGGCAGGATTGGCCATTGCTGCCTATGAACGTACATTGATCCCTAACCAGGCACCTTTTCAGCTATGGCTGCAGGGAAGTAGTGGAGCTATGACCGAACAGGAAAAGTTAGGTGCCATCCTATTCTTTGGAAAAGCAAATTGCAACAATTGCCATGACGGCCCCAATCTGGCCAATACAGGTTTTGAAGCATTGGGCATGAAAGATCTGCATGAATCAGTAGAAGCAACTTATGGTACTACTGCAAGCGATGAAGCCAATCTGGGACGGTACAGCTTCACCAAGAACGACGAAGACAAATACAAGTTTAAAATCCCTCAACTATACAATCTGGCAGACTCTCCATTTTTTGGACACGGAGCTAGCTTCAGGACCGTAAAGGATATTGTTGACTATAAGAATCAGGCCGTACAGGAAAACCCTGAAGTACCTGAAAGTCAATTATCAGAAGCTTTCATCCCACTAGGATTAACAGATGAAGAAGTAGAGGCGATTACTGCTTTTATTGAAAATGGTTTACGTGACCCCAATTTGAGCCGCTACCAACCTGAAAATACCAATTCAGGTAATTGTATCCCTAATAGTGATGATATGTCATCAGAAGACCTCGGATGTAATTAAAAACATGTTTGCTCAACGAATTATCATTTAAAAACCTAAAAAGAATATCCAATGAACCCAATAACAATTGTAAACAGATTCAACGAATGGACCGCCAAAATAGCCCAAAAATGGGGTATCTCTTTAATGCGTTACGCTTTGGCAATTATTTATATATGGTTTGGTATCCTAAAGCCTATGGGACTAAGCCCGGCAAGTAGCCTGGTTGAGCATACAGTATACTGGTTTTCTCCAGATTGGTTTATTCCAACACTAGGTATCTTCGAAGTATTGATTGGAGTATTGTTGCTATTCCGTTCTACTACCCGCTATGCTGTTTTGTTGATTTTCATTCACCTTCCTGGTACTTTCCTTCCGTTTTTGGATTATGCTGAAAGCACTTATACCGATGTGGCTTTCGAATTGACGCTGGAAGGGCAATATATCGTTAAAAACCTTTTGATCGCCGCAACGGCAATTATGATTGGAGGCTCTATGAATACTCAAAAAGCAGAGGAATAGTGCCTCAATATCTTGAAGTGATTTAAACCACGTTCTAAGTTTAGCATATCAAAATGGTGGAAGTTGAAAGCTTCCACCATTTTTTATATAGACCAACTTTCAAGCCTCAAAACCCCTGTTTTTATTGACTTTGGCGGTTTTTTTCCCTTTTTTGTCAGGTTTCTTCCCTCCAAGAGCAGTCATATTTGTAGCATATCAATTACACAAAAATTCTGACCATGACTGCGATTAATCCAAAGGTATTAAACAAAGAACTCACCTCATTAATATCAGTAGAATCCCCTTATTTCGCCTTAAGGCAAATAGAAGTTATCGCTCCTAATAGCATACAGGCAATAGCTCCTATTGAAAAGGAAGTGGGCAACGAATTAACGCACATGGCCAATTCGGAAACAGGCCGTCATTTAGCAATTGCAGGTTCCCTGGCTTGTGCTTTAGTGAATCCTAATAAAAGCCGTCATTACTACCTGGCAACTAAAGCAATTTATCGCAATCTACAATTTGGAGAAAAGCTTGAATTAGGCACTTTTCACCAATTGAGAGTAAAAGCTATTTGCACCGATTTAGATAAAAGAAGTGCAAAAGCAACTACCTACCTAATGACTCCCAACGGGCAGCCTTTGGCACAAATAGATGTAAACTATTATATCATGCCCTCCCGCCTTTTTGACAAGCTAAACAGGCGCCAGTTTGTAGAACAACCTGACTTCAGCGAAGCCAATCCTTTCAACAAAAATCTCAATTCCTACGACATCAAATTCGCCTACAATAATGAATCTGCTTATGCTGATTATGGCCTTATAGAAGATCGTTATTGTGCTGGGCATTTCGCTCACTACCCTGCCCTACCCGTTGCAGAAATGATCCATCACTTATATGGAGGAGCTATCAAATTGGTAGAGCAAAAGCTAGGAAGCAGTAATATCAAATTTGAACCTAAAGTAGCACATATAGGTGCAGAACAACTAGGCTTCTCAGGTGAGCATGTTAACCTCAATTGGGCAATAAAAACTCAGGAAGGCAATCGCTTCATAGTAGAAGGAACCGCATTGGCTAATCAAAAGAAGACAATCGGCCAATTAGAATTGGAAGTTTTTGTTCGATAACCATTTCCCCCCCTCTTATATCTACAGTAATCTATTAATTGACAACATCATTGCAATATGAATCTTTTTAAATATCAAATCCATCAAGCCTTACATTCAAGCAATCTGTTACTAAAATGCATAGTACTCTGCGTATTCTATCTGGGAAACAACTATGGATATGCACAAACAACAAACAACAGCTGTAATATTTCCTCAACTGATATTACTTGTGATGGTACGGAGCAGAGCATCAGCTATAATGGTTCTTATCAGGATTATAAAATCCCTACTGATGCTACTAAAGATCACATCTTTATCAGGCTACAAGGAGCAGATGGAGGCAAAGGTAGAGCAGGCATTGTAACTTCTACAGGGCGAGGAGGGGAAGGTGCAACTATAGAAGCTACTTTTGCCATTGGCGAAAGCGGAGATTCTATACCAGAAGGCAGCATTCTCCGATTCATTATTGGACAAAAAGGGCGATCCAGAACCGATGACGGATTTTCCAATGCGGGTACAGGTGGCGGTGGTTCTGCCGTAATGCTACTAGAACCAGGCTCCGATGATTGGGAAATTTTGATGGTGGCCGGTGGTGGTGGCGGCGGCTGGACGAACAATACAGGGGCAAAAAGTGATGGCCGTGGTGGCCGCGCCGGAGAAGATGGAGGAAATGGTAAAGATGGGCTTAGTAATGGTGGCAATGGTGGTAGCAACGGCAATGGTGGCAGTGCTTCAGATAATGGCGCTGGTGGTGGCGGTGTTTATGACAAAGGTAACTCTTACGGCCTGACAGATGGACAAAGCGGTGGACGTGCTGGATGGCAGCAACTTAATAGTGATGACGATCCTGATCTGACGAATTGCCCAACCGGAGGAAATGGTGGTTGTGGTAATGCAGGTTGTGCAGCAGAAGATGGTTTTGGTTTTGGTGGTGGCGGATGGAGTAATTCATCTTGTGGTGGCGGCGGTGGCGGCTACTCCGGTGGCGGCGCTGGTGGTGATGATGCCGGTGGTGGCGGTGGCGGTAGCTATGTAAGTGATCGGGCAGTAGCGGATAATAAAATGGATGGAGATGCTACAGACTCACCCAAAAATGGCGCTGCAACTTATGTATGTGTCAATGGCCCTACTGCAATATGTGTATCTAGTCTTAGTATTTCTATAGGAACAGAGGATGATGAATCTATTACCTCTGACCAGGTAGATGACGGAAGCACGAGTGATCTCCCCCTTATTTATACTTTATCTGATGAAGTATTTACTTGTGATGACATCGGAGAAATTACTATTACAATGACTATAGTAGACGAGGCCCTACTTTCTGACAACTGTACTACAACCCTGACCGTAGCGGATGAAGCGGCTGACTTCACAGAAATTACAATCGATTCTGAAACCACTATAGATGCAGATGGTTCTTTTGAGGATCAGGTTATACCAGAAAATACTACTGCAACAAGTATTTTCATTGAAGCTGTAGGCGGTGATGGTGGCCGGAAAGGAAACCCCTGTGGTCAAACTGGTCGTGGAGGTAAAGGCGCTAAGATATCAGCACTCTTCAAAATAGGAACAGGTACCGATGAAATTCCTCCTGGTTCTATTCTCCGATTTATTCCAGGTGAGCGTGGAGTAAGTAAGAACAGTTCAGGGATTGAAGGTGCTGGTGGAGGTGGTGGTTCTGCTGTCCTATTTCGTGAAGATGAAGCTTGTGACTGGACCCTGTTGATCGCAGCAGGTGGTGGTGGTGGTGGATACAGCGATGGCTGTACCTCCAAATCAAATGGACAAGGTGGTAGAATAACTGAAGCAGCAGGAGATGGCCGAAGTAGTGGTGGAAATGGTGCTAATAACGGTGGTGGCGGAAATACTGGTGGCAACTCTGGCATTGACTTCTCTGCCGGTGGCGGTGGCGCTAATAGCGATGGCGGAAATATCAATTGTAGTGGTGGAAATAACTTTGGTGGTGGTGAAAAAGGAGGCACCGTAGGTGGTGATGGAGGTAAAGATGGATCGGGTGGCTGCGGGAGTGGCCGCAACGGTGGTTATGGATTTGGCGGCGGTGGCCTTGGTGATGGCGCTGGTGGCGGTGGTGGTGGTTACTCTGGTGGCGGCGGTGGTGGATCATCAGGAGGTGGTGGTGGCGGTGGTAGCTACATCAATACCAGCTATCAATTTGCTACTTCTACACCTATTAAAGTGGCAGGAGGAGATACTGGAAATCCAGATGATGGTTTCATCACATTCAGAATGCAGGAATCAATTACCCCTACTGCACTATGTGATGGTAGCTATACCCTATCTGTAGATCATGTTTCAAGCGTGACCATTACACCTAGCGATATTGATAATAGTAGTTATGATGAAGATGGTAGTATTGTAGAAAGCTCTGTAAGCCCCAATACGTTTAATTGTGATGATATAGGAGTACATACGGTTACCTTGACCGTTACAGACAATGATGGGCTTTCAGATGATTGTACAACTCAGGTCACCGTAAAATATGACCCTTCTTCTAACGCCAATCTGATGAACGACGATGGTAGTGAATATACAATTAGTGCCAATGGTACATTTACAGATTTAAGAATACCAGAAGATACAGAATACAGTAGCATACGACTTTTCGCTCGTGGTGGCGATGGTGGCCGGCGCCGTGTCAATGCAGGGGTTTATAATTGTACTGCTAAAGGCGGACAAGGTGCTGATGCAGAAGGAGTATTTACAATTGGATGCGGTAGTGGAGAAATTCCTCCAGGCTCAGTTATCCGATTTATTCCAGGAGAGAAAGGAGCAAGCAATAGTGGCCTGGGCATCGAGGGTGCTGGTGGTGGCGGCGGTTCAGGTATTATTTATAAAGAACCTGGTAGTTGTGATTGGACTATTCTCGTAGTAGCCGGCGGTGGTGGTGGTGCTTATTCTTCTGGTGTTTGTGAGAAGTCCAATGGTAAAGAAGCAGAAAACGGTACCGGAGGTAGTAATGGAAAAGGAAACAGCAGTGGAAATGGCGGAAGCAATGGTAATGGTGGTACCAGAGGAGTAAACTTTGCCGGTGCTGGTGGTGGTTATAAAAGTGATGGTCAGAATATAGGTTGTGGAGTAGGCGCTAATTGGGGCGGTGGAGAGAAAGGACAATGGCAAGGTGGTGATGGTGGTTCAGACGGATCCAATGCCTGTGGTGCTGGTCGTGATGGTGGCTTTGGCTTCGGCGGTGGTGGTCTTGGTGACGGCTCCGGTGGCGGTGGCGGTGGCTACTCTGGTGGTGGCGCTGGTGGTTCAGGTGGCGGCGGTGGTGGTGGCGGAAGCTACATCAACAGCATAGCAACGAGTAGTGATATCGATAAGCGTGGTACAGATAGCTCTCCAGATGATGGATTCTGCCGTTATAAATTCGAATCTGACACGAATAGTGATATTGATGGAAATCCAACAGCCAGCTGTAGTGCAATCACCATTGATTTGGATGAAAATGGAGATGCAGTAATCTATGCTTCTCAAATTGCAAGTGGTTCTAGTGATGGATGTACACCTTCTACTGATTTGATCTTCAATTTTTCTGGCGGTGGCCCTTCTATCACCGTAGATTGTGATAATACAGGAACGACCTCTTATACGGTAGTAGTGGAAGATTATAATGGAAACACATCCAGTTGTAGCGCTAATGTCACCATTCAAGAAGATGAAGCGCCAGATGCCGTTTGTGATGACGAGACGGTCCTAATAGATGGCTCAGGAAATGGAACCCTGGCGGCGGCTGATGTAGATGGAGGCTCAACCGACAATTGTAATATTGCTTCCTTATCCTTAAGCCAAACCAACTTTACGACTTCAGATATAGGCACAACAACTGTGACACTGACGGTAACAGATGATTCTGGCAATACAGCTACATGCGATGCAACGATTACGGTAGAACAAGATAACACGACCATTAGTCCAATATGTATGGATGCAACCGTCACACTTGACCCAACAAGTGGACAAGGCTCCATTACTCCTAATGACATTGATAATGGCTCCTCTGCTGAAGGTGGAATTGCCAGTCTGGTGCTAAGTCAAACAGATTTTGACTGTAGCCACCTGGGCACCAATACAGTTACTCTTTTAGTAACCGATAATTCCAATATTAGCAATACTTGCACCGCTACCGTTACTGTTATTGACGAAACTCCTCCAACAGCAATGTGCACTGATATAGACGTAACATTAAATGCTACAGGCCTTGGAAGCATTACAGCTGACCTTTTAGATGGTGGTTCCACTGACAACTGCCAATCTCTTTCTTTCAGTGCCGGCCAAACTAGTTTTAGCTGTGCAGATATTGATGCCCCTACAGCAGTAACACTGACGGTAACAGATGGTAGCGGTAATATGAGTACCTGTGTATCCAATGTGACTGTAATTGGAGATAATAATCCGGTTGCCGTTTGTCAGGCCGTTATGATTCAACTGGATGTTGCTGGTGTCGCTACACTTACTCCAGCACAGGTAGATAATGGCTCTTATGATATTTGTGGTGCTATAACAAATCGTAGTTTGAGCCAAACTTTCTTCAGTTGCTCAGATATTGGTAGTGGAGTAAGTGTTACTTTAACGGTGACAGATAATGATGGAAATATGGCAAATTGTTCTTCAACGATTACAGTCGAAGATAATATTGCGCCAACAGCAGTATGCAATGACTTCACCGTTCAACTGGAAGCAGATGGAACGGCTTTAATCACCGAGGATCAAATAGATGGCGGTTCTTCAGACAATTGTGGATCAGTAACACTTACGCTTGACCTGGCAGATTTTGATTGTGAAGATATTGGAGGAACCTTCCCACTTACTATGTTAGTAGAAGACGGCAATGGAAATTCATCAGAATGTTCTGCTAATGTTACCGTGGCTGACGGGCAAGCTCCTAATGCTATGTGTAAAAACACAAGTGTGATACTCGATGATGAAGGTACTGCCGCTATCTCCAGCGGAGATATTGATAATGGTTCTTCTGATGCTTGTGGAGCCGTTACTCTTGAAGTTAGTCAAAATACATTTGACTGTTCTGATGTTGGTGATGTGAATGTCACTCTTACGGTTACTGACATTTACGATAATAGCAGTAGTTGTGTGGCAACCGTGACTGTAATAGATAATGTTTCTCCTACTGCTTCCTGTAAAGATGCGACGGTCCAATTAAATGAAAATGGAGCAGGTATACTTACTACTGATCAGGTGAATGATAACTCTTTCGATTTGTGTCTGCCCTTATCATTTAGTCTAAGCAAAAGCGAATTTGATTGTTCCAATGTAGGTAATGCTGTACAGGTCACGCTAACGGTAACAGATAATAGTGGCAACTCCAGTAACTGCACAGCAAATATTACCACAGAAGATAATATCGCACCTACGGCTTCCTGTAAGGATGCAACCGTATATCTAAATGCCAATGGAGAAGGTGTATTAACTACCGACCAGCTTGATAACAATTCTTCTGATGCCTGTGATATCAATATGTATAGCTTGAGCCAAACGGATTTTGATTGCAATCATATCAATTCCATTAATACGGTCACACTTACTATTACCGATAATAATGGAAATAGCAGTAATTGTGATGCAACAGTAACCGTATTAGATGAAATCAAACCAATAGCTATCTGCCAAAATGCTAACGTATTACTTGATGCCAATGGAAATGGCTCTATCACAGTAGACGATATTGACAATGGATCAAACGATGCCTGCGGAATAGACGCTCGCAGCCTGAGCAAAGAAGCATTTCATTGTTCAGATGTTGGAGCAGTAACCGTCACTCTTACTATTACGGATTCAAATGGCAATGTAGAAACTTGTGATGCAACAGTGACAATAGAAGATCAGGTTAAACCTACGCTCAGCTGTCAGAATGCAAGCGTTCAATTGGATGAAAACGGAGAAGGAACTTTACTAGTAAGCCAGGTAGAAATAAGTTCTTCTGATGCTTGTGGTATTGCGACTAAAGAATTAAGCCAGTCTGCTTTCAATTGCAGTGAGGTAGGGCTTAATAATGTAGTATTGACGGTCACAGATATGAATGGCAATGAAGAAGCCTGTCTTGTCTCCATAAGCGTTGAAGATGAGGTTGCACCTATGGCAGTTTGCAATGATATACTTGTACAACTGGATGAATCGGGAAGTGGCACTTTAAGTGTAGCAGAAGTAGACAACAATTCTTCTGATGCTTGCGGTATTCAGTCAATGAGCATTAATAAAGAATCATTTAGCTGCTCCGATGTAGGAGAGAATACCGTAATCTTAAGCTTGGTAGATGTGAACGGCAATTCAAGCACTTGCACAGCGACGATCACTGTTGAAGACAATATTGCTCCTGTAGCAAATTGCCAGAATTTAAGCGTCCAGCTCGATGCCAATGGTAGTGCCACAATCACAACTGATCAGGTAGATGATGGTTCTACTGATGCCTGTGGTGGTCTGGATATGGAATTGAGTAAAGCCGTATTTGACTGCGAAGACCTTGGAAATAATACCATTACTCTTACAGTAGCTGATGCAAACAACAATACCGCTACCTGTACTGCTACTATTGAGGTAGAAGATCTGATTGCTCCTACTGTATACTGCATAGATAAAATAGTATACATTCAGCCAGACGGAACCTACAGCCTACAAACAGCAGATGTATTTGATGTACTGGCAAGCTTCGACAACTGTACTATCAACAGCATCAATTTTGCTGCTACTACCTACACTTGCTTCAACAAAGATAACACCTATGCGATACCCGTTTCAATTACCGATATCGCAGGCAATACAAGTGCTTGTACAGCCAATATTACCGTTGAAGAAGGTAAAGCCCTGCCTGATGGCTGGAATGATTATGACATAGGCATCGTAACACTAGGCAATGAATATGAATACGCCCCTTGTGAAGCAGATGGCCAATTCCATATTACAGGTTCAGGGAATAATGCCACTAGTTCGACCAGTGATAATGTAGCCTTTGCAGCAACCAGCCTCTGTGGCGACGGTTCAATCATAGCCAAAATTGAAAGTATTAGCGCTGGCGGATATGGTGGGCTGATGATAAGAGAGTCTTCTATAGCTGGTGCTAAACAAGTAGCTGTCTTCTCCAATATGAGTAATATTTTGCGCCATGAGGTACGCTATAACACCAACGGACTCAAGCAGGTAAACAGCTTCTATAAACCTGGTCCAATATGGCTGAAACTAGAACGCCAGGGAGATTGGATTTTCACCTATTACAGTACTACAGGAGGCAGCTTCCAATATGTACATGGCGCATTCGTACCTATGCAGGATTGTGTAGAAATAGGACTGGCAAGTTTTACCTATCTGCCATATGCACAAACGGAAGCAGTATTTAGTAATGTCAGTGTTGGTGGCAACACAGGAGCAATGGGAATAGTTGGCCATCCTCAGGTAGATATGGGTAGTAATCAAAATCTTCCAATTACTGATTTATCACACCGGATAAATTTATTCCCTAATCCTGCATCTACTGAGTTCAATATAATGCTTGATAAGCCATTGGAAGCAGATGCTACGGTAGAGGTTATTAACCTATACGGACAAATCATTGCTACTCAAAGACTACAAGCGGGTACATTGAATCAGGAATGGCAAACATCAAACTGGCCAGCAGGCACCTATACAT
This sequence comes from Chitinophagales bacterium, assembly GCA_022360175.1. GTDB lineage: Bacteria > Bacteroidota > Bacteroidia > Chitinophagales > Saprospiraceae > JAKSDI01. The sequence continues at coordinate 39,297 of JAKSDI010000037.1, forward strand.
TGCGCCTACAACAAGCGGCCAGAGTATTAGTGATGAAACAGTTTGTGGTTGTGAAGTGATAGGTATTTTATGGAGAGCATTTCATTTTTTCTTTTAACCAGAACAGGTAAAACCCAATAATAGAGAAGGCGTGAGGGCAAAGATTCTCACGCCATTCTTTTTTAAAAACTATACACTAATTTTTAAAGCTTTCGTGCAATTTACTCGGTCAGACCTTGTGAGAAAAGTTGTGGACCTTATCACAAATGGTGCCCGCAGCTATGCGGTTATTCTTTGAATTTTAATTAGCCGCCAACAAGCTTTTCCTCTCGGCAGTCAAAGCCACCACAACCAGGAAAGCAGACAAATAAAAGCATTTTGAATCTTAACTCTTTTTTGTCCTGCATTCAAGGCTCCATTAAGAATCATTAAAATTAGATTTTGACAAATTGACATTTTGCGCCATTTTTACATCATGTACTTTTCTGCTACTATCATTAACGACTTCATTGAATATGCAGCTTCAAAAGGAGTGGATGTCACATCGCTACGAGCTGAGTTTTCTGATATTCGAGATCAGAAATATATCAGCTATGATACCATCGTGAAGGTTTTAAACTATATAATAAAAGCTTTAGATGATGACTATCTGGGCTTACATATAGGAGAACAGGTATCACTAAAAACGACTGCCTATGTAGATAGTATCATGCAAAACAGTGAAACGCTCAATAAGGCTTTTGAAAATGCCACCTACTACTCCAGGCTCATTAGTGATGCCCTGGAATCTTCATTAGTGGTAACAGATCATAGTTATTCGGTAATCTTTGAAGAAAATCCCAATTGGGGAGTACATCAATCCCATGCCAAGAGGCAAATATTGGATTTGACATTACTTTCTTGTTTAAAATCTATCATTGCTTATACGAAAAGAAGGTATTATCCTGTCATGATACGCTTCCATACTGAAAAGCCAAAAAACCTCAAAGAATACTATAGACTGTTCAACTGTAGCCTGAAGTTTAACCAGCCTAAAACAGAGATCATTTTCGAAAAGCAAATCTTCGATAAGCACTCCAAAAATATACCGCTGGGATTATTAGAAAATTTAAAGGATAAAATTTCTACTGAAATTGAAAGCCTCGGCACTGAAAATGAATTGATCTATCAATTGAAGAAATCCATACTGGAACACAAACCCCAAAGGATATCTCTGGCAGAAGCTGCCAAACAATTGAATTTATCAGGAAGAACACTCCAAAGGAAGCTAAAATCCTTAAATACAAATTTCAAAGAAATTGAATATGAATTACAGTTGAGGTTGTCTAAAACGTATCTTGAAGAGAAGGATAAATCAATAGATGAGATTAGTTATTTACTAGGATTTTCTGAAAGTAGTGCATTTATCCGATTTTTCAAATCACTCACCAAACAAACACCAACAGAGTACAAGGGTACTCTTGCTTAACAGATATATTGCTAGCATGAGAAATAATTCAAAAATCATCCCTACTATACTTGGTCCTTTGTGTTTTGCTTTGATTCTGGCTTTTTTCCATCCAGAAGGTTTATCTACTCAGGCAAATGCGGTGCTGGCATGTACTATCTGGATTGCCATATGGTGGATATTTGAAGTGACCAATATCAGTGTCACTGCTTTACTGCCCATTATTATCTTTCCTTTGAGTGGTGCATTAAATCTCAAAGCAACGACTGCCTCTTATGGACACAAATACATATTCCTGTACATGGGTGGATTCATTTTGGCAATTGCCATTGAAAAATGGAATCTGCATAAAAGGATTGCCTTATCGATCATCGATATTTTAGGAGCAGGTATTTCACGTATTATACTTGGTTTTATGGCTGCTACTGCATTCATGTCTATGTGGATTTCCAATACAGCCACCTCTGTTATGATGCTTCCTATAGGAATGGCCATTATTCACCAGCTCAAAGATCACCCGGATACAGAAGAAGATGAAAATGCCCTTTTTGGTAAATCTCTGATGCTTGCCATTGCTTATAGTGCCTCTATTGGTGGAATGGCTACTTTGATTGGCACCCCACCCAATCTAGTACTAGCAGGTGTAGTCCAGGAATTGTATGGCATAGAAATATCCTTTGCTCAATGGTTTAAATTTGGATTGCCTATTTCTCTCACTTTATTAGCCATTTGCTGGCTATACCTGACCAGGATAGCTTTTAAATTCAGGATGGAAGAATTTCCTGGTGGCAGTGCAGAAATCAAAAGACTAATCAAAGATTTAGGTAAATGGAGTTATGAGGAAAAAGTAATCCTGATCATTTTCATTACAGCTGCTTCATTATGGATATTCCGATCCTATCTGCAAAATTTCATCCCTCAACTGGATGATACCATTATTGCAATAATGGCAGGTTTTGCACTTTTCCTTTTACCATCTTCTAAAAAAGGGCAGCCGATTCTATCCTGGCATGAAGCTGTAAAAATGCCCTGGGGGATTATGATTCTTTTTGGTGGAGGGATGGCACTTGCTATTGCTTTTCAGGAAAGTGGGCTCGCTAGCTGGATTGGTACCCAGTTCAGTTTATTAAATGGCTTATCTATTATAGTCCTCATCTTCATTTTAATAGCTGCTGTTAACTTCCTTACAGAGATCACTTCCAATATGGCAACAACGGCTATGCTGCTCCCTATATTAGCCCCCGTGGCGTTATCCCTGAACATTCACCCATATATGCTTTTGGTATCTGCTACCATAGCCGCTTCCTGTGCATTTATGCTGCCTGTTGCAACCCCTCCCAATGCAATCGTTTTTGGGTCTGGCTATCTAAAAATTTCTGATATGATAAAAACTGGCATCTGGATGAATCTCGTTTCTATCCTCTTATTAAGTTTATTCGTTTACTTCATGCTGAGCGCTCTTTGGGGTTTTGATGCAGGTGTTTTCCCTGAAGGATTGAGGTAAATGTTGGCGGCTTTTTAGTCATTTTTAATCCAATTCGTCCTATATCTGGTTTAGGGTCATTGCGTAATTGTCCAGTAAGTAGTATATTTCAGTATAAGGACTAAGACATAATTATATAGAAATATAATTGAGTAATATTTTTGTAGCAGGTGAGGCATTTTTTGCAGTCGGATGCGGGCAATCCGGCAAAAAAATAACAAAGCATGATGCAAAAAGATTCTTCAAGGATGTTCTAGGATAATTGTGTATTAGTACTTACAATATACTAACGCACATACTCCTTCATTATGACCTGTAAAACATTCATACCACTAGTTATTTTCTTTTTTTCTTCATTATATGCACATACCCAAGGGCCTTATATACCCTCTATAACAAAAGGAAGCAAAATAACTCAACTATTCAATTTGGGAATGGGCTCTTATTTCCTACGTGATACCAGAGTTACCTGCGATTCTCTGGTATTCAATGGTAAAAAATACTATCGGACAATTGAAGGTACGCCATATAATGGTTCTCCATATACAGGTTATAATGATCACAAAATATACTTACGAGAAGATACCGCTAATCAGCAGGTGTATTATCTGGATGTAAAAAACCCTGAAAAAGAAATATTATATCTCGATTATGATCTGGAAGTAGGAGATACTTTCCCCTATTTTCCGGAAGGACATAATAACCAATATAGTACTGTAATTGATACTATTTATCAGAGGGAATATATGGGTTTAAATAGAAAGGTCCTCCAATACAAAGGTCCGGACCTTACACTCATTGAAGGTTTGGGAAGAAATTTCTTTGGCATTCTCCCTCCATCACCACCTAGTAGTATAGAATATTATTCCTATCCCCATAAGCAGGAAATATTAGATTGTAAGGCTATACTAGACACTACCTTAATAGTAGATCCCGACACCATGGAACCAGAAGATGTAGATACCATCACAGTGAAATTAGAAGATATAGTGATTTACCCCAATCCTTATACAGATTATTTTAAGCTGGAATTTAAGGAATGGGATTGGCAAAAAAGTGGCCTGCTTCAAATTTTCACAATGGATGGATGGCTCATCCACGAGCGAAAAATAACAAAAGCAAAAACCTCTATTAATACAGCAAGACATCCGGCAGGAGTACTGATTGCAAAAGTATATTATGACAATCTCGTTGCTACTTTTAAAATCGTCCATTTTGCTAAGCCTCGGTGATGATGATACCTGTATAAAAGATCATGTCACTTTTGTTTATTAAGAAGCTGTTGGGAATTTACCCTTCCTACGGACCGTCTGGTCAGGCTGTTCTTGCCAGATTTTGCCCTGTATTGCGTTGTTTTTTTCGCCGGATTGCCCGCATCCGACTGCAAAAAACGCCTTATACAATACAAAATCTGCCTTCGTTCGCTCTAAAAGCAAACTCCCAACAGCCTCTAAGTTATCCATATCCTTCGATTGTATTATTTAGTCGATAAAATTGTTCTATCTTCCTTTCATATTGGATTTTAGTACTCAAACCACCTATAAATGCTTGCCATTACCCGAACCCAATATGGATCTCCAGATGTGCTGGAAGTCAAGGAAATTGAAAAGCCGACACCTAAAGCTGGAGAGTTATTAATAAAAGTACATGCCACCACCATCAACAGAACCGATTGTGGGATACTACAAGGCACCCCTAAACTAGCGCGGCTTTTTTTCGGATGGCCCAAGCCTAAAACGCATATCATGGGCACTGATTTTGCCGGACAAGTAGAAGCTATTGGTACTGGAGTAAGCAGATTTAAAGTAGGCGATATGATTTGGGGGCTTAATGATGAAGGTATAGCTTCTCAGGCAAATTATATGGTCGTTCAGGAAAAAGAAGCCATTGTCCATCTCCCCAAAGGCTTCTCTTGCGCTGAAGCGGTAGCCTGTGCAGAAGGAGCTCATTATGCATACAATTTCATCAATAAAATCTCTCTCAAAACTGGAGATAAGGTAATGCTTAATGGAGCAACTGGGGCAATTGGTTCCGCTGCACTGCAACTACTAAAACACTTCGGTGCGTATGTTACTGCTACAGCCAATGGGAAGAATATTGACCTGATCAAATCTTTAGGAGCAGATCGAATCATCAATTACGAAACAGAAGATTTTACGCAGGATAATGAACGGTATCAATATGTATTTGATGCCGTTGGTAAAAGTAGCTTTGGTAGATGCAAGGGCTTGTTAACAGCTGATGGTGCGTATATATCTTCAGAACTAGGCCCCGGTGCAGAAAATATTTATCTCCCTTTAGTCACCAAAATTAAAGGAGGTAAACGAGTAAAATTTCCATTTCCAAATAATAAACAAGAAAGCCTCGACCTGGTAAAATCGTTAATGGAGCAAGGAAAGTTTAGAGCAGTCATCGATCGCAGCTATACTATTGAGCAGGCAATAGCAGCCTATCAATATGTAGTAAGCGGGCAAAAAACAGGAAATGTGATATTGGATTTGAGTTAAAAGTCAGAAACCTTGATATTATACAACAACAGTTCTTCATCATCATTAGGCAGAATAGTAGTGCCCGCTACCGTCAAGCCCAATTTTTCCAATAATTTTTGAGAAGGTATATTGTGTTTAGCAGTAATAGCATTTATTTCAAGCACACCAAATTCGTTGAATGCTGCGTCTTTTATTCGGTTGGCGGCTTCAAAGCCATAACCCTTTCCTTCATATTCTGGTAGGAAAGCAAAGCCTATATCTATTCCTTCTAATCCTTCTCTATCATAAAGCCCACAAGAACCTAATTTGACGCCATCTTCTTTTCTAATCACAGTATAATTGCCATATCCCAGGCGTTCCAGTTGAGGCAGCATACGCTTATGAATATAGGCAACTGCATCTTCTATTGTTTGGATATTTCTATCACCAATATTTTCAATCCATTTTGGGGTATTCATCAGCTCATATACAAATGCTCCATCTTCAGGGGATGTAGGGCGAAGGAATAGCCGATTGGTTTCAAAGGTTTGATACATCTAGCAGGATACTTTATTAGCCTGCCAAGATATCTATTTTAGCTGATTCTTTTTGTGCTCTAATAATGCCATTTATATTAAAGATTCCAGCACCAATTCCCAGAGGTGTTCGAAAGGTATCGGTTCTAGCTCATAAGGTGTGTCAGATATCCGTAAAGGATGTTCACTCATTTTTGACAACCATTCCTGGGCTTTTTCATTAGCAAGCTGAGCTCTAAAATCTGCTTTAGGAATTTGAGAAAGCGCTTTAATGAAGCAAAAAGAACGAAAAGTCCCTTCATTTTCTTTTAAATGCCTACTAGCATATTTATCAAGAGCAAGCATCCTATCATAGGATTTATCGTATTCTTTTCTGTAAAGTAAAAACAAGGAATGGATTAAAAGTATAGGAATATTCATCCCTTGTTTATCCTTTGAATATTCTGGAATTTCGTTTAAGAATTTCGCTACTTTGTATTTGTTTTTACTGCCATCGCTGCAATTGAGTTTTTCTGCTTCTTCCAATAAATGTATATAGCCTTCATATATTTTCCAGCTCTCTAGCTCAGTGACAGGAAGATGGGAAAACTGCTTATTAGACTTGGCCTTTTTGAATACTTCATAAGCCGATTGATACTTTTTTTGATAGAATTGCAAAATAAGATTTTGCTCAACCCCTTTAAACCAGTTATGAGTACCTGCCACTGCTAGCTCTTCTGCCTTTTCAACTGCCGCTTCTGCCTTATCATACTGTTGTAAGAGAGTGAGTGCAATTATAAGCTTGTGGTAAAAAGCCGAAAGCATAGCTTTTGTAGTTGCAGGCCTGCCTTCGAAAAAATTAATAGCCTCCTGACAGACTTCCTGCGTTCCTTCATAATCATGAACGCTTGCTTTCTCTATATATAAAATGATGCGGTAATGTAACTGAGGCCAGTAAGCATCGCAATTATTAAGCTCAGGCTCCAATTCTGATATATATTGTTGGGCCATCTTACTAACCCACGTTTTACTAGAACGAGATTTGATATAAGGACCAATGAGATTATAATACATACCTTCTGACTTGATCGTCAGATTGAGAATATGCTGGTATTCAGAAACTAAAGATTCATATTTTTCTCGTTTCTTTTCATGAGGATCTGTAAAAGTGTAGTGATGACGGAGATAGCGAGAAATATCCAGAACAATTTCTGTTAGTTCATATTTAGTAGCAGGAGCAATCGTTTTATGAGCGATCTCCGCAGCTGAATTTCGGGCTCCTCTAGCCGCCAGCATTCGCATCGCAGCAGCATACTTGGCACAGTTGTGTGCAGCTGCTTGTGCATTATTAAACTCAGGTTTTTTCAGATCTATAAAGAAAAAAGTATTGATGAGGCGCTTAAAAAGATTATTGCGCAGATTTCTATATTGTATATACTTACCATTTTTTCCGGTCCCAAAGAAATACTCAGCAGCAGCATCATCTGTTTGAATTTGATTAGATTCAATCATATCATACATCACTTCATAACGATTCGCTGACTCTTCATTATATCCAAGTATTTCAATCTGCTTACGCTTGTGTCGTGAGATTAGATGCACCAACTCTTTGAGTTCTTTCATATAATATATCTAGAGCAATTTAACATAATGACATTCATATTAAAGACCAGATGTTTAGGGGATTAGCCCAATAAGCAATTATCACTTTTGGGCTGCTAATTCATAAATAAGTAAGGTAATTCTATCGGTGTGATTAAGTAAGAGAGCACATTTAATTAACCTTTTTATGGTGGCATCTTTTTACCCATATCTGTGTTGCGTACTCGTGTTAATAGCTATGGCTATTACACTCCGCCGCGCCTTGATTTGAGCAAAAATCTGCTCAACTAAAAAAGCAACCTAATTATGCGCTCTTACTTATAAGGTCAATATATACAAAATAAGGGAATTTAAAAAACAGAAAAGTCAGATGATGAATTATTATATGGCTTTGCTAAATTAATACAACACATCATACTACTTGTAAAAAAACCAACAAAATAAATTGCGGTGTTAGAGGTTTGGGAGTTTGTCCGTGACAAAAGATGAGTAGTGTAATACTTTTGTTATATCACTTCAATATTAATACAAAACTCTCAACATTATGACTGCTACTATAATCGCAATATTAATATCACTTAATTTACTCACTCAAGCTTCAGATTGGGACAACCTCACCCCTGAAGAACAACAGGAAATGACTGAAATCGTAATTACAGATATAACAGAAACATAGTAAACATCTGATTATCAATATTTTAAAAATGAGGTGTTAGAACACAAAAAAAGTGTCCTTGAGAAGATTAGTCATTCGATTTAAATTTGAAATATATTTCTAGCTAGCTAATATAAAGGCGAATGCCGAAAAGCCTAAATCAAACAGAGTAGGCATTTAAAATTAATTTTCATATCATGAAAAATTCTACTTTTTTTTTATTACTATTGGGACTGTTTTGTATGCAAAGTACATTTGCTAATAGCATCGTACCAATAAGCCTGGAGACTTCAGAAGGATTACAAAGTCTTATCGAAAATGTGAATCCATATACAACCGAAACTCAGGATGAATTAAATACAGAAACAATCAATGAGTTACTTCGTGTTAAACTTGGAGCATCCTATGAAGAGTGGGTTGATGAAGTAATTAGCCTATTAATTCTTGGCGTAGATATTGATAATATTAAAATCAGAAAGGATACTACGATAAATATTTATGGTTCTGGCGGTATGGATAATGAATCAGGCCGCATATGCCCTGACCAGGCAAAAGCTCACTGTGCAAAGATAGTTATCCATGGCAAAGCAGTTGTAGATGATGCAGGTGGATTTGGAGGCCCTGTAGAAGGAACTTTGACAGAAACAGCTACTTCAAAAGAATATCCGGTTACTATTATAGAAATGTCTGGTGTCGAGGCATCAGAGGATGGAACTCTGGGAGTTGATGGTATGAACGTATTATTAGAAGTTCATTCAAAATAACTAATTCTGTGAGGCTTGCGGCAAGGTTTATAGTGTGGGGCTCCTTCTATACGAAGGCAATACTACTCTCACTGTAAACCTCTGCAAGTAACATTAAAATTAATCTATCATGAGACTTTTTACAACTCTTCTAGTATTGCTTTTTGCTGTTTCCTTTTGTTTTGCAAACGAGACCAACCCTCCAAACACTGATCCTCCAGGAGAAGAAAGGCTAAAGATCAAAATTCCTGTTTTTGGCTCAGGTGGACTCGACATGAATTCTGGTAAGATCTGCCCTGATTGGTGTTGGTTATGCAAATGCGCTACTATAACACTTGAATTATTTAAAGTAAGTGAAGGTACTGATATCACTAATGAAAGTGGGGAATTGGATGTAGAGGGAAAGAAATATCATGTGACTATACTCGAAGGAGGGCAATTGAAAGAATGGGATGAAGATGAGCAATATGAATATTACTTAGATAAATCAAATTCTGAATCTCTTATACTCGAAATTAATAAATAGTTCGTTTTTGCGAATTCAAGATTGACTTCAGCTTGGTAGCCAGGGTTTTCCTGCTGCCAAGCTATAAATAATAATAAAAATGAGAAACCTGGCTCTATACATATTCTTTATCATGGCTTTTTCAGCCATCCATATTCAGTTGTTTGGACAACAGAGCTTATATTCTATTGAACAATATATTGACACCGAAGCCAGGCTAAAAGCGATACTTAGTCCACTATCAGAACCAGAAGATTCAATCATTGGCCTCGTATATTTTAGCCCCAATACTTGCCCGAGATGTGAGAGCCTTCTTCACTTTTTTCTTACCCATAAAACAAACCTGAAACTTGATAAAAAGCTAATAGGTGTTCTTAATTACCCCAAAGAACAAGCAGGAAAAAGATACTTCCAATCAAACAACTGGAAACTGGACGGAAATGTAATCGATTCTAAAGATATATTTAGTAGTATATTTCATTATACAAGTGGCAAACTAAGAGTGCCCTTTCTCATGCTTATCGATGTACAAAAAGGGAAAATGTTAAAATCAACACCATTACTTGGTATTGAATGTGATGAACAATTTGTTCTTGATTTTTATGATACTTCGGATCTGCCTTCAATATCACAATCGCGAGCTAAGCCCATATACAAACAGCCAGGTATATCACCGTTCATAAGAAATCGTATGTTTACTGAGCAAGGGCATTTAACTTATCTTGATAAAAGTAATGGCTCTTCATACTCAGAGATTTATGACTTGAATGTCTCAAACGAACACATAGCTTTTATCGATGATTTATTTACAGATATCTACGTATACAATAGCAAAGGGAAACTATTCAATCAACTGGAAATAACAGAGGGAGAGTATAATATATTCAGATCACCCACTGTGAGTGATGAACTATTCAACATCATAAAACCGGCACTCAAGTGCATATATCTGAAGTTATTGAGTGTAGATAGTACTAGTATTTCTATTTCGGCTTCATTGCCTCAAACCCATTTTGATACTACTGATTTTAGTCTCAGCTATTATAATCAACCCGTCATCATAAAGAAGAACACATCAAGCAACAATGTAGAGCAAGTACATCCCATTGAAAGATTACCACGCGACTTCGAAGAAGAAGGATATATCTTAAAGCACAGTAAGATGCAAATGGAGGAAAACACCATCTTTGTCCCTTTAGTAAGGGGCTGGCCAACAGTAGGTACAGGCGGTACTCCACCAGATGACATTAGCAGGAATCCATTCAGCAATCAGTTTTATGATAATGCACATATAGGAGTTCTTTACGATAAAGAAGGAACCTATCTTGGTACAATCGGAAGTTTACCAAACATATGTAAGGATATCAAATCTGGTTATTTTATATCAAACTTTTTATTCACAATAAAGGGGGATAAAATAATTCTTGCTGATAAATACCTGGGAAGTATTTATATGTTCACAAGCAATTCGCCGCAAACTACTATTGACTCGATGAACTTGTTTGAATCTGAGTTGGAGTTAAATAAAGAAAAATTAAAAGCTGTGGCAAGAGAATATGAATCACTACTAGTAGAAGGTGGAGATAATATCAATCTGAAAACATATTATACAGAACACTTGAAGCCTGCTGCAAATATGGAATTACTCAATTTGAAGCTTGTCACCCCTGATCTACTAGCATGTGTATACCAGGAGAAAAATTCGTCTTTTGTGACTGCGAATGTTATCAATATAAATACTAAGAAAGTCATTTCATCTCAAGATTATCTTACTTATAGGGATGGGATAGGAACAGCAACTGCTTTTAAACTTGACTATCTGCCATCATCCAATAAAATTGAATTACATATGGCATTTGATCAAAGTGAAGAAATCATATTGGAAACAAATTACATCCATTTAATGCGTTAATATAAACTCATTTGAATATGAAAACTTCTATCTCAATATCGAAGAACATATATTTCAGAATATTCATTGGCTCAGCCATTTTATTTACAATCCTTTTTGCTATATGGGGATTTTCCCTGAAAGCAGAAATAGTAGAAGGAGGAGGATTGCTTTTGGGTAGAGGGCCAAACTGTGACCGTTCCAGAGGACTATGCTCTGTCGAAGAGAGTAGCCGTGTACATCTGCTAGGAAATGAATATACTAATTCTAGTTTTTCAGTAGCTACTCTGAGTGGCCTTAAGGTTTCAATTGCTAAATCAGAGATAACATACAAAGATGCTAACATACAGTTTGAAAATGGCCATTTTATACAACAGGAAGAGTTAACTATTCCTGATGAATTACGCAACAAACTACCAGGCCTCAAAGAAGGGCCGATTGCTGCAGGAGGATACCCTGTCACGGAAACAAATACCCATTTTATTATTGATTTCTCTACCACAATCCAAATACAGTCGCAATGAAAAATTTAATCATCCTAATTATATGTTCTTTTTGTGGTTACCATACTTATGCAAATCTGGATACAATTTCTCTTGAGCAATTTATAAAAAGCTGGGAACAAGAAGAAAATACTCACTTGTACTTATATCAGGAAGACAGGCTAGATTTGCTAAAAGAACTAGATGCAATCAATTTTTCATTGGGGCGAGATGCAGTCTCTACCAAAGCTTATATACGTTTATTAAATCAAAAAATTCAGATCAAGGAAGAACTCACACTGATAGAGGAAATGTTTGGAGTCGAGCTTACCAGGCTGAGGTATAAAAAGGGACTTGAGTTGATTCGGTTACTCTATGAAAAAGTCCTGGGGCTCGACCATCATTTTTCTTCTCTTCAAACATACCAGAAAATCATTTCACTGTCAAATCCCAATGATTATCCTGAATTTCAAAGAGCTAAGGTTACCCTTGAAAAACGATTAAAACGAGAGAATGCACTTCGATTACCTCCAATTCTGGAAACAAATCCATACCTATCTCCTGCCTTTTCTCTAATTACCTCTGTACTTGGTAGTGGTAGTACTATTGAAAGAGAGCAAGAATTAAATAATATTTCATGCGTACTAGATTTTACAGCCCGCATGAATTCTGAGTTGGCCACTATTTATTATGAAACATCCTATCTTAAAGAGAGTAATAATAGCCTCAAAGAAAATTGTATAAAACTGTTTGAAGAATATGTAGGTGTTTTAGGCTATTATACCGCTTTAGACGTATGTCGCAGAGAGGATGACTGGGAAGCTGTTTATGCAGCATTTGATCTCTATATGGAAAATCTGCAACAGACTGTAGAGCAGGACCCACACAGTAGCCAGGCAATAAAGCAGCAGGTAAACCTGGAATTTGCTGTAGATCGCCTGATTAATTTCATTAATATTTATAATGCATTTATTGATCAGGGGGGAAAATATTATTCCAAGTTTGAAATTATTGTAACAAACTACCCTAACGAAGAGAAATGCATTGGAAAGTTACCTTATGAATTTGAAAATCTTAAGAGAGACATTTCCTATTCAATTGATCGATTCAATGAAGCATATAATATTGCCGCATTAAAGGGGTCGAAATTAAAAGATCTGCTTTATGGTTTTTCAGAGTAATCATTCATCTCAAAAAGAGAGTGTGTCAACAGTTGTCCGGGAAAGCTCTACGAACAAGAATATTCGGAATCATCAATGGAACTTTAGTCAGGCTAATCTACACATAATTACCCTTGGAAACCCCCAGAAAGAATGCCGCCATTTTGGAATATGCAAAATAGATGCCTGGGAAAATAAAATACGAGCCTTATATAAAAATCAATGTTTAGCTCATCTATTTATTAACAATAGACAAATGACAAGTCTGAAAGGAATATTTTTACATAACACACTCATCTTTGAGGCTTATAACCTCTACTTTAATCCGTATTTTTTAGTTGAGGCCTCCTATTGTTTGGAAGGAATAAGGGATACTAAGGGCAACATTACTAA
>JAKSDI010000046.1 GCA_022360175.1 Chitinophagales bacterium
ATATGAATATAGTTTTGAAAATGGCCCATTTACCAATAACAATACATTCGGCAATTTGGCAGTTGGCGAATATGACATCACCATTAGAGATGCCAATAATTGTGAGGTCCTATTAACTATCCCAGTCAATGAACTGGAACTAACTATTGATCCTACAGCTATATCCATTGTCCATCCATCTTGTACCGGTTTCTCTGATGGTTCTATCGTTGTGGATATTATCAATGGACAAGCACCCTATCAATATGATTTTAATGATGGAAATGGCTTTGTAAGCACCAATACACTTACAGGCTTACCCGCAGGTACTTATACAGTAGATGCGCTCGACGCCAATCTTTGTATGGGTTCATTTACCTTTACGCTGGAAGATCCTCCATTACTTGAAGTAAGCTTTGACCTCTTAAATATCAGTTGCTTTGGAGCTATGGATGGAGAATTGACGGCCGTAGCAACTGGTGGCGTAGGCAACTATTCTTACCAGTGGCAAGGAGGGCAAACATCTGCAACAATTACCGGCCTGGATGAAGGTAGCTATTTTGTGACCGTGACTGATGGTAATGGATGTATTACTTCTAATGATACTACTTTTACTCAGCCTCCTCCCCTATTTATCGAGCTAGATAGCGTAGTGGATGTAATTTGCTTTGGCGAAGAGACAGGCATTATCGATGTAGTAGGCATTGGCGGAACTCCTCCTTTTGAATATAGTATAGATGGTTCTTCCTTCCAAACATCTGATATTTTTGACAATCTTCCTGCGGGTGACTACACTATCACAGTGATGGATAGCCGCGGTTGTACGGAAACAGTAGATGCCACTGTTATTGAACCTCCAGAATTGATTGTGGATGCAGGTTTAGATGTTGAAATAGAATTAGGTTATTCTACTCGTCTCCGAGCAATAGCCAATGATTTTCCAGTCACTTATAGTTGGTCCCCTCCAGATTTCCTCTCTTGTATAGACTGCTCTAATCCGGAAGCATCTCCCGTAAATACAACTACCTATACGGTTACCGTATTTGATGAAAACGGTTGCCCTGCTAGTGATGATGTTACAGTAACTGTAACCAAAAACCGTCCTCTTTATGTTCCTAATGGCTTTTCACCTAATGATGATGGCGTAAATGATGGTTTTACAATATTTGCAGGCCCGGGAGTACGAGAAATCCAGGAATTACTCATTTTCAATCGCTGGGGAGGCCTCGTATTTGAATCTAATAATTTCCAACCTAATGAGCCTGCTTTAGGATGGGACGGGATATTTAAAGACGAACCTGCACAAATAGGAGTCTATGCCTACTATGCCAAGGTAGCATTTATTGATGATGTCGTGATTTTAGTAGAAGGAGATGTGCAGTTGGTAAGGTAAAACAAAGCGGTACAAACAACAAACTGTGGTATTTAGTAAATCAAATTACCAAATACCACAGTTTGTTATTCGCAGAAGTAAGCTAATAAAGCCCCTTCTAAATGCTATATAATGAGGTAAACGCTTCCGTTTTATGAGAAATAGATAGCAGTGGCTTACATTTCGCCAGCATCCATTTCTTTTTGCAGCTTGTAACGCGCTTTCAAAACTTCGTTGCGGCGCTGAACAGATGGTTTTGTAAACTGCTTACGGCGACGTAGTTCTTTAATTACCCCAATTTGGCGGTGCTTACGCTTGTAACGCTTTAATGCTCTATCTATAGATTCGCCGTCTTTTACATTGATAATAATCATAAATTAATTCTCCAATTAAAAATTATAAAAATTGTTTTCTCATTGGAAGGAAGCGTCTCTTTTATTATTGAAACAAGACACTCAAATCGTCCAATTTTCCCTTCAAACGCCTAGTAAATACTGATTATTTGCCTAATAATGATTGAAAGGTGAGTTTACCTTAAACTCCCAGGTTTAAAATAGCGGCACAAAGATAAAGATAATATTTGAAGCAAGCAAATCAGTTTACAATACTATACCCTCTTAATCTTCCGGATACCTTACAAAATGTTCGGCATTCAGCCTTTCAAATATTCTAAATTACAATTTCAGCAACCTGACATATTATATTATTTGGCTTGACCCAATCAATTCAAAAATGGAATTTTATTGGCATCATATGAAAACTAAACAAATCACATTATCAAAAAACGTACTTATGCTATCACGTATACTTTTCATTCTTTTATGTTCTCTCCCTTTACTACTTCAAGCCCAGGAAAAAGTAACTATTAAAAATGGTAATTTAGCCACTTCACTATCTTACAATGGAATATCTCCCGGAGAAGATGGCACTCCCTGGATATCATATGATCAGGATGGGCAATTTTTATCTCTTGCCTATGCCTCTAATCTCTGGTTTGGAGGGATAGACGCTAATGGTAATCTCTTTACGAATGCTCTAACCTACGACTATTCAAATCCATATAGCAGCTCTCTAGGAAAAGTATTCCAGGTAAATAAAGAGCAAATCATAGCTCATATAGCAGATTATGAAGACAATGGAGTGATCGATAATCCCATTGAACAAATTTTTGCATGGCCAGGAAGAGATAATCCTCATTTCGGAGAATACAATGACAATCTGGAATTGCCAACCGACAACAATATCCTAGCTCCTTTTTGGGATGTAGATCAGGATGGTGTTTATAATCCTTCAGCAGGAGATCATCCAGTTTTACACGTCAGAGGTTGCGATCTTTCATCTATCATTCCCAGTCAGATGAATTGGTGTGTATATTCGATTGCCCACAATATAACCAATGTCCCCCTATTTGAGGTACAGCTTAATCTATTTACAATAAGCTGTGAAGAAGAAAACCCTCTAAATAACACCCTATTCACTCATTATACTATTGTCAATCAGAATACCGAATTATACAATGAAGTATACTGGGGATTATTTACAGATTTAGACATAGGTTGCCATACCGATGATTATGTAGGTTCTTTCCCCGAACGACATGCGGCTTTCGTTTACAATGCAAGCAATAATGATCAAAATTGCGATAATGTTTCTGGCTTTGGAGAAAACCCTCCGGCTTTTGGTATTGATATTCTTAGAGGCCCTTTGGGCCCTCAGGCAGAAGAGCTTCCTATATCCAGCATTATCAACTATCACAATAGTGCGATTGGACCATTTCCTCCTGCTACTACTGATCCGGGCACCTCCATAGAGTATTACAATTACTTAAAAGGATTGTGGAGAGATGGTAGCCCCCTCACCAATGAAGGCCTGGGGTATAATGAAGGGGAAGCAACTAATTTTATTTTCCCTGGCCTACCAGAGCAAGAAGGAAACTGGACAGAATGGGAAACACAAAACCCAGCAGGTGATCGCAGATTATTAATGAATTTTGGCCCTTTTGACCTCCAACAAGGTGCTGTCAATGAATTTATACTAAGCTATAATTATCACAGAGATTCTGACAATCATCTAAAACAAGTAGAAGGCTTAAGAGATCACATTGATCAGGTACAGGGATTTTTTGACAATTGTCTTGATATAGAAAATGTATCGGGTCTTCCGACATGTACTCAAATAGTCGTTACTGATACAGACAACCAACTACTACCCAAAGAAACTATTACCCTATTTCCTAATCCCGCTCACGAAACCGTAACAATAGAAACGGAAGCAAATATTTCAAGCGTACGCTTGATTGATGCGACTGGCCAGCAACTATACAATGGATCAGGCAACTCTATAGATATTCGCGCACTTCCAAGTGGCTTGTATTTTGTTGGTATGGAAATCAATGGACAGAAAGTATTCAAAAAATTAGTAAAGGAGTAGGATTATTGCTGGCATAGGAGTCATTGATAAAACAAGGGCTTCTATGCTTTTCTCTTTATTCAGCATTTAATAAAATTGTTTAAATACGATACTTATCGTATTTTTTGATATTGAAATCACCAAAAGATGACAAAATGGATAAGAGTCAAAAATTACTATTAATATGCTTTTTTCTACCCTTATTATTACTCGCTCAAGAAACTGTCGAAATTCAAAACAATAATTTAAGAGCTTACCTGCGCGCTGATGGCGGACTCATAAACCCCAATGATATTCACTGGCTTTCGTATGAACAAGATGGAGCCCTGGTACCATTGGCACACTATGCAGGACTATGGCTTGGAGGATTAGATCCATCTGGTAATTTATTTGTAGCAGACCTTAGAAATGGAGGAAATGCAGGTCCGATAAGTGTGGACGCCCCTTATGATAAAGTGTGGAAAATAAGTGCTCAGGAAATAGCTTCTCACCTGGCGGATTTTGAGGATAACGGCATCATTGACAATCCTCAAGCTGGGATATTCGCATGGCCAGGAAGAGGTAACCCCCATTTTTTTGATTACAACCCTGGGCTTGAACCTTCTAGTAGCAGCTTTGGAGCAGCTCCTTTTTGGGATCGTGATGGTAATGGGCTTTACAATCCTTCAGAGGGTGATTATCCTATTCTTGAGGTTCGGGGATGCTCTTCTTCTCCTATCATTCCTACAGAAATGAATTGGTGTGTATATACCGTTGAAGATACCAATGCCGATTCAGCAATCATGGAAATACAACTCAATCTTTTTCATTTTAGTTGTGAAGAAACACACCCTCTGAATGAAGCACTCTTTATCAGTTATAAGCTTATTCACTGGAGTGATGCCACTTATACAGATATGTATTGTGGCTTATTTACAGACCCTGACCTGGGTTGTCCATTTGATGACTATATAGGCAGTCTTCCTGAAAGGAATGTAGCTTACACTTATAATGCCAGCAATGATGATGAAGTATGTTTTACCGGGCTGGCTGCGTTTGGAGAAAATCCCCCGGTACTTGCTACAGATGTATATAGAAGCCCTCTTACTTTCGTACCAATACCTCAGGAAGTTCCTCTTTCGAGTATTATGGCTTATCATAGCCCTGGGTTTGGCAATCCTAACCCCGCTACAACCGACCCTAATCTTCCTTACGAATACTACAACTATTTGCAGGGAAAATGGAGAGATGGAACTCCTATGACGATTGGTGGCAACGGCTATGGCGGATTGGAAGAAACCAGTTTTGCCTTTCCGGGATTGCCAGAAGTAGCAAACACATGGACCGAATGGCAGGAAAGCAATACCCCTGGCGACCGCAGGCATCTGATCAACTTTGGCCCTTTTGACCTGCTTCCTGGAGCAGTGAATGAAGTAATTGCAAGTTATAGTCTATACACAGGCCCGGGCAATCACCTTGAAAAGGTAGAAGGCATGAGCAATCAGTCAGATCAATTGCAAGCTTATTTTGATAACTGTTTTGATATTGAAAATGCAACGGGGCTTCCTCCATGCACCTTCACCGTGACAGGTACAGATATAAAATCTTCATCTCTTGAACCTATCGTTTTATTTCCTAATCCTGCTCGCGAAACAGTAGAGATACAAACAGAAGCAAATATTTCAAAAGTATACTTGTTTGATACTACAGGAAAACAATGGTATAGCGGTACAGGAAATAGCATCGCTATTAATTCATTGCCTGGAGGGCTCTATTTTGTAGGAATAGAAATAAATGGACAGATAGTGTTTAGGAAATTAGTTAAAGAGTAAACTCAGATATAGAACAGGGCAAATTCTTTTATTTATTAGCATCATGGACCTGCTATTCATTCCAGGAATTTGCCCTACTTTTTCTATAGAAATTATTGTGAGCACAAAGTTTATATTGATTTTGGCCTTAGAAATCGTAGACTTAAAGAAAATTTAATGCCCTTTTTCCCTGCATCCTATTGTAGATGGTAGTAGCTTTGCCCCCATTATGGAAAGGCCTACATTGATCATCGACTTTGACAGTACTTTCACAAGGCTGGAAGCACTGGACTTATTAACGGAAATCGTATTGGATGGTGACCCGAAAAAGGATCACGTGTTACAACAAATCCAGGACATCACTAACCAGGGCATGGAAGGCTTGCTCGATTTCCGCCAGTCACTTACTCAACGACTTGACCTACTGCGTATACATCGCGATGATGTACAAAAGTTGTCGGATCGCCTGAAACATATGATTTCTGATTCCTTTATGCGTAATCAGTCTCATTTTCAGGCTTTAAAAGATAATGTCTACATCGTTTCCAATGGCTTTAAAAGTTTCATTGTCCCAGTAGTTACCCACTACGGTTTATTGGCAGAAAACGTATATGCCAATGAGTTTGTATATGATGCAGCAGGTTATGTTGATGGATTTAATACCCTAAACCCTCTTTCTAATAGCGGAGGAAAATCAAAAGTCATCCAACAACTCAACCTCGGTGGCGACGTATATGTCATTGGTGATGGTGCCAATGATTTAGAAATTCGTAAAGCCGGCTTTGCTAATAAGTTTTATTTGTTTACTGAAAATGTTGAGCGCGAGCGGGTTAAACCAGAAGCTGATCACATCGCTCCCAACGTTGATGAAATCTTATATGAATTAAAGATGAGCAGATCATTATCTTATCCTAAAAATCGCATTAAAGTACTCCTGCTGGAAGGTGTGCACAGGGATGCTGTTAAAATTTTTGAAAAGGAAGGTTATCAGGTCGAGTATTTGACTACTGCCC
Organism: Chitinophagales bacterium; assembly: GCA_022360175.1. Classification (GTDB taxonomy): domain Bacteria; phylum Bacteroidota; class Bacteroidia; order Chitinophagales; family Saprospiraceae; genus JAKSDI01. Next base: position 6,564 of record JAKSDI010000046.1, read on the forward strand.
TCTCTGAAGATGAGTTGTGCGAAAAAATTAAAGATGTCAACATTTTGGGTATTCGATCGAAAACCCAGGTTACAGAAAAGGTCATTAAGAGTGCCAAGCGCCTGATCAATGTAGCGGCCTTTTGTATTGGCACCAATCAAATCGACCTGGAAGCCTGTACCAAGCATGGTGTTGCAGTATTTAATGCTCCATTTAGCAATACTCGCTCTGTAGTAGAATTGGCTATAGCCGAAATCATCATATTGGTACGTAATCTCCCTGATAAAGCAAGAGCCATGCATCAGGGACGTTGGGAAAAATCAGCAAATGGGTCTCAGGAAGTACGTGGTAAAAAATTGGGGATCGTAGGTTATGGCAATATAGGTGCTCAGCTTTCTGTGCTAGCAGAAGCAATAGGGCTTGAAGTGTATTTCTACGACCTTGACGATAAATTACCACTGGGTAATGCCCGTAAGTGTGAAACGCTCAAGGAATTGCTAAATACTGTAGATATTGTATCCCTGCATGTTGACGGGCGGCCAGAAAACAATAACATTTTTGGCAGGGAAGAATTTGCAGAAATGAAAGATGGGGCCATCTTTATTAACCTTGCACGCGGCAAAGTAGTACAAATTGATGCCTTAAAAGCCGCATTGGATTCTGGCAAATTAAAAGGAAGTGCCGTAGATGTTTTCCCTAAGGAACCTAAGAGCAATGACGAGCCCTTTGAATCTGAATTGATGGGTGCAAAAAATACCATTCTGACACCCCATATTGGTGGAAGTACGATGGAGGCCCAGGAAAACATAGGCAATTTTGTCCCTAATAAAGTTATTCAGTACATCAATACTGGATCAACAACAGGCAGTGTCAACTTCCCAAATGTACAACTGCAAAGTGTCCGAGACGCACATCGATTATTACACATCCACCATAATGTACCTAATGTACTGGCTAAGATTGATAACATTCTGGCAAATCACAATATCAATATCCTGAGCCAATACTTGAAAACAAACGAGCATATTGGTTATGTAATTACTGATGTAGATCAGGAATACAATGATGAATTGCTGAATGAAATGCGACAGATTGATCCTACGATCTGGTTCCGCGTATTGTATTAGTATTAAATATTATCGTGCAAAATAGCGGTCATGGAAGGCAAGTAATTTTGCACGATCAGATGCATTTCTGTAGTTTTATCAAACAACATAATATACTACAGAAATGCGTCATCTTTTTTACCTATTAACAATCATCCTTTTTCTATTTGGCCCTGCCTTGTCTGCACAGGAAACCGAGCGGCATCTTCCTCATTTCTATCAGGAAGAACCTGATGATCCATATATCCCTACAGATCGGTCAAAACAAGCTCGAACCCCAGCCTATACCTACCAGCAATCTAACATTTTTACCATTCAGGTCAATATAGATGAAAATGGGCAAAACATTGTGAATGATGCAGCCAATGAACCTTCCCTGGCAATAGACCCTACCAACCCCAGCCGAATGGCAATTGGATGGCGCCAGTTTGATGATATTACAAACAACTTCCGACAAGCAGGCTACGCCTATACAGAAGATGGAGGCATCAGCTGGACCTTTCCTGGTGTAATAGAAGCTGGAGTTTTTCGATCCGACCCAGTATTAGATTTCAACAAAGAAGGGACCTTCTATTACAATAGCCTTACCTCTTCTGCTGGTGACTTTTCATGTGATGTTTTCTCTTCTCATTCATCAGAAGATTGGGCCGACAAAGTTTATGCTTATGGAGGTGATAAGCAGTGGATGGTAGTAGATCGTTCTGATAGCAATGGTGAAGGAAATATTTATGCTGCCTGGAAAGCGGGGCTTAGCGCCTGTACTCCAGGAGATTTCACCCGCTCTATCGATGAGGGTGCTTCTTATGAATCTTGTAGCTTAATTCCTGGTGGCCTTGTCAGAGGTACGATGTCTGTAGGCCCTGATGGCACCGTATATTCGTTTGGAGAAGTAAGCGACGGATTTGGAGTTGCTTTTTCTAATAATGCTCAAAATGCAGAAGAGGTTGTTAGTTGGCAATATCGCTCCGTCAACATGCTCGGTAACATGTATTATTACGATGGCCCCAACCCTAGTGGTATGCTAGGGCAGGCCTGGGTTGCAACAGACCATTCTTCTACATCTACGCATGGCAATGTGTATGTGCTCAGTTCATTAGCACCAACCAATGTAACGGATCCTCTGGAAGTGCGTTTATCCCGATCTGAAGATGGTGGAGATACCTGGTCTTCCCCAGTCAGAGTCAATGATGATGAATATGGAAACTGGCAATGGTTTGGGACATTATCTGTAGCACCTAATGGCCGCATTGATGTCACCTGGTTGGATACTCGTGAAGATTTTGGAAATATCATTTCTGCCTTATTTTATTCTTACTCGTTAGATGGTGGAATTACTTTCTCTCCTAATGAAAAACTTAGTGAGTTATTTGACCCTCACCTTGGATGGCCCAATCAGCAAAAAATTGGAGACTATATGCATTCTATTTCCACTAATGAGGGCGTTCATCTTGCCTGGGCAGCTACTTTCAATGGGGAGCAGGATGTATACTACAGTTTCATTACGCCTGATATCATGAGCCATGCAAATACTGAAGAGCAGCCAAATCAAACCTTTGACATTTTTCCTAATCCTTCATCCGGCAAATTGCAAATCCAGTATGAGTTGATGTACAATGGTAATATATCTTTAGATGTAATTACACCTTCTGGGAAGCTACTTTATACATTGGTAGATGAGCAACAAACTACTGGCCAATACAATATTAAGTTGAATAATCACTTGCCCGCTGGCATGTATTATTGTAGATTGCGGCAAAACAATAATATTATCGCCATCAAAAAGTTGGTGATTTACTAAGAGCGTATTTGGGATTTATTAATCGGACTTATTTCATCACTAATTGGTTTATATTTTGTTGGAAGAACGCTCATTTAGCTTTGGCTAAAATTGCAACCTCCCGCCTCATCTAATCCAATTAATGACAAAATCGTCTCAAAGAACAAATTCCCAAACATGCTCTGATAAAATATAGCTCATGCAAGATCAAGCTATTTGGAAGGCATTCTATGAAGCTGCTATCGAATTTCGCGACCTCAAGCCCTGGGAGTGGATGTATGATAGCGATATATTCGCTGTACAAGACCCTGATAGTGGTGAAGCGAATTATTGCTGTATAATGGGAAATGCTGGCGAACATTTTGCTTTTGGGCTTTACCTGGGGCAAAAAGGACTGGAGAGCTATCTCCTTCTTTCACAACAACCAATAGACCTACCCTATCCCGATCAAATAGCAATGGCCCATAATCAGCATATGCTGAAAGTCGAGTTTGCCAATAGGGATGATCTTTCCAAAAAAGACCTGGAACAGCTAAAAGCTTTAGGACTCAAATTTAGAGGCAAAAACAAATGGATATTGCCTCGTTTCTTCACCCCCGGTTCTACAGGATGGCTGATAGATAGCCAACAGGCTCAAATACTGACTTATGCCCTTCAACAAGCTTGTGATGTAGCCAAGCGATTCAAAAAGGACAATGATCTTATATATCAGTATGATGACAAGACATTACTAAGAACGCCTACTACTCAAGATGATGCTTTGCAATGGAACGATCAATACATCGATAATGAATCTTTTAGTGTTACTCCATTTCCATCCATAACACCTACCCAGGCTCTCATAGATAAAGCCTTGTCAGAGCTTAAGCAGGCACAAACAGCATTACTTTTTCTTCATCAGTATGCTCCTATGCAAGTAATGGATGACGATGGTAGAATTGTCTTTCCCCGTCTGGCTCTTTGGCTTTCCAATCCCGATGGTATGGTCGTTGGCCAGGAAATCATGATGCCTAATGATGGCCCCGAAACAATAGAGCAGTCTTTCTTCCAACTCATCCATCAGTTAGGATTTATTCCTGCTCAAATTGGATTTAACAGCCTGATGGGGTATATGGCAATGACACCACTAATGGAGGCACTGGGTATTGAGCCAATCATTATGCCGGAAGAACCTGTTTTCGATGAAGTCTTGAGTTTTATGGGGCAATATATGGGGATGGGTGAATAAGTGGTTTTGTTAAGTATCTGGTAAAAACTCTGCCTGAAGAAATTCTTCTAGAGGATTATTTATTTTATTAATCACCATCACATTACTGCTTAGCCAGGATAAGCGTTGTTTAAGGCGTCGGCTCATTATTCCTCTTGCACTTTTCTGCAATTTACCAGGTGGTGTATCTTCCTCCATCCAAAGAAGTATGTGGAGAGAACACTCTGTATCTATCAACAATTCCAGGAAGTGTTTCCAATCAGCTTGTTGATGGGTAGAATTTCTTATTCCTCCAACTATTCCTGCCAGTGTATCTCTTACTTTTTGAGCTAGCTGTAAGTCTAATTCTTTAATTTTAGATTTACTCAGAATTCGGTGGCTTCTATAATTTTTAATTTCGATTAAATAAATTTGATTTGAAGTAGAAGCTACAAAATCAACTCCTTTGGTGCCAGCAACACTATCACTCACCTTATGATAATCTTTTGAATCATCATATTTGATCACTTTCAACCAGTAATTTTCATCAAACTTAAAGAGAACACGACTTTCTTTAAATTCCATTTTCTACTTGAGAGATTCTTTATACAATTGTAACTCTAGATCATGCAGCGCAGCGTATTCATCCAGAATTGGATTATTTTCAATCTGGTTTAATGTCTCTGCACTTTCTATTTCTGTAGCCTCTTCATCACCTTTAAAAAGAGAGAAAAATTTCAAATTAGAGGCTTGTCCATTTTGATATTCTTTTGTAAAAGATAACTGATGTATTAATAAGTAATCATGTGTTGCAACAAAAACCTGCACGCCTTCTTTGGCCAAAGCCTGAATAAAACTCGCCAGAACGTTTATATATCGTGGATTCAAGCCAGCTTCTGGTTCATCCCAGAATAATATAGTATTTTTAGAGAGCCTGCCATTTTGTACTAATCTAATTAGCTGCCCTAACTTATTGATACCATTAGCCACCATTGTCGCAGCAATAGCTTCCTTGTCTTTTTTAAATTGAAAATAAAAGCGGTCATTTCTCTTTAGAACCTTTGCATTAATTGCATTTTCCAATTGGACAACAAAATGCTCGACTTCTAAGAGCGCATTCCCTTTTAAAGGATATCCATCCAGAGCAATAGCGAGATCTCTCAAAGTTTTGTCTAATCCCAAATCAAATTGTTCATATAAACTTGGAAACCCCTTATACCAGGTCAACATTTCTATAACAGGTATAAACAAAGTATTTTTGTAATAATAATCCCTGCCTATATAAGATTCCCGATTACCATTTATCAATTTATAGGAGCTGCCAATTTTATTAGCAATTATATCAATTTTTGCTTGTGCTGTACCTTTCCGAATAAGTTCTTTATTGCGTGATACAAAATAAGCTCCTACATCGATCATACCAAATTCTGGCGCCTTTTGAGAAATAAGCCCATACAAGATTTTCAACAAATGTGTCTTCCCTGTTCCATTCTCACCAATAAATACATTTATACCCGATGAAAAAGTCATTTCTACTTTTTCAAAGCAGGTGAAATTTTGCAATCGCAGTTGTTGTATTTTATGATCTTCCATGCTCCTAAGCAAACTTTACTGTATACAATAATACAAAAATTTAAACTGGCTTGTTTTTCTAAAACAAATCTTCCCCTTTTAGCCTTATAGTAATAGGTGAAGGCAATAATTCATCTATAAGCCCCTATAGTCTATCCTGCAAAATTTTTGTAATTTTGCCCCGCTTTTAACCAATAATACCACTTATGCAAACCGTAGCATCTTACCAACCAAAGAATAAAGTTCGGATCGTGACCGCTGCTTCCCTTTTTGACGGACACGATGCAGCCATCAATATCATGCGCCGAATCATGCAAAGCTCCGGTGCAGAAATCATACATCTTGGCCATAACCGTTCTGTACGTGAAATCGTTGATACGGCTATAATGGAAGATGCTCAAGGTATTGCTATTACCTCTTATCAAGGTGGGCATAATGAGTTTTTCAAATACATGTATGACCTTCTAAGAGAAAAAGGAGCTAAGCACATCAAAATATTTGGTGGCGGTGGTGGCACCATCTTACCTTCAGAAATTGCAGACCTGCATGAGTATGGTATTGATCGAATCTACTCTCCGGATGATGGCCGCCAATTAGGATTACAGGGTATGATCAACGATGTGCTTAAGCAATGTGATTTTCCGGTAGGTGCTACTCTAAATGGAGAATTAAAGAAATTTAATAATAAAGACCCACATTCTATTGCCCGTATGATCTCGGCAGTAGAAAATTTTCCTGAGGAAAATAGTGCGTGGCTCAATAATATCAGAGAGGAAGTAGAAAAAACCGTTATTCCTGTGTTGGGAATTACTGGTACGGGGGGAGCAGGTAAATCCAGCCTGGTTGATGAATTAGTTCGCCGCTTTCTCATCGATTTCAAAGATAAGTCCATTGCTATTATATCCGTAGACCCTTCTAAGCGTAAAACAGGAGGTGCACTTTTGGGCGACCGCATACGAATGAATTCGGTTACTGCACCTTTAGCTGATGGAAGAGTATACATGCGTTCACTAGCTACTCGCCAGTCTAATTTGGCCCTTTCTAAACATGTACAGGCTGCCTTAGATATCCTTAAAGCGGCGAAATATGACCTTATTATTCTGGAGACATCTGGAATTGGCCAGTCAGATACAGAAATAGTAGACCATTCTGATGTATCACTCTATGTAATGACTCCAGAATACGGAGCAGCTACTCAGTTGGAAAAAATTGATATGCTTGATTTCGCTGATGTTATTGCGATCAATAAGTTTGATAAAAGAGGGGCTCAAGATGCTTTGAGAGATGTCAAAAAGCAATACCAGCGCAACCATCAGTTATTTGATAAAAAGGTAGATACAATGCCCGTTTTTGGCACCATTGCTTCTCAATTTAATGATCCGGGAACGAACCAGCTATACAGCGTATTAATCAATACTTTGGTAGAACGTACAGGAGCACAACTCCAATCCAGCTACCTTGTTTCAGAGGAAATGAGTGAAAAGATTTTTATTATTCCTCCTAAGCGTGTACGCTATCTTGCTGAGATTTCAGATAACAATAGAAACTACGATAATTGGGTAGATCGCCAGGTGAATATTGCCAGAAGGTTATTTGGTTTGAAGCAAGCAATGGAAGCGATAAAACTACAAGACACTCCTGACCAGGATGTGACGCTCCAAAGTTTGCAAAATGCCTACGACGAACTCATCCTCGACCTTGATGGTAGCTGTAAGCGTATACTGGATCAGTGGGAAGATAAAAAAGCAGCCTATGCAGCCGATGAATTTGTTTATAAAGTAAGGAATAGAGAAATACGTGTACCTACCTTTACCGAATCTCTATCCCACTCTCGTATACCCAGAGTAGTTTTACCAAAATTCAAAGACTGGGGGGAGATTTTACGCTGGGTACTGTTGGAAAATGTACCTGGAGAGTTTCCATTTACAGCTGGTGTATTTCCATTTAAGCGCAAAGGAGAAGACCCTACGCGTATGTTTGCAGGCGAAGGTGGGCCGGAGCGTACCAACAAGCGTTTCCACTATCTATCGTCAGATATGCCAGCGGCTCGATTGTCTACTGCATTTGATTCTGTGACGCTGTATGGTGAAGACCCTGACCATCGCCCCGATATTTATGGTAAAGTTGGTAACTCAGGAGTTAGTGTATGCTCGCTGGATGATGCCAAGCGTCTTTACTCTGGTTTTGACCTCTGTGACCCCAAGACCTCAGTATCGATGACCATCAATGGCCCGGCTGCTACCATCTGTGCCTTCTTCATGAATGCAGCGATTGATCAACAGTGCGAGCGTTATATTCGAGAACATGGATTGGAACATAAAGTAGAAGCCAAACTAAAGGAATTGTACGATGACAGAGGCTTAACAAGGCCTCAGTATCGCACCGAAATACCTGATGGGAATGATGGCTTAGGCCTTCTTTTGCTTGGCCTTACTGGAGATCAGGTGCTGGAACCAGCTGTTTATGCAGAGCTAAAAGCAAAAGCACTTTCTGCTGTTCGTGGTACCGTTCAGGCAGATATTCTCAAAGAAGATCAGGCACAAAACACTTGTATATTTTCCACTGAATTTTCTCTAAAACTGATGGGAGATGTACAAGAGTATTTCACAAACAATAAGGTGCGCAATTTCTACTCGGTTTCCATTTCTGGTTACCACATTGCAGAGGCAGGGGCCAATCCTATTACACAATTAGCCTTTACCCTTGCCAATGGTTTCACTTTCGTGGAATACTACCTTTCCCGCGGAATGAACATAGATGATTTTGCCCCTAATTTATCTTTCTTTTTCTCTAATGGGGTGGATCCTGAATATGCCGTTATAGGCCGTGTAGCTCGTCGTATTTGGTCGAAAGCCATGAAGCATAAATACAATGCGAATGAACGTTCTCAGAAGCTAAAATATCATATCCAAACTTCTGGACGCTCTCTACACGCACAGGAAATCAGCTTCAACGATATACGAACCACTCTTCAGGCTCTTTATGCAATCTATGACAATTGCAATAGCCTCCATACCAATGCTTATGATGAAGCCATCACTACGCCTACAGAAGAAAGTGTGCGTCGTGCTGTAGCCATCCAAATGATTATCAATCACGAGCTTGGCCTGTCGAAAAATGAGAATCCATTGCAGGGTGCCTTTATCATTGAAGAATTGACAGATCTGGTCGAAGAGGCTGTATTAACAGAGTTTGACCGTATCACGGAACGTGGTGGAGTATTAGGTGCTATGGAGACGATGTATCAACGTGGTAAAATACAGGATGAAAGCATTTACTACGAAACCTTGAAGCATACTGGTGAGCTTCCAATCATTGGTGTAAATACCTTCCTTAGCAAGGATGGTTCACCAACCACTATTCCCAATGAGGTGATCCGTGCTACCAAAGAGGAAAAAGAAGCTCAAATTGATGCCCTGAATAGCTTGCACAAAGCCAATGCAGAACAGCGTGCTGAAGTGCTGGAAGCACTACAAAATGTGGCTGTCAACAATCAAAACATCTTCGAATCATTAATAGAAGCTACAAAGTACTGTTCTTTGGGACAGATTACTCATGCACTCTATGAAGTGGGAGGGCAGTATAGAAGGAATATGTAGAGTTGATCAGAGATCGACTTACTATAGAATCTACTATAGTGCAGATACCCGAGCCACAAGTGTATATGCAGTTGTATCAATGGGTAATACTATGTGATCTAACTAAAAACAAGAAATAGGCCTGGTTGATCTCTGATCGACTTACTATACATACAAGCCATTAAAATGGTAACAACTGAATGACAAGTGCCAATGCACCTGTATTAGAATGTACTGCTATGATCCAACAAAAAAACATTACCCTTCCTCCTTTTCCAAGAGGATACCATCTGATAGATCGCCACATCCGACAAGAGGTAGGTACTTTGCCAGAACAAGGAATTTTGCACTTATTTATCAAGCATACATCAGCAGCCCTAACAATCAATGAAAATGCTGATCCAGATGTACGTACTGATTTTGAAAGTATTTTCAACCATGTAGTACCAGAGAACTTACCTTTTCTGAAGCATACTTTAGAAGGCCCCGACGATATGCCAGCTCATATAAAGGCAGCTATGATTGGCTCTTCTATTACTATCCCTATAACAAAAGGACAACTGAACCTCGGAACCTGGCAGGGTATCTATCTCTGCGAATTCAGAAACCATGGAGGAGCTAGAAAACTGGTAGCAACGATTTATTCGTAAAGTAGAGGTATCGGGTATAAGGTGTTTGGCTTACGAATTCTATGGACGTATTTTTGCCACTTCTCATTCACCAATCACACTTCACCTTTAAAACTTCACTTAGCGAAAAATCCCCTCCCCCAATCAACCTGACAGCTTCAAAAAGCATTCTTAGTTTAATACTTACTATCTATGGATCTGATTTGGCAAGGAATAAAATTTGGATTGGCACTCAGCATACTGGTTGGGCCTATTTTTTTTGCCATTATACAGGCCGGAGTAGAAGAAGGCGTGCGGGCAGGGACAGCAGTTGGATTAGGCATATGGATCAGTGATTTCCTTTTTATTATTGCTGTATATTTTGGACTTTCCTATATTGATAAAATAGCTTCTTCTGAAAGTTTTGCACTTATAATTGGTGTAGGCGGTAGTATTATCCTTGCTGGCTTCGGGCTCGGTACACTGATTACTGCTCCCAAAGTAGGGAACACACCTCAATGGTCTAAATTTGAAGTTAAAAAATCTAGTTACCTTTCTCACTGGACCAAAGGCTTCCTCATTAATACCGTCAATCCTTTTACCTTCTTTTTTTGGATTGGTATTGCAAGTACGGTTGTAGTGGATGGAGAGCTCAATAAACAGGAAGCCCTTTACTTTTTTGGTGGTATTTTAGGCACTATTATTATTACTGATTTCGCCAAAGCAGTACTGGCAAAACGCATTCGGCAGGTATTACGCCCCGTGCATTTGATGTGGCTGCGGAGGATATCAGGAGGAGCACTGATTGTTTTTGGGGTGGTGTTATTGGTGAGAGTTCTGTGGATGTAAATTAATCAACAGACTGTAGGCTTACCACTTTCCTATTCATCATTCCAAACCATATTGGTGGGAGCAATGAAACAATAATTGAAGCGGGGTATCCTAATGGCAACTGCGGACTATCATCAAAGTGGCGAAGTATTTGGTACTTTCTACTGGCTTTATAATGATGATCTGAATGCCGGGTCAATTCATAAAGAAAAATACGTCCTAATTCATGATCAGAATTCCAGGAGTGCCAGGGTTGTACTCTTTCATAATATCCACTATCCAGTTTTTTTCGGCGCAAGCCATAGTGTTCAATATAATTAACAGACTCTAATAAAAGGATGCCAACAACTGCTATACCAACAGCATACAATACCATATATGGAGTAAAGAATAGAGCAATGCCACTCAGATAAAGGAACTGTGTCAATGAAAAACGCACCATCTCATTTTGCCAACTCCAGAATTGTTTTCCCTCTTTGTTTAATCGATCACGTTCTAGTTTCCAGGCATTGCGATAGGCACCACTAATCGAACGAATCCAAAAAGCATATACATTTTCATTGTAACGCGCAGTAGCAGGATCGTCATCGGTCCCTACATGTTTGTGATGCCCGCGATTATGCTCAATAAAAAAATGTTGGTATAGTGCTGTTAATAATAACCATTTTGCCATGCGCTGCTCCCAGATATTAGAACGATGCCCCAGCTCATGGGCTACATTTATACCTACTGTTCCAACAATAAGCCCTACGTTCATTGTTAAGCCAAGCTGTTCATAAAAAGCCAGCCCTCCTTCCTGTATAGTAATAAAATAGTACACGATTAAAGCATATAGCATCGGAATATTAAAATACAGTAGCCAGTCAAATAAGACGCGTTTGCTTCTATTTGCTTCTTCTTCATGAGCTATATTTCCAGGTGATTTACGAAGAAATTGCTCAAGAATAGGGATCATTACAAACCCAACATATATGCTCCCAAATGACCATACTCCTTTATAATAAATTCCCAAAAAAGCGGCTATAGGCGCTATATAAGCAATCAGGTATTTTAAATCTTTCCACATATCTAAAACTGATTAGGTGCTTCCGTGTTTCTTTAACAGCAAAACGTATCTTTGCCCCTCTAAATATCAATTGAAAACGGATTTAATTGATTCTAAGTTAAGGAATTATTGACAATATGAGCAAGCAGTTTTATACATTAACCGTCAGTGCTATACAGCAAGAAACAGCTGATGCAGTATCTATTTCCTTTGAAATCCCTGCTGACCTAAGCCAGCAATTCAAATATATACAGGGTCAATACCTGACCATTAAAGCAAATATTAAAGGGGAAGAAGTGCGCCGCGCTTATTCTATGTGTAGCAGCCCATTGGACAAAGAACTGGCAGTAACTGTCAAAAGAGTAAAAGGTGGTAAAATGTCTAATTTTCTTCATGATGAAGTTAAAGTGGGCACACAGTTGGAAATAATGCAACCAGATGGCCGCTTTTATACCACACTCAATCCTGATCAACGCAAGGATTATTATTTATTTGGCGCTGGTAGTGGCATCACCCCACTCATGTCTATACTTAAGATCATCCTGGAAGAAGAACCCATGAGTACGGTATTTTTACTTTACGGTAATCGCAATGAAGAGAGTATTATCTTCAAAAATGCATTGGATGACCTGCTAAGCAAATATCAAAACCAGCTTATTATAGAACATGTACTCAGCCAGCCAAAACGAGAAAAGGCAAGTGGTGTTTTTGGTTTCCTCAAGAAAGGGACCACTTCATGGGAAGGTAATACAGGACGCATCGATGCCAGCCATATCAATCGATTCTTAGAAGAAAATCCTGCTCGCAATAGCGAAGCTGAATACCTGATTTGTGGTCCAGGCAATATGATAGACAGTGTAGAAGCTGCCCTTAAAACTCGTAATGTGGATGCTAAACACATCCATACTGAACGCTTTGTAGTTAATACTCCCGCCACTTCCTCTGCTAATGCGGATGTTTCTTCCTCTGCAATGTCCAAAGTAAGCGTTGAACTGGATGGTTCTCAAATAGAACTTGAAGTGTCACAAGACAAAGCAATTTTAGATGTTTTGATTGCTCAAAAATATGACCCTCCATATTCTTGTACCTCTGGTGCCTGCTCTACCTGTATGGCCAAAGTACTAGAAGGTAAGGTCGAGATGGAAGTTTGCTATGCACTGGATGATGATGAGGTAGCAGAAGGTTATATTCTTACCTGCCAGGCAAAACCAGTTACTGATGAGGTAAAAATTACGTTTGATGTGTGACTTCTCCGAAGTCATTACAAACTTTATTGCCTTCGGGCAACAAAGCTTGGATTTCTCCGAAATCCGAACATCTGAAATACAATATCATAAAGTTACCTTAGACTTCGGAGAGGTCCACTATTTATTGACCTCAGTAGTTATTCATTCGCTGACTTCGGATGAAGTCGTATACCTCATATTCAGCTTTTAAAATTGTGGAATTTTCTAGTTTATAAACTCTATTATTAAAAGAGTTTATTATGGCTGATGCATTCTCTCAAATTTACATTCAAATAGTTTTTGCCGTCAAGTACCGATAAGCATTAATAAGCTCAAGTTGGGAAGAAAACCTATTACAGGTATAGTCCAAGGCAGAGGGCATAAAATGATTGCTATCAATGGAATGCCAGATCATATCCATATTTTTATTGGTTTCAAACCTGCTGACTCTCTTTCTGACTTAGTTCGAGAAATAAAAAAGCTAGTACTAATCATATTAACGAGAAAAGATATTGCCAGTCCAAATTTCAATGGCAGAATGGTTATGGTGCGTTTTCTTATTCCCAATCTCATATTGATCAAGTATACCGCTACATTCTTAATCAAAAAAAGCATCATCACAAAAAAACGTTCAAGGAAGAATTTGTCGATTTTATCGCAACCTATGATATAGAAATTGGCAAAAAAGTGTTATTCGATTTCTTTGATAATGAGATGTAAAAACCTGTGACTTCTCCGAAGTCATTATAAACTTTGCTGCCTTCGGGCAACAAAGCTTGGATTTCTCCGAAATTCGAACATCTGAGATACAATATCATAAAGTTACCTTGGACTTCGGAGAAGTCCACTATTTATTGACCTAGTAGTTATCTATTTGCCGACTTCGGATGAAGTCGCACTCCCCTGGGCAAAGCAGATTTCCCTACCAGACTCCAAACAAATAGCCTCATATATTCTAACTTAATACCTATACAGAAAAAGCCCCTGCTATTTCTAGCAGAGGCTTTTCTGTAGTTTAGGACTATGATCCGGCTAAGGCCATATACTTGATTGATTGTAAAACATTCATTTTGTTAAGAAGGCTATTATTCTACCATAATCATCTTCTTGGTAGCAGCCTGCCCATTTGTACTGATCTGGTAATAATAGATACCACTATTACCCAGGTCAGAACTGGTGATTTTCACCTCATTGTAACCTTTCTCAAAATACTCATTCAATTGATGAACGACCTGCCCTGCAAGGTTAAAGACCGTCAATTCAGCATCGCCAGAAACTGGCATTTCAAAGCCAACATTAGTTTCTGAACGGAATGGGTTTGGTGAATTTTGATATACCTCAAAGTCTAGGGCACGTTGTGCACTCGTTAGCGTAAGCTGGTTGAAATTGAGTTGTACATCTAATATACTTCCATCCTCTCTATAAGCTTCAGTTGCCAGCTTCTCTGGGAGAATTCGTACCAATCCTTGTAAAGAGTTGAGGTCTACTTTTGCCTTTAATGAAAGTGTAAAGAGATTATTATCACCATCTGATGGATTAGCTGTATTCCAGCTAGTATGTATTACGCCATCATAAGCACCTTCCATATTGAAGTTATCAACAGACATCCCTTCTACTGTTCCGGCTTCAAGCTCAACAAACTCTAGTAGCTCTGTATCAAAGCCTAAGGAGAATTGATACCCTAGCAGTTGACCAATCTCATCCGTTGTAAATGGTAGTTCTATCACATCACCCTTGCTTATCGCACGCTCCATCACATCAATTTCCAAAGTACCATGTGTCAATCGGCCATCTACTCCGAGTAGGTTATTCGGACTAGCGGAATCATCGATATCTCCCACTTTCAAAGCAATGAAGTTAACTTCCATATAATCCAGGCTAAAGTTATCTACCTCTATAGATTCAGGAAAATCTTCAGTAAACGGATTCAGTGGGTTTAAGAAAGTATAGTCTGCAGGTATGAAACGCCAGGAAGTATTACCATTTGGAAAATCTGTTTCTATACCCAGGATCATTTTTCTCAATCCAATCAAATCCAGTGTAGAAATACTTCCAGATTTATTCACATCTGCTGCAATCATTTTATAAGGACTATCAAATGGTTCTACACCCAAAATATGGCGGCTAATCATGATCAGGTCAAAAGTAGATATTCCATTTAATGGGTCATTATCACGCTCTGCTTTTACGGTATAATCATCGCCTAAAGGAATATTCAAGATTTCAAAGAATCCATTAGAGCCGGTATAAGCCATCATCGGATTGTTGCTCATCACCTCAATCATTACTTCTTCTACCTGTTCTCCCATTTCAGTCACAACATCGCCAGAAATGATACCGCCTGCCGCCTGTTGAGGGCAAAGTGTACTATTATCCTGTATGGCTACAGCAGTCACACAATAATCACTGTTACCTACGTTATCAGTTACCCAGAATTCTATCAATTGGGTACCCACATCATCACAGTTGAAAGTAAGCCCCGTTGTTGTAGGAGGTACATTTGCCTGTCCGGTGTTAGCTACTCTGATAAAACGTTGTATATCTTCATCCGGGATACAGTTATCGTGGCTACCTCCGTCAAAAGCCGCTGCATTTAACATAGCCATAGGTTCACCATTCATCTCAGCCAGATTGATGGATAGCCCTACAATACATATTGGAGAAGGAGGTGTTTGATCTTCTACCGTAATCTCTACGGTACAAGAAGCTACATTGCCACATCGGTCTGAAGCAAAATACTTAACCTCTGTTGTTCCTATTGGATAAACACCACTTGCGTCATCTCCACTTGAAAAAGCAAATTCAGAATCATTAGTAATTAGCAGGTTCGTATTACAATCTGTTGCTGTAATGCCAGGGATCGTCACATTGGCAGTAGCACAATCATTAGACACTGCTTTAGTAATATTATCAGGACACTCAAGTACAGGTGGTAAGTTATCTTCAACCTTGATAATCTGGGTTTTGGTAAACCGTCCTCCCGCTTCTGGATTCTCAGGATCGTAATTACACCAATCTATTACTACCCAGTTCCGCAATATTTTGTAGCAGCCCGGGAAGGCAATATTGAAGAAATCATCTGTGTAATTCACCCCAGTATTCGTACAATTCACATTAATAAACTCCGGTTCATCAAAGCCATCTGGCAAATCATCAGGGTCAGTAGCAGCACCACAGGTGGACATTTCATAATTTTCAGGCCAAATGATATTATCTTCATCAAATGGGTCAAAATTGATTATGTTAATCGTTTGTGTACAACTATTATTATTTCCAGAAGGGTCTACTGCAAAAAACTGACGAGTGATAACCCCTGTTCCACACTCCTCTACTATAACTTCCTCCAATGAATCAACTGTAAACTCACAATTATCAGTAATCATTGCAGAACCAAAAATGGATAGATCGGTATAATTTGAGGTACAATCTATAGTCGTATCATGTGGACACATCAACTCAGGGGCAATTTTATCCTGAAGTGATACTTCTATCATACATTCCGAGAAATGGCCATATAGATCACCACCTGGCAATTCTCGAGTAGGCACTACAGGCCCTTCGCCTGGATCAATTTCATACACTCGGAAGCGTATTTGTATTGTCTCACCTATTTCTTCACAACAGAACCAAACATGATCATCAAACCACTCCTGATAACCTGGTAAGGTAGAATCATCACCATCAACTCCATCACAAGCTCCCGTTACCATACGCAGGGTTTTAAAATATAATTCGCCCGCACAATTATCATTACTACCCCCATCAAAAGTATAGGCAAACGCTTTTGCATAACCTCCAGAAGGAATACTAACAATTGTATTTTCTTCACAAATAGCATAAGGCGCCTCCTGGTCTATTACATTTACTGTCGTAGTACAAATATCCGTATTGCCACATGCATCTACAGAAGTGTACTGTACAGTATGCGTTCCCACTGGTACAAAAGGATGTGGTCCCAGTCCAAATTGTCCATAGGAAGTATTGACAAAGAAGGTAGCAGCGGGATCACAATTGTCGGTTACATCTGGTGAAGGTAAAGTTACAGTACCATAGCAAGCCCCAGGGTTTGTCGAAGTTGTAATAGTACCCGGACAAACTATTTCGGGTGCTATTGTATCTACCACTGTAATAATCTGTAAATCTGTTGCCATCACCTGTGAGCAGGTCTCTGTTACTGTCCAGGTACGCTGTATCTGATATTCTATATTATTGCAAATAGAAGTAGTATCATCCTGATAGGTTACTGCCAACTCACAAGGATTCGTGTTTTCTATGATCACTCCAAACAATTCAGGCTGCCCTGTCATTTCAAGTGTCAACTCTGTTATATCACAGGTAAGTACCGTATCAAGGGGGAAATCAACATCATTGAGCTTTGGTAGCTCCAATAAGATTGATTGCACACAGCTATTAGCATTACTATCAACATCCATTACTGTCCATTCTCGTTCTAATAATGCCGCACCTATTCCCTGGCACCCAAAGTCAATATAATTGTCTTCATAAGTAAGTGTAAGATCGTCATTCACGGAACAATTATCCTCAAATGACGGGAAGCCCAGCACCAGTACGCTGGTGTCCATAATACAACTTATTGTATCATTAACACAAGTAATCTGAGGCGGAGTCGTATCCACTGGCACGATATAACTATTGCAGAAAATCCCAGTATTGAGATCTGTAACAATTACTCTTAATACCTGCCCTTCGTATGGCTCAGGATCGAAATTGACAAAGTTGGTGTCTGATACTATAATGTTACTTAAAGTATCCCGGACCGTTAGCAATTTATCTCCTGGACAAATGATAGGAACCTCTAATACCGACTCAGGTATAAGGTCCACAAAACAGGAATCATTCACTGGTATCATTAAAGGAAAATCAGGGCTACCCCCATTGCAAGCCAGATCACATTGAGCTGACATTGGCAGGTAGCTCCCGACGGTCATTAATAAAAACAGGAATAACTTAGGTATCGTGCTTTGCTGAAAAGCCCACCTCCCTCGTGTGTTGTTTGTTATTCTTTTCATGTCATGATGTAGTTTAGATTATAGAGATGCTTGTTTGAAACCATATTATCTCGTTTTATACCAGCGTACCTACTCACGCACAGCACACTGGTGATGAAATTCTTTTAGTTCAGGCAATAGCTTTCCACTCTACCTCATGGTGCCAACCATCAGGTAGCCTGTTGTTTTTGACCAACCGAAAAGCTCAGTTATCTAAAGTGATTATAAGGGCGTCTCCCCTTCGTCATACTACGGGGTCGCTATGTTCCAGGGCTCGCTATTCGCTCGGCCCAGTTGCTTAATAAAAACTGAGGTGTGCATAAGACATTAATAAAACATCTTACTCTGCACTATTTTTATACAGCATCTGGGCTGCTCCCTTGAGGTTGCCCCCTTACACAGCGCTTACGCTACTCAAGACACCCATTTCTATAAATTATACGATAAGTTCTGAGATATAAATTAAATTCATAGTACGCTTGCACGTCCTCCTGAAGTGCAATTAAAACCGTGAGTTATTATAAATTTTACTCACTCATTATCTCCTATATATCTATATGAAAATATCGTGCCAAACTTTTTAAAAGGGATAAATGAAGGAAAGAAAGCCAGGAAATGAAGGTAAGTTAAACAAAAAAGCCCCTCTCCTTGCGGAGAGAGGCCATCCCAAAAACCGATTTAAGTATACACTTGAAAAACGGTTCTTGTGAATCACATACAATCCAATCGCCTTATTCTTGAACACCTGGTCAGGTGTAAGTTTCTACTTAAGGTCACAAGCATTTTACGATATAATTCATAAAAGGTTGCAAACTAATCCTGAAAATAATGGCTTTGAAATTATGGGGGGGATTGGCGGGGAGTATAGCCAGAAGATTTCAGATTATAATTTGTTATTATAACTATCAATTAAATTACTAACTCATTGATAGCTATACAAATATACATAAATCCGTTGATTTACGCAGTACCCTGTTAAGGGTATTTACCCAAAAACCTACCACCTCCCTTGTTCTTATACAACAAGGGAGGATGCCGTCCGTTGTCAGCGTTAGGCATGTAGGCAAAATTAAAACTACATCAAATATCTTTGTAACGAATACTAGTCTTGCTCATTAGAGTCTGTCAACTCATGTATTATGTTTTTGGGCACACATAAAACATCAGTAATACCGACTAATTCAAGCCACAACATTGCAACTTGTGTTTATGAATACTTGATGTACTACCATAGTACAGCAAGGATCATGCCAGGATCATTTTTTTGATTAAAAAAACAAAGAAAAAGCCTCCTTCTCCACAAAGGAGATAGGAGGCCATCCCAAAAACCGATTATAATTCTTATTTCGTGGTAGTTAGTGTTTCAACCATGGTGATTTATAAAATCACCATGATTGAAACACTAACTACTACTACAAAACTGTTCCTTAATTTTTAGTAACGTTTAACTTTTGGGCCCTGATCTTTTGAACGATCAAAACTCAAAGCAACCGTCACTTCGTGAGAACCATCATTGTATCGCTGAAATTCTTCAAAGAATACATCATAAGAATAAAGTACCTGAAGGTTGTTTAGCTTTGTTCCCAACAAAATGCCAATTGTATTGCTAGAACGGTAAGAAAGTCCAGCTATCAGCGATTCATTTAAGAATCCAGCCTTCAAGTTAATATCCAGCTGTGATGGTACATCCTTGGTATTACGTACCATAATGGAAGGTTCAAAACTGAAATTCAAATCTTGCACATCGATTTTATGACTGGCAAAGAAAATATAGTATCTCAGAATAGACTCATTTTGTTCCTCCGCCGTTGTAGATAAACGAGAACGTACTAGGTTTGTAAAGGATAAACCTACGCGGGTATTGTCATGAAAAGAGCTGAATACACCTACCGAGGCATCAAATACGCCTTTCCCGTCCATAAAATCATCAATAACAGCATCTCCCAGTTCAAAGAAATTATTGGAGGCGACCCCATTATCTAAACGTACCTGCTGATATTCTGTAGAAAAACCTGCTGATAGTTTTACCGCTTTACTGATATCAAAACGAAAAGCATAGTTTAGATGTGCTCTCAGGCGTTGCATTTGAGCAGCAGTTTCAGAAAGCACTCCTACTCCTATACCAAAACTCTCTCCTAGAGGACCATTATATTGAGCAGCGTAAGTTTGTGGAGCATCTGCAAAACCAGTCCATTGCGCTCTCGCATTCAATTGTAATTGATGGCTATCGTCAAATCCCGCAGCACTTGGGTTGATCAAAATAGGAGTAATGTTGTAATGAGAAAAAATGGCAACATCCTGCGCCAAGCCCCACTGTGCAACTCCCAGAAATAATATTAGAAGTAAAGTATTTTTCATTTTCAAAATCGGTTGAGGGTGAAAAAATGGATATTGGGCAGCCCTAATAAGCTGCCCTTCCTTATTTCTGAAATTATTATTCGTCTCTTAAAATAGTCAGTGAACCTTTTTGCTGTAAAGTATTGCCTTCTGGATCTACATATTCCAGAATATAATAGTAAGGCCCTTCTGGTAATGGATTACCGTCAGCATCTGTACCTGCCCAGGTGTTATCGTAATTATCACCCACAAAAACAGCTACTCCCCAGCGATTATATATCTCCAGATGGTTTTCTGGATAATCATTCACACAGAAGATAATAAATTCATCATTTGTACCATTACCGTCTGGCGTAATTACAACTCTTTCATCCAGACAAGGGAAACGATTATCTCCTACCTCTGCTGGAGTTATTGAAGACAAGCAATCATTTGCATCAATTATCTGTAGTAGATACTCACTGTTACTATTGATAGTAGGGCACAAATCTAAAGCCTCTGCTCCACTTACTCCATCAATATTTATCCAGTTATACTGATAGGGTTCTGTACCGCCATCTACCTGAGCCAAGAGCGAACCATTACATCCTTCTGTTGCTGGTTCACTTTCAAAAGTAATGGTGATTGGGTCTGGTGCAGCTACAACAAATACAGATTCTGCCGTACAGTTATTGAAGTCTGTCACTGTTAAACCATAAGAACCTTCCGCTATATTAAATTGCTGATTACCAAATACACCATTATCCCAAGTGTAAGTATAAGACAGTGTTTGTACTCCTCCTGAAGCAGCTGCTTGAATAGCTCCATCCGTACGATCGGCACAAGTAACATCTTTTACATTTGCCTGAATCTCCAGTGCCGGTGGTGCAGATACACTTACTTCTGCCGTAGTAGTACACATTAACTCATCAATCACAATCAACTCATAGTCACCTGCTGCTGCATTTGTAATAGTAGCTTCTGTTCCAACTAAAGCATTATCAGAAACGCGAATCCACTCGTAAGCATAGCCGGTACTACCCGTTGCTGTTGCTTGCAATATACCATTTGAAGAGTCTGCACAGCTTACATTAAATCCATTAAAGTTGGACATTACAGCTGCACTAGCCGCTAAGTTCGAATTGGTATTTATCTCAATTGTCTCTGTAACCTGGCGACCAGAACCTTCAATAACCATTAATGTATAGGTGCCTGCTGGTAGATCATTGATATCTTCTACCATTGATATAGTCTGTCCCTGGCTATTTTGCCAAATAAATTGATAGTTCGGATCACCACCTAAAACACTAATATCAACAGCACCATTTTCGTCCTCCGGACAATCCGTGTCTGTAATATCTACTACCTCTACACCAAAATTGCTGATATAGATCGCATCAATAGTTTCCTGGATTTCGCAACCATTAGCATCTGTAATAGTTGGAGTATACCAAATGTCTCCGCATAGGCCGCTAGGCTGCATTCCAGAGCCTCCACCATTATCCCAGGTAACTGTATAACCAGGTGTACCACCAGTTACATTCAAGTCAATTGTACCATCACATGTACCAATCAATGCATTTTGATAATCATCGTAGTTATATGCCATCGCAGTAGGAGCTTCAACTGTAATGTTAGTATCCTGAGTTTGTCCCAGATTATCTACTATTGCCACATTATAATTACCTGGCGCCAAACCATTTTGAACAATGATATTGTCCGTCGTAGGCCCCATTACGATGTCTGCCATACCTGTAGCAGATAAAGTAATTGTAAATGGAGCAACACCTCCTGGTATTTCAATCGTTACCGCTCCATCTTCTGTATACGAACAGCTGGTATTTACAGTTGTAATTTGTGGTGGTCCCAAAGGATCGCTATAGAATACTTCAAAACAAGTATCTACCGCACAATTATTATCAAAGTTAGAATCGGTAATAGTTACACAGTAAGTGCCGGTTCCTAAGTTGGTAATTTCAGCAGTTGTTTCACCATTATCCCATTGATAAGATAAAGGTTGAGTTCCTCCGCTCATCATCAATGATATAGAACCATTTGTGTTGGCAGCATTACCAGTCACAGGAACAAGTTCATAATCGATTACCATCTGAGGAGATTCTCCTATCTCAAATTCTGCTGTCAAGCTTTCACTGTTCGAATCTGTAACGGTCACAGTAACCGTTCCTGCCCCTTCATTAATTACAGAAGGCCCAGTAGATGTACCAGTACTCCACTGATACGAATAAGGTGAAACACCCCCATCTACTGTAATCGTAACAGAACCATTGTTTTCTCCAGCACATGCATCTACTATGATGAAGTTGGAAATGCGTAGTGTCATAAGCAATTCTACACTACCCGTTAAAGTACATCCATTTTCATCTTCAGCAACAAAGCTATAAGTACCTGGATTATTTAGGTTGATCAGATTTTGAGAGTTAACTGTTGGCCCCGTTGGAGGTGTCCATACAACAGCATAAGGAGGATTACCACCTTCCAGATTCAATGTGATTGCACCATCGTTTCCTAAATCAATAGGAGTAGCAACAACATCTATAAAAGTGAAAGGCACTGGTGGTTCTCCAACTAAGTATGTTTCAGTTGTAAAGCAGCCTTCAGAATCTGAAGCTGTTACGGTATAAGAGCCAGCGTCTAGGCCTGTTACGGTTGGTCCTGATGGCAAATTGTCTGACCAATCATAAGAAAATCCTCCATTACCACCTTCTGCCGTTACGGTGATCGCACCGGTTGATTCACCTACACAAAGTACATCTGTAACCGTTTCCGTAAGGGTGATCTCATCTGGCTCAGTAACTGTAATTGTAGCTGAATTACGACAGCTATTAGAGTCCGTTACCGTCACATTATAATCTCCTGCTGCAAGGTTAGTCTTAGAAGAGCCCATGCCACCAGGAGGATTAGACCAGTTATAGAATACAGCCCCATTAGCACCTGATACGATTAGTGAAATAGTACCGTCATTTTCTCCATTACAACTCACTGCACCAACATTGGCATCTATATTAATTGGAGTACCAATTCCATTAGGTACGTTAAATGTCCTAGTTTCCTGACAACCATTGGCATCTGTTACAGTTACTGTGTAAGTACCTGCACATAAGCTACCAATACTTGGTCCTGTATCTTGAGATGGCCACATATATGTATATCCTGATCCACCTGGCGTACCACCAGATACATTAATAGTAATCATACCATCACATCCTCCATCACAAGAAGGAGGTGACACGCCACCATTAATAGTAATGCTGGTAGAAGGTGCAAATATGGTATAAGAAGCAGTTGCCTCCAGGTTAGTACTTTGATCTGTAACAGTTACATTATAGGTACCAGAAGCCAGGTCGGTCAAATTACCTGTATTATCAGATATAGGGCTTCCATTATGCGTCCAGTTATAAGTAAATGGACCACCTTCTCCTCCGCCTATTGTAAGGCTGATGCTACCAGTCTCTTCTCCTGCACAACCCACATTTACTACATCTGCATCTACAATTTGTGGAGGCTGAGCAGCAGAAATATTGATGGTACCACATTCTCCATTAAACGGAATTACTTCATCATTTTCTATAGATATTTCAATAGGTGTAATATCACTTGAGAAACAAATATCAGATTCGTCACCATCATCACCAATTGCTACAAAGCAAATTTCAAAAAACACCTCTCCATTTACCAATGTTTGTGGTTCCAATGAAAGCGGCAGATAGTTTACTGTAATAAAGCCCGGGTTAAGGGCCGGTGGCGTACCAATATTAACAGTATTAAAATCTGGCAAATTAGTATTCAAGTTTGTCACCTGCTGGAACTGTAACTGAGAAGCATCATAATTGATCGTGAATGCAGCTCCTATAATATCTGTATAGTTCAATACCGTCACCGGTACACAGAAACTCTCACCAGGTTCAATTGTTTCATCTGCTATTGTTAGTAAAAAGCCATCAAATTCTGGATTGATCGTCACAGTACCTCCTGTTGCATCCAGTGTTAATGGATCTTGATTGCTATCTTCCAGGCTAATAGGTACTACTGAGCTATTAAAATCAATATCCGAGTTTGTGCCTGCCATACCAATTGCATTGAAGCAAAGCTCAAACAAAGTGGTATTATCTGGTAAATCTACTCCGGATGTTCCATCCCATTCTACGGTTATAAAACCTGGGGTAGAACTATCAAAAGAAGCATTAGTAAATCCAGGCAAGCTACCAGTAATGCTGCTTATCCCTGTCAATTCAACGTGGCTAGCGTCATAAACCATTGTGAAAGACATAGCAGCTACATCTATAAAGTTATCTGTCGTCACTGGCACACAGAAAGAATCTCCTTGATCAACAGTAGCATCTCCTACTTCCAAACCTACGACACCAGGTGTAGCATCATCCAGGCATATCGTTCCTTCTTCACTAAAGAATGCTACAACATCCTGATTGCTATCAGAAAATTCTATCTGAGTGATATCACTTGTGAAGGTTAAATCCGAACAAGTGCCATCAGCTCCTAAAGGAAGGAAACATACTTCAAAAAGCACATCACCATCATTAAGAGTAGTAGGCATCAGGTTATTCTCAAAATAGTTGACCGTAATAAAGCCTGCTTGCGGGTTTGCAACATTAGCTGAGCCAAATAATGGTAAGTTCGTATTGAAGTTAGTAGCTTGTTGAAACTGTAAGTGGGTAGCATCATAATTTAGAGTAAATGCCATCCCTACTATATCTTCAAAGTTCTCTACAGTTATCTCTGCACAGAATGGTTCTGTAGATGGCACTGTAAGATCTTCTGCTGTTAGGCGAAGGTCTGAAAATACTCCTGTAATCTCAACCGTTCCTTCTTCGTATGAGAAATCAATAACATCTTGATTGCTATCAGAAAATTCTATCTGAGTGATATCACTTGTTATATGTAAATCTGAAGCAGAACCACTACCCAATGCTTCAAAGCAAAGCTCAAACAAGACAGAGCCATCTGCCAGGTTAATTGGGTTCAGGTTATTTTCAAAATAGTTGACCGTAATGAAACCAGGCTGTGGGTTTGCTACATTGGCAGCTCCAAATAAGGAAACATTACTATTGAAGTTGGTCGCATCTATATATTGCAACTGATTAGGATCGTAGGTAACTGTAAATGCCATTCCTACTACATCGGAATAGTTTAGTGTAGTTATTTCCAAACAGAAGTTGTCACCTGGGTCGACTGTCATATCCTCTATTGTCAGGAATAGATCTGTTGTAGTAATGCCTGGATCAACATTGATACTCCCCGGGTCATCATCGGCAGGAATTACCGCCTGATTACTATCTGAGAATTCTATTTGAGTGATATCACTCGTCATAGAAATTAGAGAGTTGCCCTCTCCTATTGCTTCAAAGCATATATCAAACAGAACGGCTCCATTAGGTAAATCCGTTGGAGTCAGGTTGTTATTAAAGTAATTGACCGTAATAAAACCAGGCTGTGGGTTTGCTACATTGGCAGCTCCAAACAAGAATAGATTGGAGTTGAAGTTGGTTGCCTCTACATATTGCAATTGGCTGGCATTATAATTTAATGTGAATGCCATCCCCACTACATCCGTGAAGTTGTCTACTGTTACCGAAACACAGAAGTTATCGCCTTCCGTTACACTAGCATTCTCTATATCTACTATCAAGTCAGTATTATTGCCTGTATCCGTCACTGTAATTGATCCTGGATTATCATCTGCGGGAATTACTGCCTGATTGCTATCTGAGAATTCTATTTGCGTAATATCGCTGGTCATTTCTATAGCCGAAGTACCAGCATTAATAGCTTCAAAACAGATATCAAATAAAACGGCCCCATTAGGTAAATCTGTTGGAGTCAGGTTATTATTGAAGTAGTTGACGGTGATAAAACCAGGCTGTGGATTTGCAACATTCGCAGCACCAAACAAAAATAGGTTGGAGTTGAAGTTCGTCGCCTCTACATATTGTAACTGGCTAGCATCGTAATTCAATGTGAATGCCATCCCTACTACATCCGTGAAGTTGTCTACTGTTACCGAAACACAGAAATTATCACCTTCATTTACACTAGCATTCTCTATATCTACTACCAAATCTGTACCTGTTCCACTTACATCAATTACTCCCGGATTATCATCCGATGCAATCACTGCTTGATTACTATCTGAGAATTCTATTTGTGTAATATCGCTGGTCATTTCTATAGCCGAAGTACCTCCGGCAATTGCTTCAAAGCATATATCAAATAGAACGGCCCCATCAGGTAAATCTGTTGGAGTCAGGTTATTATTAAAGTAATTGACCGTAATAAAACCAGCCTGTGGGTTTGCTACATTGGCAGCACCAAACAAGAATAAATTAGAGTTGAAGTTGGTTGCTTCTACATATTGCAACTGGCTAGCATTATAATTCAGTGTAAATGCCATCCCTACTACATCGTCGAAATTATCTACTGTTACCGAAACACAGAAATTATCGCCTTGCATTACACTAGCATCTTCAATATCTACGATCAAGGTTCCACCGCCTGTATCTGGTGGCATAACCGTCACTGTCCCATCTGTGCCATTGAAATTGACATCCATGCCATCGGTATCAGTTACACTGATAGCAAGTGGGGTATCTGAAAATGTTACATCCGTATTCCCAACCAATACTGCCTGAAAACAAATTTCAAATATGACAGTCCCATCAGCTACTGTTGTAGCAGCATTTGACCAGTCCATCGTGATTTGTCCAGGAGTGGAGGTATTGAAGTTTGCCTGGCTAAGTCCAGCCAGGTTTATATTGCTAATGGAAGCAAAACTAAGAGCTGATTGATTATAATTAATGCTCAATTCTGCATCTGTAAGATCAGTAAAATCATCTACACTTACTTCCAAGCAGAAGTTCTCACCTCCTTCTACCATTGCGTCTGATATCGTGAAAGACACATCAGCAGGTTGCCCTCCACAATCCATACCAGTAACAGTAGCTGTTCCGTTTTCAGGCGTTAAACCTACATCGACAAAATCTCCTGTGAGAACCTCTATGGAAATAGCATCATTCGGATCATCAAAGATAATATCCGAAGTGCCACAACCAATAGCGGTCAATTCTAATGTAAAAACCAGGGTTCCATCATTCAGGTCAATACCCGTAAATGAAGGATTAAACCAGGATACTGTTACCTGTCCTGCTGGCACATTACCTCCAGGAGTACTGATACTAGATGAAATGCCAGCAAAGTCTGCATCATTAATATTAGTAACATTAGCAAATTGCAAAATGGAAGGGTCCCATTTTACGGCATACTGTGTACTTAAAATATTAGTAAAATCAGAAACCTCCACATCTACGGTCACGGTTCCGCCCATCTGTACGGAGGTAGACTGAGGATTAATAGTAAAGGTAGGCGCTTGAGCAGGCAGCTGTATAACAAATGCCAAGAGCCCAAGCAGTAGGCTTGTAAAAATTTTATCCATCGTGTTTCGGAATTTGGGATGTTAACGAATGAATAAACCTATATTGCTATGAGTTTATATGTTGTCATTAAATCGGCTGACTGAACTTTCAAAAGGTAGATACCAGGTTGTGCAAATAAACCTTCCGGCAAATCCAACTTATGTTCTCCTCTACGAAAAGCTTGTTGTATAGTAAAAAGTGCTTTCCCAGCTGGATCATAAATAGTGATTCGCGCATCGGCTGTAGCACGCTTCCATTTAATATTTACTGTTGTATTGTCTCTAAATGGATTGGGGTTGCTGGTAATTTGTACGTATTTCGACGCATTTTGTTCCAACAAGTCACTGATTCCATCAATCGTTATTGTACCTTCAAAAAAATCGACTTCCAGTACTTCCTCACTAGTATTTGAAATTTCAACAGCAGTAGGAGTATCTGTGAAGTTTACTGTGTATTCACCGCTATTATCTTCTATAGTTTTAAGTTTTATAGAGAAAAGGGTAGCTGTATCACCTAAAGAAATTCCATTAAGGGAAAAATCTGCATACTGAAAAGCTAAATGCCCTGTATCTACAGATGCTGTTCCAAATGGATTTAAAGGAGCATTTTCAAAGACTTCATGAATATTTGTTACTTCGATGAAGTTAAAAGCTGTCTCATCCCATTCTACACTGAATTGACAGCCCAAAATATCATTGAAATCAATTCCTCTAATGTCTACAGTGAATTCTTCATCTGGCACAACTGTATGGCTAGTAGCTTGGACAGCAACTTGTGCAATAGATAGGAAAGGTATTGAAGAGAGTAGTACTACGGCTAGGATGTACCTGCCGATGTAGGTATTGTATGTCATGGGATCATGAGATTAATTAAAATTCGCTGTGAAGGTAACAAAAAAACGCAACACTCGGAAACTAGGCTATCCAATATTTCATTTCCTCTTAAAAAAAGTGTCTTAATTTAGGAATAGCCCATGGTGATTTTGAAAACCACCATGGGCTATTCCTAAAATCAAGAAAGCCAGACAAGAAGTTAATCTTGCCTGGCTTTCTATTTTATCGGCTATCTAAGCCTAATGTTCATCATTGATTACTCAACGATAACCATTTTCTTAGTAGCTGTGAAGTCATCAGTTTCTACTGTGTAGTATAGTACACCACTTGCTGGTAGGTCCTTAGCGTTTACAACTACTGAGTTGTAACCCTTAACACCATCCAAGCGAACTAGC
>JAKSDI010000151.1 GCA_022360175.1 Chitinophagales bacterium
CTCACTGGCCTATCAAAAGCGCCTTTTTACCCCACTTTTCGTTTTTTTATCACCCCGTAGCACTGCTATGCGGTTCAAAAATCCCGATAACTATCGGGACAATTGGAATAAAAATGCTGCTTTCTCGCCTTCAGCAGAAAACTTTAAACAACTTCGATAAAAATCTTTGATAAAGGATAGCATCTCCAGTAGGTTATCCGAAAGCTGTTATTTTGAGCTATAAAAAATATATGCATAAAATTATTATTGCAGGAATGCTTCTATTGCTTGTGCAGCAATTGCAAGGGCAAATATTTTATACAGAAATAGTACAATCTGATCTAATAGCTACGCATTTCAATGACATGGACTTTTCCGATGTTGACGGAGATGGAGACTTAGATGTTGTGATAGCAGGTTTTAGGGAAGATGGATTGTATAGGGCCGATTTATACTTCAATAATGGGAATGGTATCTTTACAAGATCTTTAAACACCAATTTTCCTCCCGTTTTTATACCTTCAATTGTTTTCACTGATATTGATGGTGATAATGATGAAGATTTATTTATTTCAGGCACAGGTATAACCGATGAAGGGTACATAAAACTATATACCAATGAAGGGAATGGTATTTTTACGGAATTTCCTTCAAGTATATTTTTAGGGCTACCTGTAAACGGATATGATGCCGATTTTTCAGATATTGATAATGATGGCGATCAAGACTTATGTTTAATTGGAGGGCGGTTTCTAGCTTCAAAGCATGCTAATTTATATTTTAATGATGGAACAGGCGTTTTCTCCAAGGATACCATGAGTAATCTTCATGCGGTAGCTTCGGGAACGGTAGATTTTAGTGATATCGATAATGATGGTGATCAAGATTTACTAATAACAGGAATGAGTGAGGATCTTGTGTCAAGCACCAAATTATATGAAAATGATGGTACAGGAAAATTCGATGTTCTTAATTCCAGCAACCTTGAACAATTAGGCTTAAGCACTGTAGCTTTTACTGATATCGATGGTGATAGTGATCAGGATTTTATTCTTTCAGGCCGCCCAAATACTTCTCCAAGTAGTCCACATGTTACATTATTGTACAAAAATAATGGAGATGGAATATTTATGGAAACGGCAAATAATAGCATTAATCAATTAAGTTTTAATTCCTTATCTTTTGGGGATGTTGAAGGAGACGGAGATAACGATCTATTAATTTCAGGTGGGGCACAATGGACAACCGATGAAATAACAAAGCTATACTTGAATGATGGTACAGGGGAATTTACAGAATACTTAAATAGCGATTTTGAACCTATTAGGCAGGGCACTGCGGTATTTGAAGAATTAAATGGTGATGATAAAATAGATATGATTTTTTCAGGAAGGAGTTCTTCCTCACAGGCTTTATCCATTGCAAAGGTGTATGAAAATCAGAACATTTCAGGAATTGAACCTGAAATATCAAATTCAATAATCAAATCATATTCTTATATCAATGGAATCTTAAATGTAAGCCTATCAGGAAAATATGAAAATATTGAAGTAAATGTTTACAATGTTTTGGGGCAAATTCTGTTTTCACAACATTATCTAAATATAGATCATTTACAAATAGAACTTCCATCTCAGGTTTTTATGAAATTCCTTATGATTAAAGCCAACAACAAAGAAATTGGCTTAATAAAACTGATGAATTAAAATGACTTTTAGAGACGCAAATAAAGCCGACATAAAGCAGATTCAAGTCGTACGGAACTCAGTAACCGAAAATACTCTGTCAAACCCTGAATTAGTAACTGATGATGATTGTTTGGAATATATTACAAAAAGGGGGAGAGGATGGGTTTGTGAGATGGACAATCGGATTGTAGGATTTTCAATAGTAGACTTAAAGCAAAATAACATTTGGGCGCTATTTGTAAGCCCAAACTATGACAAACAAGGAATTGGAAGACAATTGCATGACTTGATGTTGAATTGGTATTTCAATCAAACTTCTAAAAATGTATGGTTGGGAACTGCACCAAATACAAGAGCAGAAATTTTTTATAGAAAATCGGGATGGACAGAAATTGGAATTCACGGAAAAGGGGAAATAAAATTTGAGATGACATTTGAGAAATGGAAAATTTTGAAGGCCTAACGAAAAGATATTATACTAGTTTTACCATGTCAATTCAAATATTTAAACGAATACCAATAAGCATTAATCAGCTATTTCTATTAGTGCTTATGGTTTTTTCCCTAAGCACCTTTGCCATTGCCCAGGAGACACTGGACTTTGACAAAGACAAATTACTGATTGAAATTTCTGAGCATGTAAAAAAGCACTTCTACGAAACGACTTTTGACACTACAGCCTGGAATCAGCACGTAGACAATTGCCGCGAACAACTGGCAGGAGTAATGACGCTTGATCAATTTGACGCTGAAGTGAATGAACTGTTGAGATCATTGGGCGCCTCTCACACCTATTTCTTTACGCGAAATAATCCCAAGCGTTATCAGTTGCTGGGGGTGTTTAATAGGATCTTCGACAAAAAGGATACTAGCTTGTTTTGTTATGATGGTATAGGGATAGACACCAGAACTGTTGAAGGTAAAACTTTTATTATTTCTGTTTATGATGGTTTCCCCGCCGCCAAAGCTGGTTTAAAGTTTGGTGATCAGATCGTATCCGTAGACGGAAATGCATTTCATCCTATCGGATCTTTTCGGGCTAAAGCGGATTCGAATGTAACAGTTGAACTCATTCGAGATAAGGACCTACTCACAATTAACGTCCCTGTGACTGTTTTGGATGGCCGCACTATGTTCGAAACTGCGCTTCAATCAAGCATTCAAGTAATCGAGCAAAATGGAAAAAAGATTGGTTATGTGCATTTGTGGAGTTATGCTGGTTCCAAATACCAGGAACAAGTTCGTGAAGCCATTTTATGGGGAAAACTGAGTCAATGTGATGCTTTAATCGTTGACTTGCGAGATGGCTGGGGTGGAGCAGACATTAACTACCTGAATTTATTTCGCAAACCGATTGCTACAATCAAGAGCACACCACGTGATGGAGGAGGCCTTTCTTATAGTGGCGTTTGGGAGAAACCAGTTGTACTACTAACCAATGGGCGAAGTACCAGTGGCAAAGAGCTTTTCACTTACGGCTTCAAAAAACTAAAAATTGGCAAAGTTATCGGAGAGAAAACCGCAGGAGCGGTTGTGGCAGGTAGGATATTCAAACTCAGTAGTGGCGACGTACTTTACCTTGCCGTTCACGATGTTCATGTTGATGGTGAACGGCTGGAAGGAACCGGAGTAAAACCGGATGTGTTTATAGAACGTCCTATTGGATCAGGTGGGAATGATCCACAGTTGGAAAGAGCATTGGAAGAATGGTAATATTCAATCACCTTCCTGAAGCCTCCGCACAATAAGCTCCATTAATATTTGTCACCCATGCAAAACTTTCTTGATCTGCCCGGAAAAGATATAATTGCAAAGATTCAATGGGTGTATTCGTGGGGATTGACAAGGTGAAAGTAGAGGACTCCGCTGGGCTTTCCATTGCTGGATAGTAAGAAACCACATTGCCCCCAAGGCAGATTTGACCTGGTGATGGAGTCATATTGGCAACAAATGTGATTGATTTGTTTGGAGCTGAAGGCAACCAATTTGATGTATTAGCAGCCGGGATTTCAATGAAAGGGCCATTGTTGATGCTAATATTAATTGGAATACCTGAAGTATTAAAAAGAAATGCCTTTGCCATGTTTATAAACTTTTAAATTAGGTAGAAAGCTAAACCGGATATCATGATGAGGTGATAGTACATAATCATCGACTAAGTAAATGTAGTACTTTTTGTAGCACTCCCAAATTTGGACACGCTTACACAAGCGTACAACTCTCGTTTTGGGTATTGCTTGTGTTAACTTCAATTTTTTATTATTTTAAAGCACCATTGGATATATCCTACATAGCAATGTTTGACGATAAAGCTGAATTAAAATCAGTATTATAAATAATGAAAAAGAGCATACTGTAAGCTCTATATTATAAAACCTCTGGAAATATAAGTGATCGTTAATACCTAAAATCCATACTTTCCGGTTAACATCCGTTTTGCAGAGTCTTTCTCACTCTATAAATGAAAATGATGGCTACATCAATTACTATTAAAGGAATTATTCTCGAAAAGGGGACTGGAAAACTTCTGAGTGGTGTAACTATTAGGCTGGAGCCAGCAAGTAGTGATGAACAATCAACTCAATCAGATGAAAATGGAGCGTTTTCTTTTGAAGTTAACTTGCCAGAAGGACAAACTGATGACTTATTGTTATATGCTTATAAAGAAGGCTGGGAACAAAGAACACCTCCTGAGGAAGTAATCCCTGTTGATGAGGAATCACCTTATTCTGTAGAAATTGAAATGGTCAATAGAGGGCCAGTTTCCAATGTTGCAGGCGGGATATTTTTGGGAGTACTTATTACATTTTTAGTAGGATTGTCTTTATGGTATTATGATCTACACAAGAACACCTATAACGACCAGAATAAAGTCAATCATAAAATTGTCAAAGTTCTTACTGAAAGTTTAGTCAATCGAATTACTGCTGATTCGATAAGAGTAAGTGCTTTTGAAGTCAATGAGGATACTATTAGTTCAAAGGACTCTACATTTGCAATTGCTGAATTGCAGCAGATAAGAGATGCTGCAAATGAACTATTGATAGCTTCAAAGGTCGACACAAGCTTTCAGGCTTTGATAAAGCGAGATATAGTTGGTATACAACTGGCGATCAATAGGAAACGCAAAGGTGATATACAGAAAGCTCTTATAGCGACAAAAGCACACATAAAAAAAGTACCTACTTTAGGTCCCAGCTGGTTTTGGAAAACTCCTCCTTTGATATATGGTGAGGTACTTTTTTGGGCATTATTTGCTACCCTAATACGATTGATTGGCAATACCAGTTATTATGTTTCCAGAAATGTTTTCTACCGAGATAGCATTTACCATAAAGCACCATTATTGTTCACCATCCCTTTGATTACTTTACTAATTGTTTTTGTTATTTCATTTTTTAAAATTGCGGTTACTGTTGGTGGAAATAACTTCACCAT
The DNA here is from genome assembly GCA_022360175.1 of Chitinophagales bacterium. Taxonomy (GTDB): domain Bacteria; phylum Bacteroidota; class Bacteroidia; order Chitinophagales; family Saprospiraceae; genus JAKSDI01. The sequence continues at coordinate 5,106 of JAKSDI010000151.1, forward strand.
TAATTTCTCTAACCCCTTTGTTTCAATTATTCTGGCTTCTTTGATTGGCCTGGCACCGTGGAAAGCATGGGAATTTATGTATGGCCTTGCAGATTTGCTTTTCAATCAATTGAAAAAATGGTTGGGAATCAATAAATCCGGTGATGAGAAAAGTGAAGGTAAAGAAACAGAATCAAAACCAGCAACTACAAAAAAGAATGGAGAAGAAGAATCAGGCAATGAGTGATGCAATAACAGGAGATGATTGAAACTTACAATCATCTCCCTTAAATAAGCTCTAAGTATTCTTAGATGCTTTTGCAGAACAATACTAACTGAAACAACTTCTAAACCTGTTCATTTTTTTACTCCGGACATAAGCTGTCCTTCTAGTAAAATATTGATCTGTTTTACAAGGCCTTCCTCGTTAGAAATGAATTCGATCTCAGCCCCAATTTCTTTGATAAAGAATTTGTTATTTGCTTTTGGGATTAACTTTAATTTATCAGATCCCTGGGGCTGTGCAAAAAGACTTTCATTTTCTAAAAAAATGGTCATTGTAAACATCTCTGATTCGTATATACCGGTATAGGACTGTAAAATTTCAGGAGAGATTGATATGGCGGTATTCTCCGTCGGAATTTGGTTGGATATCTTTGTACCTTTTGAGTGATATATCCTATTCGAATAATGGATTTCATTGTACCCTAAAGTGGTCAGCTCATTGAATGTTATTTGTCTATAGCCATTTTCAAAAACCAAGGTCGTATCATTAATGGCGTATAGGGTTTGCTTAATACCACCAGGAGCCATGAAGTATAATTCATTATTTGTCAATCCAATAATCCTTTCTTTATCCTCCCCGAATAAATAAGTGCCTACAAAATTTGTAGCTTGTTTTTTTGATAATGATGTCGCTTGCAGATGATTCGGATAGGGAGTTTTAGCCGCTATTGCTGCTGCGCGAATGGAGCATTCAGTTGGAGAAATATCTTCAGTGTTTAGACAAGAGATAACATATATATTATGTTCCGGCACAAAGATGGAGTAACACTTATAGCCGGGTTCTGCTCCTGAATGTTCGTAAGAAATATAATCTCCTATTTTGTTGATTTCCCATCCGTATCCTAAATTCAGATTATCCCCATTCTTCAATGAATAATTATGCAACATCTTTGCCAGGCTATTCTCAGAAATTATTTTATGAGAAAACAGTGCAGTTGCCCACTTCTTTAAATCATTAGGAGTACTCAAAATACCTCCGGCTGAAAAAGAATAAAAAACAGGTGCATTTTCAATATTGCCTTCATCATTCAGAATATAACCGCTTGCTCTATTGGAAATGAGTTGCTGATCTTTTAAAACCTGCGAATCATCCATTTTTAATGGTTCGAAAATGTACTCTTCTAAAAAGTCAGAATAGGTTTTACCTGATACTCTTTCAATGATCAGTCCTAAAATAATGTAAGCATTATTGGAGTAATCAAATCGTTCACCTGGATTGAAAAGGAGTGGCTCCTCCCTAATCATTTCTATTCTTTCCGTTGGTGATAAATAGGTGCCCATTCTTTGATGTATATCTTTAGAAGCATTATCCGAAGGGATTCCTGAAGTATGGGTCAATAAATGATGAATAGTAAGGGGATATTTGATCTCTTTAAACTGAGGAAGGTACTTGTGGACTTGATCTTTTGTAGAAAGCAGCCCTTGTTCTTCAAGGATTAATATTGCTGCAGCTGTAAATTGTTTTGTAATTGACCCAATTAAAAACTTTGTATTTTCATTCACCTTTATTCGATGTTCCAAATTGGCATACCCATGATAGCGCTCAAAGATGACTTCCTCGTTTTTTGATATAAGAAGTACCGCTCCTGTTTCAGACTGTTCATAATACTCTTTAAACAGTTTTTCTAATTGCACTTCTAAATGGCCTTGTGCTCTTAGCTGATGCCCTCCTACAAAAAAGAAAATAAGAAGAAAATGGAGTAGGTAAATAATGTTTTTCATTTTATAACTTAATTGATTCGCAAAGAGGCAAATCAAGGCGAAATACATTAAGTTATCGTCTCAATTCTTCGGATGAGACCTATTTATGCCTGTTTATTTTTTGATACCTTGAAGGTGTAATACCCGTTTCTTTCTTGAAAATTCTATTAAACGTAGCTTTTGAGTTGAAGCCGCTATCAAAAGCTATAGATAATATGGTATAGTGGTCATATGCTGGGTCTACTAATTTTTGCTTAACCTCCTCTATACGTAAAGAATTAATAAAGTCATAAAAGGAAAGGCCTATATATTTATTGAGTAAAACAGATACTTCTTTATCTGTCATTTCAAAGTATCCAGCCAGTTTATGCAAGCTTAAATCCTCTTCTCTGTAGTACTTTTCTTTCTTCAATTGCTCAATAAATTGGGATTTAAAAGACTCTATCTTTTTGTCATGAGTAAACGTTACGGTTCTAACAGGTTTTTGATCCTCCAATTTGAGCATTAAAAAACTGGGTAGTAAAACGGTAGATTGTTTAATGCCGAAGTATCCGAGATATATAGTAACAACAATAATGAAACATATAATCAAGAAACCAGAATGAAAAGGTAAACTGGACAGGAATAATTCAGATACATTTAAAATCACATCCAAAATTATAAAAGCCAGGCATAAGGCCAGTAATCGGATAATCCAGGAGAAATCATTTCCTGAAAGGCCTGAATATGCGTGTTTTATATGGGCCTTGTAAGCATTAAATTCTTTTATCGCAAAGCTTAAATACACGATACAGTAAATATCTCTTAACACAATAATGATAGATTGATTGCTATCTAAATAACTCAAATAATCTGGCTGGAATGATGGAATGAGGAAAGATGCTACTAAGGGAAATCCTACAAATAGAAGTATAAGAATGGTGGGAAGAAAGTGTACGAGGCTTTTTACCACAACAGTCTTTTCCTCAAACAATGATCTGATATAAATTAATAGGAGAGGGCCAATGAGCCATACTATACTAAAATCAAAGATAAATGTAAGCGTGTATAAGATGCTCAGATCATGTAAACTTGCATAAGCAGAGATATTTACAAACAAAGTAAATGTGAAGAAAATTATCAAGATTGTTTTGGGGTAATCTTTATTTGTTGAGCTTAGTAGTGATAGCAAGATGAGAATGGTGATTATTATACCAGCCATTAGAATGAATCCTACAATATTTACCATATGGCTTAGATCTTAGTTAATGATGGAAGGAAGAGAACGTGGAAAGAAGGGTTTTATGTTTTTAGTGTTCATAATTAATTGATTAATAGTTTGATAAGAAAAATGTGCTATTTTTAAACAACTTCTATAAATAAAAACTCACAACGTAACTCTACAGCAAATTTTAAAAAACTAAAAAAGTATGAACTACAGAAATCACCCTAAAGTATTTTTTCTGGCAATTTTAAGCAGTTTTAGTTTCAATATTGCTTTAGCTCAAGTCCAGGTTGATAGTTTGTATCCAATCTTTAGAATTGAAGATAATTACCCACACTGGTCACCAGATGGAAAAATGATCGCATTTGAATCTAATCGGGCGAATGGGAATTTTGAGATTTATACGATGAAAACGACTGGTGAAGAAATCAGACAAATAACGGATAGCCCAAATAGTGATGAGACTCCGGTTTGGTCACCTGATGGATCGCTCCTGATGTATTCATCATATGTTGACGAGGAAAACATTGAAATTTTTTTAATGAATGTTGACGGAACAAACCTTAGGCAAATCACCGACCACCCCCTGCCTGATGGGCATGCTAAATTTTCGCCAGATGGAGATAAAATTATATTCTGTTCGCAAAGAGATGATGAAGGAGGGCTGGAGCTGAAAAACTATGAGCTTTATACCATGAAATTAGATGGCTCTGAAATCGAACGGCTTACCAATTATAGTGGATGGGATACCTATCCTTCCTATTCACCAGATGGGACAAAAATTATATGGCGTAGGCTAATAAGGGATTCGATTACAGGCAGCTATAATTCGGAAGTTTTTATGATGAATGAAGACCTCACCGAGGAGACAAACCTTACCAGGCATCATTCATATGACGCTTACCCTGATTGGTCTCCTGACAGTGAACGGATTGTTTTTGCTTCCAATCGCCATGGAATATCTGGTCGTAATTTTCAGCTATTTGTTATGAATGCAGATGGCTCAAACATTCAGCAGATCACCTGGAATGAATCAGGAGAACAAGATGTACGCCCTCAATGGTCGCCTGATGGAAGACAAATCGTATTCAATAGAGTTAATAAGGATGGCTCCAGAATTTACTTTTTAAATATAGAACCAACATCATTCACAGACTTTTTCAATGAGGTTAGTAGTAGTATCAATGAAGTTAGAACGGCTTCAAGAGGGATTGCCTGGGGAGATTATAATGAGGATGGCCTTCCTGATATACTAGTTGCCAATACAATGAATAACTCCAATTTGATTTATGAAAATGAAGGACAGGGAGGTTTTATTCAGCATGTAGAAGGAGAGCCTGTTACATCAGCCGGATGGACAGAGGGAGCAAGCTGGATTGATTTTGACAATGATGGCGACCTTGATGTTTTCTTCACAACTCAGGGAGATCAACACAACCAACTCTTCCGAAATGAAGGCAATGGTAATTTTACAGGAATTGAAGCTGGTGACCTTGCTTCCAAACCTACCAATTCTCCTTCCTCCTGTTGGTGCGATTATGATCTTGATGGGGATTTGGACGTCTATGTGGTAGAGCGAGATGGAGCGGATGATCACCTCTTTAAAAATCTGGGAGATGGTACTTTTTCCACGGTTTCTAACGAGGAATTTCCATATCAGGGCGGAGATGGACGAACGTGTGCCTGGGGAGATATTGATGGTGATAATTATCCGGAATTATATGTGGGGAATTTTCTGGATGATAAAGCGGAGACTCCCGCAAAGAGTACTAACTTTTTCTACAAGAATAATAAAGATGGAACATTTACTACGATTAGTGAATCGGTAATAACCAGAGACAGAAATCTCAATTACGGTGCTTCTTTTATAGACTACGACCAAGATGACGATTTGGACCTATTCGTTACTAATATTGCCCGGTCTGATTCCAATTGGCTATATCAGAATGATGGTTTTGGTAATTTTATAAAATTGCATAATGCAATAAGTAAAGCAGGGGGACGGCCCTCAAAAGGGCACACCTGGGGCGATTTTGACAACGATGGCAATCTTGATCTGTTTGTTGCAAATGGGACTGAAGGAATTGAGCCACATGAAGTGATGAACTTTCTATTTATAAATAATGGGAAAGGTGATTTTGAAGCCATTCAAAATTCATCAATTGTAAGTACTTCAAATATTTCAGCAGGAACTGCGTGGGCAGATTATGACCGGGATGGTGACCTGGATATTTTTGTTTCAAATTGGGGCAATAGTACCGAAAGAAATCAACTCTATCGCAATGACCTTTATGCTACAAATTGGATTGAGTTTTCACTTCGAGGAACCGCTTCCAATTATTTTGGTATAGGAGCCAGAGTTCGAATGAAGTATGAAATGAATGGAGAAGAGAAATCGGTGACTCGCTGGCTTTTACCTCAAACAGGTTATGCTAGCCAGAATGAGCCAATAGTGCATTTTGGCTTAGGAGATGCTAGTATTATTGATGATATAGAAATATTTTGGCCTTCAGGTATAATAGACCGGCTTAAAGATGTACCCGCCAATCAATTACTTGTAGTTGAAGAATCTACAGGCTAGGTATTGAAGGGGGTAAGAGTATTTTGTACAAATGAAATTGATGATTAGCTTTAGAATAACATTTCCAGTTTTAATACTGCTGTTATTGTTTTATATAACTTCCTGTGGCCCTCCAATAGAGGAAAGCAGCCCTCCAAACATTATTGTATTCCTTGTAGATGATATGGGGCCACTGGATACCTCTGTACCATTTTTGACCGATACGAATGGTACTTTGGTTAAATACCCGTTGAATGAATATTATAGAACACCTAATATGGAAAAGCTGGCAGCGCAGGGTGTACGATTTACAAATTTTTATGCGCATTCTGTCTGCTCGCCAACACGTACCTCAATCCTGACAGGCCAAAATGCTGCTCGTCATGGAACAACTAACTGGATTAATTCAGAGAGCAATAATCGTACAGAATTTGGTCCATCTAAGTGGAATTGGAAAGGGCTTGATAAGGAGTCCATTACGCTCCCACGTATACTGCAACAGTTGGGGTATCAAACGATTCATGTGGGAAAAGCACATTTTGGGCCTTTTGACAGTGAGGGGGAAAATCCGCTTAATCTGGGCTTCGATATCAATATTGCGGGGAGTTCAATTGGACACCCGGGAAGTTACTACGGAACAGATGGTTTTGGGCATATAAAAGGCCAGAAATCCAGAGCTGTTTCCGGCTTAGACAAATATCATGGTAAAGATATTTTTCTAACGGAAGCATTAACTGCTGAAGCAAAAACAAGCATTTCTAAGGCTATAGAAAAAGGTAGGCCTTTTTTCTTGTATTTAGCACATTACGCAGTACATGCTCCTTTTCAATCAGATTTACGTTTTGCTGATAATTATAAAGACTCAGGTAAAACTGAAGAAGCCCAGGCTTACGCTACCTTGATTGAAGGTATAGACAAATCGTTGGGAGATGTGATACAACATGTCAAAGATTTGGGAATTGGAGAAAATACTTTAATCTTGTTTTTGGGAGATAATGGCTCTGATGCTCCTTTGCCTATTGAGGACAATTTTAGTAGTTCTTCACCACTAAAAGGTAAAAAGGGGAATCATTGGGAAGGGGGAATGAGAGTGCCATTTATTGTATCCTGGATTACGCCAAATGAAGAGATAGCTTGTCAGCAAAAAACAGCTGTTGCTCCTAATGCGGTCCAACAACAACAAGGTACTATTATGGATCTATTTCCTACGCTGTGCCAGGTAGCAAATGCGAATCATCCTGAAGGTTATATTTTGGATGGTTTTGAGCTTCAGGAGCAACTTAGTGGTAGGCAAAACTCTATCCGACATGAGCTTTTTCTCAATCATTTTCCTCATGGAGATCATCGCAGCAATTATTTTACAAGCCTGGTTAAATCAGATTGGAAAATTGTATATCATTATCAAATTGAAGGCCCTCCTCATTATGAGCTTTTTAATTTAAAAAACGATCCTTTTGAAACCAGGAATGTAGCGGATGAAAATCTAGCGCAACTAAAAATTATGATGGAGGTTTTATCAGATGAAATGAAAAATAAAAATGCACTTTATCCTGAAAAAGAGAAAGAGCGATTGAAACTGATTATGCCTACTTTTTAAATATAGGAATAGAAGATAATGAGTAGATACATTTACGGAATTGATTTTGGCACTACAAACTCAGCCATTTCAATCATTGATACCTCATCTAATAAAATAGTTAAAACTTATAGTGAAAGTTCCCTGATATTTTTCCCGCAACTAAAAAACTCAAGAAGCTCATTAAGCTATTTCGTAGGAAAACAGGCTATTGAAAAGTATGTTGAAAATAACATGCAGGGGCGATTCATGAAATCCCTCAAAAGGGTCTTGCCTCGTAGTGGTTTTAAAGAAACAAGAGTATATAACAGAAAATTTAAAGCGGAAGACTTAGTATGCATTATTTTAAAGTATCTAAAAGAGAAAGCCGATTCTTTTGTTGGAGAGGATATTCAAAAAGCTGTTTTTGGCAGGCCAGTAGTTTTTGATGAAGATCCTGAGAAGGACCAACTTGCTCAAAACAGACTTTTAAAGGCTGCAAAGTTAGCTGGATTTGAGCAGATAGCATTTCAGATGGAACCGATCGCGGCAGCTTTTACCTATGAAAGATTAATTTCAAGAGACGAGACGGTTTTGGTAGCAGATTTAGGGGGTGGAACCTCTGATTTTACTTTGATGAAACTAAGCCCGTCCAAACTTAAAAGGCCTGATAGAAAAGAAGATATAATCGGGCAGGGAGGTATCTATATCGGAGGAGATAATTTTGATTCCTCAATAATGTGGAACAAAGGAACTTATCATTTTGGAAGAGGCTTAACTTATAAAGATTTTGAAACAACAGTAGAAGTGCCTCGTAGTTTTTATCACAACATTTGCTCATGGGAAAAGATGAATTTCTTTGATAGCCTAAAACTTCAAAACGCACTGGACAAATTTTACTTTCTCACGGATAAAAACCCGCGATTTAAAAATCTTGTAGATTTGATTAGGAATAATTTAGGATATGCTGTTTTTCAGCAAGTCGAAAAAGCAAAGGTGAATTTAAGTGAAAGAGAAAATGTAAATTTTGAATTTACTCATAACGGAATTGAGTTCGAAGAACCTATTTCTATTGAAGAATTCTCAACTGAAATAATTGGTGAAGACCTAAATAAGATTCGTTCCTATTTGCTGGATTTTCTACAAAAGTCAGGAGTTTCACCCGAAGCAATAGATACGGTATTCATGACAGGAGGAACTTCTATGGTCAAACCAATTAGAGATTTTATGATTCAACTGTTTGAAGAGAAAGCAATAAAATCAGGAGATAACTTTAATAGTGTAGCCAACGGATTAGCATATAGCCATGTACTATTTTTTAATGAAAAGGACACATGAATTCTCTCTCCCTATGAAAGCGAAAATGAGCAAGTAGATTCTTAGAGCATGTTTGGGATTTATTAATCGGACTTATTTCGCCATTAATTGGCTTATATTTTGTTGGAAGAACGCTCATTTAGCTTAGGCTAAAATCGCAACCTCCCGCCTCATCTAATCCAATTACTGACAAAATCGTCTCAAAGAACAAATTCCCAAACACGCTCTTAGAAAGAGGAATGCTATGATAATACTGAACGCTTTAGATTTTTATGATTCAGTATATTGAGCAAAATAAGGTATGGAGATAAAGGGAGTGTATAGAGATAGGGGATTTACAAATGTTTGTATCTGTTGAAAAAATAAAAAATGAGCAAAATAGAAAGTTACGAAAGCAATGAACTAATTGATAGCTTGCCAAAACATTTAAAGCAATTCATAAAGCCACAGAATTACGAAGATTATACGCCCATCAACCAGGCTGTCTGGAGATATGTGATGAGAAAAAATGTTGACTACCTTTCGAAGGTGGCGCATAAATCCTATGTTGAAGGCTTGCGCAAAACGGGTATTGAGATAGAAAAAATACCAAGCATGTATGGGATGAACCGTATCCTTAAAGAAATCGGATGGGCTGCTGTTGCGGTAGACGGGTTTATTCCTCCAAATGCCTTTATGGAGTTTCAGGCTCACAAAGTACTGGTTATTGCTTCTGATATCAGGCAATTGGAAAATATAGAATACACTCCTGCCCCTGATATTGTGCATGAAGCAGCTGGACATGCGCCTATAATTGCGAACCCCGATTATGCAGAATATTTGAGACGATTAGGAGCTATTGGAGCCAAAGCAATTTTGTCAAAATATGATGTTGACTTATACGAAGCAGTTAGAAAACTATCCATTTTAAAAGAGGCGGAAAGCACCGATGAAAAAGAAATAGAAGCAGCTGCAAAAGAAGTTGAGCGACTGCAGGAGATGGAGGTAGATCCTTCTGAGATGGCCCAAATTCGCAATCTGCAGTGGTGGAGTGTAGAATATGGCCTTGTGGGGGATATGGATGATCCTAAAATATATGGAGCAGGCTTGTTATCTTCCATTGGAGAGAGTAAGTGGTGTATGAATGAGGAGGTGAAAAAGTTGCCTTATTCAATCCAGGCTGCTAAACAGGATTTTGATATTACCAAACCACAGCCACAACTATTTACCACACCAGATTTTTCATACCTAATGGAAGTCCTGGAAGAATTTGCCAATACATTAAGCCTGAGAAAAGGTGGTGCACGTGGGCTTCAAAGACTTATTGAATCCAATATGGTTGGGACTATTGAAATCAATACCGGATTACAGGTTTCAGGTCAATTTTCTCAGGTTCTGTTAAATGAAGAAAATGAAGTAATCTATTTTGGCACTAAAGGCCCAACGGCTTTGGCATACAGAGAAAAAGAATTAATTGGGCATGGTATAAAGCATCACCCAAATGGATTTAGCTCCCCTCTGGGTAAATTGAAAAATATCAACTTAGCCATTGAAGACATGGGGCCATATGACCTGAAAGCATATAATTTTTATGACAACAAATGGCTGTCTTTTGAATTTGAAAGCGGTATTAAAGTAGAAGGCCTCAATATTACGGGCATTAGAAACATTCAGGGAAAATTAATGCTAATTCAACTATCCGATTGTACCGTAACTTATGGTGACCAGGTGCTCTTCAAACCAGAATATGGAGCTTATGATATGGCAATTGGTAGTAAAATTATTGCTGCATATGCAGGAAGTGCTGACCATAATTCCTTCCCCAATTTATATGAGGCTTCCAGTGTGCATACCATTAAACCTGTCAAGTCACCAGCACTTCTGGAATTGGAAAAGCAATATGCAAAGGTTCGCCAATTAAGAGAAGACAAAGTTATTGATGATTCGATTTTAGAACAAATCCTGGAAACGGTAAAAGAGGAATATCCGCAGGAATGGTTACTCCTTTTAGAGATGCTAGAATTAGCAAAAGATAAAAACTTACAAGCAAAGCTTACTAATTCATTGAAAGAGATTGCCTCAGAAAATAGCAAGGTCCAAACGCTGATTGAAGAAGGCCTGGAGATGTTGGAAATGAAGGAAAAGGATCATCAGGCTTAATAGTTATTATGAGGGCCTTATGAAGGGACATAGCAATCCGTATACCTCTTCTGAAGTATGAACTGGCCTGGGGAGCCTTATGCAATTTCTGTCGTTGTCAGTAATCACTTTAAAATGAAACCAAATATTCTTGAACAAATCATAACTTCTATTTCAAAGTATATTTCTTTATCAGTGCAAGAAAAAGAAGTTTTGAGAAGTAGTTTTACTATAAAGGAAATAAAGGCAAACGAGATAATACTTTCAGAAGGAAATATCTGCGATTTTGAAGCTTTTATTGCAAAAGGAATTCTGCGAACATATTATGTTATAGACGGAAACGAACGAATTATTAACTTCTTTGAAGAATATCAATGGGTTAGTGATTTTAAAAGCTTCACCCTTCAGGAAGTTTCAAAGATTAATATTCAAGCTATTGAGGATTGTAAATTAGTTCTTCTAAAATATGCTCAAGTTGAACAATTATCTCAACAAATTTCGCAATGGGATGCACTCGGAAAGCTGTTCTTTGAAAATTTATTTATTGAAAATTTTAATCAAATAGAATCCTTATTGATTGCTTCACCAGAAGAAAGATATGCCAATTTACTTAGGAGTAGGCCAGGTTTAATAAATAGAATACCTCAATACTTAATAGCTCAATATATTGGCGTACAACCTGAAAGCCTGAGCAGAATTAGAAAAAGAATGGCTGCAAAAATCCGTTCTTAACCCAAGTCAATGCATAAGAATAGTATCTCTTCTATATTTGTTTTTTAAACTTATAGAAATGGATAATCTATTGGCGTTTATAGCTGCATTATTCACAGCTTTTTTTGGTGTATTAGCAATGATCAAACCACAATTAGTGGCTAAAATTGCTTCCATCGCACCTAAAGGCAAAACAGGGATATCTGAAATTAGAGCTGTATATGGAGGCTGGATATTTGGCCTTGCAGCCTATGCTCTTTACAGTCAATCTTTGGATGCTTATGCCTGTTTAGGTTTTGGGTGGTTGGGCGCTGCTGTGCTCCGGATCACTTCAATTTTTATTGATAAAAGCTATGCTCCTAAAAATTTGAGAATGGTAGCTTGTGAACTTCTTGTTGCTATGCTATTTCTGATCAGCATCAATCTATGAAACGATTAAATTTAGTTCGATTACTTGAACGAATATCTCCTGATGTTACTGCCAGAATTGCTTTTGATTATATCTCAAACCCACGTATTAAGAAATTCAGAGCGTTTGAAAAACCCATTTTAGAAAAAACAAAAAGGAGTAACTTAAGATTCAAGCAATTTGATATTGCTGTGTATCAATGGGGAGAAGGAAAGAAAACAGCACTGCTGGTGCACGGTTGGGAAGGAAGATCTTCTAACTTTGGAGCTATTATACCAGAACTGATAAAATGCGGCTATAAGGTCATTGGTTTTGATGCGCCAGGCCATGGGAATAGTTCAAAAAGTAGAACTAACTTTTTTGACATTTCAGAACTCATTGAAATTTTCTTAAAAAGAGAAAATTATGACCTCATTATGACTCATTCCATTGGGAGTGTTATGACTCTAATGGCAATGAGTAAATTGAAATACTCGGGAGATCAATTAATCGTATTTACAACACCGAATAAATTTGAGGATTATATAGAACATACCATAAACCATTTTGGGCTAACTGTCAAAACAAAAGCTGCATTCTTAAAATTAATTAGAGCAGAGACAATTTATGAGCCTCTGGATTTACAAGCGGTACTTTTTGTACAAGATATCACGCTAGGAAAAGTGGTTTTTATTCATGATAAGAATGATAAAGTGATCGACATTGAAGATTCAAGAAGAGTAAGCATTTTAATGCCAAATGCTGAATTCATTGAAATTCAAAATACAGGGCATTTTAAAATGCTTTGGTCAGAAATTACAATCAGCTTGATCAAAAAATATCTATAGAGTGTTAAACCAATATCAAACATATGAAGATCGATTGAAAGGAAAGAATACAGCATTTGAATATGTGATTTAATTTGTCTTGGCACTTAAGTAAGTGATCAATATTATTTTAATAATTCTGATGGGTTCTTTTTTTTTTTTTTTTTTTTAAGGAACCACCTTCCTTAGCTACGGCTAAGGTCGGGAACCCTCGCCTTGATTAAGAAAAAAACCTCCATGATCAGAATCACAAACTATATTTGATCACTTACTTAAAGAGATAGAAAAAGATTAGGCCAATTAACTAGTACGAAATGAATGAAAAGCTTAGCAATATTGGTTTTATAAAAAAAATATTCATTGCCTTTGAGGAAGAGTCGAAAGTAAAACTTTTGAAAAAAGGTGAATTTCTTCTTAAAGAAGGTCTTATCGAAAACAATCTTTATTTGATAGAAAAAGGAGCAGTGAAAATCTATTACCTTTCGGAATATGGTGAAAAGATAATCCGTTTAGGATACAATGGGTCCATCATCAACTCACTTTCCTCATTTCTAAATGGTCAGCCCTCCGAGCTTTATATTGAAGCGATAAGACAAACCAAGGTGAAAATTATATCAAGGGCAGTTGTCCAAAATATCATTGATTCCAGCCATGATTATTCCCGCTTTCTGGAAACCATACTTATACAGCAGCTTGAGAGGGAGTTAGATTTACTTGAAGATGCTCCGGCAAGGCGTCTAGAGCGGGTGTTGCAACGTAGCCCAGACCTATTTCAGCATGTTCCATTAAAATATATTGCAGCTTATCTTAGAATGAATCCAGAGACGTTGAGCCGTATTCGAAAATCTTGATTTCGATCAAGAGTTTTTAGCATTCATTACTCGATCTTTGATTCAAAATTCAAATTAAAGATGAGCATAAAAAACGCAGAATTGATCCGGCACTTAAGAAATAATACCCAAAAGGCATTATCATCTGTATTGGAGTTTAAAACTTATCCTATTGAAAAGCTGAACTATAAATCCAGTGCTACAGATTGGAGCATTTTAGAGTGTATAGAGCATTTAAACCTCTATGGTAAATTCTACTTACCGGAAATAGAAAATAGGATATCGCTTGCCAAAACTTATCATAATGGACATTTTAAAAGTAGTTGGCTTGGTGATTATTTCGTAAATATGATCAAAGCCTCCAATACTAAGAAAATCAAGGCTACAAAACAGATGGATTCGACAGGCTCTGATCTCAGTTTGTCTACTATCCACCAGTTTGTCAAACAACTGGAATTGCTTGATTCACTACTAGTCAAAGCAGAGAATGTTAACTTAAGTAAAGTCAAAACAGCAATTTCACTCACAAAATTTATAAAATTAAGGCTTGGCGATACTTTACGATTTTTAGTCTATCATAATGAACGGCATATTTTACAAGCAAAACGCATCCAATTTCCCGTATTGAAAACAATGATTGAATTGGATAATGATCAATAAAATCGGTAGGTCATCTTGATTAAAAAAGTATTATTGGGAGTAATTTTCAGCAATTGTTGATTGATATCCTCAATGAATCGAGTCTCAGGCATACCATAATCAGTCGCATTTTGAGACCAGACTAAAAATATTTCGGAACCAGGTTTATACTCAAATCTCAATACCAAATTAGATTGAAATTGGGTGAAATTGAAATCAGGATTACTGAATTGATAGTCAGGGCTGCCATCTTCATTCTCATCTATTATATAGCTTGTTAAGCCTGCATTCTGGCTTATTTGTCGGTCATTAAAAAAAACTAATTGCTCTTTATGAGAATTGGCTAAAGGAGCTTGAACAAAGTTAAAATCATCATATTTTCCAGATGATACAAAGGGTTGGCCGTAATACTGAATGGTTAAATTAGGTGTTATGGTATAATTCAACCGCAAAGCCAGGCCAAAGGTTTTTTGGTCGAGACGAGCAGTAATATATCGTTGTTTATTTCCTGTCTGCGCGGTATTGATATATTGTAACCGATGATTAATGAAGGTGTACCTTGGCGATAAGGATATATTTAATTTATCTATTGGTTGATAGGTAATCGCTATATTATTTTCCAATAAAAAATAACTATCACTATTACCTGTTTTGGTCCAGCCATTGTAGTTAAATGAGAGTTGCTTTCTGGTGTCAGATCCCAGGCCCCACCATAAACCATATTGGTCCGGTAGTTTTATTCTTGGGCCTCCCTGCAATAAAGAACGAGAATAGATATGAGGCTGTGAGAAAAAGCCCAAATTAGACTTCCAGTTATTTCTAAATACACCACTAACCTCTACATCCCAATCAATATAATTAAGTTTTCCTCCAAAGTCTGTAAATACCCAGTGTTTATAGCTTATAGTAGCTCTTCTGAATACAGAAAAAGGTTCGAAAAAATTATAGTCTACCCCTGTATAGTTAAATATGACATCTGCTTCGCGCATAAAACCGATATCATTGAGTTCTAATTCAGGAGAACGCCAGGTGAATCCGGATTCAAAGGTCAAATGGCCGCTTCCAGCTTTCCCGATTTTAATATCTCCTCCTGTCCCTGTCAAAGACGTTTTATCAGGATTAACACTAACATGACTGGCATCTACTTTTTGAAAAAGATGGGGAATGGAAGTCTGCGTTTTAAGAATAGCAGCCTTACTCCCTTGAACATTACTTGTTACAAGGTTGGCCCCTACATAGTAGTTTCTATTGTTCCATTGGTGGAAGAAATCAATGCCAAAGGTAGTGGCGTTTTGATGCAATAAGGGTTCCAGCTTTTCGTCCAAATCTCTATTGGTAACAGTCAATATCCCTCCAATAAAAGTATTGCTGTTATTGAAATCTTTTTGCACTCTACTGACGAAGTAATTAGTTAATGGCTCTATAAGGACTGCTTTATCTGTTGTTCCATCAGAAACACTGGCATATTCTTTTGCCGTAATTGCTTCGAGGATACCAACAGAGAGGCCTTTTTGGGTTTTTCCTCCAAATTTGGCTGCTCCCAGAATAGTCGTTCGTTCGGGGGCATCAGCATATTCATTTGGTAAAAGAGTGGCATTAGCATGTGGCTTTCCTCCAATTCTACGCGAATAAAAAAGATTATCATTATTATGGATACTACCAATTTTAGGAGTAGAGAATTGATAATTTAATATCTCTTTATTTTCCACAAAGAAAGGGCGTTGTTCTTCAAAAAAAAGCTGAAATCCATCCAAAGCTATAGCGGAAGGATCTGCCTCAACCTGCCCAAAATCAGGATTGATGGTGAAGTCTAAAGTGAGGTCGTTGCTTACACCAATCTTTCCATCTATTCCGGCAGTGATTCTTTTAATATTTTCCGATTTGAAAGGATTCTGGGCGTCTTTTTTTACCGTTTTGAGAGAGGTTATAACATAAGGTTGGATTTCCAATAACTTTTGAGCACCTACATTTTGAAGCCCTTCCAATTTACCAAATTCACTCACCCAGCCAGAAACATTCAGCGGAACGCGTTGCCAAACAGATGTCTCTTCATTTCTAAAATATTTTCGACGAATCTGTAAGCCCCATGTTTTGCTTTTTGATTTTCCAAACCTTAATTGACTAAAGGGAATTTTCATTTCTGCAGTCCAACCCTGCTCATCAATATTCGTTTTTGCTGACCAAATAGGATTCCAAAAGATATCCTCATTTGCTCCATTCATAGAAATGATTTTATCTCCTCTGACTCCAGCAGCAGTCACTGTCAATGAAAAAGCAGAACGCAAATCTTCATTTCCATCCAAAATAACTTCTACCCAATCTCCTTCAAAACCATCTCGTCTTGACATTCTTTGGTTGATAGAACCTGGAGTTTGATCATACATCCTAATGCCGATGTATAAATATCTGGTATCGAATAAAATTTTGAAAGCTGTTTGTTCAGAAGGAGGTGCATTTTCATTTGGTTGTCGTTGTATGAAATCCGTTTCCCATGTACCTATCTGCCAGATTTTATCATCTAGATGGCCATCTATTGCTGGCTTCTCTTCATTTAAGATAGAAATAGCCATGTGCTTTCTTTTTTCAACCAGGCTCTGGCTTTGTGCAAATAAAGTATTTATACTGAAGATAAATAGAATGGCAAGAGAACTGAGCCTATAAAATCTGCTAGTCATCATTTTTTTTCAGCAAATCTATTGGCAAAACAAGGCAGGCGAAAGTTATTAGATTGAGCATTATTTGTTGGATGGCTGAAATATCTTCAATTAAGAAATGGAAGGAATCAGATACCTTTGTAGGTATGGAACTCAAGTATTACAAACTCATTAAGACCATAGCAGAAGAAGGTAGCATTGCTAATTCTTCAGAAAAATTATTCTTAACTCAATCGGCCCTGAGCCATCAATTGCGGGAACTGGAAGAAAGGTTGGGTTTTAAAGTATTTCGCCGAAAACGAAATAAATGGATATTGACATCTGAAGGTCAGGAACTCTATGCTTTGTCTTTACAGTTGTTTGATGCCATCAAGAAAGGATTTAGCAAAATAGAGCAGATAAAGGAAGGCTCAAAAGGGAAAATTGAATTAGCAGTAGAGTGCCAATCTTTTTTCCATGAGTTGCCGGGCTTTATTCAAAAAATGGGCATTCTGTATCCTGAAATCGATATATCCCTAAATATTGGGTCAAGACATGAAATAATCACTAAAATAAATTCAGGAGAGGCTAATATAATGATGTCCACTTCCAAACCACTTTTTGATGATTTGCATAGCATCGAGATATATCAAGACGAAATATTTGTGGTAGTTCACAAAGAACATTTTTTTAATGAAAATGAATATGTAGCTCCAAGTAGCTTTGCAAAAGTTCATTTGATTATTAATTCCTTTCCTTTGGAGGGAGTCGCGATATATGAACATGGCTTGAGAGCAATCGATATCGTCCCCCAAAAAATATCTGCCATTCCATATACAGAACTTAGCCTGGCTATGGTGGCTGCAAATCTGGGGGTAATGTGTGTACCTAAGTGGCAGTTGAAATGTTTTAAGCTACAGGAAGACTTGAGGCTCAAGCGTATAGGCCCCAATGGCATTAAGCGAACTCATTACCTGATCGTCAAGAAAGAGGCACTTCATAAAAAATACATCGATAATTTTATTTCCACCTTCAAAGAAGAATTCATTGATAAAGAGCAATAATAACGAGAAACAGGCAAAGACTAAGAACGTGTTTAAATTTAGTTTTTTGAATAATATGAAATGCATTACAAAGCCGCGCGAAGCTCATTTTGAGGTGCATACTTGGAAAGTACGTACCGAAAAATAGCTAAAGTCCGGTGAAGTAAGGCGTTCATATTAGCGAAAGGATTAATTTTAAACATGTTCTAAAACATTTATACCTCGGAAATAATCTTGTCAATCATCCATTTCCAGGTCTCAAGTATATTATCATTGTTCATACCACATAAATCTTTCAAAACACTTATTGACTCAATCCCGAGAATAACACTTATTGAACTGACTACTTTACTAAATCTCTCTTTTGAAGTTTTCTTTTTTAAAGATATAAGTGCTTCTTCTATTAATAGAATTCTGCGGCCTGCCCGGGAATAGTTTGCATTATTCTGAACAGAATCCTGCATAACGGCACTTAAAAATAAACGAAATTCAATCTCATTTTTAGTTAAAAGGTCATGGTGATATTGTATTAGTCTTTCTAATCTTCCCTCTACATCAGCTTCATCAAAAGTGGAAAATAAATCTTCCTTATTTTCTGAAATGCTATGCAATGAGGCTTCCTTTTGTAAAATTTCTTTGCTGGAAAAATAACGATAAGCTGTAGCTTTTGAAACACCAGCTTCAATTGCAACTTGCTCAACGCTAATTTCTTTTCCGTTGATCATCAAAGCATTAGCAGCAGATAATAGTTTTTCACGGGTTTTCATTTTTTGCGCTATCCTGCCAGAGTCTATATTTCTCCGTTTTTCGTGAGACTTTTTTCTCATAAATGCATATATTTGTGAGACAATTTTCTCATAAAGGTAATAAAATGAAAAAAGTAATTATCCGAGGAATAAGCTGGAGTTATGAAGAATTGAACCCTAATAAAAAAGAGATCATTCTTTTAGTACATGGCCATCCTTTTAATCATACAATGTGGAAATATCAATATGAAGCATTAAGTAATTTTCGACTGATATTACCTGATTTAAAAGGATATGGCAAAACAGATTATAAGTTTGAAAAAATATATATCGAAGAACAGGCTTTAGATTTAGCTTTATTATTGGATAAATTGCAAATTGAGAAAGTACACCTTGTTGGACTATCGATGGGGGGGCAAATAATAGTTGAATTTCAGAGATTATTTCCGCATAGAGTTAAGTCTCTTGTAATTTGTGCAAGCTTGCCCAGTGCTGAAACGGAAGAAAGTTATAACAGTAGATTAAAACTTGCTGAAACAATGATGGATGTTGGAATGCTTGAATACACAAAAAGCGATATTCATAAGTACGTCAATCTGGGTAAAATCAAAAAAGAATCTGAAGTGTTTCGGCATCTATTCAAAATGATGTCAGAAACTAAAATAGAAGGTGCTGTTGCATCTCATAGAGGCCGTGCAGAAAGGAGAGACAATAGTACGTATGTGAAAAATATAGCCACACCCACTTTGATGATTGCCGGAGAAAAAGATTATTTTTTCAGTGTCGATCGCATGAAAAGGATTGCTGATGGTATTCCTAACTCACAATTAGAAGTGATAAAGGAGTCAGGACATTTGCCTAACATGGAAAACCCCACAATTTTTAATCAATTGATTTTGAAATTTTATAGTAGTTTTTGAACATAAAATCTGAACAATGAGATCACCTTATCATTTATTATGGCTCTTCCTACTAATAATAAGCTGCTCCGCTTCTAAGGATTATATTCTCACTGAAAAAGACCTGATACCTGAAGGTACGGGATATAATGCTGCAACAAATACAATTTATATAGGCAGTATATATAAACAAAAGATCATTGCGATATCAGCAAAGGGAGCTATAGAAGATATAATAACTCAGGCAGCTTTTGAAGACCTGAGTCCTATTGGAATGGAAGTGGATGATACAAGGAAGATCCTTTGGGTCAATGTAGCATTGGCGCCAATAGTGAATAAAACGGGCAAAAATGAATGGAAAACAACAATAATGTCTTTCGATTTAAAGAATCACCAATTAATAAAGAAATATGATCTCATTAAGGGAGGGCAAGTTTTTCTAAATGATTTGACCGTTGCTAAAAATGGAGATGTATACGCTACAGAAAGTGCCAATGGCAAGATTTATAAATTAGATACTCACACAGATGAACTCTCCGTTTTTCTTGATTTGGGAGACTTCGGTTTCCCAAATGGTATTACGTATTATGAACCGCAGCACGCTCTGTTTGTCGCGACTAATGAAGGGATCGTGAAAGTAGATATTGAAACAAAAAAAGCAACACTAATAGAGGTAGAAGGAAACATTAATGCTACAGTGATTGATGGATTGGCTATTAATGATGATTACTTCATAGGGCATCAAAGTACAAAAATCACAAAGTTCTATTTTGATGAAGCTATGACGAAAATTACCAGGTCTGAAATTTTAGATACGGGCAATGAGTTTGACTCCAGTACTACAGGCGAAATAGGGAATGGTTACTATCACTATATCGTGAATTCTCAAATAAGGAGTGGTATCAATAGAAAGGAAAATAACCTGAAGCCATTAGACAGTTTAGAAAATGTAATAATACGGACTAAGAAATTGTAGTTGGCGCCTGTAAGTGCAAAAGGGGAGGGGGCATGTAGGCCTAGTCCAGGATGTTAATTTATACTTCAAACAATAGCTATGGAATTTAGCTACAAGCAAGAAGAAATGATAGAAATTAGAAGAGCCCAAAAAGACGATATTGATATTTTATACGAGTTGATTTATGAAATAGCAAAATTTCATAATCAGGAGCAATTTGTTTTAACGAGTAGGGAAGAAATGTTGAATGCGGGGTTTAATGAAAACCCAAAATTCGGAGCATTAATCGCAAGATACAACGGTGAAGTTGCAGGCTATCTTTCATTTACCTGGAACTATTCAATATGGAATGGTGGGAACTACATGAACATGGACGACTTATTTGTGCTGGAAGCGTTTCGTGGGAAAAGGGTAGGAGAGCAACTAATGCTGCATGCAAAGGGGATTTGCGAAACAAATAAGATTAATTCAATACGATGGGAAGTTGAGAGTAACAATTCAAAAGCTATTTCTTTTTATAGTAAGCTAGGAGCCAAAATGTACTCTAAAGGAATTTTTAAATGGAAAATTTGAACGATCATTAGGCAATAAAAGAATTTGAAATGATTGGACTTGAAACAGAAAGGTTAATTTTCAGGCAATGGAAACACTCAGATTATAGCCTGCTAGCTGAATTTTATCAGAATGAGGAAAATGCCCGTTTTGTTGGAGGGGTTAAAAATGCTGAAGAAGCATGGCGGCTTATGAGTACATATATTGGCCATTATGAGTTGAATGGATATTCTTACCTTGCTGTTGACGAAAAATTGTCTGGAAACTTGATCGGGACGATTGGATTATGGAATTCTTTACCATGGCCAGAGCCTGAACTCGGCTATTGGTTATTGCCCAGAGCCCAGGGAAAAGGATATGGTTTAGAGGCTGGTTTAGCAGTTAAAAAATATGCACTCCAAACTTTGAATTTGAGCTCACTTGTAAGTTATATTGATTCCTCCAACGAGCCTTCAAAAAGGCTGGCAATTAAGTTGGGCGGAAGCTATGATGCCAAGATTGATTTGCTTGATTTTGGCCCCCATGAAGTGTATAGGTACCAATAAATACATAGGACAATGCATGCTAAAAGAAATACCCTTTTATTCTTCCTGATAATAATTGTAAGTTTTGGATGTTCTTCGAGTGAAGAAACTTCCCAAAAGCCCAATATTATCTTTTTTCTTGCTGACGACTTAGGATATGGAGAACTCGGAGTGTATGGACAAGAGAAGATACAAACGCCTAATATTGATGCACTGGCAGAAAGCGGCATGCTTTTTACACAACACTATTCAGGGGCGCCTGTTTGTGCTCCTGCAAGGTATGTATTCTTAACAGGGCAGCATACAGGACATGCTTTTATCAGAGGAAATGACGAGTGGAAAGAAAGGGGAGATGTATGGGACTATCAAAATGCCTGTTTGATACCCACATTTGAAGGACAACGCCCTATACCTGAAAATACCGTGACACTGGGAAAAATTCTGAAACAAGAGGGATATACAACCAGTATTCTGGGAAAATGGGGACTAGGTGCTCCTGAAACGAAAGGAATACCAAATTTGCAGGGATTTGATTATTTCTATGGCTACAATTGTCAACGCCAGGCTCATAATCTATATCCTCCACACTTATGGGAGAACACAAAGAAGGATACACTAAAGAATGAAATGATTATCCCACATACGAAATTAGATGCTTCCGTAGATCCTTATCAGGAAAGTAGCTATAAGAAGTTTACTCAGGAAGAGTATGCTCCTGAGAAAATCCATCAAAAATCACTGGAGTTTATAAAAGCAAAATCAGATCAACCTTTTTTCATGTACTATGCGTCTCCATTGCCTCATTTGCCATTACAAGCACCTGAAAAATACGTCGATGAGTATCGGGAAATTCTGGGAGATGAAGAACCTTATTTAGGTGAAAAAGGCTACTTCCCCAATAGATACCCAAGGGCTACTTATGCGGCGATGATCACCTATTTGGATCATCAATTAGGGGAACTTATCCAAACGCTAAAGGAAGAAGGCCTTTATGAAAATACAATTATCATTTTCTCAAGTGATAATGGACCTACCTATACAGGAGGAGTAGATTTTGAATTTTTCGAAAGCTCCAAACCTTTTGCAAATGGATATGGAAGAACAAAAGGATACGTATATGAGGGAGGGATTAGGGTGCCTTTAATAGTTAGCTGGCCTAATCATATAAAAGCAGGTACAGTGAGTCATCATATTTCGGCATTTTATGACCTAATGCCCACAATATGTGATTTGGCGAATGTGGCATCCCCCCAGGAAATAGATGGCATAAGTTTTAAATCTGCTTTATTGGGAGCTAAGCAGCAGCAGCATGAATTTTTGTATTGGGAATTCCCAAGCTATAATGGTCAACAGGCCGTAAGAATGGGGAAATGGAAAGGCGTGCGAAAAGATATTTTTGAAGGAAATCTAAACCTTGAATTGTACAATTTAGAGGAAGACCCTGAAGAGCAGATAGATGTTTCGAAACAATACCCTGAAATAGCGTCAAGAATAGAAGAAATTATGGCGCAGGAACATGAGCCTTCAGACAATGAATTATTCAGATTTGAACAATTGGGAGATTAACAATAAGATCAAAGAGAATGGACCTATTTCTATAAATTTTTGTCATATATCCTATTCTAAATAAACAGTAATAAATGTCTGTCGTAGCACGTAATAAGATATTAAAATACTTATCAAAATATACTGTAATCACCCAGGAGTTAGAAAGGGCGATTGAGGAGAGCACGTTTTTTAGAAGTTTCAAAAAAGGTACCGTTCTACTTATGGAAGGAGAAATTTCAAATGAATGCTACTTTATATTAGAAGGCTGTATAAGAAGTTACTTTTACAAAGATGGAGAAGAGAAAACGATTGAATTTTATACAGAAGAGCAAGCCGTTACCCCTTCCACTTATGGAACCTCAACTCCATCTACTTATTATCTGGAATGTTTAGAAGATACGATTACGAGTGTAGGTAATCCTGAATTGGAAAAAGAAACATTTCGAAAGTATCCTCAATTAGAATCCTTATCCAGAGTAATCGCGGAGGCTGTAATAACTAAAGAGCGAGAATCATTTACTCAATTTAAAACATCAACTCCTAAAGAGCGATATCTAAATTTATTAAAGGCCAGGCCTGGCTTGGTTCAAAGAGTTCCCCAGTATCAAATAGCCAGTTATTTAGGGATTAAACCAGAATCATTAAGCCGAATTAAGAAACGAATAGTCGACAAAAAATGATTTCTTAACCAAAGTCAACGGAGCGGAATTTATTACTGCCTACTTTTGTATACATGAGATTTAAGAATAAGCATATTTCTCGAATTGCTGGTATATTGATAATTCTTGGGATCGTTGTAGGTGTGTTAAGTATTATTCCTTCGATAGAAGGGGAAGATTATCTTAAAGAAGTTTACCCTAATAGGATTCAAGTTTTAGCCGGAGCAACTTGCCAATTTTTTTTAGTACCAATTTATATTGGGTTTTCACTTTTACTATATCCTTTTTTGAGCGTTTATAGCCAATCACTTTCTATTGGCTTTGTAGGATTTAGAATGATAGCTGGAACATTTCAGTTAATAGGCATAATACTACTCCCAATATTTGTCCTTTTAAGTCAGGAATATTTAAGTCAAACAAATCCAGACTTATTGTTCTTTCAGACAATGGGTGATTTATTAAAATCATTACGAGACTACACGAATCATTTGGGAGTCATGTTAGCATCAGGATTAGGCAATTTAATCCTTTACTATATCTTTTATAAAGGAAAATATATACCTGTCTGGTTATCATTATGGGGCATCATTGGTAATCTACTACTTATGCTAGGTAGCTTTTTATTACTGTACCAATTAATTGATGTAATCTCAACAGCATATGGAATGATTTCGGCTCCTATTGTCCTTCAAGAATGCGTATTGGCAATTTGGCTGATAGCCAAAGGACTAAATTTAAAACCTGAAGAGGTTTGAGTTTTGTTGTTAAGGTGTTGATATTTAGATTTTTAAGTTGTTTTTTTAGTCTCTGGGGATCTAGTCTTCTAAAGGTGTATAAGTGCTGTGTTCCCTTGGGGGAGCTGCCCGCAGGGCTGAGGGGGACATTCTCTGAATTTAAAATTCAAGTTCTTAATTAAAATCATTAATCCGAACACTTGAAATGAAAAGCAGAACGATCATTTTTTTATTATTTCTCAGCAGTCTATTACTATTAAACTCCTGTTTGGAAGTAGCGGATAATATACCTGAAAAAACAGGACCGCTTAATGAACAAATAGATGAATATCTTATAGCTCTAATCGAAGCAGATGAAATTCCTGGAATGGCAGTTGCTGTAGTGAAAAATAATCAGGTACTTCATAAGAAAAATTACGGCCTTGCAAATATTGCTCATGCTGTTCCTGTAACTGATAGCACCTTATTTAGATTGTATTCTACTACAAAATTGATTACTGCTGTTGCAAGTTTTCAACTAATAGAAGCCGGAAAGATTTCATTAAATGATCCTATTTCTAAGTACATCGATGATCTTCCAGCGTCCTGGCAAAATATAAGGGTAGAACATTTGTTAACGTGTTCTTCTGGATTGCCAGAATACAAAGATGTAAGCAAAGAACGCTCTGATAAAGAATTGATGACTGAGCTAAGCCAACAACCATTGCATTTTGAAGAAGGATATAAATACGAGTACAGTCAAACCAACTATTGGTTGCTTCAATTAATCATTGAAAAAGTATCAGGTCAAAATTTTGAAAGCTTTGTCAAAAAAAATCAATTTGAAAATAGGAGTAATGAAGTGATTTTTGCTTCTAATAGCCTGGTTGATTATCGTAATAGAGTTTCAAAATATCAGTACAATAAAGAATATAATGCTTACGAAATAACCACCTATGAAGCTGGAAACCGTTCACTTGCAGGCAATGGACTAAACACCAGTTTGAATACATTATTAGACTGGAATGCTAAGTTGGACAATCATCAGTTGATTGAACCTGAAACAAAGCGTAAAATGATGTCTCCTTTTGATTATGAAAATAACGACTTCCCCTTTGGGTATACCTGGGGAATTTATGGGCCTGAAGGAAAACAATACTACGGTTTTGCAGGCGGAGGGGTAAGTGCATTTATGAAATTCATTGACAAAGATTTAACGATTATTATTTTATCAAATGGATTTAAAAGGAGGCCTGTTATCAGCGATGCTATCACTTATATTTCAGGCTTATCAGATAGTAGTTTAATAAGGCAAGATAGAATGTTGAATGAAGAGGTTCGCCTTGCTTTTATTTTAAAAAATTATGATGATGCAATGGAAATATATCTTCAAAAAAGAAGCAATAATAAAGAAATCAATTTCGAAAGAGGCTTGAATAACGCAGCTTATCATTATCTGTCGTTTAATCAAAATGATAAAGCAATAGCCATTTTGAAATTATACACTCAGGATTATCCAAACTCATCTAATGCATTTGATAGCCTTGCTGAAGCTTACTATATGAATCAACAATATGATTTAGCAAAAGAAAATTACGAAAAATCTCTGGTATTAGACCCAGATAACAATAATGCAAAAGAAATGTTAGAGAAAATAAAAGAATTGAATTAATGCTAAAAGGTGTATAAGCAATAGTGGAATGGGGAACTAAAACCGTTATTGATTATAAAGAGGGAATATTAATGTTTATTGGCGGATCGCCTGCCTTTGGGGCAATTGCTATTGGGAAGGCCGGGAAGCCTCACCTTCTCATCTACCAAGTTTTTGTAGTATATGCAGGGATTAAGAAAAAATCTCCATGATCAAAACCTCTAACTATATTTGATCTCTTATTGAGGAAAATTCAAACTGCTTTTTACCCTAAGGCAGTTCAGTACATCTTCAAACATAAAGAACAGGCTTACGAATAATAGTAATTAAGTGAGGTACTTCTGTTCAACATCCAGGCAGTGAAAACAGATGCTTACTTTGCTATATGTTCAATCCAAACAAAGATTAAACCCGAAATCATCTTAATTAAACAGATAATAACCCCCATTCGGCAGAAAGCGATTTTCTCCAAGCTTCTCCTGGCTTTTCTTTGCATCAAAAGAATCCGACGATGCAAAAATTCATTCTTATTTTATTTTCTCTTCTTTGCTTCAACTTGGAAGCACAGGAAACCTCTCATCAACAAATTCCTATTTCAATAGCTTATTGGGGGTACAATGCTTTCCACCCTGGGATAAAGGTTGGCAGCCAGTTTAATATGAGGAAATGGGATAAAACCAAAGAGCGTAAAAAAGGAACTCGAATTAAGCACAAAACACTATTTCTAAAACCTGCATTAGGCATTTACCATCATAAAAAA